>DASQLU010000033.1:0-59148 GCA_035645855.1 Pyrinomonadaceae bacterium
AGTCGCCCGGCGGCAACTTCGTCGAGCGGAATCTGCCCCGAAGAGTAAAAGTTATTGCGACCCGCGCTCAGTTTGAACCCGAACGTTTGCTCGTCGCTCGGACGATACGTGAAGTTGGCCGTCAGGTTGTCGCGTGAGTAACGTCCCGGATTCAGAAACGGCCCGTCGAGACGCGACCTCTCATAAGCGATGAAAGAGCCGGTCTTTTCCCACTGCGGGCTGTAGGCGACGAAGGCGCGGCGGTGGTTGAATGAGCCGCCCTGAAAACGCATGGTGAATTGGTCGGGCAGCGACTCGCGCGAACGAATATGCACGACGCCGAGGCCGGAAAAGTCGCCGTACTGCGCGCTGAACGGCCCGTTGAGGATGTCCACGCCTTCGACCAGTTCGGGCGTCAGGCTTTTCAACTGGCCTAGATAGCCTTGCCCGTGGCCTTGCGTCGCTTGATTCTGCTGCACGCCGTCAACCAGAATCTTTAACCCTCCGTTCACTCCGCCGTGATCGAGGTTGAAGCCGAAGCGGCGTATCTCCAGAGACTTGCCGCCGCCCTCGTGCTGACCGACGTTGATACCGGCGTTCAGAGTTTCGATCAGTTGGTCGTCTCTGCCGAACAGCGCGTTCGTGTAAATGGTGTCGTTGCGACGCTCGATTGCCGGGTCAAGCCCGTCGGACACGATCAAGACGGATTCGTGAATCGGTGAGACGACGAACTCGATCTTGATTTGCAGATTCTCGGTCGCTTCACCGACGCCGATATCTCTTTCCTGCGGCGCGATATTGTTTCCTTCAAACCTCAACGTCACAGGCGCGCGCGGAACGTTCAAGCTGAAAGCTCCGCGCGCATCACTGACGGTTCGCCCTTCTTCCCCCGTGGAGGTGCGGGCGATGACGGAAACGTTCGGAACCAACTCGTCCTGACGCGAGAGAATCACGCCGGCCAGCGTGCATGATTCGTTAGGCTTCCGGATGAACGACACGGGCGCATCCGAAGTTGTGTTTGACGAGGCGTCGCGCGCGGATTGTGCCGACGCTATCGAGGGGAGCCAGAGGAGCGCCAAACTAAGAATGATGATTGATGGTTTGCGTATGATGCGGCTCCGTGTCGAGTGTTGATTTGTCATCCGAATAGTATGTTCGTTGGGATGTTGTAGTTCAGTCTCAACTCGTCGGCGTCGACCGGTGTCTTCGTTTGAGTCTCAAAGTTGCCGGGAAAGCCGCGCACCACGCCCGCCGGGTATCCCAACATCCATGTGGCGATCTGATCGCGCCGGTTCAACACGTCCGTATAACGTGTGCATTCTCTCAACTGCTGCACGAGCGTGTTCGGCCTCTGCTCGGTCGCCGGATTCACTACTACAAAATGGTTGCCAAAATTCCGGTCGTAATGCCCGTCTCGTAGGCATACCAGAAACCGAAGGCGATGCTGACCGCCCCGGCGAGCGCCTGCAAGCCGTAATGAATGCCGTTGAACCTGCGCGCGCTCAGGGCGAACGGCAGGCCGATGAGTCCCGACATGATCAACATCCCGAAAATCGAGCCGACGCCGAAAATTGTCAGGTACAACAGCCCGATGGCCGCCGAATTGATCTGCGTGAGCACGAGCAGAGTGAGCGCGGCCGACCCGGCCAGCCCGTGCATCGCGCCGACGAGCAAAGGTTTGAGGCCGATGCGCGAGATGGCATGCGAATGCGTCGTCGCGGCGTGCGAGTGTTCCCCGTGCGCGTTGTCGTGTGGCTCCGCGCCCGGTTCATGAAAATGAACGTGTGCGTGTGCGACGTCGTCCCCGTCGTGCTGGTGCTTGTGCAGGTGTATGTCGGAGCGGCGTCTGAGCGCGCGCAGGAATGCGTGCGCCCCAAGCCCGATAATCATCAGCGCGACGCAGAACTCCAACCAGTTCGCCACGCGTTCCGGGATCGCCACGCGCAACAGCAGCACCACTATGCCGACGATCATCAAGGACGCCGTA
The DNA here is from genome assembly GCA_035645855.1 of Pyrinomonadaceae bacterium. Lineage (GTDB taxonomy): Bacteria > Acidobacteriota > Blastocatellia > Pyrinomonadales > Pyrinomonadaceae > JAIVJZ01. Next base: position 1,967 of record DASQLU010000033.1, read on the forward strand.
TGACCGACGCCCCACAAGCCCCCGACCAGAGCCGCGCGCGACAATTTGCGGTGCTCGCTCACGATGGTTGAGACTGCGATAACGTGGTCTACCTCCGTGGCGTGTTTGAGCCCGAAGACGAGACCGAGGCCGAGAACCGCCAGCGCGCTCGCGGAAACGAAGGACGGCGCGTCGCCCGCGAAGCTCGCGCGGGTTTCGAGGACAACCTTGCCGAGGAACGCCGACAGATTGAATCCACCCTGACCGAGAGCTTCATAACAGATGGCCGCGCCGACGCACGCGATGACGAATGCGCTCCCTATCGGCAGCACGCGCACGAGACGGTCGCCGAACGCGCCAGCCGGACGTTTCATCCAGCGTCCGGCGTAGACGAACATGAGGCCGATGGCGGTCAGGGTCGCAGCCAACCCGATGCTGAACGCGACGACGAGGAACATGCCGTAGCCGACGCGGTGCAGCGAAATAGCCGAGAGCAGCACGACCAGAGCCGAAGGGCAGGGAAGCAGGCCGCCCGAAATGCCGAGCGCGAGCAAGCTGCGCCACGTCACGGGCGAGCCGTCCGCGCCCGGCGGCAAATGCGAGTGTTCGGTTCCGCCGTCATGCGAATGGACGAGCGCGTTGTCGCCGTTGTGCGCGTGTGCGTGCCCTTCGTGCGTATGCGAGTGTCCGCCGGCATGTTCGTGCGCCGCATCGTGCCCGGTATGGGTGTGCGATTCGGAAGTGTGGCTGTGTGAACCGTGAGAGTGTTCATGCGCCGGGCGCTTGAATGCTCCGCGCAGGCGGCTCGTGAAGAGGCTGAGGCCAATCGTGACGACAATCGCGCCGGAAACAAAGCTGAGAATGGGTAAGAGCGTTTCAGGGACGATGTACTGAGAGGCGAAGAGCGTCACGAGGCCGAGCGCGAAGACGCCGAGCGTATGCGTGATCGTCACGGTTAGGCCGAGAAACGCCGCGTGCCTGGCCGTGCCGCGTGAGCCGACGAGATATGCGCCGACGACCGTTTTGCCATGACCGGGCGAAAAAGCGTGCAGCGCGCCGAGCACGCAGGCGATGAGCAGACCGAAGAGAGCGATCATCGGCGTCAACTCCGGCACGGCGATCAGCGCGGCGAGACGGTCGCTCGATTGCGCGGCGGCGGGACGACTGCCACCCTCGCCCCCCCGAAGAGTAGAGCCGATGGCCGGGGCGCCATCACTTGCGCTGCCGCTCCAGTCGCGCATCTTAACGGAGGAAGGGATGCGGCGGGCGGGCTGCGCGGCGACCCCGGCGGGGACTGCCCCGTTGATGAAGGAGAGTTCGGCGTTGCGCTCGTCCAGCGGCGCGATCATCAAGTCTTCAGGGTAGGCTTTGAGTTCATCGGTGAATGAATCGGAATAGGCGTTTGAGTTAAAGACGGATGTTCCGGCGGACGGGACGACGGCGATCTCGTGCCACCCGATGCGATCAGGATGATTGGCGTCCTCGAAGCGCAGTCTGCGTGAGCCGCCCGCGCCCGCCGTCACCTCTCCGGCGAAATCACACTCGATGCGCAGCGTCAGCAGCCCACCGTCTCTGGGAACGGCCGCGATTCTCTGTGCGACCGTGGACAGCGGAATGCGCGTTCCATCAACTGTCAGCCGGAGTTGTTCGGCGTACTGCGGGGCGACTCGCTCAAGGTACGCATTTAGTTCCGCGCTTGAAGGAGAGCCGTCGCCGTCCGTGTCCGCCTGCTGCAATTCCTGAAGCGTGGAAATCTCCGCCATGTCGACGACGTATCTGACGCGGATGCGTTCGCCGTCGATCTCAATTCGAGAGAAATGATTGATGGTGAAATTGCCGAGCGGGTGTCCGAGAGCCGCGCTGCCAGCCAGGGCGATACATAGGAACGCGGCACATAGAGACGCCGCGAAGTGCAGCGTCCGCTTCCGATGGTGAAGCGTGATAGCCCGGCGAGTGTGAAGCATAAGACTCCTTTGGTTGGAGGCTTCATCCAACGAAGCGTTTGACAGGGATATGATTGGAATCACACATTTGTATTCCCTTCAAGGAACTATTTATTCCCGGTACGGCGAATACGTTTCGCACCCATGTGACTGAAATAAGCGAGGCGATTCTTACTGTTGCCGGCTCAAGACCGCGACCGGTGATCTTGACGTGGCGTGAATGTCTTGAGACTCGTGCGGGGCGGAATTTGTCAACGTATGCCCGGCATCTTTCGCCGCCTGCAAAATCCCCGCGTAGAGCGCGCGGCTCTCGACGGTGGGGCGGAGCGTCAGGTCGCGGGCGGCAAGTTCGGCGGCGCGCTGGTAACGTCCGGCGGCCAAATCAAGGGTCGCAAGATCGCGCAGGTATCCTTCAAATCCGCTCGCAACGGACTGTTCAAATAAGCGGAGGCTTTCATCTTTGAGTCGCTGTGCTTCATCACTCTTTCCGCCTGCCGCGAGCAGATTGGCGAGACGGAGCTGGATTTTCGGGCTGCGAGGCCGCAGAGAGAGAAGCTTCCGGTAAGCAACTTCAGCCGCCTGCGGGTGTCCCTGCCATAGTTCGAGATTGGCGAGAAACTCAAGCGCGAGCGGGTGCTCCGGCTTCAATTGTAAAGCGGTGTCTAAAAATCGGCGGGCGTCGTCCAGCTTGCCTCGCTTCATCGCGATCTCGGCGCAGCGCGCGGCGATCCAGGCGATGCCGTCCTGCGAGATGCGCCTGACGTAGGCTTTGTCGAGCGCATCCTGCATCAGCACGGCGGCCTCTTCGAGCCTGCCCTGTATTTCCGCCGAGCGGGCGAGTTTCACCCAACTGGACGGCAGCGTGGGGCCGAGGCGTGCGCGTTCGCGGTAGTAAGTTTCAGCGCCGGCAATGTCGCCCATCTCGACCGCGCCATCACCGGCGAGTCCGAGCAGGTCGATGTCGTCGGGCGCGCGCTGCAATCCCTGTTCGGCCAGCGCACGTCCGAGACCGAAGCGATGCCGGGAGAGCGATAAATCGGCGCGCTCCGTCAGAGTGCGCAGATCGTGCGGTTCCAGAGCTTCGCTCCGGTCGAGTTCAGCCCAGGCGCGGTCGAAGTCCACCGGGTCGCCCGTCACCTTGCCGCGTTCGAGCAGGGCACGAGCCAACAAGCGATGTGCCTGGGCATCCTTCGGCTGGTTGGCGATACGTGATTCATGGAAGATAACGAGTTGATCTTCGAGCGAACGCGCAGAGGCTTCAGGTGAAGTTCGGGACGGCTCAGCCGAAAAGCCGAGTCGCCCTTTAATCCGCGCGGGCGCAAAGAGGTAAGCCGCTCCTGCGAGAGAGGCCAGCACGGCCAGGGAGAGAAGAATGAAGAAAGACTTTTTCATTGTTCCGTTCCTCATCGGAAGGCGGGGTAAAAAGGGAAAGGCTTCCGCGAATTGCGGCTCGCGGAAGCCTTTCCTGTAAGCGCTCGCTTCACTGCGCAGGCGCAGTGGAGGTTCGTTTACCGGTTCATCTGCGTGTCATTGGCACGGCCGCCGAAGACGATGATGGCCGGGTCGGAAGCACGCGGGAAGCCGGTCGTGTCCTCGCCGAGTTCACCCGGAACCGGGTGTTGCGACGCGAAGTACGGGTAGTCCGTATTCAACATACGGTCGTTGCCGCTGTTCGCCAGATTGTTGATGGCTCCGAGCGGGTCGAGCGTATCCACGGCGGCGTCAGGCTCGATAAAGTCAGTGCCTTGCAGCACGGCCGTGATGCGTGAATCCGAACTGATGCCCGGAGGTGTCGCGGGATATCTCGCCGACACTAAACGCAGGCAACGACGGCCGGGGATGTTTTCTCCGGCGGGCGTGTAGCAGACATCGGTTAATTCACGGGCGAGACGGAGCACGATGTCCGTCGCGTCGTCCGCCGTGCGGCGACCGTTCTGGAGGCCGAACTGGCTGATGCCCATGTCGTTGCCGTTGTTGTTGGAGGCCTGCGCACCGGGCAGTGCGGGCGTGACGCATGATGCGCGATTCATGTCGAGGCGCAGGTAATCGGGCAGCAGCAACTTCTGAAGCAGTCGCTTGTCCACGTTTGCGTTGCGCAACGCGTTGTAGGGAGCCGGCAGTTGGTCGAGCAGGTAGGCCGTGCCCGTCGCCGGATTGAGATAGCCGCCGGATTGCAGCGCCGCTCTACGCACCTGAATGTCGTTCTCGGCGTTATTCGGGGTGACGACCAGTGCGTCGGGAATCAGATAGCTGAAATTCTCGATGTCCCACTCGGGAGCCAACTCGTTGAAGTAATTCTTGATTTCATTATCCGTCAGGTCAGGGAAATTGCTGACCGCGTTGGCGGGCGGCTGTCTCCAAGCCCAGACGGTGTTGAAGAGTTGCTGACCCATGCGCTCGAACTGCTGGTAGGTTGAAGAGACGTTGCCCGGCTCTCCCTGTCTCGCCACCACGCGCTCGTTGCCGTTGTCGCTCTTGGCGATGCTGGCCGTCGCCCACACACCGATGCCACCGGGAACGGCGGGAATCGTGCTTGAAGCCAACAACTCGGTCTTGTTGCCGTCCTGGTCGATGTCAAGCGCATCCGGTATCGCCGGGCCTTGCGCGGGGAAGCCTGTGCCTCTAACCCAGTCCTTCGGAATTTCCACCGAAAGCACCGTGGAGTTGAAGCCGCCGAAACCGTCGAGGCCGCTGTTCAGGTCGAGCGCGTCGGCCGGACGACCGCGAACGGGGCCGAAGGGGCCGCCCGTGCTGGTGAACTCGCGGAACACGTCCTGCTCGTGGTTACGGAAGTTGCGCACCGGGTTCGGGTTCAGACCGATGCGGAAGACTGCCTGACCGACATCGGTGACAAACGGATCGTCGCGCATACCGACGAAGCAACGCGTGTTGTTGCGTCCGATGACGGGTTTGCGGCCGCCGAGCGGATTAGGCGTCGGCGTCGGGCTGGCTTCCGGCGTCGCGTTCGGTTCGGGAATTGGCGGAACGGCCGGCGATCCGTCTCCGTTGACGGAGCCGTGATAGGTGATGGCGCGGCAGATCGGCTCGACGTTGAGCAGTGTGTCTACCACGGGCGTAAGTTTCGGGCTGCGCGGATTGGTGGGCACACCGGCTCTCACCGTGTAAATCTGCGCCGCGCTGTCGTCGAAGGTGAACTGAATGACATAGTCGGGAACGGCGTCGCCGTTGTTGTCAATCTTGATCTGATAAAGGTAATCCTCCGCCAGGCGATAACTCGACTGCTCGGCCGCGTTGGAAAACGGGTTGGTGTTAAGGCTTAACACCAGCTTGCTCGAATCGTCCGGGCTGACGTGCGCGAACACGTCCGGGAAGTCGCCTTCCGGCCGCGCGTCAACTCGGGCGGAGTCGCGGTGGTCGGCGGCGTAGGTCGTTGGCGTCACTGCGGACGGAAAGCTTGCGAACAGCAAACTTGCCCCCATCGCAAACGCCATCGTGCTTGCAACTATTGGTCTGAATCTCATTCTCGATGTCCCCTGTTTTCTCCTGATTCCTCAGGATTGAGCTTCCACCACAGTTGCGCTAAAATGCCTGCCATCCAAACGATACATTTTCAGTGCAATGGTGCAGTGGAGATTGTGTTGTTAGCGAAGCCCCCGCATCATCCCCAATGATGCGGGGGCTTATGTTTTTGGTCAGCCGTAAAAAAGCAAATAGACGCTCAGCGCACGCCGTGCCGGGCTGGACGATGTATGTCGCACAAGAATTTTGTTGGCGTCACGCATAAGCGGAGCGAAGGGCTACCCGTATTCTTATAATTGGAGTTGTAACGCAACAGACTATGGCAACTCTCATGCCGGATGCTCACAGGCGTCGTGCCGGGAGCGGCTCGTTCATGGCGAACTATCGCCCCTGCCCTACTTAAGAACTGCTAACGCTTTATTTCTGTCCGCATCGCTAGGTGCGTTTGATCTTCATCCCCGCAACTTTGGCTAGGACAGGATTGTTAACTACCGGACAAAATTGCTTGGAGGCGGTGTGAGCGGTAGTTCCGGCGAGACGATTTGAATGATGAATATAACGCCGTGCGGAGATGAACTAATATTCGATGATAAGTCTGTAGCTGAACGCGAAAACCGCCGCGCGCGTGTTTCGCGTGCGGCGGTTTCCACTCGCCCCGGCTCATATTTCGAGCGTCTATTTGCCCCTACAGGCGTCTACCGCCCCCCTGCGCGTTCCCGCTTTACTTTCGCAATGTAGCCGTCGAGTGAGTTCTTTATCTCACCGTTGATTTCAATCGAGCGGTCGAAGTCCTTTTGCGCCTCGGCGTCGCTACCTTCATATAACTGGCACAACCCTCGATTGGCGTAAGCCATCGCGTAATCCGGCTTCACCTCGATAGCCTTGCCGTACTCGCGGATAGCGCCCGGATAGTCTTTTCTACTTTGATAGGCATGGCCGAGATTAAAGAAAGCCGTGGCGTGCCGGGGGTTGATGACGGAGGCGGCGCTGTAGTCGAGGATCGCCCCTTTTAAATCGCCCTTGTCTTGCCGCAGGTTGCCGCGATTGTTGTGGGCGCTGAAACTCCTGGGGTCGAGTTCGATGGCTTTAGTGTAGTCGGCGAGGGCGGCGTTTACGTCGCCTTTGTTTTGCCGCTCGACGCCCCGGTTGTAATACTCCGTTGCCGACTGTGGATTGTCGGGGGTTGAAGTTGCGCTCTTCTGACAGGCCGTGGCGAACAGGAGAAGCAGGATAGTTAAACTCAGGGATAGACGCATATATACCTCCGTAAAGTGGGAAAACCCGACCGCGCTCAATTGATAGTGATCGGTTTTGTTGAGGTTCTGTAGAGCTTCAGCTTGCGACGGAGCGTGCGCGCGTCTATGCCGAGCGTGGCGGCAGCCTGCACTTGATTGCCACCGAAGCTGTTGAGAATGCAGAGGATGTACAGCCGTTCGGCTTCCGCCAGCGGCATCATCTCATGTCTGCAACGGTCAAGCGCCACATCGCACAAAGCGCGTTCAGCGATCACGGCGTCGTGCATCCGGGGCGGCAAGTCTTGCAAAGTTAATTCTTCTTCAGTTCCGATGACCAGCGCATACTGAACGGTATTTTCCAACTCGCGCACGTTGCCGGGCCAGCTATAGCCGGCGAGCACTTTGTAGCATTCCTTGGAAAATCTGCGGGGTCGCTGTCCCGAATGCCTCGAATGCTTTATCAGGAAGTGTTTGATCAATAAATGAATATCTTCTTCGCCGCGTTCTTGAAGACACGGCACGTAGAGTGGCATCACGCGCAAACGGAATAACAGGTCAACACGAAACGTGTTTTCCGCGACCCCGTGTTGGAGATCGCGGCTCGTAGCGGAGATCACACGCACGTTGAGCGGTATGTTCTCGCGTCCCCCGACGCGCCGCGAACACCGCTCCTGCAAAACACGCAGGAGCTTTGCCTGCGATGAGAGGCTGAGTGCGTCAACTTCGTCGAGAAAGAGCGTGCCGCCCGCCGCCTCTTCAAACAATCCGCGCCGCGTTTCATGCGCGCCCGTAAACGAACCGCGTTGATGACCGAAGAACTCGGCTTCGAACAGTGTGTCGGGGATGGCCGAACAATTGATGTCGATAAAAGGCGCAAGGGCGCGCGGACTCTGTTGATGAATCGCGCGTGCGACCAGTTCTTTGCCTGTCCCGGTAGCCCCCATGATAAGTGTCGGGCTATCGGTCGGCGCAATCCGCTCAATGAGCGAAAGGAGCTGTAGCATCTGTGGTGAACGACCGACGAGCGGTGTGGGAAACTGATTCATGTCGATTGCAGTAAGACTAGAGGCGTGGGTGTGGTTGTTGCCGTAATTGCCGGCAAGCCTTGAGTCATTTACCTGACCGGCGTGATGTATCGATTTTACTATCCGGCCAATTTTCGACCGTCCGACCGTACTTGACACGTCTTGAGAAACAATCGCTGGAGTGATTTCTTCCAGGAGAGTAGCGTGATGCGGCATTCGGCTGTCTCCTTAAACTTCGGAACCTATCGTCTGATAGTATAAAGTCCCAAACACCCCCAAAATATTCCCCAAGCGATATTTGCCGCCTTTTTCGTACAGGCGAGGCTCACGATTTGCCTGTAACATGCCAATCCGGCCGCTTCTCATCATTAGCAATCGGGATGGGTTAAATATTATTGAGCGAATGGTGGACTACTATGAGGAAGGAGGGACGTGAGGGGGCGGCCGAAGACTTTATGTCATATTAAGCGAAAGGATGTGGTGCTCAGATATGTCACATCTCAACTAGATGTGTAAGCGATCAAACTCGCCTTTGACCACCTGGTAACATTCACAGACCGTCGCCTCCAATCCCACGCGGTCAATGATCGTGATGTGTCCGCGATAGTAGTTGATAAGTCCTGCATCTTGCAGCTTGCCGGCGGCGACGGTCACGCCTTCGCGGCGGGTTCCCAGCATGTTGGCGATCATGTCGTGTGTCATGATCAACTCATTCGTTTGCAAGCGGTCATGGCTTAACAGCAGCCAGCGACAGAGTTGTGAGTCGACTGAGTGGAGACGATTGCAGACGGCTGTTTGTGAAATCTGCGTCACAAGTGCCTGTGTATATCGCAGCAACAGACGATGAAACTCACCGCCCCGCTTGAACTCATCCTGTAGAACTTGAGCCTTCATCCTGAGAGCCGTCCCGGCGCTTTGCACGACGGCGCGATTAGGCATGGTGTCGCCTCCCATGAAGAGGGCGATGCCGATAACGCCTTCATTACCTACGATACCGATCTCGGCGCTCGTCCCGTTCTCCATCGTGTAGAGCAAAGAGACGATGCAGTCGGTGAGAAAATAGATGTAGTCGATATGTCCGCCGGCTTGATAGATGATGTCGCCCAGATCAAAGGTGACTGCCTGCAGATGTGGTGCCAGCCGCTCGTATTCCTCAACAGGCAGCTTGGCGAGAAGCCGGTTGCGGCAGAAGTTCTGAGGTTGCGTAGGGGTGTTCACGAAAGACCTCTTTATAGGGTGGACTAGATTAAAGTCTTAGCCAGATGGCTTTATAACAGGTTTCCAAACCTTACAGCACGGATGATGTTCAACAAATATGATGTGGTGGATGTTATAAGAGCTAGCAACGGCTAGGGCTTTATGTAACTTCCCTTGTTATATGTGTGTTAACACACGCTGCAAGCCTCTTGCAAGCATAAATGACGGATTTACGCGACAACACGTGCTGCAGCCAAAGGTAGATTTTAAGTGTTGATCGACATCGCGGGCAAAAGGCGCTTGAGAAAGCGCCTCAAGTGGTTGAAGTTATCAGGACTGATGACATGGACGTGATTCTCGTAAGCTACTTCGTCCCCTTCGGCAACTGCTTTGACGCAAAAGACAACAATCGGCACTTCACTGCTAATCTCCGCCCGCTCGCGAATGCGAACGACGGCGGGGATGAGATCGAGCGGCGGCTCGCCGAGACAGACCAGAATCAAATCGGGACATTGGCGGCGGGCTAGTTTTACCGCATCTTGCTCGTCTTTTGCCGCCGCAATAAGGAACCCGTCCGTCGTCAGCAAGTCCTTCAGGCCGCCACGGAGTCCCTCATCTGCTTCGACGATCAGAATCAACGGTATGACCTGTGTTTCAATGCTCATGAGCCGCCACTTTTCATTTAACGCTCCCTGTCTCCGGTTTTGTTTTCACTGTAGGGTAAAAACAGCATGTCGTGAAAGAGTAGTTGTTAGTTTATTGGAGTGGGTGGTTAGCTCCCATGCTAACATCTTTTTCAATGTTAGAATCTCTTGTTACGCGCCGCGGCAACTGTCGCCAGGCAAGAGCTCGCGATGAGGTTGACAGCCTGCCGAATACGCTCCAGGGAAAGAGAGAAGAGAAGAAACTTTTGTGTCTCTAGTAAGGCGAAGCAGACGGCGGATGGAGTTGAGGCCGAAGTCGCTGACGCGCCTATCATCTGTCGGGGCGACTATTATGCCGGGTGCGCTATCTAGAGTTGAACGATATGTTTATCCTCACATGTTGATATCGAAACGAGCAATTTCCGGCAACACGCGCTTGTCTAATGTATGTTTCTCACAGCCGTCTGCCTCACCGGATGAATTTCGCCGCATCTCTCTAATTCGATTCTGAGCAGTTTCCTGCCGCGGCTCAATCGAGACATAACAGTTCCGATGGGGACATCCAATATTACGCCAATCTCCTTGTAAGAAAACTCTTCGACATCAGCCAGTATTATTGCCTCGCGGTAAACGGATGGCAGATTACCGAGACAGGCGAGAAGCAACTCGTCACATAGGCTTTGCGGGGTGGGAGCAGTATAGGCCAAACCCGCCAACGCCTTCTCGCTGTCATTGACTAACTTGAATCTATAGTTCTTGCGGTAATAATGTTTGATCTTATTAGTAAGAATTTTGAAGAGCCATGCGTGGCAATTGGTTCCCATTTCGAACCGGTAAAAAGATTTCCAGGCTTGCAGGTAGACTTCCTGCACGAGGTCTTCGCTCTCAGCCTGGTTGCCAGTCATTCGCACAGCCGCTCGAAAAAGTTTGTTGAGATGGGGCAAGGCCGCCTGCTCAAAGTCCTCTGGTGTAATTGTCTTGTGGACTTGCATAAAATCACCCGCGGCGAAGAATCTTGGTTGTTGCATAATCAGGAAGCTGAATTAACCTTTGCTAAGTGCCGCTGCTCTCCGCCCAACACCGGATGACCGCGATATTCAGCATCGTTTCCGTGTGCGCAAACTTCACAAACAATCTGTCAGAATTAGTGAAGAAGCAAAACCGGATTGCTAAAGACGCACTTATGTTCCTTATCGAGCAAGACAAGACGTGAAACCCGATTTGAGAATTGAGTTCCGATCAGAGGGAAATCATCTTTGAGGGGGCGATCTTTAGAGAATCAGCAGCCGGCATGGACAAAATTTGAACGCTCTGTCCTCGGCCAGCGACTGATGGGTACTTTTCTTAAGCCTGCATGAACATCACGGAGATTACAGCATTGCTTGTCTCGTTGTATGTGTGCTGTCACACATTAGTTGTGGGAAAAGAAATTCAGAAATATGTTTATCTGTTCACGAGTACATGAGCCGAATGCGAACCTCTGAACCGGCGCATTGATGAAGGCGGGATGGGTTTAGTAAGCATGCCAGGGACATGGATGCTCCCCGGCGTCGTGCGGCTGAGGTAAAGAACAGGGAATAATTGGAGAGTGGTTTGGTGGGAAATTCAGGGAATTAAGCGTTGGCGGCGTGAGTCGCTCTCAGTAGGCGTTTGACGGTGGGCACGATTTCTCTGGTGTTGGGCTTGACGATGTAAGCATTAGCGCCCGCGATCATCCCCGCGCTAATGTCTGATTGATGGGCTTTGCCGGAAAAGATAACGATGGGGGTACCCTTGTCTATGGCACGAATCTGCTCACACAACCCCAGCCCAGACATGCCCGGCAACTGGCTGTCAATGATGTAGAGTTTAAATTGCTCCTGCCTGATGAGCAGGAGCGCGGTCGCCGTGTCCTGGACGGCGATTGCCTCGAAGTCAGAAAAACTCAAGAGAGATTCGAGTAAGTAGCGTGTGTCTTCATCGTCGTCAACGCAAAGGATACGCATAGAGGTTGTTCCTTAACCAACAGGGTAAGGCCGGAAGTCGGCTAAACATGCCTGTGCGGGGATTATACATAATGTGTGTTAACACACATAATCTTTTTTAGCTGAATCAGTGCCGATAATCGAACTTCCGATATTTTGATATTGGCTTATAGACCGGTGAGCACGGAATATAGCCAGCCCACTTAAACTAATTTTCAAGCGCGTTTCTGGCGATTTTAGCTTGCAGTGGGTCGAATTGCGGATTAAGCCCGAGAGCCCGCTTGAGATAATCACGAGCGGCATCTTTATGTCCCGCGGCGCGGGCGATCATTCCGGCGTGATAAAACAGCTTCGCGTCGCTTGTGCCGAGTTTGAGTGCTTCTTTGATGGCTACCTGGGCTTCAACCATCTTGCCTGCTTTGAGCGCCGTCCAGGCCACGGCGTCCGCACCGTAAATATCCTGCCGCGCTTCGTACTCCTTCACTGCATCAGCGTAGGCCTCTTCCGCTTTCATATCGTGATCGGCATAAAAGAGCGCAAGCTGCCGGTTGTAGCGAGCGCCGCCCGCCGCGCTGAGATGGCCGATTTGCTCGACCAGCGCATACTGTGTCGCGGCTTCTCTCTCTCTCCCGGCGAGTTGATAAAGATCACCGAGCGCGGCGACAAACTGCAGGTCGGGAAGAATCCGGACTGCGCGCTCATAATGTTGTATCGCAGCCGGCAGATCGCCTGATGCGGCGCGCACGCGACCGAGGGAAGCCAGCGCGCGATAATAATTCGGATAGGTGACGAGCGACTCGCGGTAGTGCCGTTCGGCGGGTTCATAATCACCAACGGCAAAGGCCATCTCGCCGAGTTGCCAACGGCACCAGGCGATGGTTTCGCGCGGCGGAACGGGGTGGTCGAGCGCCAAGACCAGCGCGGCGGCGTAGTGGCGCGTGGCGCCGGCGTGGTCGCCGCGCAGGTATGCCAATCGCGCCTGCCTCGTTTCGCTGCTGTCGTTGAGGCCGCCTATGCGTTGATACTTTTGAAAGGCAGAGGCGGCACCTTTGTAATCGCCGAGTTCGAGCAGGACATCGCCGAGCAGGGCGTGTGGGTAACTCTCGCCCGGATCAAGTTCCGTCAACTGGAGTGCATGATCACGCGCGGAAGCAAAGTCGTGTAATGAAAATTCGGCCTGAGTCAGCGCGCTGAGGCCGCCCGCATTTCGCAACGCCGGCACGGAAGCGAGCGAGGCTTTTGCGGCACGCGTAGCCAGATCGAGATAATTGACATTACCCGTTTCGCGCGCCCGCTGCAGATAGAGAGTGGCTAGCTTGTTGTTGGCGGCGAAGTCTTCCGGGTCGCTTTTAACTCGGTCTTCGAGAAAGCGCACCATTGTTTTGCTTGCCTGATCATTATCAGCGAGCGGAGCGGCGGCTGGTATCTTCGGCTCAGGGCGTGAGGCGTTCGCACGCGACGACCACATACCGCCGCAACCGCTCGTCAACAAAGCGATGAACGCGAGCGCAACGTAGAGCGGGAATCTATTCATCAGCGAACGCAAAGCCGGATATTCGATGGTCATAAACTGTGTAAACAGTAAGCAATGTAATGCTGGCATGATTGCCCGGATTATTTGAAAAACTCCCGCGCCGGGAACCGTCAGCCCCCGGCGCGGGATCGTCAACATGGTTACTGGCGCGTTTGATCTTCGGCGCCGGAACCGGGACGGAAAGGTTGGATCGCGTTAGCGACGAACGGGAACGAGTTGCGGAACGGCACCTGATTGCCGTTGACCCTGTCGCCCATCGGCACGCCGTTGTTGATAATGGTAAAGGTCATATCAACCACGTCGTCCTGCAGGCGACGACCGCCCATTTTCCCGAAACCGCCATTGGGATTGTTGCCTCCCTGCGAACCTTTGTTCGGAACCGATAGGTCGAGGCGCAGGATGTCGCCCTTCTCCACGGCACCCTTCGCCAGCATGGCGATGTGCGCGTCATCCGTGCCGAGAGCCTTTAACGATTTGACGAGGTCGGCCTGAAACCTCCCCTTCGCGTCGTCTTCGGTCGAGGCGGAATTGTACTGGTTCTTGCGGGGCGGCGGGACGAGACCGTTGTTAACGAGCGGCGTGCCGCTGCGGTCAACCGTGATCCAGTCTCCGCTGGCTTTCACTTCGCCGTCATCTTCGACCCGTTGGTTGCGCTTGCGCTGCGTCACGGCGTTAATACCGATGACGTTTCCGCTTTTCCCGCGCAGCATATCCGCCGGGACGCTGAGCGCCGTGAGCATCGTGTTGAAGCCCGCGTAGGTGTCTCGCCCGCGCTCGCCTAACAGTTTCTTGTCGGGGCGTCCGGGATTGGCAATCGAAGATGCCACGAAGCGATTCGCGCCCGTGTCATCGAGGAAGAACGGATCATCGGAGACGCCGGCGTAGAAACTGGCTCCGGTGGCCGCATCATTTGTCACGACGGGTTCGACCGTCGCGTATTCCTGCGTCGAGGCGGTGGTGGGCGCGGTGAATTTCTTGCCGTCGGGCAACTCGACGGTTGCCATTTGTGTCGTCACGCGTCCGAGTCCCGGCGAGTAGAGGACATCAATGAAGGTGTCCGGTTTGGCGTCGCCGGTGTTTTCAATTTCAAAGCGATAACGGATGTTGTGGTCGAAGATCGCCATCCCGAAATGCTCTCCGGAAACGACGAATCCCTGCGTGCTCAGCAGCAGGACGACCTTCGAGTTGTCGTTCGGGTCAACGAATGCGTACAAATCGGCGATGTCCGAACTGCGGTCGTGCGTGATCGAGGGCGAGTCTATGTGATCGGAAGCGTTGATCCGCGTCGGCGGCATCAACTGAATCGCGAGCGCCACCGTCAGTGCGAGGGCGGCCAGAGCGACCTTCTTATTTCTTGAGCGTGTCATGCTTTATTCTCTCTTTCTTCTGTGCTGACCGGAGCGCTGCACGACGTGCCACAGCCTCGGCGAGGCTACAGACTCTACTTAACCTGAGCCTTGTGAAATGCGGTTAGCTGCTCTAGCCGCAAGCGAACAAATTGTCTTGTCTGCTCAACTTTATTCCTCGACGTTTCTCTTTTATTCCCGCTGCGCTCGACATTGCGGTTAAGCACTTGATGAGCGCGGTTTGCCATTTGAAACAATTGCGACGCTCATTTCCCTCCGTACCAGCCTGCCAATCTGATGTAAGGGGAAACATCTCCGAACCGGGAATAAAAAAAGCAGTTTTCGGCTTTATGTCAATGTTATGAAGTAAGAAGTAAGTGCGTTGCTCGCGAGAGGGTGCGGCCGCGATGTGTGAGGAGACTCAATACAAAAAGTCCGGGGAGATTCTAGCCTCTTTCGAGGCAGAGGCGGTGCCGCACATGAAAGCGCTGTTTCGGGTTGCAATGTCTCTGGAGCACGACCGCGGCAAGGCGGAGCATTTAGTGGAAGCAACTTTTATGCGAGCGTTGCAATCATTTCATCTCCTGGAACCGGGCGCGAGTTGCCGCGCCTGGCTCGTTGCAATCATGTACGGCGTCAAACATCGGCGACGAGGTAAATTTTCGACCCTTTATCGAGACATGAAGGAAGGCAAGGGGTGAATTTGGATGCGATGCAGTGACTTGCGTGAGATCGCGGACTCGTGGTTAAGCGACGACTCTTTGACGACAAGCAATTACGAAGCTCTCGGACATCTCGAATTCTGCGACAATTGCCTGCGCGAAATAGTCGACCGGCGGAATCTGCGCATCATGCTGCGCACGGCCATCATGGAAGCGCCGGCCTCGCAAATGGACGATGAATTCGCCTCGCGCCTGCGCGCCCGTTTACGCGCCGTAACGTCTTGAGTGGGGCTTTGCCGGTGCAGAAAAAAGCAGCATCGCCCGCATCCTCGCTTGTGAGCGACGCAGGGGCGAACACGTCATTGAGGAAGATAATGAAGCTGATCAAATTCAAAGGGGTGGACGGCGATTGGCTGGCGATCAACAGTGACCTAATCGAGCACGTGCGCTTTCGTCAGGCGGCGGAGGATAGTATCTCACAAGTTGAAATCATGTTCGTGGGGAACCCCGAGCGAACCCTCTTCAAAGGGCGCATGGCGGAAGAGTTTTGGGAACTCTTATCCAAACAGCAATGAGGCTCGACACAAAAACAGCGTGTTGAATTCAATGAAGCATCATTGTCCTGAATATTTGATGGAGGCCGTCGGACTCGCGGGATTCGTCGTAGGAGCGGGATTGCTGACCACGCTGCTCGAACACCCGGACGCGCTCCTGCATCAATCAATCGGGCAACTGCCGCCGCTCTTGCGCCGCGTTCCGCTCGGTTTAGTAATGGGAGCTTATATTGCGGGCATCATTTACTCGCCATGGGGCAAGCGGTCGGGAGCGCACATCAATCCGAGTGTGACGTGGGCTTTCTACAGTCTCGGAAAGATCAAGCTGCGGGACGCTCTGCTTTACACGCTCGCGCAATTTACAGGCGCTATCTGCGCGGCACAATTGCTGAAAGTGACGCTCGGACGGTGGTACTCGCACCCGTCAGTCAACTACACCGCAACCATGCCGGGGCGGGAAGTGATAGGAACGGAACTCGCTTTCGCAGCGGAGTTCGTCATCTCTTTCTTAATGATGTTGGTCATGCTGATCGCCATCAACTCGGAGCGTTTGGAAAAACTGGCCGGATTGTTCGCAGGTCTTCTCATAGGCATCTACCTGATCGTGGAAGCTCCGTTTTCGGGCATGAGCATGAACCCGGCGCGTACTTTCGGTTCGGCTCTCGCGGCGCGGCAGTGGTCGGATTGGTGGGTTTACTTCACCGCTCCGCCGCTCGCCATGCTGCTCGCGGGGGCGGTTTACCGGCGACTGAGACGAGGCCAGTTGAAGGGATGCGCGAAGCTTTATCACAGTAAAAATCAGCCGTGCATCTTCTGCGAGCACAAGGAAAGCCCGCATTATCCGGTTGAGGAATCCGCCACGGCGTAAAGCAATAGCAGGAAGACGAAATTTATGAGTAATGAAGAGCAACGTCCGAAGGCGGAAGACATCCGCGGTCAAAAACTGCCATACCCGGCGAAGCAGTCGGAGATGCAGCCACAGCCCGACAGCGACCTTTCGAACTACCAAGCAGCGGGCAAGCTCGCGGGCAAGGTCGCTCTGATCACGGGCGCGGACTCCGGCATCGGCCGCGCCGTGGCGATTGCTTTCGCGATGGAGGGAGCGGACGTGGCGATTCTCTATAACGAGAACGATGGGGACGCCAATACGACGCGCGCGATGGTCGAGGAGAAAGGGCGGCGGTGTCTCGTGATCAAGAGCGACGTGCGCGATTCGGAGGCGTGTCGCGCGGCGGTCAAGCGGACGGTGGAAGATTTGGGCGGTCTGAACATCCTCGTCAATAACGCCGCCTACCAGATGGCACAGAAGAAGTTTGAAGACGTAACGGAAGAACAGTTTCGCCGGACTTTCGAGACGAACATCTTCGGCTACTTCTACATGGCGCAGGCCGCGCTCGCGCACCTGTCCGAGGGCGATGCGATCATCAACACGGGCAGCATCGTCGGCCTTGTCGGTCATCCGATGCTGGTCGATTACACGGCCACGAAGGGGGCGATTCACGCCTTCACCAAGTCGCTCGCACTGAACCTCGGCGAGCGTGGCATCCGCGTCAACTGCGTCGTGCCCGGCCCCGTCTGGACGCCCAACATCCCGGCGACGATGCCGATTGAGGAGGTCGAAAACTTCGGCCACGAGGTCGCGCTCAAAAGACCGGGACAGCCCGAAGAACTCGCGCCGGCCTATGTGCTGCTCGCGTCGAGCGACGGCAGTTTTATGACCGGCAGCCTCGTCGAAGTCACCGGCGGCAAGCTGTCGAGCAGCTAGGCCAGCCATGAAAGCCAACACCTACCCGCGCGGCACGGTTCGCGCTTTAGTCGAGACGAGCCTCGTCACCCCGGCTACGCGCATGGCGCTCCTGTCGCGGCTCGTGCCGGATGATGCTCCGCCGCCCCCCGAACCAAAGCCGCGATTCTTTGACGCCGAAGCCTTCGACACTCTCCGCGCGGCCTGCGACCGCCTGATTCCGCAAGCCGACCGCCCGCATCCGGTTCAACTCGCGGGCGCGCTCGACGAACGTCTGGCTGAAGGCAAGGGTGACGGTTGGCGTTACAACCAGATGCCTCCCGACGGAGAAGCGCACCGGCGCGGTTTGCGCGGGCTGAACGAGAGCGCGCATGCGATGTTCGGCGAGGCCTTTTATGAACTTGAGGCTTCAAGGCAGGATGAAGTCCTGCTGGTGGTGCAGCGTAATGAGGCGCAGGGAGAGACATGGAAAACTCTCCCCGCACACCGTTTCTTCGAGGAACTACTGGCGGAACTCGTCGAGTGCTTTTACAGCGACCCGTTGACACAGGAGGAGATCGGTTATGTCGGTTTTGCCGACGCGCATGGGTGGTCGGCTGTCGGCCTGAACGAGCTTGAAGCACACGAGCCGCGTGCAATTGAGGACATGGCAGATGCAGGAGCGCGAAACATCGGACGAATACGAGTTGCGGCGAAGCATGGTGATTAGCCTCCACAACCAACCGCCCTCGATGCAAGTCTATTCGACAAATGAGACGGTGGACGCAGTCGTCATCGGCACGGGAGCGGGCGGCGCGCCGCTGATGGCACGGCTCGCCGCCGCTGGCTTGAGCGTCGTCGCGCTCGAAGCCGGAAAGCATTGGTCTCCGGCGCGCGATTTCGCCACCGACGAGCGCGCGCAGGCCGAACTCTTCTGGAATGACGAGCGGTTGAGCGCGGGCGGCAACCCCCTACCCTTCGGCAACAACAACTCCGGCAAGGGCGTCGGAGGCTCGACGTTGCACTACACCGCCTACGTTCCCAGACCACAGCCCGACGATCTGCGTTTGCATACGGAGTTCGGAGTCGGAGCGGACTGGCCTCTCGAATACGGCGACCTCGAACCGTATTACGATGAGCTTGAGCATTTCCTCGGCGTCTCCGGCCCGGCCGCGTACCCGTGGGGGCCGCCGCGTCGCACCGCTTATCCGCTTGCCCCGCTGCCCTTGAATGGCGCCGCGCAATTGATGGAGAGAGCCTGCGCCGCGCACGGCATACGCACGTCGCCCGCCGCTAACGCCGCGCTCTCCGCACGCTACTTTCAAACGGGCGTCGGCTGGCGCGCGGCCTGTACGAATCGCGGCTTCTGCCAGGCCGGATGCAGCACGGGCGCGAAAGCGAGTATGGATGTTACCTTCGTTCCGTTGGCCGTCCGCGCCGGTGCCGAAGTGCGCACAGAGAGTTTCGTCATTCGTCTTGAGACGGATCGGAGTAAACGCATCACGGGCGTCGTCTATGTCCGCGACGGACGTGAGGAACGGCAGTTGTGCCGCCACGTCTTCCTGTGCGCGGGCGGAATTGAAACGCCGCGAATGTTGCTCATCAATAATCTCGCCAATTCGAGCGGGCAGGTGGGGCGCAATTTCATGGCACACACGGGGCTCCAGGTATGGGGGCAATTCGCGGAAGATGTGCGGCCGTACAAGGGCATACCGGGCGCGTTGATCTCAGAGGATACGCACCGCCCGGCGGACGCTGATTTCGCCGGGGGTTACCTGTTGCAATCAATCGGCGTCATGCCGGTCACTTATGCCTCACAGGTGGCGCGTGGGCGCGGGTTGTGGGGCGAGCGTCTGCGCGAACACATGCGCGGCTACAATCACACGGCGGGCATCAACATCCTCGGCGACTGTCTGCCCTCCGCGCGTAATTACGTTGAACTGTCTGATGAACTCGACGCACGCGGTCTGCCCAAGCCGCGCGTCCATTTCACCAACGGCGAAAACGAGCGGCGCATGAACGCTCATGCCGAAAAACTAATGCGCGAGGTCTGGGCGACGGCGGGCGCGCGCGACATCTGGGCCTTCCCGCGCAACGCGCACATCATCGGCACTTGTCGCATCGGTACGGATGCGGAAACCGCCGTGGTCAATCCCGACGGCCGCGCCTTCGACGTGCCCAATCTCTACATCGCGGACAACTCGATTTTTCCGAGCGCGTTGAGTTGTAACCCGGCGCTTACGATCATGGCGCTCTCTCTGCGCACCGCCGATCTATTTTTGCGCCGCGCGCAACGCTCGGAGAATTAACACAAGGCACACATGGCAAAGCAGGGCTTTCTCGAAATCATCAAGCGCGAGCGCGGCACGGATAACTACGCCGGAGATCAACACGGCGGAGCATCCGGTTCTGCGGGCAGCGGCCTGCCCGACGGGTATGCGGGGAACTTCATGTTCGCCACCGGCATCGAGTGCTCTTACCCCACCATCCGGCACGGCCATCTGCGCCGCGATCAACTCAAGGAGTGCGGGCATTACGACTACTGGCGCGAGGACTTCCGGCTCGTGCAGGAGTTGGGTTTAAAAGTGCTGCGTTACGGCTTGCCGTACTACAAAATTCACCGCGCGCCGGGCAAGTATGATTGGAGCTTCGCCGACGTGGTGATGAACGAAATGCAAAGGCTCGGCATCACGCCCATCCTCGATCTGCTGCACTTCGGAGTGCCCGCCTGGCTCGGAAACTTTCAAAATCCCGAACTGCCCAACCATTTCGCCGATTACGCCGAGGCCGTCGCCACGCGTTACCCGTGGGTGCGCTACTACACGCCGGTCAACGAAATCTACGTGACGGCGAAAATGAGCGCGAAAGACGGCGCGTGGAACGAGCAACTCAAGGACGACCGCGCCTTCGTCACAGCCATGAAGCATCTAGTGGCGGCGAGCATCCTCGCCACGCACGGCATCGTGCGCCGCCGTCCCGATGCCGTCATCGTGCAGAGCGAAACCGCCGAGTACATACACGAAGCGATGGCCGCGCAGTCTCCCGAAGTGAGGCTCATCAACAAACAACGTCTCATCTCGCTCGACCTGCTCTACGCGTTTCCTCCGGACGCGGATGTGTTCATGTATCTGTCGGACAACGGCCTGACGCGCGATGAGTACGACTGGTTCATGGCGGGCGAGCCGCCGGGCTACCAGATCATGGGCAACGACTATTACGGCCGCAACGAGAAGATTTTGAAACCGGACGGCTCGATGTGCACGGCCGAGGACGTGATGGGCTGGTATCAGATCACCAGAGAGTATTACCTGCGCTACAGGAAGCCGGTGATGCACACGGAGACGAACGTCTTCGACGCGGACGAAGCCCCGACGTGGTTGTGGAAGCAGTGGGTCAACATCTTGCGGATGCGTAAGGACGGCGTACCCGTGCTCGGCTTCACCTGGTACAGCCTGACCGATCAGATCGACTGGGACATCGGACTCACGAAGAAGCGCGGGACGGTGAACGCCTGCGGCCTCTACGATCTCAAGCGCAAACCACGCCCGGTGGCGGCCGCATATCGCGCTCTGCTCGAAGAGTTCGGTCAAATCACCATTGTGCCGCACGGCGAGTTGTTCGAAGTTACAAACCGTCCCGCGCGTCTCAAGGTCGAGGTCTAAGTGGAAATTAAAGATTCCATGAGGTGCGAGGTGAGCGGCATCAGCCTGAACGTCGTCGAGCGGGGCGGGAGCGATTCACGCTTAAACCGCCCGGCGCTCGTGTTCCTGCACTACTTCGGTGGCTCATCGCGCGCATGGTCTGAAGTCATCGCTCGACTCGAAGGCAAGCACTTTTGCGTCGCGCCCGACCTGCGCGGCTTCGGCGATACGGAAGCGCCCCCGGCGGGTTACGCCATGAGCGATTACGCCGATGATGTAGTGGCGCTTGTCCGCCTCCTCAACATCGAGCGTTACATCCTCGTCGGTCATTCGCTGGGCGGGAAGATCGCGTTGCTCGTCGCCGCTCGCGCGGCTCCCGGTCTTGAATCACTTGTGTTACTGGCTCCTTCAACCCCGACGCCGGAGCCGATGACGGAAACCGAACGGGCGCGCTTGCTGAAGTCCTATGGTAACCGCGCCGCAATCGAAGAAACCACGCGCCAAACAATCTCTCTACCTCTATCCCAGGAGCTACACGATCAGATCATTAAGGATAGCCTACGCGCTTCCCGCCTCGCGTGGAATGCCTGGCTCACGGAGGGTAGCCGCGAAGACATCTCGGCGCAGATGGGAAACATTCGTGCGCCCGTCCTTGTTATGTCAGGCGCGTGTGACCGCGCAATACCAGCCCACCATCTCGAACGCGAGATTGTGCGGCGCGTCCCCGGAAGTCGCCTGGTGATAGTGCCGGAAGCAGGGCATCTCCTGCCGCTTGAGGTTCCCACCGCAACGGCGGAATTAATCGCCGAGGCGTCGGCAATTAGATTGGATTTTTAGCGCCATAGCGATAAAGAGTCGATGATGGAACTCGCCGAAGAGGACTAGGGACAAGGTGATTTACGGGCGCAATCGAGCAGACCGAAGACCTCGCCGCCGCCATCGCGTTTCTCGCCTCCGACGAAGCGAGCTTCATCAACGAACACTACGCTCATCGTGGACGGCGGGCGACTCGACATCCTGTAGAACCGCGCGGGGCGCGACACATGAATTGCGGGGTAATGTTTTGCCGGCGAGCGGGAAATGAAATTCTAAACTCAGGGGGTGAGCGTTAAACGCGCTCAGGAAAACAAAGATGCGTTTTACAGACAAAGTATGTTTGGTAACGGGGGGCGGCTCCGGAATCGGGCGCGCGAGTTGTGAGCGGTTCGCAGCAGAAGGCGGCAGGGTAGTCGTCGTGGACGCTAACGTGGAACACGGAGCGGAGGCCGCGCGGGCGATAACGGCGGCGGGCGGCGAGGCGATATTCGCGAAAGCCGATGTTTCGGTTTCGACGGAGGTTCAGGCGGCGGTGCGCGCGGCGGTTGATCTGTGGGGCAGGATTGATGTGCTGGTGAACAACGCCGCGATGATGACGTTCGAGCCGATCACGGAACTCGCCGACGAAGACTGGGACAAGGTAATGGCCGTCAACCTGCGCTCCGTCTTTCTGTTTTGCAAATACGCTCTGCCGCACATGCGAGGCGGCGCCATCGTCAACGTCAGTTCGGTACACGCTCATGAGACGACCACGGGCGTTATTCCCTATGCCACATCGAAAGGCGGCATGGAAGCGTTCACGAGGGGTCTCAGCGTCGAATGCGCGGCCGCGAAAGTGCGCGTCAACGCCGTCGCGCCGGGCGCGGTCGATACGCCGATGCTGTGGGAGAACCCGAACGTCAAAAGCGGACGTGAGAAAGTTACCGGCGCAATCGGGCAGCCTGAAGACCTCGCCGCTGCCATCGCGTTTCTCGCCTCCGACGAAGCGAGCTTTATCAACGGCACTACGCTCGTCGTGGACGGCGGGCGACTCGACATCCTGTAGAACCGTGCGGGCGCGCGCTACATGTAATTGCGGGGTAATGTTTTGCCTGCGAGCGGGAAATGAAAGACACGTCGAAGATTTGTTGAGCAGGTAAGGAGACTGAGAAGATGAAGCCAAATGACGAAAACGGTAAGCTGCCGACCGCGGAACGCCCGTTCCGCGTGTTCATCATCTCCGGCTCCGGACGCCGGCAATACAACTGTCCCGGCGTGGATTCCAAGTCTCGCTCCCTGATGCTCCGCATGGCCGGGCGACTGCCGCAGGAGTGGGAGATCGATTACGAAGACCTCGGTAACGTCTACGGCCGCGCACGCATCCAGAGTTGCAACGCCTGCGTCTCAACCTCGATGGCGCTCTGCGTCTGGCCTTGCAACTGCTACGAGAAGAATCATCGCTCCGAGCCTGACCTGATGTGGGACCTGGATATGTATGCGCGGCTCGATCTGGCGGACGCATGGGCGATCATCGCCCCGGTCAACTGGTACGCCCCGACCACGAATTTGAAGGCGATGTTCGACCGTCTGGTCTGCATGAACGGCGGCAACCCGCGCGAGGAGTTGATCGAGCACAAGGATGCGGAACTGGCGAAGAGGCTCGAACACTCGCCCGAGTGGGAGAAGCTCAGCGTCAACCACCTCGAAGGCCGCACCGCCGCCTTCTACTGTTACGGCGACGGTGGGGGCGACGAGTTGGACGGAATCGGGCGACCACGACTGCTCCGACACAAACACTACTTTGATCCCGACGCGGAACCTTTCGAGAACATGCGCGACACCTACGCGCCGCTCGTCTGGCAATGCCGTTACGGCGGTGTCGAAGTACCGGATGACCTGTGGCGTTACAAGGAGTTCGGGAGGGGAAAGAAGTACAGCGATAATCAGGCCGAGCACATGGCGACGGAGACGGATGTCTATGCGGACTTCGACGCCTGGACGGATGCCTTCGCCGGGTTCGTCGGGGTGAAGGGGAAGGTCGAGCCGGGCAAGCATCGCGCCTACGGATACGAAGCGCCGGGACATCTGCTTAAAGACCTGAAAGCGGTGTGGCGGGAGGCTTGGACGGGACTCGGATATGCGCCTGAAGGGTCGTCCCCGGCAAAGCAGCAGGAATTGGACTTGAACCGGGACGCGACGCTCACGCCGAAGAAAAGCGAAGGCGAGAAACTGCGCGAATAATCTGTTCGATGTCCCCGGCGGCTTCCGGCAAGGTTGGCAGAACTAATCCCTAATTACCTGCGTCTGCTTTCATCTTCGCTGGCAGCGCGGGCAGAAATAGGTGGAGCGCCCGGCGTGCGTGATGCGGCGGATGGGAGCGCGGCAATCGAGACAGGGTTCGCCCTCACGGTCGTAGACGCGCCAGCGACCCTGGAAGCCGCCGTCGTAGTAGCTCCCGTCAATGTTTTCAGGGTCGATGTTCATTGTCGAGCCGTGTGCGATGGATTCGTTGAACACGTCGAGGATGGCGCGGTGGAGGCGGGGCAGGCGGCGCGCGGAGATGTCGGCGGCGACGCGGAAGGGGTTGATGCGCGCGAGAAACAGAGCTTCGGCGGCGTAAATGTTGCCGAGCCCCGTAACCTTCTTTTGATCGAGCAGCGTCTCTTTCAAAGTGCGCCGGGTGCGGGCGAAGGTGGCGCGCAGGTAAGCGGGCGTGAAGTCGCCGGAGAAGGGTTCGGGGGCGAGCAGGCGCAGTTCTTTCGCGTGCTCCAGTTCGGCCGCGCCGACGAGTTTCATCATCCCGAAGTGCCGCTGATCGGAGAAGGCCAGACGCCGTTCGTCGTCCAGATAAAAGAGGGCGTGCGTGTGCTTCGGCAGGGGAGCTTCCGGCGGCAGGAGCAAAAATCTCCCGGTCATGCGTAGATGCGCGATGAGCACCTGCGCGCCTTCAAACTCGAACAGGATGTGCTTGCCGCGCCGCGTCACGCGCTCGATGCGACGCCCGCGCAGACGCCGCGCGAAGACCGGCGGCGGCGTGTCCGGCGCGAGACCGGCGCGCAACAACCGCGCGGCCGACACGCGGCGCGAAGCAATGAGGCCGTCGAGCGCACGCGCGACGAGTTCGACTTCCGGTAGTTCAGGCATAAAAAAAGAGGTTAGAGATTAGAGGTTAGAGATTAGTCAAAGACAGGAAGAAGATTGTTGTTCAAGGTCATCGGAAGGTCTGAGCAAAACCGGCCTCTGACCTCTAACCTCTGACCTCTGCTTTTTGCGCCATCGAACAGCCCGCGTCGAGCAACTGCTGCATCTTTGCGACGGAGGTGGCTTCCGAGTAGATTCGCAATACGGGTTCCGTGCCGGATTGCCGGAAGAGGAGCCAGGATTCGTCGCCGAAGATGAGTTTCACCCCGTCCATCTGTGAGAATCCGTGGACGGCGTGGCCGGCGATTGTTTCGGGGGGCGAGACGGAGAGCGTTTCGATGAGGTTCAACCCGCGCGCAACATCGAGGTGCAGGTCGCGCCGCCCGAAGTAGAACTCGCCGAACTCGCGGTGCATCTCCCTGACCAACTCGGAGGGTGGCCTGCCCGCCGTCAACACGGCTTCGAGAAAGAGCAGCGAATTAAGTATGCCGTCGCGCTCCGGGATGTGGCCTTTGACGCCGACGCCGCCGGACTCTTCCGCGCCGATCAAAATGTCCTCGCGCAGCATGAGGTCTGCGACGTACTTGAAGCCGATGGGCGTCTCGTAAAGCTTCAGGTTGTGCGCGGCGGCGATGCGCTTCGTCAGCACGGATTGGGAGAAAGTGCGGACGACGCCGCCTGTCATCCCGCGTCGGCGCGCGAGGTGCAGCAGGAGGAGCGGGACGACTTCGTGCATCGTCATCGTCTCGCCGAGTTCGTTGACCGCGCCGACCCGATCCGCGTCTCCGTCGGTCGCCAACCCGACGAGCGCGCCCGCCTCTCGCACGCGCGCGCGCAAAGGCGCGAGGTTGCGGTCAATCGGTTCGGGATTGACGCCGCCGAATTGCGTGTCGCGCGCGGCGCGAATCGTCTCCACTTCGAGCGCGCCGCCACCGAGGAAACTCTCCACCCAGAGACCGCCCGAACCGTGCATCGGATCGACGACGACGCGCGCCCGCGCTGCTTTCAACTTCTCCAGATCGACGTATGACTCAATTTGCGCGCGATAACTCGCGACAGCTTCGACCAACCCGCCGCGCGTCGCCTCCGCGAGGTCAGTGCGGCGAGGCGTTTGTGCGTCAACGAGAGCTTCGACGGCTGACGTGGTCTCGCGTGTCGCACTCCCGCCCCAGGGTGCTTTGATCTTGAAGCCGTTGAACTCGGCCGGATTGTGCGAGGCCGTGATGACCACTCCGCCCGCCGCCACGCGCTCGCGTACCGCCCAGGAGACGAGCGGCGTCGGCACGTCGTGCTCGAACAAAGCGACGCGGATGCCGTTGCCCGCCAACACCTCGGCCGCGCGCGCGGCAAACTTCTCCGACAGGAAACGGCGGTCATAGCCGACGACGACGTGAGGCGTTTCAGACTTTTCGTCCGCGCGCTTCGCCTGAGCCGGGTCGTGCGTGTGGTTGAGAAAATCGGCGTAGGCCTGCGCCACGCGTTCGAGGTTGGCGAAAGTGAACTCGTGCGCGATGACGGCACGCCAGCCGTCCGTCCCGAACAGGATCGGAGTGCGCGGGATGCGTTCGGGGTTCATGCGGCCGCTCATCGCGTGTCGCCCGTCCGCGTGTAATCGGTGAGAGAAGTTTTGTCGCCGAGCGTCGAGCCCGCGCCGACGTAAGCCTCGCGCCCGACGTGGCAGCCGCGCCCGATGATCGCGCCGGAGACCTGCGCGCCCGCGCCGATGCGCGTGTGCGCCCAGACGACGGAATTTTCGATGCGCGCGCGCTCCTCCACGAAGCAGCCCTCGCCGAGCACGGAGTTGATGATTTGCGCGCCCGCCTTGATCGTGCAGTCGGCCGCGACGAGCGAGCGTTCGTCAACCGAGACTTCGGCCGCCGGCTCGAACTTGCCGCGCCGCTCGGCCAGACGCACGTGAGCGACGCGCCCCGCGAGCAAATCCTGATGCACTTGCAGGTAACGCTCGGTTGTGCCGATGTCGATCCAGTAGGCGTTGTCCGGGACGTGCGCGTAAAAAGGTTCGCCGCGCCGCAGCAGGTCGGGGAAGAGTTGATACTCGAAAGAATAGTTCTCGCCCGCCGGGATCAGGTCGAGCACGCGAGGTTCGAGGATGTAAGTGCCCGCATTGATCGTGTTGACACTGATCTCGTCGGGCTTGGGCTTTTCCAGAAATTGGCGGATGCGCCCGTCCGTTTCCGTTTCGACGAGGCCGTATGCGCTCGGATTTTCGACGGGCGCGAGCACGAGCGTGGCCGTCGCGCGCCGCTCGTCGTGTTCGCTGATGACGCGTTTGAGATCGAGGTCGGTCAGGATGTCGCCGTTGAAGACGACCGTCGGCTCGCGCAGCAATTCTTCGGCGAACTTGTAAGCTCCGGCCGTGCCCATCGGCTGGGGTTCGACCGTGTATTTGATGCGAACGCCGTGCGCGGAACCGTCGCCAAGCAGTTGTTCGATCTTGTCCGGCTGGTAAGAGAGCGAGAGCGTGATGTCTGTGATGCCGGCGTCGCGCAGCGTGTCTATCTGGTAGAGCAGGAAAGAGCGATTGCAGATGGGGACGATGGGTTTCGGCGTGTGAACCGTGAGCGGGCGCAGCCGTGTGCCTTTGCCGCCTGCGAGAATGAGTGCCTGCATGAAGTTCCAAATAAAGGACGAGAATGAAATTGACCGGCGTCAACAATTGTTGTTGCGTGTCACGCCTCCAGGGCGCGTCGGAGTCTAACACCCGCGCGCCGTCATTGCCAGTTCGAGGCCGCTCCCGCGCGCCGGTCTCTTGCTTGACTCTCGTTAGTGCCAACGTATAATCAGTAACACAGTGACAGATGACAAGTGACGGGCGACGAGATAAAGCATCTTGTCTTTTCAACTTGTCACCTGTCGCCTGTCACTTGTCACTTTATTAAGGAGTCATTATGCCGGATAGCACAGAGGCGGTCATCATCAGCGCGGCGCGAACGCCGACGGGTAAGTTTCAGGGGGCTTTGAAGGATTTTTCGGCGACCGAGCTGGGCGCGCACGTTGTCCGCGAGAGCGTCCGGCGTGCGGGCGTCGCACCGGAAGACGTGGACGAAGTGATCATGGGCTGCGTTGTGCAGGCGGGCGTCGGGCAGAACCCCGCGCGGCAGGCTGCGCTCAAAGGCGGGATTCCGTTCGGCGTCTCGGCCGTGACGATCAACAAGGTCTGCGGATCGGGGTTGAAGTCCGTGATGATGGCGGCGCAGGAGGTGAAACTCGGTGACGCCGACATCGTCGTGGCGGGCGGCATGGAGTCTATGTCGAACGCGCCTTACCTGTTGCCGAAGGCGCGCGAGGGCTACCGGCTCGGCAACGGCACGCTCGTGGACGCGATGATTCACGACGGGCTGTGGTGCGCCTTCGAGAATTATCACATGGGCAACACGGGCGAGGTCGTGGCCGAACGCTACAACGTGACGCGCGCAGACCAGGACGAGTACGCGCTGAACTCGCACCGCAAAGCCGCCGCGGCGATCAAGGCGGGCAAGTTCAGAGACGAAATCATCGCCGTGGAGATTCCGAACAAAAAGGGCGCGCCGGTTGTGTTCGACACGGACGAAACGGTGCGCGAAGACACGTCGCTCGAAGCCCTCGCCAAATTGAAGCCCGCGTTCAGGAAGGAAGGCGGCACGGTGACGGCCGGCAACGCTCCGGGCGTCAACGACGGCGCATCGGCGCTGGTCGTCACGTCGCTCGAACGCGCGCGCGCGCTCGGCGTCGAACCGCTGGCGCGCATCGCGGCACAGGCCACGTCGGGCATCCAGCCGGAACTCGTGATGATGGCTCCGGTCGAAGCGATCCGCAAAGTCTTGAAGAAGGCCGGGTGGTCGCTGAACGAAGTCGATTTGATCGAACTCAACGAAGCTTTTTCCGTGCAGGCCGTCGCCATCATCCGCGAACTGGAACTCGACCCGGCGAAGGTGAACGTCAACGGCGGCGCGGTCGCGCTCGGCCATGCCATCGGCCAATCCGGTTCGAGACTGCTGACCACCATCCTCTATGAGATGAAACGACGCGGCGCGCGGCGCGGTTTGTGCGCGCTATGCCTCGGCGGCGGCAACGCCGTAGCGATGGCGGTGGAGCGATAGATGACGACCGAGGAACACAACAAGATACTGGGCATCTGTCATCTGGTGTATGGCGGTGTGAGCGCGCTGATGATGTTCGCCTTCCTCTTTTTCTTCGGGGCGATCTTCATGTCGATTCCCGAAGGCGGGCCGCCGGCCGGGTTTATGTTGGCGATCTTCGCGTTCATCATGGCCTGGTCTCTCATTCTCACGATGCCCTCGTTCGTGGCGGGCTACGCGATGCTGAAGCGTAAGTCGTGGGCGCGGATGGCGTGCATCGTGGCGGCGGTGCTGGAAACGATGAGTTTCCCCATCGGCACGGCCGTGGCGATCTATTCCTTCTGGTTCACCTTCAGCGACGCGGGCAAGGCGATGTACGACAAAAATCTCGTCTACCAGCAACGCCCTTACTCTCTGCGCGATGCGCCGCCACCGCCGCCGCACGCCGCCGACTGGAACGCGCGCAGGAGAACTGAACGCGAGCGCGAATATGTGCCGCCGACGCAGCCGCCGGACTGGCGCAGTTAATAAATTTTCAGGGAGAAACGTAAATCGTGACGGAGACAATCGGAGTGATCGGCGCGGGCACGATGGGCAACGGCATCGCGCAGGTGGCGGCGCGCGCCGGCTACAAGGTCGTCATGCGCGACGTGCGGGAAGAGTTTCTTGAGCGCGGTCTCAAGAGCATCGACCGCAGCCTGCAACGCGACGTGGACAAGGGGCGGCTCGCCGAAGAGGAGAAGCGCGCCATCATCGGCCGCATCATTGCGACGACCGATATGGACGCGCTGAAAGAAGCTAACTTCGTTGTGGAAGCCGTGACGGAAAACTTCGCGGTCAAGGCGGAAATCTTTCGCACGCTCGACGAACTGACCGGCGCGGAAGCCATCCTCGCCTCGAACACCTCCAGCATCTCGATCACGAAACTCGGCGGGGCGACGCGCCGCCCGGATCGCGTCATCGGCATGCACTTCATGAATCCCGTGCCAGTCATGAAACTCGTGGAAGTGATTCGCGGCATCGCCACCTCCGACGAAACTTACGCGCGCACGCACGCACTCACGGAGCGACTCGAAAAGATTCCGCTCGAATGCAACGACTCGCCGGGCTTCGTCTCGAACCGCGTGCTGATGCCGATGATCAACGAGGCCATCTTCGCGCTCCACGAATCGGTCGCCACGCGCGAGAGCATAGACGGCATTATGAAACTCGGCATGAATCACCCGATGGGGCCGCTCACGCTCGCCGACTTCATCGGCCTCGACGTGTGCCTCGCCATTCTCAACGTATTGCACGAAGAACTGGGCGACCCCAAGTATCGCCCCTGCCCGCTGCTCAAGCGTTACGTTGATGCAGGCTGGCTCGGCCGCAAAACGGGGCGCGGATTCTACGAATACGGCGACAGGTGACAAGCGACAGGTGACAGGATTTAAAACCTGTCTTTGTCCTGTCACCCGTCACCTGTTACCTGTCACTTGAAAAAAGATGCGAAGAAGTTTTCAAGAGATACGCTGCCAGCGTTGCGGCGCGGCCAACCCGCTCGGCGAGGAGTTGTGCGGGCGTTGCGGGACGCGGCTGATGCTCGTCGTCGAGCCATCGACGCTGCGTTTCGAGGAAGAGACGGCGGGCACGCAACTCGCGGAGGGGTTGATGGAGCGCGTCTCGCTGCTCGAAAATCACTTGCTGCGTTTCGCCGACCGGCTCGAAAAGGGCTTCGAGCTGCTGTTGAAGCAGTCGCAAATTTCGCTCTCGGATCACACGCTGCTCGAAAGCCTGATCGATTTGCTGGTCGAGGCCGGGAAGGTTGACCGCGACAAATTGAACAGCCTCTATCGTGACGCGCTGGCCGGGAAGAAACCAGCGGGCAGGGAACCGGGCGACACTGAATTTTTGCGCGCCAACATTATCGAAGATTATCAGGGGCAGGAAAGAGAAGTCTTCGCGGAGCTGGTGGGGCGCGGGTTGGAATTGCTCGGCGCGGGAAAGACCGCGGGGGCGAAACGAGAGTTGGAACGCGCCGCCGCGCTCGCGCCGGAGCACGCGACGCTTAATTTCATCCTCGGCCTGCAATTCTTCCGCGAGGGGAAATTGGCACTCGCGCGCGCCTACCTGCAACGGGCGCACGAGGCGCAGCCGGCCAGCACGCAGGTCTATTTGCTGCTCGGCATCGCCTGTGGCGACGAGGGCGAGGTGGAACTGGCGCGCACGCTGCTGCACGATTCAATCGAGAAGCGTGGCTCGTCCTACGCCGCGCATTACGCGCTCGGACGCTTCGACGCATTGGAAGATAACTGGACGGGCGCGCTCGCGCACTTCAAACAAGCCCTCGTCGCACGTCGCTCTGCCGAGGCGCATTACGTGTTGAGTCTCACGCTGGCACGCCTGGGGCGTCTGCGCACCGCGCTCAGGCACGCCAGAAAGGCGGTTGAGGCGGACGAAAACTACGCGGCGGCGTTTCAATTGTTAGGCCACATACAGGCGCAACTGGGCGAGACCAAATTGGCGCAAAAAGCTCTGGCGACCGCACGCGCGCTCGACCCGGAGGCCAATGCGGCGGGTGCGACGGGGCGCGCGGCCGGCGGGACGAAAAAAAGGGAGGCCGCTACGGCCGTCGCCGTGTCCGTCGAAACGCTGCTCCACAATTTTTTCGGCGGGGGGCGACATCGCCGTAAACGCCTGCTGTCGGGGGGCGACAAACGGCTGGCCGACATGTTGCGCGGTGATGCGCTGGCGAAAGTCGGCTTCGGCACGTTGACACCCGCGCATTGACCGCTATAATTGCTCCTTTTGCGTGCGCCGGAGATTTGCGGCTGTGCGCGCCTACCGGGGACGAGCCATGCGGATCGAGGTCGAAAAACTGAATGAGGCGGGCGCGCCCTTTCATGCCGTTTACGCGCCCGACGAGTTGCCGCTCGAAGACGAGCTGACGCGCCTCATCTCGGAAGCGAAACTCGAAGGCCGCGCGAGCAAGTGGCGAGAGCAGGTTCGCTTGCGGGGCACGATCAGCGCCTCGGTCGAGGTTCGCTGCGACCGTTGCGTCGCACCCGTCGTCCTGCCCGTCAACGCCGATTTCGATGCCACTTACGTGCCGGCGGAAGTTTTAATCACCGACGTGGAGGCAACCGAATTACAGGAAGACGACCTGACCTTCGCCACCTACGAAGGCGAGGAACTCGACCTGGAAGACCTGGCGCGCGAGCAGCTTTTGCTGGCCTTGCCCACGCGCCACCTGTGCCGCGAAGATTGCAGGGGCTTGTGCCTGACGTGCGGCGAGGATTTGAACACACAGACATGCCACTGCGAGCGGCAGGACGTAGACCCACGCTGGGCTGCGCTCGCGGCGTTGAAAAAGGATGGTCAAGAGTGAAATCGTAAAGGTTGAAGAGTGAGACGCGATTGTCTCCCTTCGACGCCTGCGATTCACCGTTCGCCGTTCGTCATTCACCGTTCACTATTGACCATTCACCATTTACTAACGGAGCTATCATGCCTAATCCTAAACGAAGACATTCCAAAGCACGCACGCGCCAACGCCGCGCGCACGACGCGCTGCGCGCCCCGCAGACGCAGACCTGCCCGAACTGCCAGGAGCCGCGTATGCCCCACAGGGTTTGCCCGAAGTGCGGTCATTACAAAGGCCGTGAAGTGATTCGCATCAACAGCGAAGTCTAAGCGGTTTGCAGCGGTAGTCTCAAGCGATTTCCGGCGGTCAACTCCTGAACGCGCGCCTCAAGATGAAGCAAGGACGCCAACTGACGGGGAAAGTCGTGGTGGATGCAATGGGCACCGACCGCGCCCCGCATCCTGAGATCGACGGCGCGATGGCCGCCGCGCGCGACTTCGGGATCGGCGTCATCCTCGTCGGCCAACCGGAAAAGGTTGTGCCGGAGTTGCGCCGCTGCGGCTGGCGCAGGGACGGCGACCTGGGGATAGCATTCGTCGAGGCGGCGGAAGTGATCGGCATGGACGAAGCCGTGGCCGTCGCCGTCCGGCGCAAGAAGAAGAGTTCGCTGCGCATCGGCGCGAAACTCGTGGCCGAAGGTTTGGCCGACGGTTTCGTGTCGGCGGGCAACACGGGCGCGGCGATGGCGACGGCCAAGATGGTGATCGGCATGTTGCCCGGCGTGGATCGTCCCGCGCTGGCCGCGCTGATTCCGACGAAGGCCGGCAAGCCCGTCCTGTTGTTGGACGTGGGCGCAAACTCGGATTGCAAGCCGCACCAGATGGCGCAGTTCGCCATTATGGGCGATGCTTATTCGCGCTCGGTGCTGGGGACGAACCGCCCGGCGGTCGGTCTGATGAGCATCGGCGAGGAAGAGGCGAAGGGCAACGAGTTGACGAAGGAAGCCTTCCCGCTCCTGCGCGAATTGAGCAGTTTGAATTTCGTCGGGAACGTCGAGGGGCGCGACGTGTTCACGGGCGCGGTCGACGTGATCGTCACGGACGGCTTCACCGGCAACGTGATGCTCAAACTCTCGGAAGGCTTGCAGGACGCCGTCATCTCGCTCATCAAGCGCGAACTGTCCGCCTCGGCCATCACGAAGGCCGGGGCGATGCTTGCGCGTCCGGCCTTCCAACGCTTGAAAAAGAAACTCGACTATTCGGAATATGGCGGCGCGCCGCTGCTCGGCGTGCAACGATTGGTCGTCATCGGCCACGGCAGTTCCAATGCGCGCGCCATCCGCAGCGCCGTGAGGATCGTCAAGGAGTTTGCCGAGCACGGCGCGGGCGACCGCATCGAAGAGGGCATAGCCCAGACGCACGCGCGCGAATTGGAATTGGCGGACGAGCGGTTTCAGATGTCGAAAGCTGGAGATTAAAGATGGCGAACACGAACGCCCGCATTTTGAGCACGGGGCGCGCTTACCCCGAAGGCGTCTTGACGAACGCCGACCTCGAAAAGTTGGTCGAAACGTCGGACGAGTGGATCACTTCGCGCACAGGTATCAGGGAACGGCACAAGGCCGGCGAGGGCGAGTACACTTCACAGTTCGCCGTCCGCGCCGGTCAGCAGGCCATCGAGAGAGCGCGCATCGACCCGTCCGAGATCGACCTCGTCATCTGTGCCACCGTCACGCCCGACCAGATACTCCCCTCGACCGGCTGCCTGATCCAGACGGAACTCGGCGCGCACCGCGCCGCCGCCTTCGATCTGGCCGCGGCCTGCTCCGGCTTTCTCTACGGTTTGACACTCGCCAACCAGATGATTCGCGGCGGACAGGCTCGTTACGCGCTCGTCATCGGCGCGGAAGTTTTGACGCGCTACGTCGACTACACGGATCGTGCGACCTGCGTCATTTTCGGCGACGGCGCGGGCGCAGCCCTGCTCGGCGCGCATGAAGACGACGAGCGCGGCATTCTCGGCACGCGCATCCGCTCCGACGGCCGTTTCGCCGAACAACTCTACGCCCCCGGCGGGGGCACGCGCCTCGGCATTTCAGCCGACAACGTCACGTCAGGCCAGCACTATTTCCGCATGAAGGGCAACGAGTTGTTCAAGGTGGCCGTGCGTTCGATGGCGGACGTGTCGCGCGAGGTGCTGGAAACGGCGGGCTACAAGGGGGCGGATGTGAAACTGTTTATCCCGCATCAGGCCAACCAGCGCATTACGGACGCCGTGGCGAACAATTTGAAAGTTGAAGAAGGGATCGTCTATTCCAACATCGCCATGCACGGCAACACCTCTTCGGCCTCGATACCGATTGCGCTCGACGAGTGCGTCGAACAGGGGCGCGTGCAGGAGGGCGACCTCGTGCTGCTCGCATCCTTCGGTGGCGGCGTCACCTGGGGCGCGGTCTTGATGCGTTGGTAAGTTAAGGAGCAGGGGCAAAGGGGAAAGGGAAAGGGGGAAAGGAAGAAATCTGTTTTCCACCTTTACCCTTTACCCTTTTCCCCTTTCCCCGAATTTAGAATGACTGTCGCATACATTTTTCCGGGTCAAGGGTCGCAACACGCGGGGATGGGGCGCGAGCTGGCGGAGCGGTTCGCGGCGGCGCGCGAGGTGTTCGCCGAAGCCGACGACGCGCTCGGCTTTTCGCTCTCCCAACTCTGTTTCGAAGGGCCTGAGGCCGCACTACAGTTGACGGAGAACACGCAGCCCGCGATCCTGACCACTTCCATCGCGGCCTTGCGAGCGATGGAGGCCGAAGGGTTTCCCGCGCCGGCGTTGGTGGCGGGTCATAGTCTCGGCGAATACTCCGCGCTCGTCGCCGCCGGCTCCCTGTCGCTCGCGGACGCCGTGCGGACGGTGCGCGCGCGTGGCCGTTACATGCAGGAGGCCGTGCCGGTTGGCGTGGGCGCGATGGCCGCCATACTCGGCGCGGATTTGGAAATCGTCAGAGAGGCTTGCGAGGAGGCGGCGCAGGGCGAAGTGTGCAGCCCGGCCAATATCAATACGGAGAAGCAAATCGTCATCGCGGGGCACACGGGCGCGGTCGAACGCGCGATGGAACTTTTGAAATCGCGCGGGGCGAAACGCGCGATCAAACTGCCGGTCAGCGCGCCCTTTCATTGCGCGTTGATGCAGCCCGCGCAGGAACGCCTCGCGGCGGATTTGGAGAAGATTGATTTCGCGGATTTGCGCGTGGCGCTCATCTCGAATGTCTCGACCGTCGAGAACCGTCTGGGTGCGCAGGCGCGAAAAGACCTCGTCAAGCAGGTTACGGGCGCAGTGCTCTGGCGGCTCAACGTTAATTACATCAGGAGTGAGGGCGTTAAGACTTTTGTCGAGGTCGGCCCGGGCAAGGTATTGTCCGGCCTGGTCAGGCAGATCGTGCCCGACGCGCGCTGTCTGAACGTCTCAGACCCGGCAAGCCTGGAAGCCGCGGCTACTGCGCTCGCCGAGACCGAGGCCGCGGGCGGTGGCAATTAACGTGCGAGCGTGTTTTAATTTGCGCTTAACACCAAGACCAAGTTTTTCTATTTTTTATTTGACCGAAGGAGCAGAACTAAGATGCCCGATCAAGCAGAGATCGAGAATAAAGTGAAACAGATCATCGTGGACGAACTCGGCGCGGACGAAAATGAGGTGACGCCGAACGCACGCTTCATAGACGATCTGGGAGCCGATTCGCTCGACACCGTCGAACTCGTCATGCGTTTCGAGGAGGAGTTCGGGATCGAGATTCCGGACGAGGACGCCGAGAAAATCCAGAGCGTGCGCGACGCCTACAACTACATAGACCAACATCTGAACAAGGCTTAAACCGGCGCGACCGCCGCGCCGCACCGCGCGTTTCAGGCGGCATGTGCGCGGCTCGCCCGTGGCAGTTTTACTCCGGTAGGTAAATTCCGTCGTCTAGTATAATCGTACGCGCGCCCGCGTCTTTGGCGCGCAACGGGCGGGGCGACGTCACGAGCAATCCCTCGGAGGGAGGAGCAGGAATTTGAAACGTCGCGTCGTGGTTACGGGACTCGGCCTCGTCACTCCCGTCGGTTTGACAGTTGAATCCACCTGGGCTGCCCTGTTGGAAGGCCGCAGCGGCGTGGGCTATATCGAGAAGTTCGATACAACGAAGTTCCCGGTCAAGATCGCGGCCGAGATCAAGGAGTTCGACCCGCTCAAGTTCATCGAGAAGAAGGAAGCGCGCAAGATGGGCGCGTTCATTCACTACGCCATCGCCGCCTCTGACGAGGCGATCTACGATAGCGGTCTCATCGAGCGCGGGCAAAAATTCGGCGCGGACGTGTCGGAACGCATCGGCACTTATATCAGCAGCGGCATCGGCGATTTCTGGGCTATCGAACGCGAGCACTCTAAACTGCTCGACGACGGCCCCGGCCGCGTCTCACCCTTCTTCATCCCTTCAGCCATCGTCAATCTTGCCGCCGGCCAGGTCTCCATCCGCTTCGGCGCAAAGGGGCCGAACTCGGCGACCGCCACGGCCTGCGCCGCCGGCGCGCACGCCATCGGCGACAGCTTCAAGATCATCGCGCGCGGCGATGCCGATGTGATGATCTGCGGCGGGGCGGAATCGGCCATTACGCCGATGAGCGTCGCCGGATTCGCCGCCATGCGCGCGCTCTCGACGCGCAACGACGACCCCGCACATGCTTCGCGCCCGTTCGAGCGCGACCGCGACGGCTTCATCATCGGCGAGGGCGCGGGGATCATGATCCTCGAAGAGATGGAGTTTGCCCGTGCGCGCGGCGCGAAAATTTACGCGGAGATTATCGGCTACGGCGCGACGGCCGACGCCTTCCACATCACGATGCCGGACGAGACCGCTTCCGGGGCGATCCGCGTCATGCAGATGGCGATGCGCGACGGCGACGCGAAACCCGAACAGATCAACTACATCAACGCACACGGCACGTCCACGCCCTACAACGACAAGTTTGAAACGCTCGCCATCAGGAAGACTTTCGGGGCGCACGCCGACCAACTCGCCGTCAGTTCGACGAAATCCATGACGGGGCATCTGCTCGGCGCGGCCGGCGGCATCGAAGCCGTCTTCTCCGTCCTTGCCATCAAGCGCGACATGCTGCCGCCGACGATCAATTACGTCAACCCCGATCCCGAATGCGATCTCGATTACGTGCCGAACGAAGCCCGCGAGGCGCACATCGACTACGCGCTCTCGAACAGTTTCGGTTTCGGCGGCACAAACGCGGCATTACTTTTTAAACGTTTCGAGGAATGAGAAAGCTGTCCGTGGTCAGTTGTCAATTGTCCGTTGCATCAGTGGCATCAACGCATGTGCATTTGATAAAGCGAACAACTGACCACTGACAACTGACCACGGACAACTGACAACCGCTTATGAAAATTATCGTGCTCATGAAGCAGGTCGCCAACAAGGATGCGATCCTGCGGATCAACAAAAGCGAGACCTGGATCGAGGAGGGCGACCTCTCCTACGAAGTCAACGAGTCGGACGGCTATGCACTTGAAGAGGCGTTGCGCCTGAAAGAGAAGCACGGCGGCGAGGTCGTCGTCTGTTCGCTGGGGCCGCAGCGGGTCAAGAGCGTGATCAAGGACGCGCTCGCACGCGGGGCTGATCGCGCGCTCCACGTCGTCGCCGACGATACGGTTCAATTCGGCCCTTATGCCGTGGCGAAAGTTTTGTCCGAGGCGATCAGGGACGAGCAGGCCGATCTCGTCCTGACCGGCCTGCAATCGGACGACAACGGCTACGCGCAGACGGGCGTCATCCTCGCGGAGTTGCTGGGCTTGCCGCACGCGACAATCGTCATCGAGGTGGATGCGTCGGGCGAGGGCCTGCGCGTGAAGAGGGAATTGGAGAGCGGCTGGTATCAGTGGTATGCGATGCCGCGCCCCGCCCTGCTCACCATCCAATCCGGCATCAGCCAGATTCGCTACGCGACCCTCAAGGGTATCATGGCGGCCAAGAAGAAAGAGATCAAGGAACTCGCGCCTTCCGCAGCGGCTGCCGGCGCGGTCTCTCACCAGCAAATCACGAAAATTTACTTCCCGCAAAAAATGAAGCAGACGCAATTCCTCGGCGACGGCGACGCCAAAGCCGGGGCGGCGCAACTCGCGGAGAAGCTACGAACCGAGGCCAGAATATTTTAAGAAGCTATTAGCTGTTAGCTGTTAGCGATTAGCCGGACAGGCTGATTTGCTAACAGCTAACAGCTAACAGCTAACAGCTAAATCATATGCCAAACGGAATCCTGGTTTTCGCAGAGCACCGTGGCGGTGCGTTCAACAAAACTTCCTTCGAGGCAATGGCGGCCGCGCAGCAACTCGGCGCGTCGCTCGGCCAAAGTGTCTCGGCCGTCGTGCTCGGCACGGATGCAACGCGGGCGGCCGAGGTCGCCGCTTACAAACTCGACCGGGTGGTCTCGGTCGAGAATCCGAAGCTGGCCGACTACACGCCTGACGGCTACGCCGACGCGATGGAACAGGCCGTGCGCGCGCTCGACCCGCAATTCGTCATCATGCCGCACACCTACCTCGTGCGCGACTACGCGCCGAAGCTGGCGGCACGCTTCGGCAAGGATTTAATCAGCGATTGCGTGCGCGCAACCGTGTCGGACGGTGCTGTTGTCTTCTCCCGTCGCATTTTTCAGGGAAAGATCGACGCGGACGTGGTGACGCACGGCGAGCCGCCGGTGTTTGCGACCTTCCAGTCGGGCGCATACCGCGCCGATCAGGCGGAGCGTGGGGGCGATACGGCCGCGGCCGTCGAATCTTTGCCGGTCGAAGTTGGCGAAGTGAGGATGCAGCCGGAGGAACCTTTCCAGGAGGTGAAGCAGGCCGTCGACCTGACAAAGGCCGACACCATCATCGCCATCGGCCGAGGCATTAAGGGGCAGGAGCATATCGCACTCGCGCAGCAACTGGCTGAACTGCTGGGCGGGGAAATCGCGGCTTCTCGCCCCATCTGCGACGCCGGCTGGCTGCCTATTGACCGCCAGATCGGCTCGTCCGGGCAGACCGTCACGCCCAAACTCTACATCGCGCTCGGCATCTCCGGCGCCATCCAGCACCTCGTCGGCATGAAGAACGCGAGCACCATCGTCGCCGTCAACAAAGACCCGGAAGCGCCCATCTTCGACATCGCCGACTACGGCATCGTGGGCGATCTCTTCGAGGTTATTCCCGTGTTGACCGAAGA
Source organism: Pyrinomonadaceae bacterium (assembly GCA_035645855.1). GTDB lineage: Bacteria > Acidobacteriota > Blastocatellia > Pyrinomonadales > Pyrinomonadaceae > JAIVJZ01. The sequence continues at coordinate 41,492 of DASQLU010000033.1, forward strand.
GATCAGAAAACTCAAAGGCTGAAGGCGAGCGACTATCCGGTCGTCCATCGGAAGCGGCGCGTCTATAACGCGCCGCTTCCGCCTTTTTCAGGAATGCCGATGCGCGCCGCTCAGTTCGCGCAGGTCTTGCAGAACTTCTGACGGCTTCCACTCGTTGCCTCGATACAATTTGTAAAGTTTGCCGTCCGGCGCGATGACGGCGGTGCGCAACGAATGGATGATCTCATCGCCCTCACGTGTGTAGCTCAGGCCAAAAAAGTTAGCCACGCGCTGAATATCTTCAGGCTTGCCCGTGGCGAATTCCCAACCTTCAAACTTCTCGCTCTCGTAGTTTTCCGTGTGCGCCGCGCCATAGCTGCGTAGGACTTTGGGAGTGTCGTAGGCCGGGTCGAGCGTGAGGCTGAGCAGGTGCGCGCGTGCGCGCAGTTCCGGGGTCTTGTTCAACTCGCGATTGATCTCGGCGAAGTTGTTACTCATCAGGGTGCAGTAATCGGGCAGTGGGCAGCGTGTGAAAATGAACGTCAGAACGAGCGCGCGCCCGCGAAACTGTTGCAGGGTAAATTGTTTGCCGTCCTGATTGACGAGCGTCGCGTCGGGAGCGGTTGCGCCTATTTCGGGTTCGGTTGGGCCGGCGGCCGGAGTGCCCGTCGCGCCGGAGGTGGGAATAGCCTGTGTGATGATCGGATTTTCCAGGCGCGTCCGTTCCTCATCCACCACGAGCGTCGCCTGTATCCGGTCACCGGCGCGCATCACGTCGTAGGCCGAATCCTCGCGAAGCGTGAAGGGCATCGTCATCGCCTCCATGAAGCCGGGTATTGTTTCGTGCTCGACGACCACCTGTTGCTGCGCCTTGTTGAAAGAGACGATCTTGCCTTTCAAGTCGTAACGCTGCCCGCTGCTCTCCTGGGGTGTCCCCACACACCCCGCGAGCAGTGCGCACGCGGCCGCGACCAGCAAGCACAATACATTGCGCCCGCACTTAGTTGTCTTGTATCTCATAAACACATCGTCAGCGGATAACATCGTAATAAAATTTCTGCGTAACACATCTTTTGTATAACACGCTTCAAATCAAGTCTTCCACAACGCAGCGGCCTATGTGCGAAATGAAGTGGTAATTTCCGTCGGCCGCCATCGGTCGCGATGGGTGAAAAGCCGTAATAATTATTGCTTTTCACGCAAAAATGGGAGTAGGATGCATCTTGTTTGGAGACAAAAAGAAGCCAGCTCTTAGCGACGCGAAGTGGGATGTATAACTCTTGTGGGCACAACAAGATTGGCCTCGCCGAGAAGCACGGTCGCGATAGCCTGTGGGTTGTTCTAAGCGCAGCCGGTTCGCGAGCACCCTACGCACCGTTCGAATTGGTGTAAATCTCTCTTCGTCGGTGCGATAAAGAGCAACTCTTGAAGGATAACCGGGGGTCGCTAAAGTTAGAGCAAATTCATTTGCAGAAATAGCAGTGTAGCTTCGTACAATTCATCAAAGTAACTGGACTCCTCACCAGTTTCAGTGATGTTTAACTCCTGCGTCTCGCCATCAACAAACAAATCATGCGCGGTCTGTGTCGGTTTGTGGCCGGTTCCGATCCAGCCTTCACCGTCAGCGAGCGCAAATGTCGACAGGGCGGTTGTTAAAAAGGCGATGGCGCAGATTCGACGTAGTGTTCGCATGGGAATTCTCCTGTGATTAAGTGTTGCCAGCGTTATTGACGCTAAAGCCGGATAGGTATGGTCGAGGGCGCATCATATCACCTTCGGGTAAAAAAATCGCTCTCTTGCAAAAAATCTTGCTAAGGAACATAAGATTAAATCTCACATGAACTTAACTACTACGCTGCTTCACCAAATCAATGAAACCGGGCGCACACCCACAGAACAGGCACAGTTGCGCTGCGCGCTCGCACAGGAACTGGAAAGGGCAGGAAACTACGAGACCGCGCGGCAGGCATTAGGTGAATTGTGGCAGGGAATCGGTCAGCGTCCAGACCTGAGAGATTTTGAACCTCTGACTCAGGCAGTAGTTTTGTTGCGCGTGGGGGTCTTAAGCGGATGGTTGGGCAGCACGCACCTCGTCGCGGGTTCGCAAGACATCGCGAAAGATTTAATCGGCGAAAGCCAATCGCTTTTCGACTCGCTCGGTGAGGCCAGCCGTGCGGCCGAGGCGGAAATCGAGTTGGCCTGGTGCTACTGGCGCGAGGGTTGTTACGACGAAGCGCGCGTGATGCTGCGACACGCTTTGGAATGTTTGCCGAATACCGAGGTGGAGTTGAAGGGGATCGCACAGGTGAGACTCGCGGAAGTGGAGCGATCAGCCGCACGCCTTAGAGAAGCCCTGGCGATCCTGCTCGAAGCCACGCCTCTCGTCGATCAATGCGAAAGCTACGCCCTGAAAGGCAAATTCCACAGCACGCTGGCCGGAACGTGGGAGTCCCTCGGCGTCGCGGACGGGCGGCCGGATTACATCGACAATGCCTTGCTCGAACTGACGGCGGCGAGTTTCTATCTGGAACAGGCGGGACATACGCATTATCTCGCCAGCGTCGAAAACAATTTAGGCTTCTCCCTCTTCCGCGTCGGACGCTTTGACGAAGCCTTTGAACATCTTGCGCGCGCGCGACATCTCTTCATTCGTTTAAATGACCGGGTGCGAGCCGCGCAGGTTGATGAAACTCGCGCCCGCGCTCTGCTCGCGCAAGGCTGTAACTCCGAGGCCGAGCGGATCGCCCGTGCCGCCGTGCGCGCACTGGAGCGCGGCGACGAGCAAGCACTGCTGGCTGAAACTTTGATCACACACGGCATCGCACTCACACGACTCGACCGGCGCACGCAGGCGCACGAAGCATTCCAGCGTGCGGTTGCGCTGAGCGAGCGACTCAACGACCGCGAAGGCGCGGGCTGCGCCCTGCTCACCATTTTCGAAGAACTGGCACGCGATAATGTGCACGAAGAGTTACAGTCTATCTACGTGCGCGCCGACGAGTTCCTATCACAGACACGGCAACCGGAACTGCTCACGCGTCTGCGCGCTTGCGCCCGCCGCCTCATCATGCCGCCGGCGAAACCTGACAAAACGGTCGCGCGCGGCGCGCACAAATTCGTCCATGGCTCGGAAAAGACCGCGAGCCTGTTGCGTGAAGCGCAGGCCATCGCGCGCGGTGCAGGCTCGGTTTTGCTGAGCGGCGAGACGGGGACGGGAAAGGATGTGCTGGCGCGCCTGATCCACGAATGGAGCGGTCGCGGCGGTCAATTCGTAGCGCTCAATTGCGCGGCGCTTTGCGACACGCTCGCCGAATCGCAACTGTTCGGCCACAAAAGGGGAAGCTTCACGGACGCCTCGGAAGATTATCCGGGCACGGCGCTCGAAGCCGACGGCGGCACGCTCTTCCTCGACGAGATCGGCGAATTGACTCTCGCCCATCAAGCCAAACTGCTGCGTTTGATTGACCACGGTGAGATGTATCCGATTGGGAGTTCGCTGCCGGTGTGGGTCAACGTGCGAATTATCGCGGCGACTAATCATGACTTGCGGCAGCGCGTGAGTCGTGGCCTTTTCCGCAACGACTTGTTCTATCGCTTAAACGCTTTTCATCTCGAACTGCCGCCCTTGCGTGAGAGACCCGAAGACATCCCCGTGCTCGCCGAGCATTTCATCGACGAGGCGCGGAAGCGTTATCGCAAGCAACTTAATTTCACGCCTGAAAGCCTGGCGGCCATGACGAGCCTGCCCCTTCGCGGCAACGCGCGCGAGTTGCGCATTCTCATCGAGCGAACTTTCATCACAACGCCGGAGGAGACCGTCATCGACGCGCAGGCCGTGCAGGCGGTTGCGCTCAGGCAGACGAACAAGTCTCATTTCGGCGAGGCGTGGTCGGGCTGTTCGCTCGAAGAAGAGGTGCGCGCCTACGAGCGCAATTTGATCCGGCTCGCCCTTGACAGCGCGAAAGGGAGTATCACGCGCGCCGCACGCCTGCTCAACATCACACACCAGGGGCTCGCCTACATCGTCAACGGGCGACACAGTGACTTGCTCGCCCTGCGAAAGCCAACGCGCACCCGCCGCGTCAGTCTCATGCGACCCGAAAACAAGCAGACATCTCGACACGGAACCGCGCGCTGATCTCATTTTCGGATTCGTGATTCCATATAAATGGATGCGACCAAAACGATACGCTCAGCAAGGTTTCTTTCAAATATAGTTAAACTCCCTTCACATTTACCGTTAAGCCGCCAATAGCTGCGCGCACCGTGTAAATTATTACCACTCCAAAATATTTGACCCGAACACGTGTCGTCCGCCCCGCGCCCCGATACCGCCGCATCCCGCTTAACAGCACCGACAATCGTGAATTGAATCAAACGGCGGGTTATCGTAAAGAGTAACGTCGGACGGAAGGTACGCTTGTTGCTATGCGTGCTACGAGGCGAGCTCTAACTCAATCCGGCGCGGCTCGCTACTCTTCTTGCCAACCTCACCCGGGAGAAGGAAGGTGCTCTAATTTGCAGCAGACCAGAATTTTATACGCAGAGGACTACGATTTAGTCCTCTTTACGGTCAAGCAGTTATTGGAACTCGAAAGCTGGCAAGTGGATATTTGTCGCGACGGCTCGTTGGTACGGAAGAAACTCGAAGGCGACGAGCCTTATGATTTGATTATCCTCGACGCTCAACTGCCGGGAGAGAGCGGCCTCTCGCTGGTGAAGCGGGCGCGCCAACTGGCGCACCGCCGCCGCATCCCGATCATTCTCTTTACGGGCAGCCTCAGACATGATGAGGCGCTGGCTGCCGGGGCTGATGCTTTTTTGAAGAAGCCCACCGGACTGAAAGACCTGATCCACACTTGCAACTTCCTGCTGGACAGGAAACGCGAAAATGACATGGGCGAGTTGCACAAGTTGGCCGGTAACGGCAGCCGTTGAAGCGCGCGGAAAGATAGGCTCAGTCACAGACTGAAACCTACTGCGCGAGAAATATTCGACAGAGAGTTTACGCAGTTAATTGTCCTCCCACCGACATTAATAATGAAGGCCGCGTAAACGCGGAAGGCTCGCGGGTAGTGCAAACTATTCGCGAGCCTTCCACTTTTGCGGTTGCGTGAAAGGCGTTCGAGCAACCCGTGTGAACGAATATTCGGTGCACGCATCGCCCGACCAAGCACGAGCGAGTGTAGACGGAAATATGTTAGGATGCCTCGATCCTGTCACCGTCTATGCTGACTATGAACGAAGAGAAACAGCGCGCCAAAATTCTTGACGGTGCGCGTGTCGCCGAAATTATCAAGTTGGAGGTGAGCGAGGAGGCGGCGCGTTTGAAAGCTGAGCACGGCTATGTTCCGTGCCTGGTAGCTGTGCGCGTCGGGAACGATCCGGCCTCGGCCGTGTACGTGCGCAATAAGGTGCGCACCTGCGAGACGGTGGGGCTTCGCTCCGAACACCACGAGCTGCCCGAAGAGACAACGACGGATGAGTTGCTGTCGGAGGTTGAGACGCTCAACGCACGCGACGATGTTGACGGCATTCTCATACAGTTGCCGCTGCCGCACGGCGTGGATGAGGCTCGCGTGCTTGAGGCGATAGACCCGGCGAAAGATGTCGATGGTTTTCATCCCGTCAACGTCGGGCGTCTCACGCTCGGCCGCGCCGGGTTCGCGCCCTGCACGCCCGCGGGCATTATCGAATTGCTGACGCGCGAGTGCATCCCAGTCAGCGGCCGGCATGCCTGTATCGTCGGCCGCAGTCACATCGTCGGCCGCCCGCTCGCGCAACTCTTGTTGCAACATGACGCCACCGTCACCATCTGCCATTCACATACGAATGAACTGGCGTCTATGACGAGACAGGCAGACATCCTCATCGCGGCGGTCGGGCAGATAGGCTTGATTCGCGCGGAGCATGTAAAGCCGGGCGCGACGGTTATCGACGTGGGCATGAACAAATTTACCGATGTCGGGATGGCTAAAGACTTTTTCGGGGAAAACGCCGCGGCGCGCATCGAAGCCATAGCAAGGCGCGGTTTTACACTCGTCGGCGACGTCCACCCGGCAGAGGCGGAAAGGGTAGCGAGCTGGCTGACGCCCGTTCCGGGCGGAGTCGGGCCGCTGACCGTGGCGATGCTCATGCAAAATACTCTGACGGCGGCGCGGCGTCGGCGCGGGTTGGCCTGAAGCACAAAGATGCTACGCGCGGGACTCACAGGATCAATCGCGGTCGGCAAGTCTTACGTCTCGTCCGTGCTCGCCGAATTGGGATGTCATGTGCTCGACGCAGACCAGACTGCGCGCGAGGTGGTAGCGCCGGGCAGCATCGGTCTGCGCTCCGTCGCGGAAGCATTCGGCAGCGAGGTCTTACAACCTGACGGCGCGCTTGATCGCGCGAAACTGGGTGCGATAGTCTTTAGCGATGAAACGAAGCGGGCGCTGTTAAACTCACTTCTTCACCCGCTGATCATCGAAGCGCAGGATATGTGGCTGCGGGGTTGCGAAGCACAAGACCCGCGCGGAGTCGGCGTTGTGGATGCCGCCCTGATGATTGAGACGGGCAGCTACGCACGCTTTGATAAGTTGATCGTGGTCTACTGTCGCCCGGAACTGCAACTCGAACGTTTGGTCAAACGCGACGGGCTGAAACGGGACGAAGCCGTCCGCCGAATCTCGTCGCAGATGCCGCAGGAGGAAAAGAAGAAGTTTGCTGATTACCTGATCGATACCTCCGGGGGCTTCGATGAGACGCGCGAGCAGGCTCGTGCGGTTTATGAAAAGCTGAAGGCTTTGGCGTGCGGGAAATGATCTCTCCGAAAGATTGTTGAAGATGAAAGGGCACATGGCAGCTTCGAGTTCCCGACGGGCGCGTTGGCGCGCGGGACTGGCCGTGTGCCTGGCCGTCGGTCTGACAGTCGCGAGCGGAGGTTGCTTTTCGAGCGAAGAGGGCGAGACCTATTATGGCCGCATCATTGTGCCGACGCGCCAGGAGTTTCGCTGGAGCGATGGCGGGCTGCCGCAGGTCTTCGACCCCGCGCTGGCCGCCGCCCCGCCAGATACGGATGTGGTGCGCGCAATGTTTGAAGGATTGACGGAATACGATGCGCGGACTTTGAAGCCCGTGTCGGGCGTCGCACTTCATTGGGAGTCGGCCGCGGGAGATCGTGAATGGACGTTTCATCTACGCCACGACGCGCGCTGGTCGAACGGCGATCCCGTGACGGCGCACGACTTCCTGCGTTCGTGGCAACGCACACTGCAACTCGGCGAACGCGCACCCCATGCGAAACTGTTAGCCAACATCGAAGGCGTGCAGGTTAATGGGTTCATTCGGGAGTTGCCCGCCACGTCGCCGCCCGCAACGGCAGATGGGGGCAGGGCGGGCGAGGCGACGCAAGTCGCAACCCCTGACGCCAGCCCCATCCCCGTTAAGGCCGAACTCGGCGTCGAAGCTCTCAACGATTTCACCTTGAGAGTGCGTCTGCAAAGGCCGGATAAAAATTTCCCCGCCCTCGTCGCCCATCCGGTGTTTCGTCCGGTGCATCAGTCGAGGGATGCGAAGGAAGCCGAGCGTGCGGAGAGGGCTGAAGGCGACGAGGGGACGCGCGACGATGCGCGTGCGGAGAACAGCGCACCGATCATTTCGAACGGGGCTTTCAACCTGAGCGCGCAAGCCGCCGACGGCGTCGTATTGGAACGCGCGGACAGTTATTGGAACGCGAAGATCGTCGCACTCGAACGCATCCGCTTCGTCCCCGCCACGGACGCCGAAGCCGCTCTATCGGCTTATCGCGCGGGTGAAGTCGATGCGGTGACGAATGCCAACATCGAGCCGCTGGCGATGAAACTGCTCACGCCTTATAAGGATTTTCGGCGTGCCACATTCGGGGCGTTGACCTTCTACGATTTCAACACCACGCGCCCACCCTTCAACGACCGGCGCGTGCGTCAGGCCTTATCGCTCGCCGTCGACCGTCAGCGGCTCAGCGCGGACACGCTCGGCGGTGCGACCGAGGCCGCCGTCGGATTTTTACCCGTCACGGGCGAAGGTGGCGCGGACGGAGTAGAGCGGGGCGTATCATTCGACGCAGACGAAGCGCGTCGGCTGTTAGCTGAAGCAGGCTTCGCGGGCGGAAACAACTTTCCGCGTGTTCGCCTGCTGGTGAATCGCAATGAGCAGCACCGCGCCGTGGCGGCCGCCATCGCCTCGATGTGGCGCAACGTGCTCGGTGTGGAGACCGAGATCGTGCTGCGCAACTGGGACGACTATGAAGCGGCGCTCGTTAGCGGCGATTACGACGTGGCGCGTCGCAGCATGATCATGCAAACAGTTGACGAGGAGAGCAACATACTCGCCATGTTCGACCCGGCGCGTTTGAATTTCGTGACGAGCGCCGGGACGAGCGACGGCGCGGAGGCGAACGCCTCTTCCACCCCGCGCCCAACTCCTCCCGGCGAGGCGAATTCCGCCGAAGCCGCGCCCAATTCTTCGCCTTCCGCCGGCGCACCGACACAACCCATCCTGTCGGAACAGCAGGCGCTCGAAGAACTGCCCGCGATCCCGATCTATTTTGCGTCCTCTTACGCGCTCGTCAAACCTTACGTCGCGGGCTTCGACTCCAACGTGCTCGACGCGCCCTCCCTGCAACATGTACGTATTAACACCAACTGGCAGCCGCCGAAACGCGACTCGACCATCAGAATTGTCAGCAACCGTCCGCCCGGCCATTAACCTGTGCGCCGCCGGTCTCCCACACGATCTGAAATAGACGCACTTTGAAATAGCGGCAGTCTGAAACAGGCACGAACCGATGAGCCACGCCGAACCGCTCCTGTCAGTCAGAAACCTCTGCACCTATTTCGGGAGCGAAGACGGGGTGGTGAGGGCGGTCGACGGCGTGAGCTTCGACCTTTGGCGGGGCGAGACGCTCGGCATCGTAGGCGAATCCGGCTCGGGAAAATCGGTCACGAGTCTCTCGCTGCTGCGGCTCGTCGCTGAACCTGCCGGAAAAATCGTGCGCGGCGAGGTCGTATTTCAAGGCCTGGATATTCTGTCGCTGCCGCTCGAAGCCGTGCGCCGGATTCGTGGCAAGCGCATCAGCATGATCTTTCAAGACCCGATGGCCTCGCTCAATCCTTTCATGCGCGTCTCCGCGCAGTTGATGGAGTTGACCCGTTTGCACCTGCGGCAGACGAAGCGTGAGGCGCGTGAGCAGGCCGTCCGTATGCTCGACATGGTCGGCATCCCAGACGCGCGGCGGCGTGCGGACGATTACCCGCACGAATTTTCCGGCGGGATGCGACAACGCGTGATGATCGCCATGGCGCTCTCCTGCCAGCCCGAATTGCTCATCGCCGACGAGCCGACGACCGCGCTCGACGTGACCATCCAGGCGCAAATTCTCGAACTGATCAGAAGCCTGAAAAATCAGACGGGGTTGAGCGTCATTCTCATCACGCACGATCTCGGCGTAGTCGCGGGCATGACGGATCGCGTCGTCGTGATGTACGCGGGAAAAGTGTTCGAGCAGTCGCCGACACGGGAACTGTTCGCCCGTTCCGCGAACCCTTACACGAAAGCTTTGCTGCGCTCGATGCCCGGCGTGGACGCGCCCGGCGGCGCGCTCTACCAGATTCCGGGGCTTCCGCCCGACGTAGCGCGCCTGCCCGCAGGCTGCCCCTTTGCGCCGCGCTGCGAACGCGCCGAAGACGTTTGTCGCCGCGACTTTCCGCCCTTTGTCCAGCTCACGCCCGAACACTTTTCTCTCTGCCACTTCGCCGGCGAAATTTACGCTCAGCCGGCCTCAGGCGGCAAGCCATGAATACGCCCGACACAACGTATAAACGCTTCGCTCCTCCGTCGCCTGCTCCGACAGGGGAGACGACCGAACCGCTCATCTCCGTGCGCGATCTCGAAGTGCATTTCGGTGCGGCAGGCAATTCGGCGTGGGGAAACTTTGCGAGCGACGCGCGGAGCCGCGGCTTGGTTAAGGCGGTGGACGGCGTTTCGTTCGAGATCAAAACGGGCGAGACGTTGGGACTGGTCGGCGAGTCGGGCTGCGGCAAGTCAACGCTCGGCCGCGCGCTTCTGCGGCTCACGCCGCACAAGCGCGGGCAAGTCTATTTTCGCGGGCGCGAACTCTCGCATTTAACGTCAAGGGAGTTGCGCAGGATGCGGCGGCACATGCAGATGATCTTTCAAGACCCTTATGCCTCGCTCAACCCTTTGATGACCGTCGGGCAGATCGTCTCCGAGCCTTTGGAAACTTTCGGCCTTGCGCGCGGGGGCGAGCGGCCGGAACGTGTGAGGGAGTTGCTGGAGACCGTGGGCTTGAGCGCGCGCCACTTCAAACGATACCCGCGCGAATTTTCCGGCGGACAACGCCAGCGCATCGGCATCGCCCGCGCTTTGGCCGCTAACCCCGAATTCATAGTTGCGGATGAACCGATCTCCGCGCTCGACGTTTCCATCCAGGCGCAGATCATGAATTTGCTGGAACGGCTGCGGCGCGAGCATCATCTCACGTACCTTTTCATCTCGCACGACCTGCGCGCCATACGTCACCTCTCCGACCGCATCGCCGTCATGTATCTGGGCAAATTCGTCGAAGTCGGAGCGGCCACAAGCGTCTACGGCGAACCGCTCATGCCCTACACGAAAGCCCTGATTTCAGCCGTGCCTTTCCCTGATCCGGAACGCGAGGCCGCGCGTCGTCGCATCGTACTCACGGGCGACGTGCCCTCACCGCTCAACCCGCCGCCGGGTTGTCGTTTTCACACGCGCTGCCCCTATGCGGTGGCGGCCTGCCGCGAGGTCGTGCCCGCGCTCGCCGAGATCAAGCCCACACACTTCGCCGCCTGCATCCGCATCAGTCCAGACCAACCGGACATCGAACAGGTTGTGGGAGACGATGCGCCCGGCCTGAAAAATCCCGAACAGGTGGCCGCTTCGTGAAAAAAAACAGGGATTCGTCGTTTACAGAAAAAGATTGCCGACACTTCATCTCGCTCGGGCGATGATTTAACAGGCTGCGGTTAAATCTTTCTGTAGAATACTCTTGTCTCTTAGCAGCGGGGCACTTATACTGCTGTGTGGGTGTCAGCAGCCCGACCCCGCTTGTCCGGTTCCGATGTGGCTAGCCGTTTAGAGCCTCCGTCGCCGGACTCCATACCTAAGACTCGACCCCTTAATCAAGCAACGGGAACATCCCAACGCAATCGGATTCAGCATGGAAAAAATAGCCGCCGCCGAGCGTGCGAAATTCCAGAACGAGGAACTGCAGGCGACGCCCGAATGGGAGCATCTGCAGGAATTTGTCGCGGCTGAGACCGATCTCTCGATCCTGCTGGTTGACGGCCACCAGCCGCCGCAACTCGCCATCTCCAACAACAATTCCATCTGCCACGCCTTCCAAACTTCGACTACGCACGCGCACCTCTGCGATCCCTATTGCGGCGTCGCCTTCCAGCGCGCACGGGAGGCGGGCGAGGCCACGCATTATCGCTGCCATGCCGGGCTTCATTGTTTCGCGCTGCCCATCGGCGCGGACGCGTCCCGCCCGCTCGCCGTCATCGGCGGGCGCGCTTTTTTGTCGACCGCGGACTATCGCGAACTGGCCGAACGCTTCCGCAAGGGCGATTTGCGCGAGTTGCTGTCAACCGAACTGTTTCGCAATGTCATCTTCGCCTCGCGTCATAACCTCGACGAACTCGCCGCGCAACTGGCCGAAGTGGCCTCCAAAGCGCGCGTGCAAAGCGGGGCGGCGACGACGGGTGAAGCGGACGGGCAGGAAACTGGAAAGGCAAGGGGACGGGGGGCGGAACGGGCAGCGGGACAGACGCGCGGGTTGCAGGAGCACGGGTTGCCGGCGGCGGAATCGGGTGGTGTTGCCGGCGAGGCGTCCGAAGTCGGCGCGACCGACTTCTATTTTCCGCCGGGCATAAAATTGCAGACGGCTTGCGTAACCGCTCTGGAAAATTTTCGCGAACGATTCAAACTCAAGTCCGTCGCCATCGTGATGCGGACGGAAGAGGGTTTCGCACCCGCTTGTGCGACGGGGAGGTTCAAAAATAAGCTGCCGGAATTGAACGCCAAAGTTAACAGCGGCGCGCCGCTGAAATTGGCCGGCGGCGAGCCGGGGTCGCGGCAGTTGTTTACTTTTCAGGGTGAGGAAGTAGAACTTTTCCCGCTCGCCGTGGGCGACGAGTTGAAGGGTGCGTTTCTGGTGGGCGACGGCGGATTGCCGGATGAGAAGCGGCGCGGCGTGGCCGAATTTTGTCTCGAACTGGCGATGCCGCTCGAAGTGCTGCGCCTGCGCGAAGAGTTGGAGCGCAGCATGCGCGCCTCGTATCACTTGCAAGCCTTCACGCAGCAGATCAACGAGGTGGAACCGGGCGAAGCCTACGCGGCCATCCTGCGCCACTCGACCGAACTGCTGCGCTCGGAGCGCGGTTCGCTCCTGCTGTTCGACGAGGCGGCGAATGAACTTGAAGTGAAGGCGGCCGTGGGGCCGCGCGCGGAGGAGGCGCAGGAGCAGCGTGTGCGCGTCGGCGAGTGTGTGTCCGGCGCTGTCCTGCTCGACGGGCGGCCGCGCGTCGTGCGCGACCTGACCGTGACTGAAATGCACCGGGCGCCCGCCGAACGCAGGTACAAGACGAATTCTTTCATCAGCTACCCGATCATTACGGGCGGCCGGAAAGTCGGCGTCATCAACATGACGGACAAGGCGGGTGGCGAATCTTACAACGACGTTGACCTGCACCTGCTTGAGTCGATGGTTCCGCAGATGGCGCTCGCGCTCGACCGCGCCGGCTGGCATCAGAAGGCGACGGAGTTTCAGTTGCTCTCCATCACCGACCCGCTCACCGGCCTGCTCAACCGACGCTACCTCGAAGAGCGTCTGGGCGAGGAGTTCGAGCGTTCCAAGCGCCACCGCTTCCCGATGAGCTTCCTGATGATCGACATTGATAATTTCAAGGAGTACAACGACCGCCACGGCCATCAGGCGGGCGACCTCGCCCTTGAGATTACGGCGCAGTGCTTGAAATCCGCACTGCGCTCGGCCGACGTGGCTTCACGCTACGGCGGCGAGGAGTTCAGCATATTGCTGCCCCAGACGAGCGCCACGGAAGCGCTCGTCATCGCCGAGCGCATCCGCAGCCGTGTCGAGAAATCTTCCTATCCGCACGGCGAGAGCCAGCCCGGCGGGGCGATCACGGTGAGCATCGGCATCTCTGCCTTCGGGCCGAAACTCGAAACCCCCTCCAGCATCATCGGTGCAGCCGACCACGCGCTCTACGTCGCCAAGAGCCGGGGCAAAAACTGCATCGTCTCCTACGTCCCTCCCGTCAATAAAACTCCTTCCATCCCCCTCCGTGATGTCAACTGAAAACATCTTCAAGGCCTCCCCGGCCAAACGCATACTGGGTCGAATCGCACCGGAGAACTTCATCGGGCGAAGCGATCACTTGCGAGAGATCGTCGCGCTCGCGCCTTCCACGTCGCCGCACCGCGGCCTGCTCGTCCATGCCGCGCCCGCCGCCGGCGCGTCCGAACTGTTGCGCCAAGCCTACGACAAACTCTTCCAGCAGCGCGGCGTCGCCTCGCCGATCTATTTCGCTTTTACCCGCCAGGAACAGACGATTGCGACCGCCGCGCGTCGTTTTCTCCACACATTCCTGTCGCAACTCGTCGCGCACAGACGCGATGATGCCTCGTTCGTCAACGCGCCGCCCGCCCTGCGCGACCTCGTCGATCTGGCAAACCCGTCGGATTACGAATGGATCGAACGGCTGGTGTCGGCCTACGAACGCGCGCGCGAGGGCAGCGACGAACTCTCGCTCGTGCGCCTGTGCTTCGGCGCGCCCGCACTGGCGGCAGCACGCGGGGCGCGCTCGGTTGTATTGTTGGATGAGATTCAGAACATCGAAAAATTGCGTGGCGAGGTCGAGCTCGGCAACGAGATCGCACAGGTCTCCATGCACGGCGACGTGCCCTTCGTCCTGTGCGGGCTGCGGCGCGGGCTGCTCGATGAGTTGAGCGGCGGAAACGTGCCGCACCGCTTCGACGGCTTCGGCACGCTCCATCTCGAATCGCTGGCGGAGTCGGACGCGCGCACGCTCGTCGAACGGCTGGCATTCACCGAGCGCGTCCCCGTTAACGACGAGACGCGCGACCTCATCGTGCAACTGTTTAACGGCAGCCCGTTCTACATCGCTTCTTTCATGTACGCGGCGCGGCGCGACAACGTGTCGCTCACCAGTTTTCTCGAATGCCAGAAAATTTACGTGGACGAGATTCTGGGCGGGCGCATCAACCGCCGCTTCAACTCGATCCTAGAAGAGATCACGCCCTCGCACACGACGCGGCGTGCGCTGATACGTTTGCTGCACGAGGCGGCGTCGAACGCCGGGGGGAAGTCGCCCGTCGAAGCCTGGCGCCGAAGGCTGGAGCTTGAACCGGACGAACTCTACCCGCTGATGTTCGCTTTGCACGTGCGCGAACTCGCCAGCTTCAATGCCACCTTCATGGAGATCGGCACGGAAAGCCTCTGGCGCGATTACCTGCGCGCCAGCTACCGTCTGCAGGTCGCGGCTGAACCGCGCGCGCTCGTCGTGGCCGATACGCTCGTCGAAACCTTGAAACGCGCGCCGCAGACGATGGCGCGCCATTACCGCCGCGCCGCCGCGCTCAACCTGCACGAACTGCTCGCGCGCTTCGATGCACAGCGGGTCGCCGCCAGCCTGTTGCATTACGACCGTTTCAGCCGCATCTATCACGGCGTCGAGGCTGAAGAGATCGAACTCGGACTTGACGCCGAGACCGACCTGATACGCCTGCCGCAGATCGTCCACGCGGCGAGTTGCGCTTCGTTTCACGCGCCCATGCTGCTCATCTGCGACGAGGAACGCTGCGCCGTCGCGCACGGCTTCGACGCGATGCCCTACACGGACGCCAACGAGATCGTCTGGCTCACGGCCGAAATCGATTCCAAACTCGAAGCGGGTCGCGCCCTCACCGAAGTCTGGTGCGACCGGCTCGTGCAGGTCGGTCATTCCTGCGGCTTCAAACGCTTCAAGCTGTGGCTGGTTGCGCCCGAAGGATTCTCGGCCGAGGCGTCCGAATTGTTGAACGAAAGGGGCGCGTTTAGTTCGAGTCGCAAACAACTCGAACTTCTGACCGCGCGGCTCAGCCCCGAGGGGGCGGACGCCGGGGCCGCCGAGAGCGCGTCCGCGCCGGATGAATTCGAGATGGTGATTCCGATGGGGAGCGACACGGAACTCATCGCCGCGCACACGGTCGAGCAGATCGCGCGCCGCCTCGATTTCCCGGCCGAGGCCATCAATCAGATCAAAACCGCGCTCATCGAGGCGTGCATCAACGCGGCGGAACACAGCCTCAGCCCCGACCGAAAAATTTATCAACGTTTTCGTCTCGAAAGTGATAAATTAGTGGTCACGGTTTCAAGCAGGGGTATAATCGTGCCCTCCCCCACGAACGCCGGTACCAACGGCAACGACGCACGAGAAGAGAATAACGGACGCCGCGGCTGGGGTCTCAAACTAATTCGCACTCTCATGGATGAAGTGGAGTTCGAGCGGGTTGACGACGGCACGCGCCTCCGCATGACGAAATTCCTACGTCGATAGAAGGGTCGTAAACAAAATGGTTGACTCGCACGACCGCTCGCCGGTGCGTTCCACACGCACCGACGACATCGCCGTCATTTACGCCAGCGACTATCTCAACAAGCTCAGCGGCGAACGCATCGAACGCGAATGCCGCGCCGCGCTTGGCGCAGGCTGTCGCGCGCTCGTCGTCGATTTCAAAAACACCGGGCTCGTCAACAGCATCGGCGTCTCGATCATGCTCGGCGTGATCGACGCGGCCGAACGCGCGCGCGCCCCCCTCGTCTTCTCGAACGTCAACGCGCAGGCGGCGCAACTCTTCGAAATTCTCGGCCTGACGCTGCACGCCGCGCTCGCCGCCGACGAGCACGACGCGCTCAGGATGCTGTCTGAAGTGAACTTGTCCGGGCACGGCCGCGTCCCGGTCGGCAGGCACACATAGAGTTGATGACAGACCAAACGACCAAACTGATTCACGCCTTTTCCGCCCTCGCAGACCTCGGCGAAGAGTTGGCGGACACGCGCGACTTCGCGGAGATGGTGCGCACCACGCTGCACGTCGTTCTGGGCGCGCTCGGCGTCCGCCGGGGCGCGGTGGCCGAATACATGTTGGGCGAAGAGAAGCTGCGCTTCGTCGCCGCGTGGAATTTGGGAGAGGAGCCGCCCGCATCTCTGCGTTTCGCCGCCGCGAGCGCGGAAATGTTGTCCACGCTCCACCCGCGCGCACTGTTATTGTCCGACACGGAGCAACTCGAACTCGCTCGCCATCAACTCGGCGAACAACTCTTCAATACGCTCGTTCAATTTCGTCTCCAACTGACCGTACCCCTCGTCGTGCATAAAAAGTTCGTCGGTTTCATCATGCTCGGCGACAAGGCGACGGGCGTGGAATTCACGCCAAATGAGAGGGAAGTGGTGCGGACGATGGCGCGGCACATCGGCGTCGGGATTTATAACCACCGGCTGCTGCGCGAAGTAGAGCAAAGGGCTGAAGAGACGCGCGGACTCTATGAAGACCTCCGCACCATTTACCGCGACACCGTGCGCGCCTTCGCCGCGGCCATTGACTGCAAGGACAAGTACACGCAGGGGCATTCGGAGCGTGTCGGCAAGTATAGCGAGATCATCGCACGCGAGTTGGGCTGGAGCGAGGAACAGGTCGAGGGCATCGCCGTCGCGGGCTACCTGCACGACATCGGCAAACTCGTCGTCGAGCGCGACATCATCAACGCGCCGTACAAAATCGACGCCAAGCAGTCGTCCGAACTCAACCGCCACCCGGCCGCCGGCTACGAGATACTCGCCCCCATCCAGCATCCTTATGCGGACATCCCGCTGATGGCAAAGTATCACCACGAGCGCATCGACGGGCGCGGCTACCCGGAAGGTTTGACCGGCGACCAGATACCGCCCGGCGCAAAGATCGTCGCCGTCGCCGATTCGTTCGATGCGATGACGACCGACCGCACCTACAAGCGGCGCAAGTTTTTCAAGGAAGTCGTCGAAGACTTTCGGAAGAACGCCGGCAAGCAATTCGCGCCGGACGTGCTGGCCGCGCTCTGCCGCGCGATGTTGAAGGAAGTGAACGGCGAGACGAAAGAGCGTGTGATGATGAAACTGCTCGGCAAGGACTATCTCGAACCCGAAGAGTGTCGCCCGCTGCTCGTCGAACTCATCGCCGAACTGGAATCGAGCGCGACCTTCGCCGCCGGGAGCGCATAGATGTACAGTTAGCGAGCGTTTGCGCCGCGTGCGGTGTGTCCGGGCGATGATGTCCTAACAAAGCGCGTAGATTTATCACCGGGCAAAAACTTCCGTTATTAAATTAACGTGAGTTCGATTTAAGCAGATGCCGTGCTCTTGAAGCCCCGGCAGGGGCGTAATAGTTGTAGCCCACGGCGTAAGCCGTGGGTTCAAAATGGGTAAAACAGAGAAGCCCCTGTTAAGGGGCGAAAGATATTCAATCTTGAACTTCTTTCGCCCCTTAACAGGGGCTTCTCTCGTCGTGTGGCGGCTTATCCCCACGGCTCACGCCGTGGGCTACATTCTGTCGCC
>DASQLU010000034.1:0-7467 GCA_035645855.1 Pyrinomonadaceae bacterium
TCAAGATGCCGAGTTGCTCGCCATCGTCGCCGATGACGCGCACTTCGGGCACGCGAATCCGGTCGTTGATGCGCGCAGAGGGTGTCCGGCGTGTGTCAGGGCGCTGTCCGCGCCCGCGAAAACTTGGTGAGATTGCTCCACCTCCTCGGTTAGAAGTTTCAGGTTTCAGGTTTCAGGTTTCAAGTTAAAGAACATTCAGACTTGAAACCTGAAACCTGAAACTTGAAACTTATGTATTGGTCAACGCGCGCGACTCGATGAGGACGCGCGCCATCCGCTTGAAATCTTCCGTCGGCATCGAGCCGAGGTCGCCCCGCGCGCGCTCGCGCACGGCGACGTTTCCCTGCTCCATCTCGCGGTCGCCGAGCACGAGCATGAACGGCACTTTCTGCAACTGCGCGTCGCGTATCTTCGCGCCGATCTTCTCGCTGCGCGTGTTCGACTCGACCCGCAAGCCCGCCTCGCGCAATTCACGCGCGACCGCTTCGGCATACTCGTTGATGCGATCCGTGATCGGCAGCACAGCCACCTGCAAGGGCGCGAGCCACAGCGGGAACGCGCCCCCGTAATGCTCGATCAAAATGCCGAAGAAGCGTTCGATTGAACCGAACAGGGCGCGATGCACCATCACGGGGCGATGGCGCGTGTTGTCTTCGCCGATGTACTCAAGTTCGAAGCGTTCCGGCAAATTGAAATCCCACTGCACCGTGCCGAGTTGCCAGAGCCGCCCGATGGCGTCCTCGATCTTGAGGTCGATCTTCGGCCCGTAGAAGGCCGCCTCGCCCTCCATGCGCTCGTATGAGACGCCGCGCTCATTGAGAGCATCGGCGAGCGCGCTCTCGGCCTGCACCCAATCTTCTTCCGCGCCGAGGTAATTCTTGTTCGTCTCGTTGCCCTTAACGGACAACTCGAACTTCACGCGCTCGAAGCCGAACGTGCGGAAGACTTCCTGCACGAAGTCCACGCAGTCGCCGATCTCCCGGCGCACCTGTTCGGGCGTGCAGAAGAGGTGCGCGTCGTCCACCGTGAAGCCGCGCACGCGCATCAACCCGTGCAGCGTGCCCGATAGTTCGGCGCGATAGACCGTGCCCATCTCCGCGTAACGCTGCGGCAAATCTCGATACGAGCGCGGCTGCGATTTATAGATGCCGATGTGGAACGGGCAGTTCATCGGCTTGAGGCGAAACTCCGTCTCTTCGAGCGTCGTCGGGGCGAACATCGAATCGCCGTAATTCTGATCATGACCGCTCACACGCCAGAGCTCACGCTTGGCGATGTGCGGCGTGTAGACGAAACTGTAGTTGCGCCTGATCAACTCGGCGTACAGGTAATCTTCCATCTGCTTCCGGATCATCGCGCCCTTCGGATGCCAGAAGATGAGACCCTGTCCGTAGTTGTCCTGAATCGAGAAGAGATCGAGTTCGCGCCCCAGCCGCCGGTGATCGCGCCGCTCGGCTTCCTCGCGTTGCCGCTGCCAGGCGTCGAGTTCTTCAGGCGTGAAGAAGGCCGTGCCGTAGATGCGCTGCATCTGCGCTTGCTCGGCGTCGCCCATCCAGTAACTGCCGGAGAGCGTGAGCAGTTTGAACGCCTTCAGCTTGTTCGTGTTCGGCACGTGCGGGCCGAGGCAGAAATCTATGAACGGCGAATTGTCTATGTGATAGACGCTCACCGTCTCGCCGCCCTTCGTCTCCACCAACTCACACTTCAGAGGCTCGCCGCGTTCCTTGAAGATGGCGAGCGCATCCGCCTTCGGCAACTCTTCGCGGCGATACGCGAGGTTGCGCCTGGCGATGTCGCGCATCCGCTTTTCGATGACGGGCAAATCTTCATCCGTCAACTGGCGCGGCGCGATCACGTCGTAGAAGAAACCGTAGCGCGGGTCGTCCAGGAGCGCGGGGCCGATGCCGAGTTGCGTGCCGGGGAAGAGGTCTAAGACGGCGGCGGCCAACAGGTGCGCCGTCGAATGGCGCAGCACGTCGAGGCCGTCGCGCGTGGCGGGCAGCACCGGCTCGATCTCGATGGTCGCCGTGCCTTCGACGCCGCCGTTCTCGCCCGCAGGCTCCAGCTTGTAGGCGAGATCGACTTCGCGCCCGTCCACTTTCGCCGCCAGAGCTTGCTTCGCCGCGTCGCGGTCGAGCCGCTTCAAGGCCTCGCCCACGCTCACGCCCGCGGGCAATTGCACCGCCTGCGCGCCTTCTTTCAGTTGTACATTTACTTCGCTCATCGCTTGTCATCTCCCGCGAAAGATTTACGAGACCACCCGCCGCGCGCGCCGCCGATACAAGCGGCGACACGCAACGCGCCCTCGCGTCATAAGGGTTGGAAGAAAAACCCGTCGGACACGAGCGGCGGCCTTCGCGGAAGCAAAAGCGTCAACCTGATTCTGAATTTCGCGTTCGTCTTTAAGGTAACGAACGAATTTGAGATCGGATTCGACAGAAGCGCCTTTGCCGCCGGACGCCGCCGAAACTCTATCGGCGGGTCGGTCGTGATTAGAATCGAAACGTAGTTCGAGTTCGCATCAACATAAAAAGCAAAGGTCTTCCGGAGCTCACTGTCGAAAAAAGAAAATGGTAGGCTCGTGCGGATTTGAACCGCAGACCCCTACCGTGTCAAGGTAGTGCTCTACCCCTGAGCTACGAGCCTACAACCACTAACAACAAACGCTTCAAATACTCTGAAAACGGACTTGTAAAGTAACAAACGCCCCGCGCACCTGTCAAGCAAGCGTCTCCACCCCGAAATCGCTGCCCGCGACCCTCACAACTCGCGGTTGATAATCCGCGCGCCGCTGCATTTACAGGCCATTTCCGCAACCCCCGTTCGCCGAATAACACTCTTAGCGCCGCCTTATTATAGAACGAGGCCGCAGGCGTCCGGCTTTTGCCGCCATGTTTCGGAGAGAGGCCGCGGGCGTTCGGCGGGAGAGGCTTCGTGCAGAAGTTGTTTTGAGAAAAAGCTTCACCTGAAACGCGATAATTCGGGTTGCAATTCATCCGGGTTAGTATTAAGTTCACCGCCGCCCTGTGCCTCGCTTCGTCGCCGACGAGTCGCGACGCTTTTCAGTTCCACGCAAGTTATGATTAATTCGGACACCCTCCCGACCATCGACGCGCCGCGTGTATCTTTGCGCTGGCTGACCGCAGAGGACGCCCCCGCCCTGTTCTCTATTTTCTCCGACCCGGAAGTGATGCGTTATTGGAGTTCGCCGCCGCTCGCCGACATGGAAGGCGCGCGCAAACTGCTCGCGGAAATCCGCGACTATTTCCGGCAGCGTACTCTTTTCCAGTGGGGGATCGCGCGCCGCACCGATGACCGTGTGATCGGAACATGCACGCTCTTCCACCTCGACATCGGCAATCGTCGCGCGGAACTAGGCTATGCGCTCGGCCGCGAACATTGGGGGAAGGGCTATATGCAGGAGGCTCTCGGGGCGCTGCTGGGTTTCGCCTTCGATAATCTGAACCTGCACCGGCTGGAGGCTGACGTCGATCCGGGAAACGCCTCGTCGATAAAGACGCTTGAGCGGCTGGGCTTCCGACGAGAAGGCTATTTGCGGGAGCGCTGGCACGTCGGCGGAGAGATTCAGGACGCGCTCTTTTACGGACTGCTCAGGCGTGAATGGCCGGGCAACACGCTCGCCTAGACAAGCATCTCGAAGCTATCGCTGTTTGGTCGTAAAGGATGATGGCAGGATGGTGCAAGCAGCAATCCTCTATGTCGAAGATGACGAGCTGTTGCGGCTGACGGTGCATGACACGCTTGTGTCGGAAGGCTGGCGCGTCGAATCGTGCGGCGACGGTCTGGCCGCGCTCGCGAAGATCGAGAGCGGGGAGCGTTTCGACCTGCTCCTGCTGGACAACGAACTGCCCGGCGCGAGCGGGCTTGAGCTGCTACGCCACGCGCGCATGCTGCCCTACCGCCAACACACGCCCGTCGTCATCATCTCCGCGACCGACTGCGAGCGCGAAGCGCGACGCGCGGGCGCGGGCGCATTTCTGAAAAAGCCGGACGACATCAATCAACTCGTCTCGACCATCACACGCCTGTTGAACGCCTCCGCCAATCCTGAAACAAATCTCTAAGACGAACGTCACGCGCTGGCGGCTTCGGCCGAGACCTGTTCCCATTCCTCGTAGAGCGAACGCAGGCGCGCGTCCGCTTGCTGGTATTCGTCGTTGAGCGTTTTCGCGCGAGCCGCATCGCGCGCGACCTCCGGACGGGAAAGCTCGTCGGAGAGCACGCCGAGCCGCTTCTCTACTTCCGCGATCTCGCTTTCGATCACCTGCGTTGTGCGCGCGTCGGCGGCGTGCGATTTCTTCCTGCCGCCCTTGCTCTCGGGCGCTTTTCCCGTGCGCGAAGCGTTCGTTGAATTGTCGCCCTGTGTGGCGGCGCGCGCCGCGGTCTTCGCAGGGGGCGCGCTCGCCTGCCGTTCGCGCGCAGCCTTCGCGCTGGCGGCCTCGGCGCGCGTGAGCGCTTTCCAATCGTGGTATTCGGTATAGTCGCCGTCGTAATGCTCGGCCGCGCCCTCGCCTTCGAGCGCGAGAATTTGCGTCGCCACGCGGTCGAGGAAGTAGCGGTCGTGGCTGATGGTGATGATCGTGCCTTCGTAGGCGTCGAGGGCTTCTTCGAGGGCTTCGCGCGAGGGGATGTCGAGATGGTTCGTCGGCTCGTCGAGGACGAGGACGTTGACGCGCGAATAGATCAACTTGGCGAGCGCGAGCCGCCCCTTCTCGCCTCCCGAAAGATCGCGGACGTGCTTGTACACGTCGTCGCCGACGAAGAGAAACTTGGCGAGGAAGCCGCGCAGTTCGCCCGCCGTCACGGTTGAGGGCGCGACGCGGCGCAGTTCCATGATGATCTCGTTGCGGTCGTCGAGGTCGTCGAGTTGCTGCGCGTAATAGCCGATGTTGACTTTCGTGCCCCAACGCGTTTCGCCCGCGAGCGGCGGAAGCTTGCCGAGCAGCGTCTTGATGAAGGTCGTCTTGCCCGAACCGTTCGGGCCGATGACGCCGAGCGCTTCGCCGCGCGAAAGCGTAAACGTGATGTCGGTCGCCAGCACTTTGTCCGTGTAGCCGACCGCCAACTCTTTGACGATGAGCGTCTGGTTGCCCGTCCGTTCGACGCCCTTCAACTGAAAGTTGCCCTGCGACTGATCGTTGCGCACCGCCTCGACGCGTTCCATTTTCTGCAACATCGTGCGGCGCGATTTGGCCTGCTTCGTCTTCTGTCCGGCGAGATTGCGGCGGATAAACTCCTCGGTCTTGGCGATGAGGTGCTGCTGGTTCTCGTAGGCGCGACGCTGCGCCTCGCGCCGCTCTTCGCGCTCGACGAGGAAGGCCGAATAGTTGCCGTTGTAGCTGACGGCCTTGCCGTTTTCCACTTCGACGATGCGGCGGCACGAGCGGTCGAGGAAGTAACGGTCGTGCGAGATGATGACGTAGGCCGACGCGTATGACGACAGAAACTCTTCGAGCCATTCGACGCCCGCCACGTCCAGATGATTCGTCGGCTCGTCGAGCAGGAGCACGTCGGGTTCGGCGAGCAGGAGGCGAGCCATGCCGAGCCGATTTTTCTGCCCGCCCGAAAGTTTTTCCGTCTCCATCTGCCACATCTCGCGCTCGAAGCCGAGGCCGAACAGGATCGCCTCGGCGCGCGCGGCGTACTCAAAGCCGCCTTCGCGCTCGAACTCCTGCTGGAGGTCGCTGTAGCGTTCGAGCACGGCGTCGAGGTCGTCGGTGGCTTCGGCCATGCGGTGCTCCAGTTCGTGCATCTCGTGCTCGATCTGCTGAAGGCGGCCGAAAGCGGCGAGCGCCGATTCGTGGACGGTCATGCCCGGTTCAAAATCAACGTGCTGTTCGAGCAGTCCCAGATTGAGGCCGCGCGCGCGCACCACGTCGCCGCTGTCGGGCGTCTCTTCGCCACCGATCAAGCGGAAGAGCGTGGTCTTGCCCGCGCCGTTACGCCCGACGAGGCCGACGTGTTCGCCCGGATTGATCTGGAGCGACGCACCGCGCAGCACGTCCTGCGAGCCGTATGATTTATAAACTTCCGAGAGACGAAACAGCATGACGTTGACGCGTAACGAACGAGCGGGCGGTAAATCGTAAATCGTGAATCGTAAACAGAGACCCGGCTCGGCTCTGTTTACGATTCACGATTCTGGTTCAAACTACGAGTTCAATGAGACGGCAGCTACTTGCTGCTGTTCGCCGCATTGCTGTTGCCGGTGTTGGCGTTGCCGGTGTTGGCGTTGCCGGTATTGGTGGAGTTTGTCGTCGCCGCGCCGCCGTTTGCGGGCGAAGCGCCGGGACTCGCGCCCGTGGCCGGACTCGCGGCGGGCGTCTCCGTCGTTGCCGGTCGGCTTCCGGCTGGTCGCAGGCTGCTCAGCGCGGTCGTACTGTTGAGCATGTCCTGTGCCAGGTTGTTCGTGATCTTCGCCTCGCGCATGGCGACTTCGAGCATCGCGGCATTCAAAATCTGCTTCCGCTGATTGAGGATGTTGTCGGTCGCATCCTTGCGCACTTCCGCGTTGTCGAGCGTCAGGTTCTCACTCTGCAAACGCTTGTCCGTGAGTTTGAAGATCGTCCAGCGCCCGCTGCTCTGGATGGGCGAGGTGTAGCTGCCGACCTGCATCTCGCCGAAAAAGCGTCCCACCAAATCCTGGGGGAAACCGCTCTGCTTGAGTTGGTCTTCCGTGAAGAAACCGATGTCGCCGCCGCGCTGCACGCTCTGCGGGTCTTCGCTTTCGGCGCGCGCCACGGTGGCGAAATCCGCGTTGCTCTTCAAACGCTGGAAGATGATGTCGATCTTGTTTTTGGCCTCGATGTCATTCTTGGCGTCGTTCGTCGCGCCGTTATCCGCCGGGTCGACGATGATGGCCGCCAGAGCCACCCCGCGCTGACTGACGTAACGCGCCTTGTTGTTGTTGTAGAAGTCTTCCACTTCCTTGTCGGTGGGAGGCTGAATTTTGGCGGCGGTGCGGTCGAGCAATTTCTGGATCGCCAGTTGACGCCGCGCGATGTCGCGCACGGCATCCTCGGTCTGCCCCGATTCTTTGAGGGCGCGTTGAAACTCTTCCTGCGTTCCGAGTTGCTGCTTTTGCGAGTTGATGGCCTGCGCCACTTCGTCGTCCGTGGGCAGGAGTTTCTCTTTCTCCGCGCGCTGGAACAGCACTTCGCGGCGAATCAACTCGTCGAGCACCTGCAAGCGCCCGGCGGCGAGTTCGAGTTGGGACATGTCGGAAAACTGAACCTGCTGGCTTTTGGCCTGCTGTTCGAGAATCTTGTCCACTTCGGTCAACATGATCTTTTTGTCATTGACCGAGGCGGCGACGGCTGTCCCCTGGCCGTCGCTGCCGCCCTTGCTGCGGTCGCAGGCGACGAAGACACCCGCTAGTGAAACGACGATGGCGAGAAGACTGAACTGTTTGGCAACTCTGTACACTTTGGCTTTCTGCTCCTTCAA
>DASQLU010000035.1:0-86024 GCA_035645855.1 Pyrinomonadaceae bacterium
TAGAAGCGGTCTCATAAATACCCGTGCTAGCATTTCGGCATGGCACGAGGCGAAGAACTAACTGACGAACAATGGGCGGTCATCGAGCCACACCTGCCGGAACTTCCCATTCGAGAAGATGGACGGGGCAGGCCGTGGCGAGAGAACCGCGAAGTGATGAACGGCATCCTCTGGGTATTGCGCTCGGGCGCGAGGTGGAAAGATTTACCCGCTCGCTTCCCGCCGTACCAGACTTGCCACAGAAGATTCCAGCAGTGGGTCAAAGACGGCGCACTCCGGCGCGTGCTGGAAGCCTTAGCCGAAGACCTACGCACGCGCGGCGACCTCGACCTCTCGGAATGCTTCATCGACGGCACGTTCATCGTGGCGAAAAAAGGGGGCACCGAGTTGGTGCGACTAAGCGGGGCAAAGGCACGAAACTCATGGTGGTGGCAGACTTTCATGGTCTTCCTCTCGCCGCCGACACGGCGTCTGCTAGCCCGCATGAAGTCACCCTTGTCCGAGACACTCTTTCGGCGCGTTTCACCCGTGAGCAGCCGCGAAGGCTGATTGGTGACCGCGCCTACGACTCCGACCCGCTCGACCGGGAACTTGCCGCAGAAGGCATTGAGATGATCGCACCCCATAAATCGAACCGGGTCAGGCACGCGACACAAGACGGGCGTGCCCTGCGCCGTTACTGCCGTCGCTGGAAAGTCGAACGACTCAACGCATGGCTCCAGAACTTCCGTCGGATCGCGACGCGCTTCGACTACCATGCGGAAAACTACTTGGGCTTTGTGCATCTTGGTTGTATCAAGATTCTGCTCAGGTGCTATTTATGAGACCGCTTCTAATTTTCTTGCCGAATGGGTACTCCACGACGTGCGACTTGCCACCCAAATCCAAGACGAGTAGGACTCGGGAGTCGGCGTCTTTGCCCACGAACCCGCGCAAATGCTGGATGTATGTTACGGCTTTCGAACTGGACACGGGAATCCTGAAGGTGCCCACCCAAGTGGCAGCCTGTGGGGTACCTTGGTTTTGAAGTTCGACCCTAGCCCCGTCGAAAAGGATAGAAATCACACTGCCGATCTTTGTGCCGCTAAGCTTCTCAGAGGTGAGCATGGCAGGTGTAACTACGCTCCGAGATTCCCAATTGAAAAAGTCACTCCGTTGTACAGGGGCTTCCACGCGCTTAGCAGTGGCCTGACGCACCGCTGACCTCGTTACGGCAGCCCGCCGACTGGTGGTCTGAGCTTGAGCTTCAAGGCAAACAGCCGTTGCCGCAAAGAAAGTCAGAAGTATGCCCTTCATAAAGGCGTGCGAGAAATGAACTCTCATCAATCTAATTGCCTCCTTCTACGCCCCGGAGGACGCTGGTTGTAACCGATGTGGCGATAGTTATGCAGGACAGAGCCGACTGCGTGGCGCCCCGCTATCTTAAGTTGACGGGGGCCTAACTCTTTACCTCACTCGAAGTATTGGGATGAGGGTTAATTACAGCCAGTTTCCGGTTTTTTCCAGACGACCACCCTTTGCGCTTTGAGCTTTAATTCAGCGTCCTTGATGACGATAGTCTGTCTAGGTTTCGGGTTAACGAGCGTCAGCACCACCCGCGTGCCGCTTTCGTAGACGAGTTCCTGTTCCTCTTCCTTCTTATCCTTGTCAACTACGTACGCCTTAGTCCGATCGGTAAAGCCCACGCCCCCCAACTCGAAGGTCGCGTGAATGACCTTGTCGGTACTCTCTTCGCACCTCCGCAGGGTCGGCGCCGTGGAGAGCGCGAGCTTTGTCTCGTCGAAGCCATACCTGACCGTTTCCTGCTGCGCCCCCTCCTTTTTGAAGGCCGGATTCTCCACCGCGGCTGTGCTGAGAGCCCCGTCGGGAGTCAGCAGCGTGATTTGAATCGTCTTCTCCGTTTGGAGCGGCGGGAGGCTTCTGAGCGAGATCAAGTGCTTCTTGTATGAGTCGGGGTCTGGGGAGGGGGTAGGCGCGGCTTGTAGTGAGGAAGCCACGGCCTGGATATTGCCGGTGGGCGATGGAACCTTGAAGTCGGGGTTGTCATGCTTCCGCCCGTTGACATAGACGAATTTAACTGAGGTCAGGTTCTTCCCCGTGACGACTATGTCCAGCATCCCCTCGTTCTGGAAGACACCGATCCTCTCAACGGTGACTTCCCGCTCTTTCGTGCCGACCTTCGTGCCGAAGATGTACGGCCAATCCTGAACGCTCCCGAACGTCCTGTACATGTACTTGTCGTTCACGAGGATGTTGTCCAGCGATTTAAGGTCTTCGGCCTTGCCGGGGGCGACGAGCGTGATGTTTGGCACCCCTTCGTAAGCCTCCTCCATCTCGAAGGTGGCGACGATCTGGCCGGTCCCGACACGTTCGAAACTGCCTTTCACTTTCGAGTTCGAGAATTCCGTCTTGGTAGCTCCTCCGACAGTGCTATCGTCGCGGATGAACGGCTGCCCCAGCCCGAGCGATTGGGTGAGCGGCACGCCGTTGACCAGCACCCCAATCTGCGACGAGAAGTTACGCCCGTAGATCGAGACCACGGCCCTCCCGCCCTTCTTGACCGGCTCGTACTTGACCTCCGTCACCCCGAAGTTGTTGTCCTTCACGCCGCCGTCGGGGATGGGGATGATGAACTTCTTGCCAGGCAGACACCCCCGGTTCGTCTCCGGCGCGACGCCCGCCCACGTGGCGTCGTTGAAGTTCGTCGGCTGAGGCGACGAGCGGGGGAAGTAACAGCCCCTTGATTCCATGATGATGGAGGTGGTGTCCTCCGGCACGATGACGATGGCGTAGGTAGTTCTGACGCCGGAGAGCAGGCGGCGCGTGCCGGGCATCGGGTTGAACGTCCAGCCGAATTCACGCCCGCCCTTGCCGAAGGCCGAAGAGTAAAGCTCCTGCTGGATGAACTGCGAATACTGTTCGCGCTCGCGCTCGTAGTTGCCCCCGGCCCCGAAGCCGGAGATGAGCTGAAAGACGCCTTTGAAGGAGTAGGTGCTACTCCTCAGATTGAGGTCGTTGACGTTGAGCGAGCTCTGCCGCGGGAACAAATCTACGACCCGCACCACGCGGTTCTCCGCCCCGGCCGAGATCGAGTTGCTGCCCACAGGCTGACCGAGGTCAACCACGTTCTGCGAGAACGCCTCCAACGGCATAATCAGATTGCCTAATGCCTCTTCGAGGTAAAGGCGACGAAACGTTGGCGAATCGGGAGGGAGGATCGTTTGCAGACGTGCCACGGAACGTCCTCCAAGTTCTCCGCGCCAGGAATTATTCACGGCGTCGAAGTTGTAAGTCGATAAAATCTTACCTTCGACGAAGTCGTTCAGCATCCGTAACACCTCGGTTTGCTGTGCCTCATCTAGAGGCGGGGGCGTCGTCCCGCTCTGCTGGGCGACCTGCAACCAATCGCGCGTTCCGCTAGAGATAGACGCGAGGAGCGCCGCGCCGAAGCCGCTCTTAAACCTGAGGTCGCCGCGGAAGAAATTAGACCACCTGATGTCTCCGGCCGTGAGCTTCGTCGACTGCCTGTAATCCGCGGGCGCCCTCGCGGGGTCGAAGGAGCGAACCCTGTCCACCACTTCGGCCATCTCACGTTTACTCTGAATCGCCGCGCGATCCAGCTTCTGGAGCACCTTCGAGCAGGGCACGGTGCGCCCGTCGTTGTGATAGATGACGCACTGCGAGTAGCCCGCGATCTTCCACCACGACTGTGCCCACTTGTCGTTCGCGCGGTCGTAGGAGGCGTTAATTGACTGCGGGATTTCCATGAAGATGAGACGCTCGCCGGGGCCGACCTCGTCGCGCAGCAGTGTGAGCTGCTTCGAGAGGATTTCGTATTGCATCTGTAAGTAGTTGTCGAGCCGGAGCGAGGCGTTCAGCTTCGGGGAGTTGTTGAAATCGCTGATAACCTTCTTCGCCGTCTCCTGAAAGAGACTGTTGTAGGTGCCTGCGCTGCTGGTCTTGGGCAACTCCATATCCAACGACTCGAAAGTGCCGGTCGAGGCGTACGTCTTGTATTCCTCGTTCGTCTGGGCGATTTGCTCTTTGACCGCAGTCTGGAGGATGGTTAGCTCATCGATCTGCGACTGGAGCAGCGTCTTCTCGTCCTCGGTTTCGGCCTTAGAATGTTTGATCTTGAGGTCGGCGATCTGGCGCGTCAGGGCCAGCGACTCGTCCTGCAACCTCGACCGGCGGGTGATGAGTTCCTCCCTGCGCGTGGTGCTGAACCGCTTCTCGTTACGCAGCAGCTGGTTGTTGGTGCCGACCGACTGATCGAACTCCGCGCTCACGGCCAGCAGGGTTTTCAGCGCGTCGACGCTGATGCCGTTGATGGCGTTGGCGTCGAGTTGCTCCAGCGAGGCCGCCTTCAGGTCGAGGTTGCGCCTGTGCATCTGCGCGAGCAGGTAATGGGCTTGTTCAAGCGTCCAGATGTTCGGCTGGTCGGCCGTCACGACGATCGGCCGCTGAGCCCGGACTGTAAGTGGCATAGAACTGACGAGCATCGACGTGATGACGATGAAGTAAGTGATGTGTCGTAGGGGTGAGAATGGGATGGGACGCATTGCGCGGGTTCCTTTCTGTGTTTGTCCTGTAGTATATGGGTGGCATAAGTGAGATAGCGTCGCCCGACAGCTCTTAACGGGATGTAGGGACGTAACCCGAGGCTTCGCTACATTAGCGATCGGACAATTCTCCACAGTTAAATGAGCAAAGTGTGTAAAGTGTTTCAACCAGAAGTCATAGGCAGTGGTTGCCCCTCTGGGTACCCTTCAATGCGAGAGCGTTGCTTCAATGAAGGATTATTGTGAGTCGAATCCAAACCGGAATAGTCAGTAGAGCAGGTAAGGCATGAGTCACTCTATGGTTCAGACCGCAGGCACTTTAAATGCCGGTTTGAAACTTGTCAAGACTATGCCATCACTAGGATCTAATAACGGGATACCACAGTCTTCTCGGGAAGGATGAAGGGCGCTCAGAGGCACTCAGAAAGGTTCAACTCCAGATGCGGGCACACTTGTCGCCCGTTGCTGCGGAGACCTGAGCCCTCGCCGCCAAGAGTAACAAGAGCAGAGCCGAGGCTCATCCTCCAGGACGAGAATCGTTTTTATGCTGGGTTGCTAAACGCTCCAGTGCTATGCGAAATATCATTCGGCCTCCAATCGCATTTGCAACTACGATTCGCTCGTGCGACAACAACCGATTGGTTTGTTTCTCTTTAGCATTCGCCTACAGGTGTGCCCCTCTGCCGCATGAGCCGAAGACATTCAATCATTTCTCTAGACGGTGGTACTGTTATCTAAAGTTTGATAAGAAACGAAAATTTACCTTCAGAACTTTTGACGCATACGTATACTTGCCGTTACAAGTCGGGCGGTTTTTATTGACTTTTGATAACTGTGAGTTTAATCTCGTCCGGCACTTTAAGGCGTTATAAGTTTTGTTTACTTGTTTTAGGCACCAGTAGCCATCCCATCTAATGCATTGGTGCTGGATATATTCCTCGGCGACTCAGAAATATTCAGCCGCAATAACCGTTACCTGGAACAAGTTTAAGGCAGTATCTTGAGATCGCTTTTAGCGTTTTCTCATGTCTTTCATGGGGTTAGCTTCCCGGCACACGCTCTGCGACAGAGTAGATCCGCTTTAGTTCGCTCACAAATCTGACAATCAATATAGGAACGGGTGTTTAGTTCAACGCTAAGGATTTTTCCTTTATGACGAACTTGGAGAACCTTATACAGTGCCTGTTGTCCCGCGCGAAGGCAACAACGTGCGTCCTTCTCTTGGGCTTTCTTTGCGGCTGTAACAACTCGCCAGAGCCAGTTTCTTGGGGGAAGATTATTCCCGGCACTACTGAAACAGTTGCGCCCTCACCTGTCCCGACCAGCAATCACTTGGTTGTCTATCTCGATGTTAGTAGCAGCATGGCCGGGTACGTCGCGCCTAATGGTAAGGTCAATTTCGCAGTGTCCCCAGACGGGCAGACGATCTTCAGCCATGCCCTGCAAGAATTACGTAATGTGGTAACTACGCTTAACCCTTCAGTTAACATTGTCTTTCGGCGCATAGCATCGACTGTTGAATCGCCATCATACAGCGACTTGGAACTTGGGCAGGCATCCGTCAATCGCGGTATTTATACGGGTGCCGAGACGAATTTAGCCGGGGCCATCAATCTCTTCTCTACACCATTAAAGGTATCATCGCCTACAAAAACGAGCGAGGGAGAACTGGCGGAGGATAATTCGCCTGCGCCCCCGGCGCGCTTCCACATCCTGGTCACTGACGGCGTGCAGTCGACCAAGCAGCAACGAACGGATGGCTCCTGTACGGCGGGATCAGATTACGTGTGCGTGAAGAAGGCGATAAACGCTCTCCTAGAGAAAGGGTGGGCAGGCTGCGTTATCGGGGTAAAGAGTGAGTTCAACGGTAAAGTCTTTTCGGAGATCAAACCCGGCCTATCAATCCAGTACGAATCGAAGAAGGCTGACCCGAAAACTCACCGCCCGTTTTACTTCTATATTTTTTCGCCAGACCCAGCCGCCATCGATAAACTCGTTGACGCTCTGAAAGGCAGGCTGCGCCCGATGTTGAAGCAGGAGGAATCGTTGCGTGAATACGCCATCTCGACCCGCTATGCCGAGAGTGCTGGCAGTGCCGAGATAATCGTCCCTAAGGAGTCTGCCAACAACCTCGAAAGGACGAAAGCGCGTGACGAGACCCCGGCTCGCTTAACACTTAGGGTTGACCTAAACACCGAGAAGAAGGGGCCGCAGCCCTTCAACATCGCAGTTTCCGTACCGTGGTCCGGCCATGCCAAAGATAGCGGCATGCCGCAGGAATTGGGGAGCTTGCTGCGTTGGGAACTGATAGAAGTTCCTCTCCAGGGTTCGTCAGTCGATTCTAAGGAGCGAACGCGTTTCCCAGAAGTGCGGCTGGTGGGTCAGCAGGTGGATGAACAATCTCGTCCTATCGTGCAAGCCACCGCCCACTGGCCCCAGGGGACAGGAACCCCTAGATGGAAGGCGTACCGCCTCGTGGGTCGCCTGGATGTGGAGAAGCAAACACCGCCCTGGGTCTCACAGTGGTCGACGAACGTGGATACTACCGCCGACGTTGCTAACCGAACGCTAAACCTGGAGAGCGCGCTGGCTGGCCTCTGGCGCAATTCAATTATGGAGAAGCAGGTGATCGCCGAAGCCTACCTCCGTGTGGGGCCGCAGTAAAGATTCATCACAAGATACTCAGGAGCAACGGAAATGCTAAATCTTCTCGCCACCGTGCTGGAATCAGATTTTCTGAAATTTTTCATAGAGAACCGCGATCTTGATGACTGGAGCGAAACGGCGACGAGTTGGCTGATAGCTGCGTTCGTCGTGTCGGTGCTGGTAGCTGGATTAATGATGGCTTTTAAGGGAATTAGAAAGTACATGGCTTCCAATATCAAGGAGAAGACTTGGAGCCGCGGTGAAACGGTGGTGCTTATGCTCGGCGGGTTACTACCCGTCTTCCTCGGCATACTGTACGTTTGGTATACGACGCGAGACTTCTTCAACATCGTGGGGGTGACGGGCCTTCTGAAAGGCATCGCATTCGCGTGGCTCCTCTACCTATTGTTCATGGTCGTGGGCCATCTCGCGAGCCCGTGGAGACGCGAGATTATCTAAAGGAGGTCGGCAGTGAAGAATGTGTTCATAGCCGTGGGCGGCAGCGGAACCAAGGTGGCTGAGGCGTTGGTTCGCCTTCTCGCAATCGGCTTCCCGACGCGCAAGGAGAATGGCATATACACGAGTTCGGGCGACAGTCTGCAAATCTGGCGCGTTGACCCGGACCGCAGTGCCGGGGCCGCTTCCACCTTGCAACAGTGCCTTAAGGAGTATGTGGAGTTGCAGAAATATCTGGGCGACGGCAGCGCGCCGCCGGGAGTCGCCAGCAGCCGCTGGACGATGGACCTAGATACGCGAATCCGCCACCTCGATCCTCTGCAATTGCCCCATGCGTCCGACAACGACAACGAGATCAAAACATTGCGGGGCGTTCTAGACTCTCAGTACGCGGGCAGGCATAGTTCCAAGCCGCTCTTGGAGCCTTTCTATGAGAAGAAAGATCTCGAAGTGGTTATCGATCGCGGCTTCTACCAGAAGCCGTTTATCGGCGCGGCAGTAATGGCCGTTTTCGCCGCTTCTTTAGGCGATGAAACCACCCCCGGCGGGAAAGAGGCCAGTCTGACAGCCTTCAACAACAATCAGACGAACTTTTTTCTTTGTGGCAGTTTGCATGGGGGTACGGGGGCCTGTGGGGTTCCCGTTGTAGGCCGCTTTCTGGGAGAGCGGAAGAAAAAATATCCCGATTGGGGGTGGCGCATCGGCGGATCACTGCTCGCGCCCTATTGCGTCCCGCCGCAACCACCTTTCAGAGCGCTCAGGGAGGGCGACACGGTCGATGATCGATTGGTGGATTCGTTGCTTGAGCGACACACGGACGCTCCCGCCTTCGCTGATCTCACGCTCGAAGAGAAGCGGGAATTGATCAAGCAGATTTTGCTCGGCTTTTACGCCGACCCGGAAGACATGGAGGCTCGTGCACGGCAAGGGTTAGCTTATTATAAGGATCATAGCGCGGACTATTTTGATGAGCTGTACCTTGTCGGAAAGCCCGAACCGGACAAATTAAAGGTCTGGAGTAACGGCGGCCACAGCCAGAGTAATCCACTTAATTCCGCGGAAACCGTGGCAGCTCTAGCCGCCCTGAATTTCTTCTCCGGTTCGGGAGCCAGTAATCCGCAGTCATACATGATCGGTGCTTCCACAAGCGGGCTCAACTCCGAGCGGATGACCCTCGGGCAACTCCCCGAATATCACCTCTCACAGGTGGGTGAAGATATAGACCCGGAAAAAGTCTTCCTCACGACGGCCCTCTTGCATCATCTGCTCATTCACCAAATCCCTTGGGACGTGAAAGCCAGGCAATGGAGTGGCATCGAGGGGTTGCGGGCTGTTTATCAAAACAATGAGAGCCGCAAGGATGAAGACAAGGGTTTCTATCATGAAGCGATGCGGTTGATCACCCAATCGCTGCGGAGCCTGATACATCCGGGAGCGACCGTCGGTTGGAGTGGGGAAGACGCGAGGCAAATCGAAGAGTTTCTCTCGGCTGATTCATCCGTCGTTAAGGACATTGGTAGCAGGCTGGCGAAGCGTTTGATGAGCAAGGAAGCCAAAGGCGTGCAGACATTGGGGCAGTCCTCGCTCAAGGTTTCGTCGGTTGAATTCGGCGAGTTGTGTCCCCCCGGCGACCAATTCAGCCGGGGGGAGTACCTGCGTCACGTATGGTCCCATCTGTTTGCGCGCGTGCAAGATCGCCCGAGTTGAAAAGCCTCGCTTCTAAATGAAGCAGAGACTTAAAGAATTCAGAAGTTTACTGCCCGCGGTACGAGAGGCGGATGTTCGGAAGGGGTAAGGATGACAAACGGGAATCGCAAAGAATTTCTTAACTCTGGTATTTTGGGCAGCGGCGCTGGTGTCCCCCAAAAGCGCGGATTCCGCCCAGTCTCTACTGAATACATCGGTAGCCCGGACTATGATCCCAGGTTCTTTGAAACCTTCCCTACTGTCTGGGCGAATGCCTACGCATTTCGGAAGGCGCTCGAAGGCGAGAGCCGCGCGGTAGGTGAGAGAACGCGGACGGCAGAGTATGCGCTCGGCCAGGCCACCGATGAGTGGGTGACGCTTTTCCTTCTGCACTATTTCGGCGTTATCCACCTCCAGAGTTACGGGCAGCAGGTGCTCGAGGAGGAATACGACAAGGATCTCTGGTTGGCCCTCAACGGGACATACCCGAACGCGCGGGAGGACGGAATGTCGGGCATCACGCTGTTGCAGACCGACGACCATGCTGTTGTCGGCGCGTACTACCCGGAGGTTGTCTTCTTCCCGAGCCGCGGGCGCGAGTCGTGGAAGGAGAGCCAGAATCTTGAAGCGTACATGCGCGGCACCAGTTTGTCATGGGCACAGGCCAGCCGCATACTCCTTGATAACGAGAGCACGCGCCACGATTTCCACGCGCACCTGCGCCTCATCGCTGATAAGGTTCTTCAGAGTGGCAATCTCAAGGATCACCTTAATAATTTTTGCCGCGAGACGTTCGGCAGTGCGGCCCCGGTCTCCGGTACTCTCGGTCGTCACCCGTCGAGTTGGAACATCCCGGGTAATGTTAAGCCCGAGCCGAAAGAATTTCTGGACAAATATCCCCTCTCTACCCCTAACGCGAAAGGGGGCAAGACCTATTACTTGGTCTCCGGAATGCCCCATCCATCGCCGTGGATGACGACGGCTATCTCCTCCGGGTGGCCTTCGCCGATACAGTACAGGCGGAGCGGCGGGCGGGAGATCTCAGTCAAATTCGCCGGGGCTGATATAGCCTGCAACCTTGAAGACAACGACGAGATCATGTTGTTGCGGGATCTATTCCTCCCCGACGCGCCGTTCTGGTGCAAAGTACCGCGTTCTACTGAAGCGCACGCATCGCGCGTCAAGTCACTGCACGAAGTCGAGTTGCGTGATTCGATCCTGACGCCGAGAGATGTCGCCGTCTGTTTGGCTCCGGTTAAGCGTGAGTTCCTCGAACGCTTTCCGGAGACTTTTCAGAATCTCGCCAGCATCTATGTCGTCCCGGGTCAAGGGAGCACTGTGGAGTGGCTCTTCCCGGTTCGCGGTAAAGAAGTGAGATGGGTGACCAAGCCCATCGGTTCGACCGAGATGCCTAACACGTCGTTGATGATGTGGCCGCCCAAAGTGTCGCGCCGCTGGAAGCTCTACTCGATGTACGGGACGGGAAGCAAAGAGTCATGTGGGCGCTGGCATCTGGTTGATGAACATGGCTGGCAGGGAAAAATTGTTGACCTTGAAGAGGAAGAATACGTTAGCTACCTGCACAGGCCGGGTAACATACCCAATCGTCCGCGTGCGCTCATGTTTTCCGATACCCAAGACAAAGAGCGCGGCGTTCTATTTCTTTCAGACTTTGAAGAGCAGGCGGTGGACGCTGAGGGGCAGGCGAGCCTCGCGGTTGATTTCGGGACCAGTAATACTTGTCTGGCGTTTAACAACGGGCAGTCGGATATCCTTAAATTCAAACTAAGTCCGGTAATGCTCTGGGGTAAACGAACCGAACTGGAAAACCCGGGCTTCGTACCCACCCAGTGGGGCGGGGCCAAAGGTTTCTTCCCCACGGTTTTATTGTCAAGACGCTATGATGAGCGCCTTCCCGACATATCGCCCGAGGACACGAACCTTGACCACCTGTTCAAGGTAGACGTGCCAGGCCTGCATAAGGGAATTGAACAGCGGCTATATCTGGGACATCTTAATCAGGGCTGGCGCATCCACCCGAACCTCAAGTGGGACGCCGACCCGAAGACACCGTGGCGCGCTCTGTTCCTTGAGTTGACGATGCTCTACGCCCACGCCGAGTTGTTCTTCAGCCGCGCGGCCGTGATTAACCGCTATACTTTCACCTTCCCGCTCGCCTTCACAAAAACTTTCCGTGACCGGTTTCACGCTCAAGCGCAGCAGACCCTTCGGCGCGTGCGGCAAATCTGCTACGGGAGCGATCCGCAGGTCGATCAATTTGAATATGTTGCCACAGTTGACGAGAGCACGGCGATCGCCGATTCCATCCGCGAAGGCTCTTCGCCCACGACAATGGAAGTCTTTGTGGACGTCGGTGGTGGGACAGCGGACATCGCCATCCGCCACAATAATCGCTTCCTCGTGCTTGATAGTCTTGAAGTTGCGGGCAAGACTTTCTTCCGCGTCGCCGAGCGGAATTTCAAACAAAATCTCGCCGGTTCGTCTCAATTTAAGAAGCACCTCGGCAGGTTGCTACAGGGCAATGAGCAGGAGTTGAACATCTCCACCCTTGATCGGCAACTCGACCTCGGCACGTTTTACTCAGTCGCCATCAACGATCTGAGTGACGAGACCTTCAGGGGGCGCGAAGAGAGCATCATCAAAAAGGGGATGGGCGTCTCGTCGTACCAGCGATACCGCTCGCGGCTCTTTTTTCGGCACATCCTCGCCTACGCTTTATTACAGACCTGTGCCGCGGCCGTCAGCCAGAAGGTCACACTGATCAACGGCATCAAGCTCATACTCGGCGGCAATGCGTGGGGACTCATGCTTTTCGCCGAGTTCCCGCGCTCGACTGAGAAATTACAGGAAGAGGCGCGTGAAATACTGAAACTCATCAAGCGTCAGCTGGCCGACACTGTTTACGGAGATGAGCGTGAATGTCTGGATGCCCTTGAGATTTCCAATATTGAACTGCTCAACGAGGACGATCTGAGTAAGGCCAAGACGAGCGTCGCCCTCGGCGCGCTCAACGCCGGTTCGGATGCGGGAAGCCACCGCAAAGACACCACGCCTTACGCTGGAGTCACTATTCGTGAGTTGAAGATCAATGATTTCAACCCGGCAACCATCCGGTGGTGTGACCGCTGGGGCTTCAACGAATTCAAGGAGACGTTCGGTTTCATGGATCAAGTCACCGACGCCGATTTCGAGAAACCGCAGGACTTGCGCAAACCTCTTGACCCCGTGCTGTCCGTCTTCACTTTTCTCGGCAATGTCGCGCGCAACGATCAGGACAACATGCCGGAGAACACCTGGACAAATATCAACGGCGAGATCAGCAAGGATATCTCGCAGATGCGCGGCGATCGCCTAGACGTGCCCCCCCTCAATCACTTTGTATCCAGCGTACTCTACCCGGATAACGTACAGCGCGACTTCCTTGATACGCTCGCCGAACGGAACGGCAATTACAAGCCCAACTCTAATGAGGACTAGGACATGAACGCCAGACCAATCATCCCCGCCACTTTGTGGACGCTCTGCCTGGTCATGCTCGCCTTGAGCACCGGATGTGGACTTTTAGGGGGTAATGAAACACAAAACACCGAAAGCAATAAACCCCAAGCGGTTCGCGACTCGACTGATGTTCGTCAGGCTGAGCAGAACTTAGAAGAGGCTAAGAAAGAGGCCGCGCAAGCGGATAAAAGGTTAGCCAAAATCAAGGATGATCTGAAGCTTGAAAGGGACAACGTCACCAAAGCTAAAGGCGAAGCTAAAGAGCAGGCAATTGAAAAAGTTAACTCTTTCGTAGCCGAAGAGGGGAAGGCGATTAAAGCCGCAGAAGATGCTGCCAGTAAGGTGCAAGTAGCACAGGCAAAACTTGATGGGGCAAAAAATGGTGGCCGTAAAGAAGTTGCACAGGATGATGATGGTGGTGGGCTGTTGTCCTTTCTCCCCAGCTTCACGTCGCTCATCCTCGGCCTATGTGCGCTGCTGATACTGGGCGTTTTAGGTTACGCCGCCAAGATGTTGATTGATAGTAGCCGTCACAGATCCGAGACACAGTTCGCTGGCATCAGGAAGCGGCAGGAAGAGTTAGGGAAGCAGACGCGGGACTCGATAAGCGGCCTCTCGCAGGAGATCAATACACGACTCAGTGGGCTACAGGAAGAAGTTAGAGAACTGCGTCGCATCATTCAGGAGGACAATAGTACCCTCCTCGATGCCGTTCGGCGTACCGGTTCAGTGATGGGGAATTCTTCCGTGGGCGGTTATCAGGGTTATCAATCGTCCACCGCCCGCATTGAAGTTGAAGAACCATCTTTCCCAGCTTCAGCCGAAGAGTACTTACAGAAAGTTAAAGGCGGGGCGACCCGACTGAAATCTGACTTCAACAATGGCATCCTGGTTCAGGATATGGACAACACGGGCGAGTTTATGCTCGTGCGTGACCGCAACGTCTCCGACCTCTTCTACGTTGTGCCGCTCGTCGGGTACTTCAAGACGAAGCAGGATTTCCTGAACTACTATGACAAATACTACGACTGCCAACGCCCGTCGGGCGGCACAGTCTGGATCATTCAACCGGCGGTAGTCGATAAAGTCGCAGGAGGCTGGACGTTAAGGGAAAAAGGTGAATTGGAAGTGAGGTAGAAAGCGTGGTGGAGAAAGTCCCTGAAGAGATAGGAATCTACTGCCATAAGGATAAAGCATTCTTCAGACATCCACGTGCTAAAAGAATTACTTGTCTGAAAGGAGGAGAACTGATCAGCCGAAATTTCCCATATGAAGGACTATGGGAATGTTGTTGTGGCTGTCTTGGTTTCTGGCCCAAAACTTTACTGGCAGATGGACAGACCAACGAACAGTGTCCCCTATGCGAGCGGACACTCGAACTGGATCACGCTTACCTCTGCGACCAATGCGGGGTGCTAAGTTTTCAGGCGGCGTTTGGTTCAATTAATCCTATTACCGCATCGACCGGGAGTATTAGTAAATCTTTCGTTATTTCACCTAAATGCATACCAGAACCTGCTTGCCCGGGCTGTTTGAATGCACCTAACCTCCAAGCACTTAATCTACATCTCTGTAACAACGGCAACGTAATTTTCGCGACAGCACTCGCGATATGTCCTTTCTGCAAGCAACGTGTAGAAACGAAAATCACAAGTGAGGTGGTCACACGCGCCGCGCATAAGGATGGTATTGATGCGGGCTCGAAGCAAAAATTCGCTCCGACCGAAGAGAAATCTCAGGTGAATAACAATTCACCTCGCACAAAGAGACAGTTAGTGAAGTTGGGAGCGCTCTGGGCTTTCCCATTGGGCGTGGCCGGTTTGATCTTATCCTTCTACTCAGCCATACCATCCTCAATAGGTTGGTACTGGCATAAACTTCTCTCGCACCAGCCACCCATCCTGAGCCGGATTCAAAATGATAAACGGGAGCTGATGGAATCCGAGAGCATCTGGCTTGAGGCTATCGTTCAGGATCACGATGGTCAACCGCTTAAGTGTGAATGGACCCCCAGTCCCGCCGGGCGTATTGAGGGAGAAGGCTGTAAGGTTCTGTTAAATACGTCAGAGATTAAACTCAAGATAGTGCCCTTTCGCATCAATGTAGCTTTGAAGGTGACGGACAGCTACGGCGCTAGTGCTTCTCGCGACCTCGAAATATTCGTCTTGCCGGTAAGTTTGGTCAACAAATCGCCGATATTAGATGCCATCAAACCGAGCGCACAGGAAGTGCGCTCCGGGGAGACCGTCACGTTAACGGCGTTGGCTAGAGACCCGGACAACGACCAAATTAATTACCAATGGCAGAATTCCTCTAACTGCCAGATCATCGGCACAGGTCAGACCGTGTCTCTCAACACGTCGGCGGTTAACCCGCAATCCAGTACCGTGCCCGTGACTGTAACCCTATTAGTCAGTGACGCGCGCGGCGGGGCTGTGTCGGGGAGCGTCATGATAAATGTGGTTCCGAAGCAACCGCCCAAAAGTGGGGCGGAAGCGCCGCTTGCGCGCCCTCTAGAACAACCAAATGGTTCGCCGATACTCATTTCGTTACAACCGCATAAAAGCTCCGTGCAGGCCGGAGAGAGGGTGGAAATCGAGGCGATAGCGACCGATCCAAATAGCGACAGATTAGAGTATGTTTGGGAGCCGGTTGAACGAATTGAAGGCCACGGGACGCGCGTCACACTCAAAACCTTAAAGAGCGACGCCCAAAACGAAGCGAACCGCATTATTGTGACATTGACAGTCATGGATCGACGTGGGGGAAGTGCGTCCGGAAAAACGATAATAAATATATCACCCGC
Organism: Pyrinomonadaceae bacterium; assembly: GCA_035645855.1. GTDB lineage: Bacteria > Acidobacteriota > Blastocatellia > Pyrinomonadales > Pyrinomonadaceae > JAIVJZ01. Next base: position 15,676 of record DASQLU010000035.1, read on the forward strand.
ACCTCAACCACCTATACCAACACCACACCCTACATCAACTTCGGAAGTTAAGCCGGAGTGAGAAACTTAATGGGATTCGGATTCAGGACGCCGCAACTGTCTAACTCGTGTTTTGGAGGGCTAGCGCCTTTGTACGCAAAAAGTCTTCAAGGGAAGTTGTAACAGCTTTGTAGAAATCAAATAGGTGGAATAGAAATGTCTGCAAGAATTGAAGAGCGGCAGCTCCGGGTTTACTGCCCGACACACAAGATCAATTTCGAGACGCCGGAGACGCGGCGCATCCTCTGCGAGAGCGGGGGACATGCGCTAGCGCACGACTTCCCGCGCGAAGATTTCTGGGAGTACTGCTGCGACTGCCAAGTCTTCTGGCCTTCAGATATGGACAAAGGAGGTCGGGCCAAGGAGCATTGTCTTGTCTGCGCGCGCGTAACCACCCGCCGCTACGTGTGCGATGAATGCAAATTGATCAGTCTCGAGTCTGACGACCCGGCTAAACGGAAAACCTTTAGAATCACTTCCCGGGGCGCGGTCGAGCCGTCCTGCCCCGGATGTCGAAAGCTGCCAAAGGCGACGTTGCAGGAGCACATCTGCGAAGACAGTGCTGCCACATTCAGAACCGCTAGGGCATCCTGCCCATTTTGTGATGACCCGATCAGAAAAGAAGCAGGGATACTCTGCCCTCATTGCGGCAAAGAGGCAAAGGCAGGGTATAAATTCTGTAAGCACTGCGGCCAAAACGTAGATCTTACAGTATCCACCTCACACACACAGGCATCCCCTCTTGAACCCCGACAGGTCGTGCCACTACCTTCCATACCGGCTGCGCCGACACTTGCAAATTCTTCCCCATTACCCCACGTCGATTATATTCCAATGGATGTGGCGGCGGCAGACGCGGATGCGCTTCCTGACCCGATGCCGACGATCACACCGGCCGGTGGTCATAACTCAGCGAAGATGAAGTGGATAGTCGGGGCAGTCGCCATTTTAGGATTGATCATCACAATTGCGATGCTAAATAGTTCTACCTCTACCAGCAACAACTTCACGCCTAAGTTCAACAGCGCGCTGGCTGCGGGGCGCATCTTTCAGCCGCCGGGTGATTGTGTGGCGGACTTATATGAAGCCGAGGCCTCACGATCTCCGAATTCTTCGGAACTGAGGGAAGCCTCCGCTAAAATCCGCAGTAAACTTGAGCCGGAAGGTAACGATGCGTTCCAAAGGTACTATGCCGAATCCGACCAGACTATCGACTGGGAGTATATAACCAAAGTCTACAATCTCTTGCAGAAGACTGCCCCAAGCGATAAGGAGTTCAGCGCCAGATATGCCTACAGCGTGGCCCTCACCAGTCTGAAGCGCAAGGATTACACGAAAGCGCTCTCTTCCTATCAGGATGCGCTGCGCTATCACCCGGATTGGGCCCTGGCCTTTAACGGCCTGGGGCGTGTCTATTTACAGGAAGACTGGAGCAGCCGTGATGAGGATAAGACGGTAGAATATTATAGGAAGGCGTGCGAGGTAGACAGCGCATTCATCTGGGGCTGTAAAAATCTGGGCGAGTTCTACTCACGTAAAGGGAATTGGGCGCTGGCGGAAGATTACATGACCAGAGCTTTACAGCGCGCGCCAACCCGCGAGTCTATCGTGAGGGCGATGGGAAGAATTTGTCCGAAGGTTGGTAAATACCAGACCTCAAGCGGAACCTGCGGGACCTACTGAGGCCAACGCCTAGCCCGCTCGGTATACCTTTGCCGTAATATCCGAATCCGGTACAGCCCTACCCCTCGATATATGAGACAACAACCCCGCCCGCGCCGCCCGCACCCTCCAATTCGGAGTAAACCTAACGTGACGCACAGTCGCTTCTGGCCGCTTTATATGGTCTGCGCTGTATTCGGGGGACTGATCCTTACGCTCGGGTGGTGGGGATACACTCATTTGTGGAATGCGCCCGGCTGTGCGGGAAACTATGAACTGGTCATCCGCAACGGAATGGTCTTGGATGGCATGGGCGGCGCGCCTTTCCCCGCCGACATCGCGATCAGCAGCGGGCGCGTTGCGTGTATAGGATCTGTCAAGAAGTCACCTGGTGAACGCGGTATTGAAGCCGCGGGAATGATGGTCGCGCCGGGCTTCATTGACGTTCACACGCACGTTGAGAGGAATTTGCCGGAGGGATCGACACCGTTCCTGGCGCCGAATTTTGTCCGCCAAGGCGTGACGACGATCATCACAGGAAATTGCGGCAGTTCAACACTCGGTGTCCGAACCATGCTGAACGGTCTCGACCGCTCCGGCTCACAGGTTAATGTCGCGACCTTCGTCGGACACAACAGCATTCGCCGCAGCGTCATGCAGAGGGCGAACCGCACCCCGACCGCTCAGGAACTGAGGCAGATGCGGCAAGCGGTTGTCATGGCCATGGACGAAGGGGCGCTGGGTCTCTCGACCGGCTTGGCGTACATACCCGGCACATATTCACAAACGGAGGAAGTTGTCGAATTAGCGCGCGCCGCCGCGGAAAGAGAGGGACTCTACGTTTCACACATCCGTGATGAAGGGCGCGATGGGTTAGCCGCAGTCAAGGAAGCAATTGACATCGGAGAGCAGGCGGGGCTGCCCGTCCACATTTCACACTTCAAAGCTTCAGGGCGCGGCGAGTGGGGTAAGGCATCACAGCGGCTTGAACTCGTTGACGCAGCCCTGAGTCGCGGACAACGTGTGACTATCGACCAATACCCTTACACGGCATCGAGCACCTCACTCGACCTCCTCCTGCCTTCCTGGGCACTTGAAGGCTCTCAGGCTGAGGTGGGTCAAAGGATGCGTAACCCGCAGAATCACGCACGCATCCGCTCCGAAATGCTTGCGCGTCTCAGCCAGGGAGGTTGGGCAGATTACTCTTTCGCGCGAATCGCCTATTGCTCTGCTAACCTCGCTCTCAACGGTCTGACGATCCCGCAGGTTTCGTCTGTGGGCACACATCATACTGCTACCGGGAAAAACAGCGCACCGCAACCGCAGCCGCATATCGTAACCAGAACAACTGCGGAGAGCCAGGGCGGCGATATAAGCGTCGAACGGCAAGCGGATACGATCTTAGATTTAATTGCCAGAGGGGGTGCGCAGATGATCTACTTCGACATGGACGAAGGGGACCTGTCCGCGATAATGCGTCACCCGGATACCATGTTCGGTTCGGACAGCGCCGTGCGTTACGAGGACACAAAGGCAGTGCCTCACCCGCGCGGCTTGGGGACGTTCCCCAGGGTATTGTCACACTACGTCCGTGAAACTGATACTCTCTCTCTTGGAGAGGCCGTGCGGCGAATGACCTCTCTGTCCGCGAAAACATTCGGTTTCCCGGATAGGGGGCAAATCAGCGTGGGGTATTGGGCCGACCTGGTGATCTTCAGTGAGCAAAGCATTTTGGACAAATCAACCTACGAAATGCCGCTCGCGGCTCCTGAGGGCATCCCCTACGTCATCGTCAATGGACAGATAGTCTTCGATAACTACCGGTTCACGGGAATTAATCCGGGAAAAACAATCCGACGGGGATTAGCTTCCCAATAGGAGTTTGAAGGCCAAGTAACAAGGAGAGTTAAGATGTTTTGCAAATCATGCGGTGAGGGAAACGACGATGATGCTCAGTTTTGTGTTAAGTGCGGTCTAAAAATTCAAGTCGCGTACAGCCCCGAAGCATGGCGCGACGAAGATGTTTTAGACCGGCGACCAGGAACAAATGAAAAACCCCTCAGAGACCACAATCCCGTCAGACCTGCGGGCGCCTCTTCGCAGAACTCCCTGCCGACTATCTATACCGACCCCGTCTCTTATGACCAGCCAGTTCATCACAATTACCCCGTCCAAAACAGTTATCAACCGCCCGTTTATGTTGTTACACCGCCCCAGCAAATTTTATTAAGGCCTGCTAAAAGTCGCGGCATCTACATTATCCTCGCGCTCTTTTTCGGCTGCTTGGGGATCCACAATTTTTACGCCGGGTATAACGGAAGAGGGATTGCTCAGTTTCTGATTACAGTCTTCGGAGCCTGTGTCGGCGTCGGTATATTGGTAACGTTCGTATGGGCATTGATTGAAATCTTTGCTGTAAATACGGATGCTCAAGGTGTGAGAATGAACTGACCGGATCCCATCCTGATTTCGGACAGGTATACATTTTCTACGAACAGGAAATTGCAGACGCCCGTCTTTAATTCACAGAGCTAATTCAAAAGATTTCAGCTATAATTAGCCGGAATTCCACTGGTCGTCTATTATGAATACTCGGATATGGCCGAAATACTAGACACTTTGACAATAGACAGTTGGGAGCGCGCGTCATCATGCAAGCGTTGTGTTTTCAGAGTGATAAAGGCTTATTAGACACTTATCACATCACAAACTCGAAGTGTAAATAGTCGATTGAGGCGACGGGGGAAATAAACGGGGAGGGCGGCCAGCGTGCGGTTGGTCGCCCTTCTTCTTTGGGCGTCCGGCGCGCCTCTGGTTATACTGCGGTCGGGCAAATTCTATGACGGGCGAGTGGAAGCCGGCGCAGACAGGGACGCATCAGGATCACGTCATCGCGCACGTGATCGGCGCGACTGTGCTCGGCTATTTCGAGGCCGACGATGCGCTGCATCTGGCGCTCGACATCAATTTCATCTGGACGATTTTCCCCGATGCCGAAATGGGACTCTTGCCGCAGTCGCTTGCGTTGCGGGAGTTGAACATCGGCGAGGCGGAACGCGCGCGGCTCTTGGAAGACCTGCGCCGCCTGGACGAAGAGGGCGCGGAGGCCGAAAGTTTGGCGTGCATCACCCCTGCCCCCGAAGGCTGCCTGATCGGAGAGGTACGCCTGCTCGAAAGGGACGAGATGCGCAGGCTGGAGATTCTTGGCGAGGCGGCCGCGCTCGTCGTCGAAACTTCGACGCGGACGGGCGAGATGAGCGTCGGGCTGTTGCAAGGTTAAGGCGGTAGCAAAATCAGAGAGGAGCGATAAATGGTTTCTACGCAAACAAGCGGCGGCGCGGATGAGAGCCGGCGACAGAATTTTGATGCGACGGAAGAGAGCCCGGAGACGGCGGGCGGCGGCGACGGCTCGCTCGAAGAGACGGCCGCGCGCGAACGGGAATACCTGCGCGGGCGAGTCAGCGAAGAGTTGGGGCACGAGCCGACCGAGGAAGAACTCGACGAATGGCTGCGCGAGCATACGGAAGGACACTGAACAGAAATGTCGAAGGCGGAACGCGGTGCGTTGAACTGAAGACCAGCGGCTTTCAGTTCAACGCACCGCGTTCCGCCTGATGACGTATCCGCGTTCGACGTATCCGCTAGGGCGCGGGTTCGACCAACAGTTTGTTGTCGACGGTGCGCACGCCGCGAACAGCGCCCGCGAGTCGTTCGGCGCGGTCTTTGAGCGCGGCTGATTTGACCGTGCCGATGATCGTCGCCTTGCCGCCGATGACCGAGACGCTGATGCCCGCGAGGTTCGGGTCGTCCGTGTAACTCTTGTTGATGCGTGATTCGAGCGTGGCATCGTCGTCGGCCGCGTTGGCCGGGGGCGCTGTGGTCGTGGTGGCCGGTGCGGACGTGGCGGGCGCGGGCTGTTCGATGATGACGGGCGGCGCTTGCGTCTGCGCGGGCTGCTGCACGATGATGGGCGGCTGCTGCGGCATGGGCTGCTGTTGCGGCATCAAGAGCGGCGTCGGCGCGGTCGGGAGCGGGGTTGGCGGCGCGGTGGCGATGTTGACGTTGGTGTTCGTCGCGTCCGTGCCGCTGTTCATCCAGAAGAAGAGGATGAGCGCCGTGGCGGCGATGGCGACGAGCGCGACGATGGCGACGGTGGCCGTGGAGAACCCGCCGCGATCAGGTTCGGGCGTGCGCGTCGTGCGCGTGTAAACTTCCTCACGCCGCGCGGTTGGCGTCTCGACCACTACGCGGCTGCGGCGTTGCTGTTCTTCATCGTGTGACATAAACGGTTCATCTCCTGATAAATTGTTCGGTCGGAATCTAATGCGCGCGAGGCCGGGATCAAGTTGTTAGAGTTGGTGCGAGGCCGTCTACGACGTTTACAAAACGTTTACGGTCAGGAGACACGCAAAAGAGAGTGGCCGACTTCTTGAAGGGGCGGCCACTCTCTCTCGTGTGAGTCCGTTTAGTAGCGACGGCGACGTTGATTGCGCCGGTAGAGCGCGCTGCCCGCCGCGCCCGCGACCGCGCCGCCGACGGCGGCACGCTTGCCGCCGACCGCGCCGCCGACGCCCGCGCCGAGAGCCGTGCCGCTGGCGACCGTGCCGATGGTGCGCGTGCGGCCTTTGAAGCGACGCCGCGCGGCCTTGCGATTGAAGGCGTAGAGACCCGCGCCGCCCGCGCCGATGGCCGCGCCCTTCTTACCGCCGATAAGTCCGCCGGCGACCGCGCCGCCGCCGATGATGGCCGCCGTGCGCGCCTTGCGGCCGAAGCGCGAGCGCCGACGCCGATCCTGCGCCGAAGCGTCGGCCGGGATGAGCATCGTCGCCAGCAGGACGATGCCCGCCAGAGTTGCTAGTAATCTTTTCATGTCGAATGTCTCCTGATAATTAATCATGCCTGAGCATTTTTGACGGGAGAGACGCATTACAAGCTCTGTCCGGTGCAAATCTTATTCCGTCGCGGCGATGCGCGGCAAGCTTCGCGAAAACGCTTGTTTTCCGCCACTTTAACGCATGCGGCCGCCTCGACGGAAGAGTTTTACTACAGCCGCGCATGGTAGCCGTACAGATGCGAAACGTGAAAGCGGGAACGCGGTACGATTGAAGAAAAGGTCGACAGTCGTTCATGGCCGGTTGTCGGTCGCCCGTGGCGGCAGCGCGAGCGGTTGTAAGATTGTCTTTAACAACAAATGACGGAGACCGGCAAGGAACGTTTTCACCTGCACCATTTCGCCTCCGACGTTCGTCATGAAAGTTAAACTCCGGCCGTCAATTTGACCTCGCCCGCGTGCTCTCGCATAATCCGCGTCTATGAAAACGGCCATCATTCACCACCCTGTTTACGAGCAGCACGAGACGGGCGACAACCATCCCGAAAGCCCTGCGCGCTACGCGGCTGTGATGGAGGCTTTGCGCGCCGACGCCGCGTTGTGGGCGGAGTTGCTGGAACTCGAAGCCCCGGCCGCGCCGCGCGGCGACGTGCAGGCCGCGCACACGCCGCAACACTTCAAACGAATCGAACGAGCCGTGAGCGAAGGACGCGGCTATCTCGACGCCGACACCATCATCTCGATGCGCTCGCTCGACGCGGCTCTGCGCGCGGCGGGCGGGGCGTGTCGCGCCGTGGACGTGATCATGGCGGGCGAAGCGCAAAACGCCTTCCTGCCCACGCGCCCGCCCGGCCACCACGCGTCGAGCGAGAACGCGATGGGCTTCTGCCTCTTCAACACGGTGGCCGTCGCCGCGCGTTACGCGCAATCGCGCTATGCGGAGATCGAGCGCGTCGCCATCCTTGATTGGGACGTGCACCACGGCAACGGCACGCAGGGTATTTTTTACGACGACCCGAAAGTCTTCTTCTTCTCCGCGCACCAGTACCCTTGGTTTCCGGGCACGGGCACGCGCGGCGAGACGGGACAGGGACGCGGGCGCGGCTACACTTTGAACGTCCCCCTCAAGGCCGGAACTTCGGCGCGCGTCCACCGCAGCACGTTCGACGCCGCGCTCGAAGAGATCGCGGATAAATTCACCCCCGACCTCATCATCATCTCGGCGGGCTTCGACGCGCACGCGGGCGACCCGCTCGGCCAGTTGTTACTTGATGACGAAGACTTCGTGCAGATGACGCGCTCCGTGAAGCAGTGGGCGGCGGGCGCGTGCGCGGGGCGCATCGTCTCCTGCCTCGAAGGCGGCTACAACCTGGAGACGCTCGGCGCGACGGCGCGCGCACATGTCCGCACCCTGAGCGAAGCGTAAGACCTTGCGCGAAGCATAAGACTTTGCGCGAAGCGTAAGACCTTGCGCGAAGCATAAGACTTTACGCGAAGTATAAAACCCTGAGCGAAGTATAAGACTTTGCGCGAAGGGTGTGGTCGCAAGATAACCGCCTTCAAAGCAGAGCATTCGACGCGTTGAGACTGAGCCCTGCGGCGCGTCCGGGCGCGCGTCGCCGCGCGTTTAGCGCGACGGGCGAAACGTTTGCGTGTCTGCCGCCGTCTTTACTTACTGAAACACCTCCGGCTTTCGGGACGTACAAGGTGGGAACTCCGGGGCGGCGCGAATTGAAGCATCAATGGAAAGCCTGAGACAAACAAGCGAAACGGCGCGCGCCTGGCTGCGGCGCGTGATGCCGCGCGCGGCCGTCGTGTCGGCGGCGTTGTTTGTCGTGTGGCTGCTGATTCACGACACGCGCTTTTACCGCGAAGGCATCCTCGGCCGCGTGTTCGCGTTCGCGCTCATCTTCATCTATTTCACTGCCGCCTATTACGCCGTCGTCGGCCTGCGCTGGTTGAAGGAGCGCGTGATGTGGCGCGTGCGCCGCCGTCTGGTCATCACCTATTTGTTCGTCGGGCTAACGCCCATCGTGCTGCTCATCACGCTCGCCGCGATGGTTGTGTTCGTGGGCTTGAGCCAGGTGATGACACGCATCGTCCGCGTCCAACTGATAGACAAGGAGACGCAGGCGCACGCCAACGCGCGCACGCTCGCGGAGGCGTTTCTCCAACGCCTGTCGCAAAACGGCGAAGGCGGCCGCGCCGCGCAGCAGGCCTGGCTCGACGAGCGCGTCGCGCTCTTGCAGCCGTCGTTGCCCGGCGCGCGCGTGGCCGTCTGGAGCGGGAACGCGGGGGGCGGCCGCCCGGATGAAAGCAAGCCCGCGCAGTTTGCGAGCGAACCGGGCGACGAGCGCGTGCGCGGCGTGGGCGGCGACCGGACGCCGCTCGGCTCGCCGCTGCCCGCCTGGCTGCGTCCCGTCGAGGAATGGCGCGGCTTCACCTACCTGCCGCCGCCCGCGTCGTCCACGGAGGCCTTCGGCACACCTTCGATGCGCGCGTTCGTGCGCGCACGCACGAACGGACGCGAGGTGTCGCTGCTATTCGTCGTGCCCGTCAGCCGCGTACTCGTCGAGCAGTTGCGCCTGAACACGGATTTGCAGGTGCACCCGTTCTTTCTCGGCGCGGACATCGCCGCCATCAGGGCTAACCGTGGCTGGTGGGGCAACTCCGTCTCCATCGGCCCGCCGGGTGCGAAGCAGACTTACCGGGACGACGAGCGGCAGATCGAGATCGCGGAGGGCGCGCGCCGGGTCGTCATAGACTTTCGCCGCGACCAGTTGGGCGATGAAGTGAACATGAGTTCGATGATCGTGCTGCCGGCGACGAGCTGGACGGACGGCACGGTGTCGCAGCGCGGCGCGTTCCTCTGTAAATTCTCCGCGCTCGCCATGACCAACCAGCTCTTCGAGGAGAACGATCTCGGAAAGTTCTTTCAGGGCACGTTCGTGCTCGTCGCCCTCGTCTTTCTCCTCCTCGAACTGCTCGCGCTCCTGTCGGCCGCGTGGCTCACGCGCGCCGTTACGGGCACGGTGCATAAACTCCACCGCGCGACCGGCTTCATCAAGCGCGGCGACTTCTCGCACCGCGTCCGCGTCCGCTCGCGCGACCAACTCGGCGAACTCGCCGAAGCCTTCAACGACATGTCGGCCAATATCGAATCGCTTCTGCAGGAGCGCGTCAAGCACGAACGTCTGGAGCGCGAGGTCGAGATCGCGGCCGAGGTGCAGGCGCAACTGTTCCCGCGCAAAGTGCCGCGTCTCGGCGGGGCGGAGATCGTGGGCGAGTGCCGCGCGGCGCGCGGCGTGGCGGGCGATTACTACGACTACGTGGAGATCGCGCCCGGCCTCATCGCCTTCGCGCTCGGCGACGTGGCGGGCAAAGGCATCTCGGCCGCGCTCGTCATGTCCAACCTGCAAGCCTCCCTGCGCGCGCAGGCGACGATTCTCTCCGAGCGGATGCGTGCGGCCACGCGCGCCGCCGTCAACGCCGCGAGCCTCGGCGTCGCGAGCGGGCAGGCCGGAAGCGTGCAGAGCAGCAGCGGCGGCGGAGGTGTGGAGATGCCCTGCGGTGTAACGGGTGTGGACATCTCCTGCGCCGTCGAGCAGATCGCCGCCAGCATCAACGAGCAACTCTGCCACAGCACCGACTCGAACCGCTTCGCCACCCTGTTCATTGCGCTCTACGACGACCACACGCGGCAACTGCGCTACACCAACGCCGGTCACAACGACGCACTGCTCATCCGCGCCGGAGGCTCAATCGAACATCTCACCGAAGGCGGGACGGTGCTCGGCGCGTTCGAGTGGGCGCGCTACACAGAGGCGAGCGCCACGCTCGAACGCGGCGACGTGCTCGTCATCTATTCCGACGGCATCAGCGAGGCCGACAACCCGCGCGGCGCGGAATACACCGAAAGCCGCCTCGCGCACCTCGTCCGTAAAAACCGCGAACTGACGGCCGACGAACTGCGCCAATTGATCTTTACGGAGGTCGATAACTGGACGGGCGGGCAGGAGCGCGACGACGATCAAACGCTCGTCATCATCAAGAGCTATTGAAAGCCGTGACGGGTGACAGGTGACAGGACACGGGTGAAAAGTGACAGGTGATAGGTGACAGATAAAGCGGATTTGCGCAGATTTGCGCCGGGAGGCGACAGAAGAAAATAAACTCCGAAGGGGCGGTAGGTAATAAGCCCCGAAGGGGCGGCAGGAAGTAGCCCCGTGCGTAAGCGCGGGGATCAGGTGTAGGGATAAAGATTCCGCAGCCCCGTCAGGGGCGGCACATTTTCACGTTGGAATGTGCCGCCCCTGACGGGGCTGCGGAATCTTTATCTGCGCCGTGTGTACCCCGCGCTTACGCACGGGGCTATTACCTGCCGCCGCTCCGCGGCTCAAAACAAACCTGTTCTAACCCTTCACCCTTCACTTTTCACTTTTCACTTTTCACTTTTCACTTTTCACTTTTCACTTTTCACTCTTCACCCTTCACCTTTCACCCATCACCCATCACCATGCACCTTTCACCATGCACCTTTCACCATGCACTCATCACCCGTCACCTGTTACCCGTCACCTGTCACTTGTCACTTGTCACCCTTTACGTCGTGATGATGGTGGCGCGCGCGCCGAGGAGTTCGGAGAAGTCTTTGGTGTAGATGGTTTCGACCTTGCGGACGCGGCGGATGGTTTCGACGAGTTCTTCGGTCGTCGTGGAGCCGCCTTCCGTGTGCGCGATAGCCCACGATTTGAGGTGCGCGGCGGCTTCAAGCAGTTCTTCGACGAGACGCAGGTATTGCTGCCTGGTTTCGACGCGGCCGCCGAGCCGCCCGGCGCGCGCCGCGTCAAACTCATCCCAGAATTCAGCGCCGCCACGTACCCATTCCTCGCGCCACGCGGGCAGAAAATCGCGCTCCGCCGCCGCGCGGCCACCGTGGCGCGCGGGCGCGGGCAGGCGCAGGAAGAGCAGATCGCCGCGTTGCTCGGCGACGAAGCGGCGCGCGTCTTTGTTCGCGCTCGTGTTGGGCTGCCCGTTGTCGAAGGGCGGGGGCTGGATTTCGTGCAGGCGGCGCAGCACGCGCGAGAGGGGCTGGCGCAGTTCGCGCGTGTCTTCGTCGAAGGAGAGCGCGTAGTCGCCGGTCAACATGCCCAAGTTGAGGGCGAGCGATTGTTTGATCTCGCCGTCCAGCTTCTCTGCATTGGCGCGCAAATTGTCGAACCACCAGGCATCGGTCTCGCCGAACCAGCGGCGCAACGCCGGGTTATGCAGCTTGTAGCGGGGCACGTAAACGTCTTCGAGCAGAATGTCGAGATCGCCTTCGCTCAGCCGCTCGCCGTTGTTTTCGACGCGGGCGATTGACTTGATCCAACTCCAGCGCGCCGCATCGTTGACGGCGACGCGCACGCCCCAGCGTTTGACATGCGTTTCCAGATCAGGCTCGCCCGCGAAAGGATTGATGAGCGAGCGAAAGCGCAGGCGGCGCAGAACGCTCAACTCGAAGGCGAGCCAGCCGCGCGGCGTCGGATCGGAATAATCAGGCATGGCGGTCTGTGTCGGCTTTCATGAAACGGGCGGCGGCCGCGTCGCCCGCGAAGTCTCGATTGCTGTCGGAAGTTTGCACGGCGTCGGACGACGCGCCCGGCGCGCTCTCCGTGGTCTGCCCTGTAAAAGGGTTGGTGTCGCTCACTGGGACTTGGCCGCCCACGCTCCATTCGTCGGCGAGGCCGTTTGAGGCTTCGCCCGCCGATTCAACTCCGTGCGTCGTGCCAGTGGCCGCTGCTTCTTCTGCGCGCGGCGCGTAGGAGCGAAGCGCGGGCAGGTTGTTCAAACTGAGCAAGGCGTTCACGACTCGCGGGTCGAACTCCAGCCCAGCCCATTCGGTGAGATGGCGGCGCGCGTCAATTTCCGTCAGCGCGGGACGATAGGGGCGCGCGTCCGTCAGGGCGGCGTAGGCGTCCGAGACGCGCAGGATGCGCGCGGCGAGCGGGATTTGTTCGCGCGAGAGCGCGTCCGGGTAGCCCGCGCCGTTCCACCATTCCTGATGCCAGCGCACGAGCAGTTGCGCGCCGCGATCCGCGCCGGCGCGCGCCGCCTCCTGCTCGCCGATCACGGGGTGACGCGCCAGATCGAGCCGTTCCTCGAAAGTGAGCGGCGCGGCGCGACGGATGTAATCGCGCTTCATCGCCAGTTCGCCGAGATCGTGCGCGAGCGCGGCCAGGCGCAGCGACGCGCGATCCGCGTGCCCCAGCCCGAACAGCTTCGCCAACTCGCTGCTGAGCGCGGCGATCCGTTCCGCGTGCGGGTGCGCGTAGCCTTCAAACTCGTCCGCCGCCGCCGCCAGGCGCGTGAACGCCTCGCGCGCGATGCCGTCTTCTTCCGATACCTTCATTTGAATGGAAGCCATAGGAGGTGAATGGTAAATGGTAAATGATGAATAGTAAAAGCCCGGAGGCGGTGCCTCCATACACCGTTCCCGCTTCGTCATTTACCATGCACGGTTCAGCGCGCGCGATTACGCCGCGCAGGTTTCGCCGTTCACTTGTCATTTCGTCTTCGTTTTTCTGAGTTGGTCGAGTTGACGGCGGGCGGTGTCGTGTTTGGGGTCGAGGGCGAGGGCGCGTTCAAGTTCGCGTTCGGCGCGGAGCAATTGGCCGAGGGCGCGCAGCAGCTCGGCGAGCATGATGTGGTAGGCGGGGTCGCTGCCGTCTAGTTTGATGGCGGTCTGGAGAGCGGCCTCGGCCTGGTGTCGCGTGCGCACGTCGCGCGCGAGCGCGCTGCCGTAGAAGGCATGATAGCGCGCCTGTTGCGGGGCGAGACGCGTGGCCTCGCCGAGCAACGTGAGCGCGGCCGACAGGTTGCCCTGTTTGAGCGCGGCGAACCCCTGCGCGAAACTCTCCGCCGCGCGTTGCTCGCGCGAGAGGGATGCGTTGGCCGACGCGCCCGCGCTACCGGGAGATTCAGACGAAGCGTGCGCGTCCGTCTGCGGGCCGAGTTTGAGATCGTATGCGGCGCGTGAACGCGCATCCTGCAACGTCTCGTAGGCCTGTGTAATCTTCATGAAGGCGGCTTCGATACGCGACCGGAGCGAGCCGTCCGCGTCGCGTTGGAAACGATCCGGGTGAAAGCGTTTGGCAAGGCCGTAGTAGGCGCGTTTGATCTGGGAACTTTCGGCGGCGCGCTCGACGCCGAGAATTCCGTAGTGGTCTGCGTCGCGGACGAGCGCAAACAGCGCGTCAATTTCGGCGTGTGGATCGGGGGGCGCATCGGCCTTTGGCGTGACGGGCTCCGCTTGAACCTTCTCGGCCGCCACGACGCGCGGCGCGGCGTGCGGCGGCGCCGCCTCCGCGCCGCTTGTCATGGCGACGGACGACAGCGATGCGGCAGGCCACGCGGCGCGCGACAGCACGCCGCCGAGCGCGAGCGCGTAAACCGCTTGCCGTGTCTGCGCTTCGGGCAGGCCGCTGCAGGCGATCAGTTCGCCGAGCGCGAGGGGCGATTCGATACGCGACAGGACGAAGCCTTCGAGCGGTTGCAGTTGAATCTGCGGCGGATGCTCCGCGACGGGCGAGATGATTTCCGCGTCGGCGTCGAGCCGTCCGGCAACGTAGTCGGGCGGAAGGGCGCGCGCGGCTTCCAGCAGCAGTTGCCGTATGTCCAGCCGGCAGCGCACGTCTTCGCCGAGGCGCGCGCGCGGGTCGAACTTCCATTCGCCCTCCGTCCAGAGCAGCAGAGGGCGCAGCACGTCGGCCGCCTGTCGCGAGAGAAGTTTGGCGAGCGCGTCTTTGTCGAACGCGCCCGCCGCGATGAGCGCCGCGCTCGCTTCCGTATCCGACATGAATTCCGTCACGAGCGCGGACAGTTTATCTTCGGACAGCAGCCCCCAGCGTTGCAGGCAGACGACGAGGCGATGCACGCGCAAATTCGAGCGCACGCAGACGACCTCGCCCGCCTCCGCATAGACGACGGCCTGCACGCGCTCGCGCGCGAGGCGCAGCGCGCCTGATAATTTGGCGGCGTGAATTTCCCTGATGAGTTCGGCGAGTGGGTGCTCGCGCAAATGGCCGTTCATCGAGCAGGTAAGAGCGGAACCAACCTCCACGCGCATGATAGCAGAGGGAACGATGAAGTAGGAACGATGAAGGAACTGCTGGTTGTCCGTGGTCAGTTGTCAGTTGCATGTGGTCATCACCCGACATGCTAAAGCCGGGTCTTGAACAACTGACCACGGACAACTGACTACGGACAGCTTTTCATCGTTCCGCGTTCCTACTTCATCGTTTCCGCTTTGTTGACACTCGCTTGAGCGACGCACTATAGTTCGGTCAACTGTTGCTCCCAACAATTTAAGCAGATTCGGTTGTCCCTCGAAGGCGGGACGGTTCTGTTTGTGCCGCATGAATGCACGGGCTGAGAAGAGTTTGGACACGTCCTCCCCGCGAGAGGAAGGCGCGTCTGTGTCGGACGACTTGAACGCGCTCGGCGCGGAGGTTGTGGACATCTTCTACAGGCAGGTCTTCGCGCCGGGCGAATACGCCACCGAGGAACAGGTCTGCTCGGCCTTCTCCGAAATCCTGCTGCGCCACTGGAATCTCTGCTGCCTCATCACCTATCTGCGCGGCGCAGACGGCCGCCTGCACGAAAGCGCGATTCACACACACCCGCACATGGACGAAGCGGCCGCGCGCCGCATCGCGCAACAACTGGCGAACGCGGCGGAAGAGAGCGGACGCGAGCATCGCGTGTGGCTCGACGAAGAGACGGCGGGCGCTGATTCGGACGAAGCGCGCGCGCTCTTCTCGGAGACGGACATCAGGAGTGGCCTCGCGCTGCCGATCCCGGCGCGCGGCGCGATGATCGGCGCAATCGTCGCCATCTCTTCGCACCCCGAACGCCTGCGCGCGGCCAAACGCGGTCTGCGCTTCATCGCCGCGCCCATCGTCATCGCGCTCGGCAACGCGCGCCGCGCCGCCGCGATGAAAGAGCAGCGCGAGCAGATCGAACAACTCGTGGAGGAATTGCGCGAGCGCAGCCGCGCGCTCGAAGAGGCCAACGGCGAGCTGCAGCGCGTGGCGCGCTACCGCTCGCTGTTTCTCGCGCGCATGTCGCACGAACTGCGCACTCCGCTTACGGCCATTCTCGGCTTCTCGGAAATCCTCCTCGAACACGAAAATTTGACGGAGCCGCAGCACCGATACTGCGAAAAAATTCAGGCCTCCGGTTTGAAATTGCAGTCGAGCGTCAAGCAACTGGTCGATCTCTCGCGCCTCGAAGCCGGGCAGACGGAGCTGTTTTTGCACGAATTCTCACTGCGCGAGACGCTGCGCGAGACGTGCGGCGCGGTCGCGCGGCTCGCCGAGAAGAAGGAGGTGAAACTGGACTGCACGACCGCGCCGGAGTGCGGCACGATTGTCTCCGACGAGGGCAAACTGAGGCAGGTGTTATACAACTTCTTCGCGCACGCCATCGGGCGCAGCCCCGAAGGCACGACCGTCCGCGTCAACGCCTTCAAGCACACGCCGGCCGAAGTCTGCGTCGAGATCAGCGACGAAGGCAAGCCGCTCGCCGACGCCGCGCAAGTCTTCGACGCCGTCGAGTTGGACGCGCCGAACGAGAGCGGCACGAACCTGAACGAACTCGGGCTCGCCATCGCGCAACGCCTCGTCGCCGTGCTCAACGGCCGCACAGGTTTCAGCAACGCCGCGTCGCGCGGTCTCACCATCCGCATCGAACTTCCGGCCTACCCGACGAAGGAATGAAAATGTTTCAGGTCTCATGTTTCAGGTTTCAAGTTAAAGAATGAAGAACTTCTGACTTGAAACTTGAAACCTGAAACTTGAAACCTATCTTATGCTTTACGACTTCGAGTTAGCCGGGCGGCGCGTGCGTCTGTGGCAGCGGACGGGGGAGAGTTACGAGCACGTCTTGATGAAGGCGCTCGGTTACGCGATGTTCGTCGGGGAGTTCCCCGCGTTGGAGATTGAGAGGCGCGTCGGCCTGCGTTACAAGCCCGATCTGGTGGCGCACGGCGACGGGTCGGGGTTCGCGCTCCCGTTCGCGTTCTGGGGCGAGTGCGGGCAGACGGCCGTGCGCAAGACGGCCTGGCTCTTAAAACACGCCGGCGTGGCGCGCCTCGTTCTCTTCAAAATCATCGGCTATCCCGCCGCGCTCGTCTCGGAACTTCGCGCGGCCATCGACGCACGCTATCGCACGCCCGGCCGCCTCGTCGTCGTCAACTTCGCGCCCGACATCGCAATGTTCACGCGCGGGCGGCGCATCGCGCACGTGCCCGGCGATTGGTACACGAGAACGGTCGTTTGAACTATTATCATTTTGGTTTCACCCGAACACAGATTACGGGAGAGGACAGAGTTTCGATGTCACGGCAGACGGAAACAGTTGAGCGCGCGGGCGGCGACGACGACGAAGTATCGATCCGCGAATGCACGACGATTGAAGAATTTGACGCTTGCGTGCGCCTGCAGCGCGAGGTGTTCGACATGCCCGACCTCGAACTCTCGCCGCGCCGCCACCTGATCGTTTCGCGCTCGGCCGGCGGTTGGATACTCGGCGCGTATGCGGCGGGCGCGCTCGCCGGCTTCGTGCATCATCTCGTCGCCGTGCGCGGCGCGGAAATCATCGGCTACTCGCACATGATGGCCGTCTCGGCCGCCTACCAGAACCGCGGCCTCGGCGCGCGGCTCAAGTGGGCGCAACGCGAGCGCGCACTCTCGGAGGGGCGCAACTTCATCCGCTGGACTTTCGAGCCGATGCAGGCGCGCAACGCCCATTTCAATCTCAACCGGCTGGGCGTGCGCGTGCGCTCCTACGCCGTCAACTTCTACGGCTGGGACGCCGGGACGGAAGCCACGGCCGACGGGCAGAGTTTCAACCTCGACAGCGACCGTTTGATCGCCGAATGGGAACTGCGCGCGCCGCGCGTCGAAGCCTGCCGACGGGGCGAGCTTCCCGCGCCCACCGCCGCCTCGCCCGACGCCATCGTCGAGATTCCGCCGCACTGGAACAAGATGCGACGCGAGGACGGCCGCGCGGCCGAAAGCGAACTCCTGCGCGTGCGCTCGGAGTTTCAACAGCACTTCGCCGCCGGACTCGTCTGCGCCGGCTTCGAGCGCGACGCCGCGCGCCCGTGCTATCTTTTTTATAGTGACAAGTGACAGGTGACGAGTGACAAGATTTAAATTCCCGGTTGCACTCGGCCAAAGACACACCTGTTCCGACTCGTCACCTGTCACTTGTCACTCTTGACTTATGCCTTTCACCCGCTTCGACCGTTACGTTGAACGCCACACGCCCGCTTTCGTCGAGCGGTTGCAGGCTCTGTGCCGCATGCCCTCGGTGGCGGCGCGGGGCACGGGGATGCGCGCCATGGCCGAGACGGTCGAACAGTCCATGCAGCGCATCGGCGGGGGCACGCGCTCCTTCAAAATCGGGAGCGGCTACCCGATCATCTACGGCGAGTTCGGTGCGGGTTCGCATTGCTACGTCGTTTACAGCCATTACGACGTGCAGCCCGTTGGACAGTTGACGGCGTGGTCTTCCGGGCCGTTCGCGGCGACGGTGCGCGACGGGAAACTGTACGCGCGCGGCGCTGCCAACAGCAAGGGCGATCTGATCGCGCGCCTCTCGGCCATCGAGGCTTACCAGAAAACTTTCGGCAAGTTGCCTGTGTGCCTGCGCTTCATCGTCGAGGGCGAAGACGGCCTCGGCAGTCCGAGCCTCTACCGCTTCACGGCGGAGAACCCGGAGATGCTGCGCGCCGACGGTTGCATCTGGGACGACGGCTACAAGGACACGAAAGAACGCCTGCTGCTCAGTCTCGGCTTCAAGGGCATCACGTTTCTGGAACTGCGCGCTTACGGCGCGCGCGCGGATTTACATTCAAAGTGGGGCGGCGTCGTGCCGAATCCGGCGTGGAATCTCGTGCAGGCGCTCTCGACCATCGTCTCGCCGAAAGGCGTCATCACGGTTGACGGCTTCTCGTCGCACGTCGCGCCCATCGCCGAAGAGGACGCGAAATCGCTCAGGCAACTCGAAATAGACGAGGCCGGACTCAAGCGCGAATTCAAGATCAACCACTGGGTGCGCGGCCTGACCGGGCGCGCGCTCACCAAGGAATTGATCTTCGGCCCGACCTGCACGATCTGCGGCATCCAGACCGGGCACACCGAGGCGGGCGCGAAAACCGTGCTGCCCGGCATGGCCGTCGCGCGGCTCGACTTCCGGCTCGTGCCCGATCTCTCGCCCGCGCTCGTCATCTCGCTTTTGCGCGCGCATCTCGACGTGCGCGGATTCCAGGACATCGAGGTCAACGAGATCGCGAGCGCGCCTTTCGTCAAATCTTCCATCGGGTCTTCGGTGGCGCGCGCGGCGATTGATTCCGCGACGGAAATTTACGGCGCGCATCCGCTCGTCTACCCGCTCGACCCGGCGAGCGGGCCTATCGGCGCGGTCTGCGGCGTGAGCCTGCCGCCGACGCCGCTCGTCTCCTTCGGCGTCAGCTACGCCGGGTCGAACCCGCACGCGCCCGACGAGAACATACGCCTCGAAGATTTCGTGCAGGGCATCAAATACTTCGGGCGGCTCATCTACCGCCTCGCGCAACTCGGGAAAGAGGAGCGGCGCGAGCCTTCGACGCTGGAGTCGTTCGTGGGGTTCAAAATAGAGAAGTCTTAAAGGTCGCGAACTGAGATCATGATGGAGAACAAGTCCGCCCGCGCCGCCGGCACGCCGGCACAGGAGATCGAACAACTGCGCGACGAGTTGCGCCGTCACGAGGAGCTTTACTACGTCTACGACAATCCCGAAATTTCCGATGCGGACTACGACGCGCTCATGGCAAGACTGCAAGAGTTGGAAGCCGAGCATCCCGAACTCGCGACCGCAGACAGCCCGACGCAGCGCGTCGGCGGCCGACCCCTCGAAGGGTTCGAGCAATATGAGCACCGCCGCCCGATGCTCTCGCTCGACAACAGCTACAACATCGAAGATTTGCGCGCCTTCGACGAGCGCGTCAAGCGCCTGGCGGACGGCCGCCGCCTCGAATACGTCGCCGAGTTGAAGATCGACGGCCTCTCGATCTCGCTGCACTACGAGCGCGGCGTGCTCATGCGCGGTGTCACGCGCGGCGACGGGCGGCGCGGCGAAGATGTGACGCAGAACGTCCGCACCATTCGCAGCATCCCGCTTCGCCTGAAAGAGGAGGCGAGCGCGGCCGGTCTCCCACACCTTGAAGTGCGCGGCGAAGCTTACCTTTCGCGCAAAACTTTCGAGCGTATCAACGCCGAGCGCGAAGCCGCCGAGGAGCCGCGCTTCGCCAACCCGCGCAACGCCGCCGCCGGCACGATTCGCCAACTCGATCCGAAGATCGTCGCCGCCCGCCGCCTCGACCTCTTCGCCTACGACGTGATCGGCGGCGAGCGCAAAGCCTTCGCCACCCACTGGGAAGGTCTGGAGTGGCTGGAGCGCACAGGGTTTCAGGTCAGTCACAAACGACTCTGCCCTTCGATTGAAGAGGTGATCGCGTTTTGCAACGAGATGGAGGCGCGACGCGACGAGTTGGAATATGAGATTGACGGTGTGGTCGTCAAGGTCAACTCGGCGGCGTTGCAGGAGGAGTTCGGCGCGACGTCGAAGTCGCCGCGCTGGGCTATCGCCTACAAGTACCCGGCGCGGCAGGCGACGACGCAAGTCCTGGACATCATCGTGCAGGTCGGGCGCACGGGCGCGCTCACGCCCGTCGCCGTGCTCGCGCCCGTCACGGTCGCGGGCAGCACCGTGGCGCGCGCCACCCTCCACAACGAGGACGAGATCAAGCGGCTCGGCCTGCGCAAAGGCGACTGGGTGCTGATTGAAAAGAGCGGCGACGTGATCCCGAAAGTGATCCGCGTGGTCGAATCGCGCCGGACGGGAACGGAGAAGCGTTTCAAATTGCCGAAGGCGTGCCCGGTCTGCGGCGGCGTCGTGTCGCGCCCGGAAGGCGAGGTGGTGTCGCGCTGCGTGGCGGCCGATTGCCCGGCGCAGCTCAAGGCACGCCTGCTGCATTATGCCTCGCGCCGCGCGATGCGGATCGAAGGCCTGGGTGAAGCGCTCGCGGATCAGTTCGTCCGGCAGGGAATGGTGCGAGACGTGGCGGGGCTATATCAATTGACGCAGGAGGGTGTGGCGAATCTCGAACGCATGGCGGAGAAATCGGCGTCGAATTTGCTCGCACAGATCGAGGCGAGCAAGACGCGCGATCTGCCGCAACTCGTCTTCGGTCTCGGCATACGCCACGTCGGCGAGCGCACGGCTTCGATCCTCGCGCGCCAGTTTCGCACGCTCGAAGCGCTCGGCGCGGCGACCGTGGAAGAACTCGACGCCGTGCCGGAGATCGGCCTGACCGTGGCCGAGAGCGTCCACGATTGGTTTGCGGACGCGGGCAATCGCGCGCTCTGCGAACGCCTGCGCGCGGCGGGCGTGCGGACGGAAATGGCGGCAGGCGTCGCCGGCGCAGGTGGCGCGAGCGGCGTGCGGACGGAAGTCTTCGCCGGCCTGCTCTTCGTCCTCACCGGGAAACTCGAAACCATGACGCGCGACGAAGCCGCCGCGCTTATCGAAGCGCACGGCGGGCGCGTCACTTCATCGGTCAGCAAAAAGACGAACTACGTGTTGGCGGGCGAAGAGGCCGGGTCGAAACTGGACAAGGCGCAGTCGCTCGGCGTACCTGTGCTGGACGAGGCGGCTTTCAGAGAGTTGCTGACCGGGAGCCAGTAAGCGCGCGGACAGGTGCGTTGGACGATATATTATACGGGCGCATTGGGCGTTATATTAGTAGAGATGTGCGATGGTATGAGGCACTGAGAACACAGTAGCTCGATGCCGTTGCTATGGAATCAATCGAAAGCGGAGACCGGATGAGCACAGCGAATCAACACAATAAACTCGAACTAGCCTACACGATCTTTTGCGATGACGTGCGCCTGGAGGTCGGCAACAAGCTGTCCCTGATCGGCGTCTTTCAGAACATGCTGGTACAGCAGACGCCCATCTCGCTGATCAAATTCGCCATCGTCAATCACTGGCGCGGCGACGGGCGTTATCTCTCGGAGGTGCGGATTCTGTCGCCCGACCGGAAGCAGCCCGTCGTCGTCTCCGAACCCGCTCCCTTCGAGATCACACACGGCGGCCACACTGACAACGTCAGTTTTTTCGTCAACGTCACCTTCCCCGCGCCCGGCGAATATTGGGTGCAGACGCTCATCAACTCGACCCTCTTCGACGAACAACCGCTCCTCATCATTGACGCACGCGCCGCCTCGCAGCCCCCGGAGGCCGCATCCGAAGCAATCAACTAAGACAAAGAGGTTAGAGGTCAGAGATCAGTTAAGAAGCAAACTGCTTTAACTGATCTCCGACCTCTAACCTCTGACCTCTGTTGTTGATGCGGATGAGAGGGATCGAACCTCCACGATGTCACCATCACAGGCTTCTGAGACCTGCGCGTCTGCCAATTCCGCCACATCCGCGTGAACGCGAAAGAATCATACGGAGCGAGGCGCGAAGGTGTCAAGCAGACGACCTTCACGCCTCGCCGGGTCGGTGTGAAAAATCGGACTAACGTCTATAGCGTTAGTCCGATTTGAAATTGAACCGGGTGCTGACCGGCGCGAATTTTCAGTTGCCTGAGCGCGCGCGGATTTAAGGGCGGCCGATGATGTCGCCCAAAATGCCGCCGATGCCGCCGCGGCGAGTGTTCGCATTGCGGTTGCGAAAGCCGTCCTCGTAGCCTTCAGCAAAGGCAGCGCGAAACTGCTGGCGATAATAGCTCAATCCGCCGTCCTCAGACCGGTAGCCGGCGGACGCTTCACGGTAGACGCTCTCGTCGCGAAAGTCGGCTCGCTCGCCGTTGGCGCGGTCTGCCTGGCCGGCGCGGTAGCCTTCGTCGTAGCCGATGCGTTGCGCGCGCTCGCGCGCCTGGCCGCGGTCGTCTCTGTTGTCGTCGCGGTCGTAGCGATCATCGCGATCATCGTAACGATCATCGTCGTCGCGGCGGTCGCGCGTCGGGCCGCGACCATCGCGCCGGCCGTCGCGCGCGTCGTGGCCGTTATTGAACTTCCCGTTCTTCTTGTTCTGATGCTTGGCCTTCTTATCCTGCTTGTGTCCGCGCCCCTGTGCGGCGAAGCCCGAAATTTGCAGCATGAGCGAGGCGATGATGGCGAAAACCGCCATGCCGAACATCGGCAGTTTGTTTCTGACAGTCATTCGTAAACCCTCCTGGCAGGACGGGGCGCACGTGTTTGCTACGGCGCGCCGCCACCTCAAAAATTCGTTTCGAGAAAAATATCTCCGGCACTGACTAATACAACCGCCGTGCCATGCGGGGGCGTGTCTTAAATCGTTGAGCGGTAAAGACGGCGCAAAGGCATGGCCTGTCAGGCGTATACGATACAGTGTCTTTAATAACCGGATGGTGTTCAAAGGGCGGGGCGAACGGACGCGGGGCGCGGGCGACGGAAAAGTAATGCGGCCGCGGGGGAAGGGGGGGCGCGGCCGAGATCGTTGCGGGCGGAAGCCGCGCTTGGTATAGTTCGGACACCGGACGAGAATCGTGAATTCATTAAAGACAGATGCGGCGCGGGTGGACGATGCGCTCGACGCGCGTCTGGCAGAGATACGCGGCCGAGTCGCGGCCAGCGCACGCCGCGCGGGACGCGCGCCCGAAGAGATCACCTTGATCGCAGTCAGCAAGACGCACGCGGCCGAGGCTGTGCGGCGTGCGCTCTCGGCGGGCGTGGTGGACTTCGGCGAGAACCGCGTGCAGGAGGCCGAGGAAAAGATCGAGGCTATCGGCCGCGCGGAAGCTGACGGTGGCGTCGCGCTCGGAGCGCGCTGGCATCTCATCGGACACCTGCAATCGAACAAGGCGCGCCGCGCCGTCAAACTTTTCGACGTGATTCACACGGTTGATTCGCCGGAGTTGATGGAGCGTCTGGAGCGGATGTGTGTTGAAGAAGGGCGCGCGGAACTGCGCGTGCTTTTGCAGGTAGACCTCGCGGGGGAAGAGACGAAGGCCGGCGCGCGCGTGGAGGCTTTACCCGCGCTCGTCGCACAGGCCGCGGCCTGCAAACACGTTCGCCTCGCGGGTTTGATGACGCTCCCGCCGTTTTACGCGGAGGTCGAGCGAGTGCGCCCTTTCTTCCGCCGCCTGCGCGAACTGCGCGATGAGTTGGGCGGGCGCGGCGCGTTCGGCGCGGGGCGCGGCGAGCTTTCGATGGGCATGAGCCACGATTTCGAGGTGGCGATTGAAGAGGGCGCGACGATGGTGCGCGTCGGCACGGCGATTTTCGGCGCGCGCAGTCCGGGCAACTGACACGAGGGTATCTTAAGTTATGCTTCCTCTCTTGACTCTTCTTTACGTGATCATCTGGTACGTGGTGGTCTTGACCATCATCGGCCTCATCGTTTTGATGGCGCTTAGATTGATCGTCAATCAGGCCGACCTCAACCCGTTCGGCTGGTTCGCGATGAGCGTCCGGCGCTGGACTGACCCGCTGATCAACCCGATCAGGCGAGGGTTGGGGCGCGCCGGACTCGATCCGAAATATGCGCCGCTGCTCGTCGTCCTGCTCGGACTGCTCTTTGGTTATTTCGCGCTGGAATTTGTCGAGAACGTGCTGTTCATGTTGAGCGGCGTGATCACGAGCGTCGTGGCGGGCGCGCCGCTGCGCCTGATCGGGTACCTGCTCTACGGCGTGCTCGCCATCTACACCCTGTTGATCTTCATGCGCATCATCCTCTCTTGGGGAATGAGCCAGGTCAACCCGTTGATGAGATTTTTGCTGCGCGCGACCGACCCGGTGCTGGTGCCGTTTCGACGGCTCATCCCGCCGGTCGGTATGTTCGACATCTCGCCCATTATCGTCATCTTCCTGCTGCAACTGTTCCAGCGAGCCGTCGAGGGCACGCTGCTGCGCATGTAGCGCGGGCGACGTTTTGCGGCCGAGGCGCGCGTGCTTCGCTTCACACAACAGGACGGGGCTTTGATCTTCAGCGTGCGGGTCGTGCCGCGCGCCTCGCGCAGCGAGATCGCGGGCGAGCACGACGGCGCGTTGCGCGTGCGCGTGACGGCTCCGCCGGTCGAAGGCGCGGCCAACGAAGAACTGGCGCGCACGCTCGGACGCGCGCTCGGCGTGCCCTCCCGCGCCGTCGAGATCAAGAGCGGTCACGGCGCGAAGACGAAGGTCGTGCGCGTCGCAGGCGCGAGCGGGGAGCGCCTGTCGAGTCTGGTCAAGATAGACTGAATAAAGAAAACGCCGATTCTAAAACTGACCTCCGACCTCTGACCTCCGACCTCTGCTGCGACCCGGTTGCGGCGCGTAAAAAACGCATG
The DNA here is from genome assembly GCA_035645855.1 of Pyrinomonadaceae bacterium. Lineage (GTDB taxonomy): Bacteria > Acidobacteriota > Blastocatellia > Pyrinomonadales > Pyrinomonadaceae > JAIVJZ01. Next base: position 40,596 of record DASQLU010000035.1, read on the forward strand.
ATATAGTCGCGTCCCGCTTCTCCGATTAAACGCGCGTACAAGGAACTTTATAGACATGTCTGGACATTCCAAGTGGCATACCATCAAACACAAGAAGGGCGCGCTCGATGCCAAGCGCGGCAAACTTTTCACCAAACTCATTAAAGAATTGACCGTGGCGGCGCGCACCGGCGGCGGCGACCCGGAAGCCAATGCGCGCCTGCGCAAAGCCGTCTCCGACGCGAAGGCCGGCAACATGCCGAACGACACCATCGCGCGCGCCATCCGGCGCGGGACGGGCGAGGAAGAGGGCGTCAACTACGACGAGATCACTTACGAGGGCATCGGCCCCGGCGGCGTCGCCATCATCGTCGATGCGATGACGGACAACCGCAACCGCACCGTGGCCGAGATACGCCACGCCTTTTCGAAGTACGGCGGCAACATGGGCGTGTCCGGCTCGCAGTCTTGGAACTTCGAGAAGAAGGGCTACATCGTCATCGAGAAAGCGGCCAAGAGCGAGGACGAGTTGTTCGAGATCGTGACCGAGGCGGGCGCGGAAGACTTGCGAGACGACGAAGACAATTTCGAGATCATCACCGCGCCGGAGAACTTCGAGGCCGTCCATGAAGCGGTGAAAAAAGCGGGCATCGAGCCGCAGGTCGCCGAAGTCGAGATGCTTCCGAAGTCCTACGTCAAACTCGAAGGCGCGGACGCCCGCCAGATGCTCAAGTTGATGGAAATTCTCGAAGACCACGACGACGTGCAGAAAGTCTCCGCCAACTTCGACATCGACGAAGCGGAAATGGAGTAACAGCAGAGGTCAGAGGTTAGAGGTCAGAGGTCAGTAGAAGAAAATAAGAACTGATTCTCACTAACCTCTGACCTCTAACCTCTGACCTCTGTGCTTATGCGTGTGCTTGGCATCGATCCGGGAAGCGAGACGACGGGCTGGGGCGTGGTCGAGGGCGATGCGCGGCAGTATCGCGCCGTCGAGTACGGGACGGTCAAGGCCAGCCCGCGCGAGCGTTTCGCGGCGCGGCTGTTGAAGATCAGCGACGGGGTGGAAGAGTTGCTCGCGCGCTTCCGCCCGGACGTGTGCGCCGTTGAGGAGATGTTCTTCGCCGCGAACGTTAAAACGGCTTTGAAACTCGGACAGGTGCGCGGCGTGATTTTGGTGGCGGCTGAGCGCGCCGGGATAGAGATCGCAGAGTATGCGCCGCGCCTCGTCAAACAGACGGTCGTGGGCTACGGCGCGGCCGAAAAACATCAGGTGCAGGAAATGGTGCGCGTGCTGCTTTCGCTCAGGGAGATACCGCAGCCTCACGACGCCAGCGATGCGCTTGCCATCGCCATCTGCCATTTCCATCACGCGGGGCTTGCCGCGCGCACGAAGCCGAGCGCGGCGCGCACCAAGCTCGATGCACTGTTAGCCGCAAACCCGCGCCGCCGCGCGCCGCGCTAGAACTTCACACGCGCGCCGCGAGCCGCCGCCCGTTTGCACTTATCCTCAAACCTCAACACAGCGAAAGGAGACCTTTCCTCATGTCTCGACGCTTGCCGGATTTCAAGCGAGTTGTTGCCACCTCGCTCGCCGTCTCTTCCTTTGTCATAACGCGCGCCGTCTCTTCCATCTACGCGCTGCTCGCCGCCCGTTCCAATTCGAGGCTTTCCGCGCGCAGCCAACGGCGCGGCGGGCTTCGTCTACTGGCGGCCTCGTGCGCCGGCCTGCTCCTGTTAGGCGCAGACGCGCATCCGCAAAGGAAGCGGCGCGCCCCCGCCGTCGGCGGCCAGACGGCCATCGTGGTTGACGAGCGTCTGGCCGCGCTCAGAGATGCGCCGCAACTGACGGCGAACCTCGTGCAACGTTTGGGGCGCGGACGCGCGGTCTCGATCATCGGCGCGCGACGCGGCGGCGACGGCCTAGGTTTTTATCGCGTGGCGGTGACGCGGCGCACGCGCGGCTGGCTGCCGGCCGAAGCGTTGGCCGCGCCCGCGCGCGCGGGCGACGACGAGAAGTTGTTGCGCCTGATTCGCGGCTCGGAAGAATTTGACCGCCTCGCGCGGGCGCGCATTTTTCTCGATAACTTTGCGCGTTCGCCTCTGCGTCCCGCCGTCCTGCTGCTGTTCGGGGACGAGGCCGAACTGGCGGCCGCGAAATTATCGCAGGCCGCCGCGCGCCGCCTCGACGAGCGCGAGATGACGGCGGGCGGCGCGCCGCTCGAAAGTTACTTTCTCAATTTCAACGAACTGGATCGCTACAACAGGCAAGGAATCACGTTCATCTTCGAGCGCGCGGCGAAGCGTTTCCGCTACGACGGCGAGGCGTGGCGCGAGATTTTGCGTCGATACCCGCGCAGCCCTGAAGCCGCCGGGGCGCGGCAGCGGCTCGATGCACTCGCGCCCCGCGCCGCCGTGCGCTGATCGCCCGGTTGGTTATGGCCTGCGGGATTGTATGTAAAAGAAATGCGCCGAACTCACGCAGACACGTTAAGCACTCATTACAGCAGACACACAAAAGGGCGCGGAGGAAAAAAACGTCGAACGATGAATGATGAACGCATGACGAAAGACTAAGGGCTTTCAGTTCGACGTTAATCATTCATCGTTCGACGATTTCCTCCGCGCCCCTGTAGTGTCTTTTGCGGCGAGTGTTTATGCTCGCCGCTCAGACGCCCTCCGCCGGGAGCGTCTCGCTAATTAGTCGGCCTGCCGAACCTGAGACGATACTCGACAGAGTTGACGAACCCGTTGACCATCGTGCGGAAGTCGTTGGGGTTCGCGTTCAGGTAGGCGAGCCACATGTCGTAGCCGGGGCTTTCCGGGTCGCGCCTGAGATAGCCGAAATACTGCGCCGAGACGAAGGCGCGGTTATAGAAGATGGCCGCCACCTCGCGGCTCTCCACGATCTCGCGCAGGATGGCGGCGCGCGTCCGGCTGCCGTCGGCCAGTTGCGCGCGGGTGAGCGTCGTGTTGTCCTGTCGCGTGATGGACTGGCGGTCGCCGATCTCGGCTCTCGTGAAGAGGGCATCCACGTATGCGCTCGTGTTTTGCTCGGCCGGGTAGGCGGCGATGAACTCCGGCCGCTGTGTGAACTCGACGGCGAAGGCGGCCATGCGTGCCATTGTGTCCTCGGCCGTCGTGCCGGTCAGGCGTTGCAGGTCGCGCGCGAACTCCACGTAGGTCGGGCGGCGGTCGAACGCCACCTCGTAGAAGCGGTAGGCGAAGTAGCCTTTGACCTGCAGGTACTCGTCCGAGCGGAAGAAACCGGACGAAACCATCACGCGGTCGCACGACGGGTTGCGCCCGCGGTCGCCGTTGCCCGGGCCGCAATTGTTAAGCGCCGCGACCCACTGCGAGAAGCCCATCGCTTCCGGCGCGCGCATAAGGAAGTCGATGTAGTGCTGGCGGATGAAGAACTCCGGCGTGTCAATCGGGTTGGCTACCGCCGCCTGCGTGTCGTTGTCCTGAATGGTCACGGTCGTTGTGCCCTGCATGCCGATGCCGCCGCCCGTCGCGTTCTCCAGAATGATTCGGAACGTCTCGTTGCCTTCGACGTGCGCGTCGTCGGTGATGAAGACGGAGAAGGTCTTTTGCGTCTCGCCCTCAGCGAACGAGAGCGTGCCGATTGTGGTCGCGTAGTCGCAGCGGTGATAGGCCGTGCCGTTCGCCGTGTCGCAGCGTACGGCGTCCGGCAGATCAAGAGTGCGGTAATCGACCGTGGCCGCGACCGTCGTGTTGAGGGTGCGCGTGACGGTGATTGTGAGCGAGGCCGGATCGGTGTTGCGCTCCAGGCCCTCGGCGACGGTGTAAGTCGCCTGCGCGAATTGCACGACGGACGGGTTGGGAGTCGGGGTTGGAGTCGGCGTTGGAGTCGGAGTCGGCGTCGGAGTTGGGGTCGGTGTGGGCGTGGGGTCGAGCGATAGCTTCGTGACGAAGCCGTCCTGCCCGCCGCCGTTCGCATTCTGGACGGCGCTGAGAGTGGGGAAGTTGGTGGACGTGGTGCGCCCCGAGATGTACATAGAGAGGGCTGAGTCCAAAGTGATAGACAACGCCGCTTCGCCGCCGCTGCCGCCGAGGTAGGTGGAGTAGATGAGCGCGCTGCCCCCGGCGTTGAACCGCGTGACGAAGGCTTCGATGCCGCCGCCGCTCGCCGCCTGCGTGGCGTTGGCGGTGGGTAAGTCGGTAGAGCCGGTGCCGCCGGCGAGGTAAGGCTCTCCGGCGGCGTTGACGGCGACGCCGTTGCCGGAGTCCTCGCCGGAGCCGCCGAAGTAGGTCGAGTAGACGAATGAGGCGCCGTTCGGTTGAAGCTTGGTCATGAAGGCGTCGGACGCGCCGTTGAGCGCGGCCTGAAAGGCGTTGGCCGTGGGGAAGTTGGTCGAGCGGACTACGCCCACGACGTAAGCGGAGTTGGCGGAGTCCACCGCGATTTCAAACCCGATGTCGTTAGCGTTGCCGCCGAGATAGGTGGAATAGGCTAAGGCGTCGCCCTCAGCGTTGATCTTCGTGACGAAGGCGTCGCCGTCGGGCGAACCGCCGCCGAAGGCGGCCTGAACGGCATTGATCGTGGGGAAGTTGGTCGAGGTGGTCTGGCCGGTAACGTAGGCGGCTCCGGCGGAATCCACGGCGATGCTGAAACCGGCGTCGAAAGCCTCGCCGCCGCTGCCGCCGAGATAGGTTGAATAGACGAGCGCGTCGCCCTCCGGGTCGAGCTTCGTCACGTAGGCGTCGGCGAAGGCGCTGGCCTGCGTCGCCTGAATGGCGTTGGCCGTGGGGAAGTTCGCGGAGGTGGTGCGGCCTGTGATGTAAGCGTTGTTTGAGGAATCGAGCGCGATGCCGTTGCCCGAATCGAAAATTGTGCCGCCGAGGTAGGTGGAATAGACGAGCGCGTCGCCCTCCGGGTCGAGCTTCGTGACGAAGGCGTCCGAGAGACCGCCGCCGAAGGTGTCCTGAAAGGCGTTGGCGCGGGGGAAGTTGGTCGAGGAGGTGGTCTCGCCCGCGACGTAGGCGTTGCCTGCGGAATCCACGGCGATCTTGTTGCAACGGTCGTCGCCGCTGCCGCCGAGGTAGGTGGAGTAGACGAAGCCCGAACCCGTCGAATTGAGTTTCGTAATGAAACCGTCGCGCCCGCCTTCGAAGTTCGCGCCGCCGAAAGTGGCCTGGAAGGGATTGGTGGTGGGGAAGTTGGTCGAAGAGGTGTTGCCGCAGATGTATGCGTTGCCGGCGGAGTCCACTTTGATGTCGTTGCCGTCCTCTGTGCCGCCGCCTCCCAGATAAGTTGAGTAAACTAAGATCGGATCGATGACGAGCGTGCGCCCCGCGTCGTACTCGCCAACGTGGAAACCTACGCGCCCGTCCGGCCGCAACGCGTAACCGGCTTCGACGGTTTGCCGTTCGCTGCCCGCTGTTTCCTGGTAGACGACGGGCTTGAGTTGACGGACGATCTCACCGTCCACTGTCAGCAGCAGGTCGCCGCCCTCGTCCACTTCAACCTTGTCCGCGCCCTCAAACTTCAAGGACACGACGCGCGCGTCATGGCCGGGCGCGACGATGAAGTCGTATTCCAACTGCCGCTGGTTGCCGTAATAAACCACGTCAACGCCCGGATAAATTTCTTTGTAGCGCACGCGCCCGTAGGTCGGGACGTTGGTGCGCCACCTGGCCGGATCGTCGCCGTTGAAATAATTGACCTTGCCCGCCAGTTCGTCCATGCCCTCGACTGCCGCGCCCGCACGCGCCCCGACGAGTTTCATGCGCAAAGCCATCTGCTCTGTCGCAGCGGGCGTGGGTTGTCCGCCAGTGACGACGCGCGCCTTTTGCATGTCGCCCGTCTCTTTCGCCGCACGCTCGCGGCCGGTATCTTCTCGCGCCTGCTCCTGGCCGCCCTGCTGCCGTGCCATGACGAAGACGGCTTCATCAGGTTTGAGAAACATCGTGTAGCCCGCGCCACGCGCGAGGAAGTCAACCGATGGGTCGGTCTGTCCCGCGTTGGCCTCGAATTGCAACTCCAACTTTCCGTAGGCCGCGCGCGCCTCCTCAGTCGTGAGCGAAGCGGCCGTTGACGCATGTGTCGCCGCGGAGACAGCGGCCGTCCCGGCGGGGGTGGCCTCATGTCGCGGTGCATTACCGTCGGCGGGCGGCGCGGACGAAAACGGCAGGTTGAGCAGGCAGGCCAGGACGAGTGCGAGGCCGAGGCCGAGGCCGAGTTTGGGGGTTGTATAATGAGATTTCATGGTGTTCTGGGCTTTCTGGAAACGGTGTCGGCACAACCGGAGGCGCGGCTGCAACTTCGGCACGGGGCGTGTGATTGGCGACAATTTAAGTGACTGTTATCAGCCGGTTTCTGCGTGCCGCCTGAAACTTTCAAAATCCGGCGGCGAGAATAGGTCGTGTGAAAATTCCCGCTAACCAATAATGCGCAAAGCATACTCGAAAAAGGACACTTGCCGAAAAGTTTTTTTACACACCGTGCTGCCGGTCAATCGCGCGGCTTGGGGCAGGAAGCGCGGCCGGGTCGGATGCGGCGGCCGTGTCGCCCGGCGGGGCGCGCGCGGTGGCAGTCGGAGGCGCGAATTGATTGGCGGCGCGGAGTGGAAAATGAGTGTTGCAAAAAAAGTCGGGCGCGGTTAGATTGGGGCGAGCTCAAACAAATAAATTTCAAGGTGGATGTCTCCCCGAAAGATTAGGGCGCTCCTCCTGAATGCGCTGGAGGTAGACACGAAGTGCCAACCGGAACATGCCCCGAATGCGACGCCGATGTCCATGTCGATACAGATGCCGATAAGGGCGACGCTGTCGCGTGCGAAGAGTGCGGGACGGAACTCGAAATCGTCGGACTCGACCCCGTTGAACTCGACATCGTCGAAGACGATGAGGTGGATGACGACGACGACGAAGAGGATTTCTAAAAAGCCGTGAAGCGTGATTAGAAAGAAGAGGTCTTCTCTATTTACGATTCACGCTTCACGGCTCTTGAAGGTTTACGGTCTTTCCCCGTAACCGGGGCGGCTCTGGCGGACGTTGAGCCCGGGCGGAGCCGTGATGCGCAGCGGGTGGAAACGCCCGTCGCGCCGTTTCTCCTCGGGCGGATAGAAGGCCAGGATGTAGGAGGAAGTTACCTCTTCGGCGAGCGTCTGGAAGAGGGGGCCGAAATCTTTCTCCGTCGCATAGACGTTCGAGCCGCCGGTTTTGTCGGCCAGTTCGCTCACGTCGAGCGGGGTGGGCAGCGGCGCGTGGGCGTTGGCTCCCTTCACACCGGAGCCGCGCGCAGAGAAGAGGCGCGAGAAAGAGGGAAGCGTCACGGTATAGACGCTCACGTCCGCCGCGTTGGCGCGTTCGATGACGGTCTTCGGCGAGACCGTGTCACCCACTGGGAAGCCGTCCGTCACGACCACGACGGCACGCTTCATCAGGCGTTTATCGCGTGTGCGCGGCGCGTGGCGCACGAGCAGGCGGATGGCGTCGTCCACGGCGTCGTAAGTATGAGTTGAAAGCCCGTTCGCTTCGCGCGAGAGGCGCTTGAAGGCGCGTTCGAGTTTCTGCTCGTCGTTCGTGAAAGGCTGCAGCACGCGCGCGCTCATCCCGAAACTCATCACGGCGAACAGCGACGTGCGATCCGACAGGCGCCGCGAAAATAACTGCATCGCCTCTCCCAGACGTTCCATCTCCGGCGGCGACATGCTGCCCGACACGTCCACGGCGAACACGACGGCCACGGGGCGCGGCTCCCCCCGCCGCCGCTGGACGTTGAAGAAGGCGATGGGGCGTTCGACGCCCTCATCGTAGATTTTGAAATCTTCAGCCGACAAATTGCGCACGGGTCGCCCGGCGGCATCCGTCACCGTCACGTCGATGAGCACGAGGTCTGTGTCGACGCGCACGATGTCGTCGTCATCCAGCGACGGCGGGGCGGGCGGCACGGCACGGCGCGGGCGTTCGCGCGGCGCCTGGGATTCGGTCTGCGCCTGCTGGCCGCGGGCATCGGACAGGGAAGCGAAGCAGGCGGCGGGCACGAGGACACAAGCGACGAGCAGTGCGCAAGCGGCCAGGCACGTGCCGGAGTGCAGCATCACGGGCGGCGAAAATTTGCGGGGGCGAAGCATAAAACTCGAAAGCGAACTCGTCAGACAACTTCAACGTCAATCGGTCGCGGATTGTTTCGGCCGCCGTGCAAAGGGAGTGGGCGTCATTATACGGACTCCGTCGCGCCGGTGTCACCCTCGCGCGTCACTGCCTGAAAGACGCAAGCAACAGCGAAGGGCTGCGGCCGCATCAACCAGAGGCGCGCTTTCTCATGCCAGCGCGACTGACAGCGCGAATAACAAAGGGCGGGTTTTTGCATGTATAATAAGCGCCTCACGTCAAGAGGGACGGCCGCGCCACCATCAAACAGTTCGCAGCACACGGAATCGCGTCACGCTTATGAGTAAACTTGAAACTACCGGCACACACTTTTTAATGGCGCTCTTTTTGCTGCCGCTCTTTTTGCTGCCGCATCCGGTCTTCGGCGTTGCGGCGCAGAAGAATAAGGCGACGGGCAGCATCAAGGGCAAGGTGAAGACCGAAAGAGGCGCGGCGGAAGGCGTGCGCGTGACGGCGCGGCAGGGCGAGCGCGAAGTGGCGAATGCCGCGACGGATCGCAAAGGGCAATTCGAGATCACAGGGCTGGCACCGGGGCGTTACAGCGTCACGTTTCGCAAGGCGGGCTTGAGCGTGGCGGAGATCAAAGACGTCGAGGTGGTCGCAGGTAAGGCGCGCTCGCTCGGCGGCGACCTCGTGTTGCCCGTTGACGAAGGCTCGCTGGTCTTCATCAAAGGGGGGGTCTTCAACGAGGACGGCTTCAGCCTGCGCGGGGCACAAATAGAACTGGCGCGCATCGAGGCGGACGGCTCGACCAAAAAGATCGACGGGCGAATTTCGACCAGCTCGGGCGAATTCGCTTTCCGGTTGCCGCCGCAGACGGCGCGCTATCGCGTGACGGCCAAAATGGATGGCCGGGCGACGGCCTCGAAAGATGTCGAAGTGGATGGCGCGGCCGTCTATCGTATCGCGCTCTCGCTCAAAACCACACCCTGACAGTTGCTCCCGCCAGGCTGCGATGGAAGAGGCTCTGCCACACACGGACAAGCGCGAAGAGTTCCTGACCGCGCGCCAACTTGCCGGGCTTTTACAGGTGAGCGAATCCACCGTGCGCCGCCTCGCGCGCGAAGGTCGCATCCCCTCCATCCGGCTCACGTCGCGTCTCCTGCGCTTCCACCTCTCCGCCGTGTTGAGCGCGCTCGACGGCACGCACACCAAAACCCGCGCGCGCCGCACGCCGCCCCAACAGGCGACCGACGATCCGCAACTCTCGTTTGAAGACTTAATGTGAAATTGCCCCGAGCAACGAACTTGCACGCCGCACAAGCCGATGCGACCTCGTCCACACGCCTCAATCGCTCGCCTCGGCCCTTCGACTCGACGCACCCTCTACACATATCGTGGCCACGTTATCGACATTATCTTCAGCGCGCATCCACATACATCGACGCCGCACGCCTGCATGTCTCGTGGCCGTTGCACGCGCAAGTAATCGCGGCCGTTATCTGGCGCGTGCGCGAACCGCTTTGAGCATCCCGCTGGCATCCACCCATTTACCGTTCCGCTTGAGGTAGACGCGCGGTTGCGAGAACGGATATTTTCTGGCGAAGGCCTGGTTGGCGGCCAGCAGCGGTCGGATGGTGGCCGCGTCGCCCGTCGTCACGCGCCAGCGGCCGCCCTCGCGCACGAGGTATTGCCGGGTCACGATCTTTGCCTCGCCCGCAAACGGGGCGCGGACACGACCGTAGACCACCGAGTTAACCATGCCGATGTCGCCTGCGACGCGCACCGCGCCGATCTCCAGCCGTTCCAACTCGTACATGCCGCGCGTGCGTTCGAGCGCGCCGACGAAACGCTCGCGCGCGATGCGCCGCTGCGACGCGGAGGGCAGCATGTCATACAGCGAGTTGTAATCGCCGCCCTTCAGTTGTTGAAACGCGCGCTCGACCGTGCCGCGCGCTTCCGCCTCGCTCGAAGCAGCGCGCGCCGGGGCGGCCGACGCGAACGAACTCGCGGCCAGCGTCGACAGAAAAACGGCCGCCATTAACCGGGCGGTAAAAGCGAAAATTTTATTCTTCATCTCGGTCTTCAAATTCTTCCTCTTCATCCCGGCGTCTCTCGTCCGCTTCGATGCCGTGCGGCCGCAGGCGGTTGCGCTCATTCCAGAACCAGGCGACGGCGCCGAGCGTCGCCACGACGAAAGCCGCATCCATCCGCCCCGCAACGAGCAGCGCCGCCGCGACGAGCAGGCACGCGCCCGCCGCCACGCTCCAACGCACGGCGTACACGCGCGCCGCAAAACTCGCAGGCTGCGTCGCCCGCAGAAGCGGGTGCGCGACCGGCGCGGCGTCGGTCACGGCGTCGTGCGTGTCCTGTTCGCCCGCGCGGCGCACGGCTTCGGGTCGCTCCCAACGGGTCTCGCTCGTGTCCGCTCTGTCTTCTTCGTTCGGCAAAACTTTTAGCGAATGGTGACGGGAATGGAGGTGTTGGCCGTCGCTGGCGGGTAGCACTTCTCGTCGTCGCACGCCTGCGCGCGGAGGCTCGCCGCGAGCGTATGTTGACCCGGCGCGATGCCCGGCGGCACGCGAATCGTCATGGTGATGCGCGTGTCGCCTTCATAGACGGTGAGAGGCACTTTCGAGAAAGAGAACTTCTTCGTGAGCGGTTTCGGATAGACGATCTTGTCAACCGTAATGCCCGCCTCCGGTTTGACCTCAAGCGACGTGGGAATCAGAAACTTCTCCGCCGCCGGGTTGGCGTTCACGTGATAACCGCTCGTGATGGCGAGGCGCACGACGGCCTGCGCCGTCCCGCCCGCGCGTGCCTCGACGTTCTCCGCGCTCACAGCGACGATCCCTTCGAGCGGCGACTTCGGCGCGGCCTTCGCGGTATTCGCGTTCGCGGGGGCGGAAGCGTTCGCGTCGTTCGCCCGGTTGACGGGCGCGTTCGCCGTGGAAGAGTTGCCGCCGCAGGCCGAGAGCGCGCCCGAGAGGGCGACTATAACCAGCGCGGCGAGACGAGAATAATAAGGTGTTAAATTTTCCATCAGACAGAGTCTAAGATGGGAGTCGGGAAGTCTCAAGCCGGCGCGCGGAGAATTTCGCACGGCGCGAGAGTCGTCCCCGGCGGAAACATTTACGGCGTGGCACCGGCGACGGGCGGCGTGGCTGCGGGGACAGGCGGCGTGGGCAATTTGCGGCGGCGCAGGAGGCGAGGCCGCACAAGTAAACGCCAGATGAGAACGAGCGGCAGGACGATGAAGAGCAGCAAGGGGAGCAACGCGACGGTGAGCTGGATGAGACCGAGCACGATCTCGGCCGCAATGTCGAGGCCGTCGCCGAAGGCGCGCCGGACGCCCTGGAAGAAGCCGGTGGTGTTCGCACTGACAAGCGGGGGTGGAGGTTGGAGCGTGGCCTTGATGGTGGAGAGCGCGGCCTGATTCTCAAGGAAACGGCGGCGGCCTTCGACCCGCTCGATCTCCGTGCGGACATCGGCCAGTTGACTGTGCACTTCGAGCGCGTCGGAAACTTTGCCTGCGCGTTTCATGATTTCGAGAAACTGCCCTTCGAGCGCGCGTTGCGTGCGCAGGCGCGCGTCGAGGTCGATGAATTCCTCCGTCACGTCTTTGCCCGTGATCTTCTGGGCGCGGACGCGCGTGCCGACGGCGCGAATCTCCGCGACGGCCGCCTCGAAGCGCGTCGCCGGGACGCGCATCTGGACGGTCACGATCTCCGCCGCCTGCTCGCCGCCCTCGCCCTGCAGACGCGACTCGGAGGTGACGACGAAGCCGCCGTGCGCTTCGGCGATTGCTCCGAGTTTGCGTTGTCCTTCGGCGGGCGAGGCGACTTCGATGTTGAGTTCCGCGTCGCGGATGATCTTGCGCTCGACGGCGGCCTGCTGCGTCGCCTGCGGGGATGCGCCGGGCTGCGTGAGCGAGGCGGTGAGAATCTCCGGCTTCATTTTCGAGAGGTCGGATTCGCCGGATTGATATGTGCTATCCGCCGTCGCGCTCTCCGTTGCGATCTTCCCGTTAGCTTCTTCCTGCCGCGCGCCGCCCCCACCCCCGCCGGCAGGGTTCACAGTTGCGTCGGTGCTCGCGTGCCGGCTTACATTCCCGCCACTATTGCAGGCGGACAGGGCGAGCAGAAAAGTGATGCAGGCGACGATGCTGAAGAGTTTCATTGATGTGTTGCCTCCGCCGGTCTCTTGAAGTTCTGCCGGTAGAACGTCAGTGCGGCGCGGTCTTGCAGCGAAATTAGCGGTGCGCCGGAGGCCTGGCGAGAAGAGGGCGAAACAGGACATTTGAAACAAGGGGACGAAAGAGGACGACGATAAATGCCGACGAAAATAAGACGTCGGAAACGTCGCGGCGTATTCGTCGGCAGAGTCGAAGCGCGGAAGGGAAGCGGATGCGCGGTCGGCCGACCGCCCGGCTTCAACCTTCCTCTTCCTCTTCTTCGTCCGCCCCGTGCTTCTTGTCGGCGCGTTTGATGCCGAATTTTTCGAGACGGTATTGGAGCGTGCGGAAGGTCAGACCAAGCAGTTTCGCCGCCTTCGTGATGTTGTAGTCGGTGCGTTCCATCGCCTGCATGATCAGGCTGCGCTCGAAGTCCTCGAAAGAGATGCCTTCATGCGGCAGCTTGAACGCGCCCTCTGCCTGCGGCCGCACCTCCTGCCTCACTTCGAGCGGGAGGTCTTCGACCGTGATGAGGTCGGCCTCGGCCAGCAGGATGGCGCGTTCGATGGCCGATTCGAGTTGGCGGACGTTGCCCGGCCAGGCGTATTCGAGCATCACGACGCGCGCCTCCGGCGTCAAGCCCCGGATGAGCCGCGAGGTGTTGCGCGTGTGCTTCTTCAAAAAGAAATTGATGAGCACGGCGATGTCTTCGCGCCGCTCGCGCAAGGGGGGAATGTCGATTGAGAGAACGTTGATGCGATAGTAGAGATCGTCGCGGAAGCGCCCGTCCTTGACCATCGCGAGCAGGTCGCGGTTCGTCGCCGCGACGACGCGCACGTCTATTTTCAGCGGGCGCGTGCCGCCGACGCGCCTGATCTCGCGCTCCTGCAGGGCGCGCAAAAGTTTCGCCTGCATCGAGATGTCGAGTTCGCCGATCTCGTCGAGGAAGAGCGTGCCGCGGTCGGCCACTTCAAAGAGACCTTTCTTCTCGGCGTGCGCGCCCGTGAAACTGCCTTTCTCGTGGCCGAAGAGTTCCGACTCCAGTAGGTTTTCGTTGATGGCGGCGCAGTTGACGGCCTGAAACATCTCCGTCGCGCGCTGGCTCTGGTTGTGAATCGCACGCGCGATCAGTTCTTTGCCCGTGCCCGACTCGCCGCGTATCAGCACGGTCGAGGCCGAGCGCGCGACCTTCAAGACCATCTTCTTGACAGACTCCATCTCGGGCGAATCGGAGATGATTTCGCTGTCGAGCGATTCGAGTTTCGTGAGCGCGCGGCGGATGGTGTCGAGCAGCGTCTCGCGGTCGTAGGGCTTTTCGAGATAGTCGAACGCGCCGCGCCGGAGCGCATCCTTGGCCGAGTCAATCGAGCCGTGCGCCGTGAGCAGGATGACGATGATGGACGAGTCGAAGGCGAGCAGGCGTTGGAGCAGCTCGATGCCGTCCATGCCGGTCATCTTGAGATCGGTGAGCACGAGGTCGAAGCGTTTGTCCTTGACGATCTTCAACGCCGCCTCGCCCGACGAAGCGGTCATCAGGTCGTAGCCCTCGCCCGACAGGATCATCTCCAGAATCTCTCGCTGCGCCCGCTCGTCGTCCACCACGAGTATGCTTTTGCGTGCCATAGTCCCTCAAATTATGAATGATGAAGTAGGAACGCGGAACGATGAATTAAGAAGAAATTTGTTTTCTATTCATCGTTCCGCGTTCCTGCTTCATCGTTTCCCGCTGTTGGTAGCGTAACCGTAAAAGTCGTGCCTTCGCCGTGCTTGCTGTTGACGGTGATCGTGCCGTCGTGATCGTCCACGGCTTTCTTGACGATGGCGAGGCCGAGTCCCGTGCCGGTCTCCTTCGTGGAGAAATAAGGCTCGAACACCTGCGAGATGTTCTCGGCTTCGATGCCGCGCCCCGTGTCCGCGATGTCGATGCGCGCGCGCGCCGGCTCGTTTGCCGAGAGCGTGATCGTCAGACGCCCGCCCGCGCCGTCGCCTTCCATTGCATGTACCGCGTTGATAATAAGGTTTGTGAAGACGGAACGTAAAGATTCGGCGTCGCCCCGGACGGGCGGAATGTCGCCCTCCGCTTCGACGCTCACCTCGATGTTGCTCTCGGCGGCCTGTCCCTCGACGATGCGCAGCGCGTCTTCGACCGCCTCGCGCAAATTGATGGGGCGCATCTCCAGTTGCGCCGGGCGCGTGTACTTGAGGAACTCGGAGATGCGCGTGTTGATGCGCGCAACCTCGGCCTTGAGTTGCGTGGTGAGTCGTTCGACCGTCTCGCGCTTTTGCGGGTCGCTCGGCGCGAGCGAGGTGCGCAGGTGGTCGAGCGTGAGGTTGATGTAGTTGAGCGGGTTGCGTATCTCGTGCGCGATGGCCGAGGCGAGGCGGCCGACGACCGCCGAGCGTTCGGCGAGATTGAGGCGGGTTTCCAGATCGCGCATCCCGCCGAGCCGCGCGATCATCTCGTTGAAGACCGTGGCGAGCGCGCCCATCTCGTCGCGCCGCGTGGCCGAGGGGACGCGAAAGTTGAACTCGCCGACGGCCACGCGGCGCGCCGCGTCTGACAACTCCTGAATCGGGCGCGTGAAACGCCAGACGAGAATCCCTGCGACGAGCGTGGCGATGAGCAGGACGGCGAGCGTCGGCAGGAGCGGGCGCGCGTCCTGCCAGAGCGAATGCGACGAGTGCGTCTGTGCTGAGCCGAGCACGACGATGATGTAGTTGAGCCCCTTGGAGGTGGCGGCCGAGATGGTGAAGGCGCGCGGCTCGCCGGCCACGGGTTGCGTGCTCTCCAGTTGATCGGCATAGACGAGGCGCGGCAGTTGCGCCTCGCTCACGGTGAAATATTTGACGCTGCCGTCTTCGCGCCCTTCCGGAATGAACTTGGGGTCGAGGCTGTCGTCAATGACGTCTTCGTCGTCGAGGCGGTTGGCGCTATGCCCTTCGTCCTTGACGACGAGCACGTTGGTGATGCGCCCTGCGTGTTTCTCGCGCAGGAGAAAACCACGCTCGCGGTCGAGTTGTTCGAGACGCTCCGGCGTGTTGAAGCTTTGCGCGGCCAGCGAGATGCCGGCGGCGAGCGCCTGCTCCTGCTCGGCGATGGTGCGGGCAACCTGTTGCTCCGAGAGACGATTCAAATAGAACTGCACGCCGAGCGTGGCGACGAGCAGGCCGGCCAGCACGAGCAGCAAGCGCATCCGGAAACTGTTTAAGAGGCTGAAAATTCGCATTGGAGACGTGACGTTTTAGTACATCGTTCCTTCAAGTTGAACGATAGACGCCTTACGCTAAGTAAAATTAACTAAAGGTGTTGCCCGGCACTAATTCGTGATGTTATAGTCGCAGGCGTCTCCAACGCAAACCCCCCGGAGACTCTAGGGGGATTGTCTCCCCAACACGCCGGTAAGTAGATCGTACATTTGAACCGAAGGAACTGTTTGCAGGAACGGCTCAGGGAAACTGTTTTCAGCCCGTCGAGTTGTTCGTCCAAAAACCGACAGGACACGTTGCGCATGCGCACACCCTCGCGCAAGTAAAATCGCCCGGACGTGTTCACCAAATCATGTGCCGACAAATCGCGCGGACTTCCACCCCGGAAGACTCGTGTACTCTCAAATAGCTTTAACCGGAGAGGACTTTATTTGATGACCCGAATGCCACATCCCCCGTCCCCCTTTTTCGTCTCCCTGCTCTTAACCCTCTGCGTCGCCGTCTCCGTCTCCGCCGCCGCCAAAAAAGCGAAGCCCACGGCCGCGCCGGCCAAATCGGCCAAGTCCGCCAAAGCGGATAAAAAATCTAAAGCAGACGCCGGCCGCGAGAAGACCGCCGCGAAAAAGCCTTCCGCGAAGGAGACGCGCGCCGAGCGCGCCGCCGCCACGAAGCGCGGGCGCGACGCCGAGAGAGAGGAACGCGCCGAACGCGGCCGGGGCAAAAAAGTTTCCAGGCGCGAGCGTCTCGAACAGGCGCGGCGGGAAGAGGCCGCGCGCCGCGCAGAGGCGGCCAGGCGTGCAGAGGCCGCGCGCCGCGCCGAGATCGCGCGGCAAGCCGCCATCGCACGCCAGCGTGCCTTCGATAAGGCGATCCGGGACGAAGTGCAAGCGAACATCCAGCGCGACGACGTGACGGGCGAAGACCCGGAAGTGCGCCGCGTGGCCGTGCAGGCGCTCGGCTATCACGCCGCGTCGGTCGTGGTGATGAACCCGCGGACGGGGCAGGTTTACACCATCGTCAATCAGGAATGGGGCGTGCGTCGCGGCTTCAAGCCGTGTTCGACGATCAAGCTGATTTCGGGTCTGGCCGGCGTCATCGAGGGCGTCATCGACCCCATGATCGAGAACGCCGCCTTCAACAGCAATCGCATGAATCTGACCGACGCTCTCGCCTACTCGCACAACGGCTATTTCCAGCAGGTCGGCCGCCGCGTCGGCTTCGACCGCCTGTCGAGCTACGCGCGCCAATTCGGTTACGGCGAGCGCACCGGCATCAACCACGTCAACGAGTATGCGGGGCGCGTGCCCCTCTTCAAAGACGAACGGGGGATTCTGCGCATGAGTTCGCACGGCGACGACTTCGAGGTTACGCCGCTGCAACTCGCCATGCTCGCCTCCGTCTTCGGCAACGGCGGCACGCTCGTGACGCCGCACCTGCCGCGCACGCCGCAGGAGAATGTCAGGTTCAAGACCGAGGTGCGCCGCCAGCTCAACATCCCGCAGGAAGCGCTGCGGCGGATGTTGCCGGGCATGATCGGCGCGGTCAACTACGGCACGGGGCGCAAGGCGCAAGACTCGCAGCAGACGATTGCCGGGAAGACCGGCACGTGCATCGGCGCGCACGGCATCTGGGACGGTTCTTTCACTTCCTATGCCCCGGTCGAAGACCCGCAACTCGCCATCGCCGTCATCGGCCGCGGGCCGGACGCGCGCAGGGGCTTCCCCGCGTCGGTCGCCGGCCAAATCTACCGCGCGCTGGCCTACCGCTTCGGCAAGACCAACGGCAAGCCGCCGATCCGGCTCACGCCGGAGATGCTCGCGCCGCGCCCGAAGGTTGATGCCACGACCCTCGCGGACACCGAAGCGCAGGAGGACTCGGACGCTTCGGACGCCGCGAATGCCGCGACGGACGCCGGCGGAAATTCGGGCACGGCCGATGGTCTCAAGCGCGTGTTGATGCCCGTCGAGACGCGCCCGACCGGCGTCACGACGCGACCGGCCGCCCGGCCGTCAAATGCGCCGGCCGCCGCGCCTTCGCAGGGCACACAACCGCCCTCAACGGACGTGCGCCCGCGCCGCGTGCTGACGAACACGCCATAATCAAGTTGTAACCGGAATAGAAGGAACAATGCGCCGCGTTTGGTGTCTAATAAAGGACATCGAACGCGGCGTAATTTTTTGCGGGCGGAAGTGGGGCGTGCGGCTTGACACGTTTCTGTCAGTTATTGCAGTATCACGGCGCAGCGCATCGACGCTTGCGCCCGCCCCCACAAATCGTTAGAACTCCGGTGTCGCCCCTCCCCAAAGGCCAGCACACCCCGACACGCGCAGCGGACGGCAACTAGCCGCATTGCTTCCGCATCTGATTGACGCGCGAGACAGTAGCCGTATCGCGGCCCCCTTGATAGTTAAGGCTCCGAATCACGCAGATGATTTTTGTTTGGAGGACAAGCGACATCATGAGAAACCTGATCAGATTATCTACTCTGGCCGCGCTCGCCACCTTCTTCGCGCTGCCGACGTTCGCGCAAACAGCGCCCGCCGCGCCCGCCGCGTCGCCCGCTGCCGCCGCCAATCCTTGCGAAGAGGCCGACCGCGGCGAAATGTACACCAGATATTACGAGTTGAAGAACAAGAAGAACGCGAAGGGACAGCCCGACCCCGCCGGCCAGAAGGAAGCCTACGGCATCGGGCAGGAATACTTAACGAAGTACGCCAGTTGCAACGACACCTACTCCAAAGCGGTGCAGAAATTCGTCACCCTGTATGGCGAGGCCGAGCGCAAGGTGGGCAATTTCGCTGATCTCAACGATGCCCTGTACGGGAAAAAGGATTACGCGAAAGCCTTCCAGCTCGGCAACCCGATGATCGCGGCCGACCCGGAAAATCTGAGCCTGCTGATCCAGCTTGGCTACGCCGGTTACAACGCGCAGGCGCTGAACCCGCCCGTCACCACCTACAGCCCGACGGCGCTCGGTTATGCGAAGCGGGCTATCGAGATGCTCGAAGCCGGCAAGACCCCGACCGAGTGGGTGCTGTTCAAGTCGAAAGACGAAGCGCTCGCCTATCTCAACTTCGCGGTCGGGGAATACATGATTAAGAGCGACCCGGCCGGCGCGGTTGCCTACTACTTGAAGTCGTTCGCGCTCGATTCACCCGTGAAGACCACGGCCGGCGCTTACGCCCGTCTGGCCGCCGCCTATCAGGTCGGACAATACGACCCTTTGCAGAAGGCGTTCACAGCCAAGTACGGGGGTAAGCCGGAGACGGAAGAGAGCAAGTTCGCTTTGAACAATCTGAACCAGGTGATTGATCGCGTCATCGATGCTTACGCCCGCGCCATCAATCTATCCGCCAACGACACGAACCCGAAAGTGGTGGCGGAGAGAAAAGGGTGGTTGGAGACCCTGACCGGCTTCTACAAGTTCCGCAACAACGATTCGGTCACAGGCCTCGACACCTTCATCGCCAGCGCAACCTCGAAGCCGCTGCCCGAGCCTTTCACGCCGCAGCCTTATGTGCCGGCGGCTGCGCCCGCGCCTTCGACCGGCGGCACTGCCTCCGATAGCGGCAACACTGCGCAAGGCAACGGAAACGGCGCGACCACTACGACCGCCGCGCCGGCCGCGCCGGCCGCGATGACCCCGACCGCCGCGCCCGGCACGACGGCCGCCAAGCCCAAAACAACGACGACCAAGAAACCGTAAATGCGCCTTCGGGCTAGGATCGTTCGCGACGACACAGGCCGGGCGTATCGTGTACAGCACGATACGCCCGGTTTTTCGCGTCGGCGATCTTGTGCTTTCCGCGCCCGCTCCACGGCGCGCGGGCGCTCACAACTTGACGAGAACGAAAAAGCCTTGGCAAGCTATTTCGCTACGGGCGGCATCAGAGAAGTGTTAAGCATTCAACCCGCATGAAGTCGAAATTAAAAACACAAATTGACACGTCGCGCACGTTGCGGCGCGCGCTCACATTCGCCGTTGCCGAGTCAGTTTTGCTCTGTCTCATCGCATTGCCATCGGCGGCACGGCAGCCGCAGCAACCACAGCAGCAGCAGTCGGGGGCGCGCACCGCGGCCGCGCGCAGGCAGCGGCAGGCGCAGGTGACAGAGGAGCAGGCAAAGCTCTACGAACGCTGGCGCGCGAACATCAACATCAACCAGCCGGCCGCCTTCGAGGCCGGGCGCGAGTACATCGGGAAATACCCGAACGACGAGTATGGCGAGCGCGTGCGTGCGTGGGTGGACGTTTACGAGCGTAACGCGCGCAAATCGCAGTTTGAGAACTTACTGTTTCGGGAAAAGAAGTATGCGGCGGCTTTCGGCGTAGGCAGGCAGGTGCTCGCCGTCGAGCCGGACAACTTGAGGACGATCATCAACCTCGCTTCCGCCGGTTATCTCGCGTCGAATGAGAGCGACGCTTCCCTCAACGCCGAGACGCTCCGCTACGCGCGCCGCGCGACGCAGATGCTCGAAGGGGGCGCGCAGCCTTCGGATTGGAAGCCTTTCACCGGCCAGCCCGATGCGCTCGCCTATCTCAACTTCATCACGGGCGAATTGATCCTGAAAGAGACGCCCGCCGAGTCGGTCGGCTATTTTCGCAAGGCCATCGCGCTGGAGGGCACGGTCAGGCGGACGCCGGTCATCTACTCGCGCCTGGCCGCGGCCTACGTCGCCGGCCGCTACGAGCCGCAGTCGAAAGAGTTCGAGTCGCGCTTCGGCGGCAAGGAGCCGACGGCGGAGAGCCAGGCCGCGCTCGCGGAGATCAACGCCACGGTTGATCTCATTACCGACGCCTACGCACGCGCCGTCGCGCTCAGCGAGTCGGAGGCGCAGTATGCGGAAGCGCGCACGCGCTGGATGCGCGAACTCACGCGCTTCTACAAATTCCGCAACAATGATTCCGTCGCCGGACTCGAAGCCTACATCGCGGGCGTGAACGCGAAGCCTCTGCCCTGAAAGAAGGGTCAAAGGGTAAAGGGTAAAGGGTAAAGGGGAAAGGACGGAAAGGCAGCGCGCTTCTTCCCCTTACCCTTTCCCCCTTACCCCTTTCCCCTTTCCCCTTACCCTTTCCCCGTTACCCCTTTCCCTTTCTCCTTTCCGCATGCCGTTTGCTACAATCGCGCGCACTGTGGAAGATTCCGACAAGACAGAACCCGACCTCGGCGCGTTGGAAGAAACGCTCGGTTACACTTTCAACGACCGCACGCTGTTGGAGCGCGCCCTGACGCACCGCTCGTGGGCGCATGAGCACGTCGCGCCCGGCGAGGACGTCGAAGCGCGTCGCCTGCACAACGAGGCGCTGGAATTCGTCGGCGACTCGGTGCTCGGCCTCGCCGTCGCGGATTACCTCTATCAATCCACCCTCGATGCCACCGAAGGCGATCTCTCGCGTATGAAGCACAGGCTCGTGAGCACGATGATGCTCGCGCGCGTCGCGCGCCGCCTCGGCCTCGGCGACCACCTGCGCATCGGGCGCGGCGAGGAGAAGACGGGTGGGCGTCGGAAGCGTGCGCTCCTGGCCGATGTCGTCGAGGCCGTTATCGCGGCCGTCTACCTGGACGGCGGTTACGGGCGCGCGAGCGAGTTCGTCCATCAACTGCTCAGTTCCGAGTTGATGGAAGCGAATCCGGAACAGGCCGCCGCCGCCGATTACAAAACGATGTTGCAGGAACGAGTGCAGGCGACTTTCCACGTCACGCCGACGTATAAAGTGGTGAACACGGAGGGGCCGCCGCACCGCCGCATGTTCCACGTCGAGGTCGTCTACAGCGACAACGCCGTGCCCGGCGAGGGTTCCACCATCAAGGCCGCCGAGATGGACGCCGCCCGGCGCGCGCTCGAACAGTTGAACCCCGCCCCGCAGGAGGCGCAAACACGGCCGGCGGAAGCGCAGCCCGCGGAAACGATGCGAGCCGAAGCTCGGCCGGAAGTGCAGCCGTCTGAGGCGAAACGGACGGCGAAAGCGGCGGATTGAAAATTAACGCGAAGCTTAACAACAGTTTGGACGGGCGTGCTGCTTGACCGCCCCGCGACCGTTTATCTACGATAAATTTATGAGCAATGATTCCCGTTCGACGATCATGGAAGAGCCGCCCTTAGAGACTCCGGTCGGCAAGGCGGCGCGAAAGAGCGCGGCGCGGTCGGCTGAAGAAGAAGAAGCGGCGCACGCCCGGGGCGGCGGCGCGGCGGAAGTGAAACCGGCGCAGCCGGGGCCGCCGCGCAGCGTGTGGCGCGAGTATTTCGAGTCGCTGGTGGTGACGGCGATCATGGCGCTGTTCGGCATGACGTTCGTCGTGCAGGCGGTGAAAGTCCCGACCGGCTCGATGCAGAACACCATCACCATCGGCGATCACCTGCTCGTCAACAAGTTCATCTTCGCCCCCGGCACCGCGCCGCTGTCGTTTTTGCCTCAACGCGAGATCAGGCGCGGCGACATCGTGGTCTTCAAATATCCAGGCAACCCCATCGAGCCGTGGCGCGATACGCCGAATGATCCGGGCAACAAACAGTACGTTACCAACTACGTCAAGCGCGTCATCGGCCTGCCCGGCGACCGCATCGAACTGCGCGGCACGAGCGTCATCATCAACGGCCAGCCGCACACGGAGCGCGTCATCACGGCCATCAATCACCCGGACGACCCCACCACGGACGGCAATGAGGAACTCGCGCCGCTCGTGACGGAGGCCAACCCGCCGCCCGAGGGAGAAGGCTCCTACACCGTTGCCTATAGCCCCGAGACGCAGCGCGGCGAAGGCGACACGAATCTACCTATCTACAAACTCTTCAACGGGCAGACGACCATCGTCGTCCCGCCCGACTCCTATTTCATGATGGGCGACAACCGCGACAACAGTTTCGACAGCCGTTACTGGGGCTTCGTTCAGCGCGACCTGATCATCGGCCGCGCGCTATTCGTCTACTGGTCTTACGACGAGAGCGCGCCCTCCGGCGGCTTTCCCTACATACAGGACTTTTTCCGCAACACGCGCTGGAGCCGTACCGGCGCGATGATCAAATAACGAATACGAACAAGGGACGCGTCCGTGTGCAGGACGCGTGGGAGACAGTGATGCTCGGGTCTTTGTGGCAACTCGGCGGTCTAGGCTGGAAGGAACTGGCGAAGCGCGTCTGGTCGGAGATTAACGAAGACGACGTCTTCGGACGCTCCGCCCAACTCTCTTACTACTTTCTGCTCGCGCTCTTTCCGCTCCTGCTCTTTATCACGGCCGTCCTCGGCCAATTTGCCGACGCGGGCAGCGAACTGCGCGAAAATTTGTTGAGCCTGCTCGGCTCGGTCGTCCCGCAGGAGGCGGGCGACCTCATCCACGAGACGATTGACAAGGTGGAAGAAGGCTCGGGCGGCGGCAAAATCTCCTTCGGCATCCTCGCCACGCTGTGGGCGGCCTCAAACGGCATGACCGCCATCTGCCAGACGCTCAACATCGCCTACGAAGTGGAAGAGACGCGCCCCTGGTGGAAGGTGCGGCTCGTCTCGCTCGGCCTGACGCTCGCGCTCGCCGTCCTCATTCTCTCGGCCATCACGCTCACGCTCTTCGGCAGTCACATCGCCGAATACGTCGCCGCGAGCTTCAGCTTCGGGCAGGTGTTCACGTGGTCGTGGAAGATTCTACAGTGGCCGGTGGTGCTCATCTTCGTGCTCGTGGCCTTCGGCCTCATCTACTATCTCGCGCCCAACGTGCGTGATCGCCGCTGGCACTGGGTCAGCCCCGGCGCGGGCGTCGCCGTCGTGCTCTGGATCGTCGTCTCGTTCGGCTTCCGCGCCTATCTCAGCTACTTCAACTCATACAACGCCACCTACGGCTCGCTCGGCGCGGTCATCATCCTCATGCTCTGGTTCTACCTGACCGGCGCGGCCATCCTCATCGGCGGCGAAGTCAACTCCGAAATCGAACTGGCGGCGACCGGCAAGACCGAGCAGCAAATAGACCCGAGCGCGGCCAAACCCTCCTCCCCGGCGACGCACCAACAGCAACCGGCGGGCGCGAAAACTCCCGGCGAACTCGCCGCCGCCGCCCGCCGCCGTGAAAGAGAGAAGCGAAGAAAGTAGGTGAATTTTTTAACGCGAACTTCCGGTTCGCGCCGCGTCGGGTCACCGCCTTCCAAAATTTTCTTGACATGGTGCGCGCAATGAATATCATCCGCGCACCATGACACAACCAGCTATCAAATTCGGTCCCAAGGCAAATCAGGCCGTGGTCAGCGTCCACACGCTCGGAGTGTTGACGGAAATTCTCAATGCCGCCAATCTCGTTTCATGTCTGATCACGAGCACCAGCCGCACTCCGTCGGATCAGGCGCGCATCATGTTCAGCAACATAGTCAGTAAGGGCGTGGCGGCGCAGAAGGCTCTCTACAAGGCTCCCGGCAGGGCGGTGATCGACGAATACGTGAAGACTAAGAATGCGGGCAAGACGAGCGACCAGATCAAAGCGGCGATGGAGGCCAAAATCAGGGCGCTCGGCCCGGCGAACGTGAGCCGACACTGCGCCGACCCCGCCCTCCTGAACGTGGTTGACATCTCGCCGTCGTCGCTCTCGAACACGACTGCGTTCGAGAAAGCGATCAGGGCGGCGCAGACGAAGGGCAAGCTCAGCAAGTTTCTCACGCCCGGCGACAACGACCCCGCATACCATCTGGAAATCCCGCAACCGAAGTCCGTCGCCTGACCACGCCCCGAACGCGCTATTCGCTGATGCCCGCGAGCGCGAGTCCGAGCAGCATGATCTTCTTGATGCCCTTGTAGAGCGGTTCGATCTCGCAGTTTTCGGTGAGCGCGTGCGCGTCCGCGCAGGGGCCTGCGCCGGTGGAGATGGAGGAGATGCCCGCGAGCAGCGCGGCGCTGGAGTTGTTCGACCCGGTTATGGTGATCGGTGGGTTCTCGAAACCGAGCGCGCGGTGGACGGCTTCGGCCGTGCGCACGAGCGGCGAGTTGCGATGGTTGGGAATCTGCGCCGAGGGCGAGGTCGAAATCACCTCGGTCTTGACGGCCATTCCGGCGCGCTTCGCTTCCTCTTGAAGGATCGCGCTGATCTTTCGTTCCAGGTCGGCGATCACTTCGTTGTCGGTTGAACGCAGGTCAACCGTAAACCACGCATCGGCCGCCTTCGCGTTGACGACCTCCGAGCCGCCGAGCATCCCGATGTTCAAATTCGACGAGGGCGTGCGCGGCACTTCCAAATCGTAGATGCGCGTGATGGCGCGTGCGAGGGGCAGCGTGGCGGAATAGGGCGGCGTGGCCGAGCGCGTGTGGCCGCCGGGGCCGATGAAGTGATGCCTGTACCAGTTGATGCCGATACCGCCGTAGGTGAAACCCTCGTAGCCGCCGTCGAGCGCGATGTAGTGGTCGATCCTGCTCTTGTTCTCTTTGACGTACTCCTCCGCGCCGCGCAAAGCCGTCTCCTCCTCGACAGTGAAGACGAAGACGAGATCGCCGCGCGTCTTGATGCGCGCCGCGTCGAGCGCGCGGATCATGGCGAGCATGGCTTCGATGTTGCGCGTGTCGTCGCCGACGCCGGGGGCGTAAATTCTGCCGTCGCGGATCGTGGCCTTAATTCGCAAGCCTTCCTGAAAGACCGTGTCGAGGTGCGCGTCGAAGACGATGCGGGGGCCGCCGCCCGTGCCCCTGCGCTCCGCGATCAGGTTGCCCGTCGCATCGTAATGGACGTTCGACAGCTTGTAGGAGCGCAGTATCTTTTCGATGTACTCGGCGCGCGTGCGTTCCTTGCCGGAGGGCGCGTTGATCTCCGTGATGGCAATCCATTCG
The DNA here is from genome assembly GCA_035645855.1 of Pyrinomonadaceae bacterium. Taxonomy (GTDB): domain Bacteria; phylum Acidobacteriota; class Blastocatellia; order Pyrinomonadales; family Pyrinomonadaceae; genus JAIVJZ01. The sequence goes on from DASQLU010000035.1 coordinate 65,828, forward strand.
CGCAGCGTCGCGGCGCGGTCTCGGTCAACGAAGGCGAAGGCCGACTGGACGGCCGGGCGGTTCAGCAAGGCTCTGGTTTGATCCAGCGTCATCTGTCCTCCGCCTTCGGCGGGGAGCGCGGCGAGGCAGAGCAGGGAGGCAGCCAACCGGAACAGGGCGCGGGGCATGAGGGTCATCGAGATCACTCCTTCAAGTGGGTCGGGACGCGACGAAATTATCAACGCTGCCAGTAGTGCTTGATCTTCTGCGGGAGCAGTTGGAAGGGCACGTACTCGGCGCGTCGCCCGGCGCGGCGCATCTCCTCGACCATGCGTATCGCGCCGTCGGCGTTGCGCGTGTGGACGAGGATCGTGGCGGCCGGCTGCATGCGCGGGTTGGCGGCGAGCCAGGCGGCGACGGCATAGCCGGTGCGCTCGTCGTCGGGCGCGGAAGATTTGTAGTGCTGTGGCAGCAGGTCGTGGTCGAGGAAGACGGCGTCGTAGAAATTCTGCGAGAGCAGTTCGATGGCGCGGCGCGGTTCGACGGCGATGTCGAGATGGTCGCCGGCAAAACGCGCGTCGAACCAGTCGTGCCGCTTTTCATCGTCGTCGAGAAGAAAGACGCGGATCGCGGCGCGCTGCTGCGAGACGCCGCCCAGACCGAGTTTGCCGAGTAGTCCCTGCCAGATGCTCATAAATAACGAGGAGCAAATTTGTACGCGCCCGGCACGAGCGCCTATTGCATTATCTCCGTGATGAAATTAGTATGTCGGCAGGAAATATAGCATAGACGCTTAGGCCGCGACGACAGCGCTAGTCCCCCCGGAGTCGTCTGACACGTTCAATTCACTGATACCGTATGCGGGGATCGTGTGTCTCGCTTCGGCAGCCAAAATTGCTCTAATAAACGATGGCGAAATGCCCGTACTGTAAAAGACCTCTGCCCGGCCTCGGTCTCAAATGCCGGGCTTGCCGTCGCTACGTGCTCGGCTGGCCGCACGTCCTGCTGCTCTCTCTCTTCGTACTCATCTCACTCGCCGTCATCCTCGAATTAATGCTCAGCCTGCTGTGAGCGCACACGGCGGCGCGCCCCTTCGCCGTGCGCCGCCATGGTTTGCAGCGCGCGCAAATCTGCGGGTTGAATGATAAAGCCGGGACAAAATTGTTGTGTTTTCCCGCGCCGGTAAGAACGTCTTGCAATCTCAGTTTCGGATGCTATAATCCGCCCCGTTCACACAGGGATGAGCATTTGCAGGGAGTTCAAAAATCAGGCCGCACGTTTAGAGTCTTACCCCACGCGGCTTTGTTCCACTTGTTCAATCGAACCTTAAACGCCGAGCAGGATGTCGTCCGACAACGCCAAAAAGATACCGCCTCTGCGCGCCGTTCCCGAGAAGGATGAGACGACGCCCGCGTTGCCCTTCGACGGCACGCCGCCCCCTTACGAAAACGCTGCGCAATCCGAGGCATCTCTCGCCACGTGCCCTTACTGCTTCGGCGCGGGCATGGAAGTGGTTGCCGGCAAGGGCGCGCGCCGCTGCCGCTGCCGCGAGCAGGGCGGCCGCACGAAGATGCTCGAAGGCGCGCGCATCCCGCGCCGCTACGATGCCTGCTCGCTCCACAACTATTTCCCCGCGCCCAACAACGGCACGCAACTCAAAGCTTTCAATTACGCCTTCCGCCTCGTGCGCGAATATCCGGCCGTGGATCGCGGGTTGTTGTTCATGGGCACGGTCGGCGTCGGCAAGACGCACCTCTCGGTCGCCATCCTGCGCGGTTTGATGGAGAAGGGCGTGCCCTGTCTCTTCTACGAATTCGGCTCGCTGCTGAAAGAGATTCAAGACTCCTACAACAAGATTTCGCACACCTCGGAACTACGCCTGCTCGCACCCGTCTACCAGGCGGAGGTGCTCGTGCTGGACGAACTCGGCGCGTCGAAACCGACCGACTGGGTGCGCGACACGATGATGCAGATCATCGGCACGCGCTACAACGACAAGAAACTCACCATCTTTACCACCAACTACCTCGACACGCGCCGCGCCCCTACCGACGAGACGCTGGAAGACCGCGTCGGCGTCCGCCTGCGCTCGCGCCTCTTCGAGATGTGCAAGACCGTCCACCTCGAAGGCGAAGACTACCGCCGCCGCTTCGACACGCAGCAACTTTCCTAAGTTCCTCCTTGCAGCAACTCACCTAAGTTCTGCCTTTCGATATTTTCTAACGGCCGCCGCCCGCGCGCTGTCGCCATGCGCCTTCAACTGTAAGGGGCTGCGCCGCGCGTCTGTGCGAACGTCGCGGACAGCGGAGGGGCGGCACCGGCATGAGAAGCGGGCTGCGCGCTTGCGAGCGGTCAAAGCAATCATCGTTGGGGCGGGCACCGCCCCCGGATTGTCGACGCATACGCCGCCTCGGTTCGCAGGAAAGCTATACTTCTATCCAAATCAACATGGTTCTGGTAAGTTTGGCGGCACAAACTTCATTGAATTCAGACTGCTCTGCAAGCTGGGAACCAGAAACCAACGTGCGACATCCGCTCGACAGCTATCGCGACAAGTTCCTGTCGCAAATGTTCGGGCGAATCGAAGAGGCCACGGCGGAACAGGCAGGTGGGTATTGCGTCGGCGTCAAGCGGGGCAAAATCGCACACTCACGCGCCGGGGTGTGCATCAGGGGAGTTGAGTATGAAACGAGTCGCTGTTGTTGCTTTAATGGCCGCGTGTTTGCAAACGTCCTGCATTATGGTGGGTGGGTATTCGAGCGAGGGCGGTTGGTTCATCTGGCCGGGCGGGCTGGGGGTTCTGCTGATCGTCATCGTCGTCCTGCTGCTTGCGCGCAGAAGGCGGGGATAGCGCGACCGGCGCATTTAGCGCGAACATGACCGCGCCGCCGTGCGGAACGTAGCGTGACCTCTCATCGCGCGGCGCGCACGTTGCGGGATGCGGCCTTGCTGATTCCACAGTCTGAAATCAGAGCTTCTTCGCGCGGTAGCGTTTCATCTCGGCGAGATACTTGTCGAGCGAGGGCTTGAGCGTCGCGTCGAGGGCAATGGCCTGTTGGAAGTCCTGTTCGGCCTCTCCGACCTTGCCCTGCTGGAGGCGTATGACGCCGCGATTGGCGTATGCCTGCGCGAGCGCCGGATTGATGGCGAGCGCCATGTCATAGTCGGCAAGCGCGCCTTTCGCGTCGCCGCGTTCTTCGCGCAGCGCGCCCCGGTTGACGTAGGCGACGGCGTCGCGCGGGTTGGCCGCAATCGCCGCTTCAAAGTCGGCGAGCGCGCCGGCCGCGTCTTTCCTGATTTTGCGGGCGATGCCGCGATTGGTGTAGGCGTCGGCGTGCTGCGGGTTGAGTTCGATAGCTTTGGTGAAGTCCGCGAGCGCACGTGCGGCGTCGCCGCGCGCTTGCAGGACGTTGCCGCGTGAGACGTAGAAATCCGCATCATCGTCCCTCAGTTCGATGGCCTGTGTGAAGTCTGCGAGCGCGCCGTCGAGGTCACGCATCGACTGCCGGATGATGCCGCGGTTGAAATAGCCGTCGGCGAGCTTAGGGGCAAACGCGATGGCCTGCGTGTAGTCCGCGAGGGCTTTGTCGAATTCGTTCTTACTCTGGCGTGCGGCGGCGCGGTTGAAATAACCGAGCGCGCCCTCCGGGTCGTGCCTGATCGCGCTGTCGTAATCGGCAATCGCGCCTTCGATGTCGCCTTTGGCCTTGCGCGCGTTGCCGCGGTTGTTGAAGGCCATGCCGAAATCCGGCTTGAGGGCGATGGCCGCGCCGAAGTCGGCGATGGCCGCGTCGAGTTGTCCGAGTTCCAGTCGGACGACGCCGCGATTATAGATTGGCTCGACATCGCGCGGGGCGGCCGCGACCGCCTTGTCCAGATCGAGCAGCGCGGCGCCCGGATCGCCTTTCGCCAGGAGCAGGTTGGCGCGGCTCGTGTGGATGGCCGAGAGCACGTCGGGCTTGGGCTTACGGGCGAGCGCACGGTCGAAATCCGCCAGCGCGCCCTCCAGATCGCGGTCTGCCTGTTTCAACAGTCCACGGTTGTAGAAATCCACGGCGTCTTTCGGCTGTTGCGCCGGCGAGAGCGTGGCGGCGCAGATAAGGCAGAGCGAGAGGCAAAGCAGGCGGCGCATGTGATAACTCCGTTTCGGGGAGAGGTTCGTGCTCGCAAGAGCCATTATGTATAATGACCCGATATTATTTGATCGAAACAATCCAATTCTAAGATACAACGCGGCGGAATCCTAAATGCCCAAACGTACGGACATACACAAAATCCTCGTCATCGGTTCGGGGCCAATCGTCATCGGGCAGGCGGCGGAGTTCGACTATTCGGGCACGCAGGCGTGCCGCGTGCTCCGGCAGGAAGGCTACGAGGTGGTGCTCGTCAACTCGAACCCGGCGACGATCATGACCGACCCCGACACGGCCGATCACACTTACATCGAACCGCTCACCGTCGCCAGCGTGACGGAGATCATACGCAAGGAGCGACCCGACGCGCTGCTGCCCACCGTCGGCGGCCAGACCGCGCTCAATCTCGCCGTCGCGCTGGCCGGCGCGGGCGTGCTCGACGAGTTCGCTGTGGAGTTGATCGGAGCGAAGCTTGAGGCCGTGAAGATCGCGGAGGATCGCCAGTTGTTCAAACAGGCGATGGACGAGGAGGGCTTGCCGATGCCGCGCGGGGGCTTCGCGCGCACGTGGGGCGAGGCCGAACAACTCGTGGAGACGACCGGGTATCCGGCGATCATTCGCCCGAGTTTTACGCTCGGCGGGTGGGGCGGCGGCATCGCGTTCAACCCGGAAGAGTTTGAGGAGATCGTCAGGCACGGGCTGTCCGCGTCGCCGATCAGTGAAGTTTTGATCGAGGAGTCGATTCTCGGCTGGAAGGAATATGAACTCGAAGTCATGCGCGATTTGCATGACAACGTGGTCATCATCTGTGCGATTGAGAACTTCGACCCGATGGGCGTCCACACGGGCGACTCGATCACGGTCGCGCCCGCGCAAACCCTGACCGATGTCGAATACCAACGCCTGCGCGACATGGCGCTCAAGGTGATTCGCAAGGTCGGTGTGGAGACGGGCGGCTCGAACATCCAGTTCGCCGTCAGCCCGGAGAACGGCGACGTGCGGATCATCGAGATGAACCCGCGCGTCTCTCGCTCCAGCGCGCTCGCGTCGAAAGCCACGGGTTTCCCCATCGCCAAGATCGCGGCGAAGCTCGCCGTCGGCTACACGCTCGACGAGATTCCGAACGACATCACGAAGAAGACGCCCGCCTCGTTCGAGCCGACGATAGATTACGTGGTGGCGAAGATTCCGAAATGGAACTTCGAGAAGTTTCGCGACGCCGAAGACGTGCTCGGCACGCAGATGAAGTCGGTCGGCGAAGTGATGGCGATTGGACGCACGTTCAAGGAGGCGCTGTTCAAGGGCTTGCGCTCGCTCGAAGCGACGAAGCCGCTGCGCCTCTCGGACGTGCCCCCGGACGAGTTGCAGCGCAAACTCGCGCGCCCGAACTCGCAACGCTTCTCCTACATCACCTACGCCCTGCAACACGGCGTCTCTATCGAAGAGATTCATCGCCTCTCGAAGATCGACCCGTGGTTTCTCGAACAACTGCAGGAGGTGATGTTGATCCAGAAGGCCATCGAAGGGCGCGCGCTCGAAGAAATCTCCGCGGAAGCCCTGCGCGAGGCGAAGGAAGTGGGCTTGTCGGATCGCCGCATCGCATATTTGACGAAGCGCACGGAGGACGAGGTGCGTGCGCGGCGCAAGAGCCTGGAGATCGTGCCCGTCTACAAGCGCGTGGACACGTGTGGAGCGGAGTTTGAATCCTTCACGCCCTACCTCTATTCGACCTACGAGGAAGAAGATGAGAGCGCGCCGACCGACCGCCGCAAGATCATGATCCTCGGCTCCGGCCCGAACCGCATCGGGCAGGGCATCGAGTTCGATTACTGTTGCTGCCACGCCGCCTTCGCGCTCTCGGAAGCGGGCTTCGAGACGATCATGGTCAACTGCAACCCGGAAACCGTCTCGACCGATTACGACACCTCCGACCGTCTCTACTTCGAACCGCTCACATTTGAGGACGTGATGAACGTCATCGACGTGGAGCGCCCCGAGGGCGTCATCGTGCAGTTCGGCGGGCAGACACCGCTGAATCTCGCGATGCGGCTCGCGGAGGCGGGCGCGCCCATCATCGGCACGTCGCCCGATTCGATAGACCTCGCCGAAGACCGCAAACGCTTCGGTGCGTTGATGGACACGCTCGGCATCCCGCAGCCGGAAAACGGCACGGCCACCTCGCCGGCCGAGGCTATCGTGGAGGCCGAGCGCATCGGCTACCCGGTGCTCGTGCGGCCGTCTTATGTGTTGGGCGGACGCGCGATGGCGATTGTCTACGATGAAAAGAGCCTTGACGAATACATGCGCACGGCCGTGGATGCGTCGCCGCAGAAGCCGATCCTGATCGACAAGTTTCTCGAACGCGCGGCGGAGTTCGACGTGGACGCTTTGGCCGACGCGGAGACGTGCGTCGTCGCCGGGATTCAGGAGCACATCGAGGAGGCGGGCATACATTCGGGCGATTCTTCGTGCGTGCTGCCGCCCGTGCGCATCGCGCCCGAACACGTCGAGACGATGCGCCATTACACGCGGATGCTGGCCGATGCGCTGAAGGTGCGGGGTTTGCTGAACATCCAGTTCGCCATCAAGGACGACCGTGTGTACGTGCTGGAAGTTAACCCGCGCGCATCGCGCACCGTGCCCTTTGTGTCGAAGGCGACGGGCGTGCCGCTGGCGCGCATCGCCGCCCTCGTGATGGCGGGGCAGCCGCTCGCTTCGTTCAACCTGCCGCCGGATTTGAGCGTCAAACGTTTCTTCATCAAGTCGCCGGTCTTCCCGTTCGTCAAGTTCGCCGGCGTCGATCCGATTCTCGGCCCCGAAATGCATTCGACGGGCGAGGTGATGGGCATCGGCGACACCTTCGGCGAGGCTTACGGCAAGGCGATGATGGGCGCGGGGCTGGAACTCCCCAACTGCCAGGGCACGGCCTTCATCAGCGTCAACGACTCGGACAAGGGGCAGGCCGGCGTGCTCGCGCGCAAACTCGTGCGGCTCGGCTTCCGCCTGACGGCGACCGTAGGCACAGCGGCGCGTTTGAGCGAGGTGGGGCTGGACGTGAAATCGGTCTTCAAGGTCAACGAGGGGCGGCCGAACATCGTGGATCACATCAAGCAGGGCGAAATCGCGCTCGTCATCAACACGCCGCTCGGCCGCGCCTCGCACTTCGACGAACAGGCCATACGCCGCGCCGCGCTGCAACACAACGTCCCGTGCGTGACGACCATGACCGGCGCGCAGGCTCTCGTCGAAGCCATCAGCGCGTGCGGCGACGGCGCGACGATCAAGCCCGTCTCGCTACAGGAATTGCACGCGGTCGCCGCCGCGACCAAATGAGTTTCAAGTTTCAGGTTTCAAGTTTCAGGTCTGAATAAGGTTTCAAGTTTCAGGTTTCAAGTTTCAGGTCTGAAGTTCCGAGTTCTTTGTCTTGAACCTGAAACCTGAAACCTGAAACTTGAAACCGCGAACCGGAGGTGAGCGAAGTGGAGATCAATTCCCCGAAGAACATCAAGCGCATTCTCGATGAATGCAAGACGATTGCGGTGGTCGGGCTGTCGTCGAATACGTGGCGCGCGTCGAACAGCGTCTCGGCGTACATGCAGAGCAAGGGCTATCGCATCATCCCGGTCAACCCGAACGAGACGGAAGTGCTCGACGAGCGTGCCTACGCAACGCTTGCGGAAGTGCCGGAGAAGTTCGAACTCGTCAACGTGTTCCGCCGTTCGGCGGAGGCGGGCGCGGTGGTGGACGAAGCCATCCGCGCGGGCGCGAAGGCCGTCTGGCTGCAGGAGGGCGTTATCGATCAGGTGGCCGCCCGGCGCGCGCTCGACGCAGGGCTGCTCGTCGTCATGGATCGCTGCATCCTGAAAGAACACGCGCGCCTGCAACGCGCGCTGCGAAGCGCCGTGTCGAATGATGAATAAGGAACGATGAACGCGGAACGATGAAGGCAACATTGAAGCCGAAAACATATCCGCTTTAGCTCATCTTTCCGCGTCCGCAGAGATGTTTATGGCTGAACAGATTCGAGCGGTCGTGATCACGTCGAGCGATGCGTGCGCGCGGGGCGAGCGGGTGGACGAATCGGGCGCGGCGCTGGCGGAGTTGCTGGGCGAGTTGGGCGCGTTGATCGTGGCGACGGAAGTCCTGGCGGACGATCTCGAACCGCTGAAGGGTACGCTCAGCGCCTACGCCGAACGCGCGGACGTAAATTTGATCGTGACGACGGGCGGGACGGGCTTCAGCCCGCGCGACAATATGCCTGAAGCGACGCGCGCCGTCATCGAACGCGACGCTCCGGGGCTGGCCGAGGCGATGCGGGCGCAGACCTTGAGACAGACGCCGACGGCCATGATCTCGCGCGGCGTGTGCGGCATCCGCGCGGGCACGCTGATCATCAATATGCCGGGCGCGCCGAAGGCCGTGCGCGAGTGCTTCGCCGTGATTCGGCCGGTGCTCGGCCACGCCGTCGCGCTGCTGGCCGGGCGTTCGCACGATGAGGCGAAAGAGGCATGAAGGCGGACGGTAAAGAACAAGGGAAGGGGTAAAGGGGAAGGGGTAAAGGTTGAATACAAGAGCGGGGCGCAGCCGTTAGTTGCTGCGCCCCGCTTACGATTTTTACCTTTACCCCTTCCCCTTTTCCCGTCGACAGGGAAGCGACCTCGCGCCGGACGCGGAAGATTTTATTAAACTTCTACATCCATTTCTTGCGTAATCCAATAGCGGAAACGGACGGGCGGTTAAAAATTTTCTCTCCCGGCGTATTCGGGGTTAAAATCCCAGCCCGAACAACGGAGGCCATATTTGAATACACCCTCGCCACAGGATGTCACCGGCATTCTCAAAGAATGGAGCGACGGCGACAAGGACGCTCCGCTCAAACTCATGCCGCTGGTCTACGAGGAACTTCGCCGTCTCGCACGCGATTATCTGCGGCGCGAGCGTTCCGATCACACGCTGCAAGCCACCGCCCTCGTGCATGAAGCTTATGTGCGAATGGTCGGCGCGCAGAACGTTGGCTGGCAGAACCGCGCCCATTTTTACGGGGTGGCGGCGCGCCTGATGCGCGGCATCCTCGTGGATCACGCGCGTGCCCACGCCGCGCTCAAACGCGGCGGGCTGGCGCAGAAATTTACCCTCGACGAAGCCCGCGCCCTGCCCGCCGATGACGCCTCCGATCTCGTCGCGCTCGACGACGCGCTGAAGTTGCTGGGGCAAACTTACCCGCGTAAGAGCGAAGTGGTCGAGTTGAAATTCTTCGGCGGCCTGGAAGCGAAGGAGATTGCGGAAGTGCTCGGCGTCAGCGAAAAAACCGTCCTGCGCGATTGGAATTTCGCGAAGCTGTGGCTGTGTCGCGAACTGAGCGGGGAGGCGGGCGTTGGAGACTGACAGGGCGGAACAGGTCGCGGAACTCGTCGAGTCGGCGTTGGAGCGCGCGCCGTCCGAGTGGCCGCAGTTTCTCGAAGCAACTTGCGCGGGCGACGAATCATTGCGCGCAGAGGTGGAATCGCTGCTCCGGCAACAGGGGCGTGCGCGCGACTTCATCGAAGCTCCCGCTTTTCAGCTTGCGGCCGAATTGTTCGCCGGGGACGAGCGCGAATTGAAGGCGGGGCAAAGGCTCGACAACTACGAAATACTCGCGCTCGTGGGCGAAGGCGGGATGGGCGAAGTTTATCGCGCGCGCGATGCGGAGCTGGGGCGCGAGGTGGCCGTCAAAGTCGTCAAGCGCAATTTGAGCACGAGCGACGTGCTGCGCCGCTTCCGGCACGAGGAACAGATTCTCGCCACGCTCAACCACCCGGCAATCGCGCGCCTCTACGGCGCGGCCAGAACGCTCGAAGGTCTGCCCTATTTCGCGATGGAGTACATCGCAGGGCAGCCGATTGATAAGTATTGCGACGCCGCACAACTCCCGACGGGCGCGCGTCTCAAACTCTTTCGAGAGGTGTGCGCGGCCGTCTCCTACGCGCACCGGCATCTGGTCGTACACCGCGACATCAAACCCGGCAACATTCTCGTCACGCCCGAAGGCGAGCCGAAACTGCTGGACTTCGGCATCGCCAAAGTGCTCGACCCGGAACAGGCGCAAACCGGGACGCAGACCGTCACCGCGCTGCGGGTGATGACGCCCGAATACGCCAGCCCCGAACAGGTGCGCGGCGAAATCGTGACGACCGCCAGCGACATCTACTCGCTCGGCGTGCTGCTCTACGAACTGCTCACCGGCCAGCGTCCCTATCAATTACAGAGCCGCCGCCCCGAAGAGTTGGCGCGCGTCATCTGCGAGCAGTCGCCCGAACGGCCGAGCACGGCGATCAGCCGCCGCGTGGAAGTGCCCGCGGCCGATGGCTCGCCCGCGAAAATAATCACGCCCGAATCCGTCGGCCACGCGCGCAGAGAGGCGCCCGCGCAGTTGCGCCGCCGTCTCGCGGGCGACCTCGACAACATCGTCCTCCTCGCGCTCAGAAAAGAACCGGGGCGCAGGTATGCTTCGGTCGAACACTTTTCCGAAGACATCAGGCGTTACCTGGAAGGCTTGCCGGTCAGCGCACGGAAAGCCACCTTGAAATACCGTGCGGTAAAGTTCGTCGAACGTCACAAGGTGGGCGTGGCCTCGGCCGCGCTCGTCGCGCTGGCGCTCTTGGCCGGCATCACCACGACCATCTGGCAGGCGCGCGTGGCGCGTGCCGAGCGCGTGCGCGCCGAGCGGCGTTTCAACGACGTGCGGAAGCTGGCGAACTCAAATTTGTTCGAGCTGTACGACGCCATAGCCAACCTGCCCGGCTCGACGCCCGCGCGTGGGTTGCTGGTCAAAAGGGCTTTGGAATATCTGGACAGCCTGGCCGTGGAATCGCAGGGCGACGCCTCGCTGCAACGCGAATTGATCTCGGCCTATCTGAAAGTGGGCAACGTGCAGGGCAATCCGAGCAACGCCAATCTCGGCGATACGGCGGGCGCGCTCAAGAGTTATCACAAGGCGCTCGCCCTCACCGAACAACTGACGACGGCCGATCCGGCGGACGCCAAAGCGCGCCGTTTCGTCGGCGTCATCAACGAAAAGATGTGCGACGTGCAGGCCGCCACCGGCGACATCGGCGGCGCGGTCAACAGCCAGCGCAAATCATTCGCAATCTTTAAGAGCATCGCGGACGCCGCGCCCGCCGACACGGACGCGCGGTTGGGGCTGGCGATCAGTCACATTAAATTAGGCGACGTGCTCGGCAACGCCAATTTCAATAACTACGGCGATCAGGCCGGCGCTCTGGAGAGCTATCGCTCCTCGGCCGGCATACTCGAATCGCTCCACGCCGCCGACCCTGCCAACGCTAAAACGCGCCGCCTGCTCGGCGTCATCTACGAGCGCATCGGCACAATGCTCGAAGGGGTGGGGAAAGCCGACGACGCGCTCGCGGCCTACGGCAAATCGCTGTCGATCCGTGAATCCTTCGCGGCCGAACACCCGACGGATGTTGACGCGATCCGCGACGCCGCCATCGCGCACGAGAAAGTGGGAAACGTCCTGGCCGCGAAAGGTAATTGGAAAGAGGCTCTGGATAGCCTGCGCAAGTCGAACATAATCTTCCGCCGTCTGGTCGAGGCCGATCCGCAAAACGTACAGGCGCGCCACTCGCTCGCGCTCAGCTACTTACACCTGGGAGAGTTGTGGGACAACCCCGCAACGCCGCACCCCGGTCGCGCTGAAGAGGCGCGGAAACATTACCTGCTGGCGCGCGAAGCCCTCGGCGAAATTGATGTCGCGGGGGCAAACGTGAAGACGCGCGAGACGCTTCAACTGATCGAGCGGAAACTGGCAGCCCCGCGCGCTCGCCCTTAGACCTTAGTCCGCCCGACACACCGCACATTGAGAAGCGCGCCGAAGTAGTGCAGACAGCGGAGACGCGCGAGTGCGTTCGCTTCCGCGCAGAGCGCGCCCGAAGCGCGCGTCTCTCGAAAGTTGATTGACCGCCGGGGAGCCTGACGCCGCAAAAGTTGATTGACTAACGCCGCGCCGCGCGCTTATATTGCGCTTGTTGGGCTGCTTCGCTGACGCTACACGTAACACCATGAAACAGATTACATCTTTCGTATTGCTGGCCTTTCTCTCACATTCTATCTTAGGGCAGGAGAAGTTGCGCGAGGTTGACCTACGGGTGAGCAGCATCGGTTCCGGCACGCCTTATCACGCCGTTATAAGAAATCTTGGTGAGCCGCTCCAACGTAAGGCCACAAGGACGGCCGCATCATTATCGTGTAGCGAGGCGGCGGAAACAGATGTAACGCTCTTATATGCCGGTTTGCAAATTTCACTTCTTGGTAATGGCGAAGGGCGCAACCTAAGGGTTTATTCAATGGAAGTCAGTTCACCTAGCTGGATGGTTGCAGGTGTCCGCATTGGCGCAAGCAGGGAGGATGTGAAAAATAAGTTCGGCGAGCCATTCTCAAAAGCAGAGGAATCCGGCGAGACAATTTTTCATTACGTCACGAAGGCCAATCTTGGCATGTTAAATTTCCACTTCCGAAACAACAAGCTAGTTAAAGTAGCAATGACAGAAACTCTATGCTAAGGGAAGCCCAACAATGGCATGCACACGACGCGAATAGGGTCGCCTTCATCCATTAGCTCGGATAGTTGTTCAGTTGAATGCGTGGCGGGTGATGCCGGGCGTTCGACGCACTCACGAAAACGCTTCCCTGGCACAGGCACTTAGAACATGCTCAACGCGATTCTCTTACAAGCGACCGCCAACGCCGGCACGAGCCTGTCGAACGCGACCGCCGCCGCCGGGCAGGTTGGCAGCCCGTCCACGGCATACTGGCCGGTGATGATCTTCTTTGCCTTCGCCGTGGTCTTCCCGGTGTTGCCCATCGTGCTGGGGCGGCTGGTGCGTCCGAGCATCTGGCAAAAAGACAAGATGCGCCCCTACGAGTGCGGCATCGACCCCACGACCGAGGCGCACGACCGTTTCACCGTGCGCTACTACATCGTGGCGATGCTCTTTCTCATCTTCGACGTGGAGACGATCTTCCTGCTGCCGTGGGCGGTCATTTTCATGGGCGACGATTTCTCGTTCACCAAGTTCGCCCTCATCGAGATGCTCGTCTTCATCGGCATCCTCGTCCTCGGCTACTACTACGCGTGGCGCAAGGGCGCGCTGGAATGGGCGTGAGATAAGTTTCAGGTTTCAGGTTGCAGGTTTCAAGTTAAAGACGAAGAACCCTGAACCTCAGTCCTGAAACTTGAAACCTGCAACCTGAAACCTGAAACCTGAAACCTCTTATGGCAGAGCATCCCGAAGGAATCGTACTGACGACCGTGGACGCGATCTTCAACTCGCTGCGGCGAAACGTGGCCGCGCCCATGTTGAACGTGAAGCCGGTGAAGAACACCGTGAACTGGGCGCGCAAGTCGGCTTTGTGGCCGATGACGTTCGGGCTGGCCTGCTGCGCCATCGAGATGATCGCGACGGGCGCGGGACGCTTCGACATAGATCGTTTCGGCGCGGGCGTCTTCCGTCCCAGTCCACGGCAGAGCGACCTGATCATCGTCGCCGGCACGGTGACGTTGAAGATGGGGCCGGTCGTGCGTCGCGTCTACGATCAGATGCCGGAGCCGAAGTGGGTCATCGCGATGGGCGCGTGCGCCTCGACGGGCGGGCCGTTCGATTCCTACTCGACGATGCAGGGCGTGGATCGCACCATCCCCGTGGATGTATACATCCCCGGCTGCCCGCCGCGCCCCGAAGCACTCCTCTACGGCCTCATGCGCCTGCAGGACATCATCATGAAGGAAGCCCCCTCGGCCTATATCTTCGAGTCCGACGGCACAGTCCGACGCCAGCGCCAACTCGAAGGCGACCTCGAAAGCGAAGGCAGGCCGCGGGAGAGCGAGGAGACGGAAGAAGTAACCGCCCGCTAAAAACACCCCGGAATCAAAATCGTGAGGCCGTAACTGTACGCACAGTTACGGCCTCATTTTCTTCACGCCGATCTCTCCGGCACAGTCTCTAGCTCACTCTCTAGCTCACTCTCTGGCTTTCCACTTCCGGCAGCCTCGACAGGTGACGCGTGTCGTTGATGGCGTCGACGCGGACGAAGCCGTCCGCGCGGAGTTGGAAGCGCGCGATGCCGCAGTTGGCGGTGGTGAGCCAGACGGGGCGCAGCGTGGGAGCGTCGAGCGCGCCCAACAGGTGCAGGGCGAGGATGCAGATCGTGCCGGCGTGCGAGAAGATCGCAATCGTGCCGCCGCGATTGGCGTGGACGGCGCGGTCGAGGTGGGAGGCTGCGCGGTCGAGCAGTTGGCGGTAGCTTTCGCCGCCGGAGAGAACGTGTTCGAAGTCGCTGCGCAGCAGCGCGGCGTACTCTGCGGGAAACTTTTGCGCCGCCTCCTCGAACGTCAAATTTTCCAAGTGGCCGACGCTGCGTTCGCGAAAAGCGTCGGTTTGCGTCAACTCCAAATTGAGCGCGAGGGCGAGCGGCGTGGCCGTCTCCACGGCACGGAGCAGATCGCTCGAATAGATGGCCGTGATAGGTTCGCGGCCGAGCGCGAGCGCCGTCGCTTCCGCTTGCTTGCGCCCGAGCGCGGACAGGGGCGTGGCCGTGTGCCCCCCGAAGCGACGCTCGGCGTTGCCCTCGGATTGCCCGTGGCGGACGAGCAGAATGTTGGTCATACTTCGATTGCGGAATGCGGATTGCGGAATGCGGATTGAAGAAATTGAAGAAACTTAAGCGGCTCTCGTCTTGATAAATCCGCAATCCACAATCCACAATCCGCATTCCGCAATCGTCAGGCCGCGACCGTCTCCGCCCTTAGTTTCTCGGCCTGGAAGTGTGCGACGAGGGCGTTGATGATCTCGTCGAGCTGGCCTTCCATGACGAGGTGTAGCTGGTGGACGGTGAGGCCGATGCGGTGATCGGAGACGCGGTTCTCTTTGAAGTTATAGGTGCGAATCTTTTCGGAGCGGTCGCCGGAGCCGACCTGCGAGCGGCGCTCCGAGGCGAGCAGTTCGTGCTGCTTCTGTTCTTCCTGCTCCTGCAGGCGCGCGCGCAGCACCCGCATCGCCTTCTCGCGGTTCTTGATCTGCGATTTCTCGTCCTGCATGGAGACGACGGTGTTCGTCGGCAGGTGCGTGATGCGCACGGCCGAGTAAGTCGTGTTGACGCTCTGCCCGCCCGGCCCGGAGGAGCAGAAAGTGTCGATGCGCAAATCCTTCGCATCGATCTTCACGTCAACTTCCTCGGCTTCGGGGAGGACGGCGACCGTGATCGCGGAGGTGTGGATGCGCCCGCTCGTCTCCGTCTGCGGCACGCGCTGGACGCGATGCACGCCCGATTCGTGCTTCAACTTGGAATAGACCTTGTCGCCCTCGATGAGCGCGGTGGCCTCCTTGTAGCCGCCGACGCCGGACTCGGACGTGCCCAGAATTTCCATGCGCCAGCCCTGCCGTTCGGCGTAGCGGCCGTACATGCGCAACATCTCGGCGGCGAACAGCGATGCCTCGTCGCCGCCCGTGCCCGCGCGGATTTCGAGGATGACGTTCTTCTCGTCGTTCGGGTCGGTCGGCAAAAGCAGCACACGCAGGTCTTCCTCGCAACGCTCCAACTGCTCTTGCAGCGTTTCCACCTCGACGCGCGCCAATTCGCGCATCTCCTCGTCGTCCGCGTTCATGTCAAACATCTCACGCGCGCCGGCGAGTTCTTCTTTGAGCGTCTTCCATTCGCGATAACGCTTGACCATGTCGCCGAGGCTGCGATGCTGCTTGGCCGCTTTACCGTAGGCCGCCTGATCCGCCAGCAGCTCCGGCGAGTAAAGTTCTTGCGACAACGCTTCGTAGCGCGCTTCGATCTGTTCGAGTTTCTCAAGCATAGCTTTTAGCGTTTAGCTGTTAGCTATTAGCCAGCAGCTTGTGTTCAATTTCTAATCTCTCAAATATAGCTTTTAGCGCTTAGCTGTTAGCCAGCAGTTTTTGTTCAATTTCTAATCTCTCAAATATCAACTACTCAACTATCCCCCAGGCGAAAAGCTAACAGCTAACAGCTAACAGCTAAGAGAGCGGCGTCATCGCAGCTTCCTGCGGTCGCGGTTCGAGTTTGAGCGACTCCTTGAGCGCGTAGAGGGCAACTTCGAGTTGCTTGTCGTCCGGCTCTTTCGTCGTGACGTTTTGCAGCCAGAGGCCGGGCACGGTCATCAACTTGAAGACGAGGCTGCCTTCGCGCTTGGCCGAGAGGCGTATGATCTCGTAGGAGAGACCGGCGACGAGCGGCATGAGCGCGATGCGCGTGAGCAAATTCAGCGCGAGCGAGTCGAACTTGACGATGGAGAAGAGCACGATGGAGACGAGCATCACGACCATCAGAAAACTCGTCCCGCAGCGCGGGTGCTGGCGCGGCTGCACGCGTGCGTTCTCGACCGTCAGGGGCAAGCCCGCCTCCCAGGTGAAGACCGTCTTGTGTTCCGCCCCGTGATACTCGAAGACGCGCCGGATGTCCTTCAGCAGCGAGAACGTGCAGATCATGATCAGGAAGAACGTCATGCGCAGCACGCCGTCCACGAGGTTGAAGGCCACCGAAGGGCGCACCGGGTGCAGGTAGCCGCCGATGCTCGCCCACGCGCGCTCGTACCAGGCCTGTTCACTCGCCGCCGTCTGAGTCGTTGCGGCGTCGCCCGCCGCTGAGTTGGCGACTGACCGAGTTTGCGCCGCCGCCGCAGGCGCGCTTGCGGGCACAGCCCAGCCGGCGGCGATGAAGAGCGCGTTCGTCAGGATGAGCGGCGCGACGATGAAGAGCATGACGTTGAAGAAGAGCGCGAAGATGATGGAGCCGATGACGGAGGCATTCGCGCCCCGCTTCATTTCGTCTTCGGGGCGTCGCTCTGTCGGGATGGGGATGAGGCCGGGCACGCCGCCGGTGATGCCCGCGAAATCGCCTTCGCCTTCGACCACGGCCGGGGTCAGCGCAACCGCCACTTCCTTCTCCTCCGCGTCGGCGAAGGCTTCGCTCGCCGAGTAGTTGAGCGCCTTGATGCCGAGCGCCATCGACTGCACGAGCACCGCCGCGCCGCGCAGGACGGGCAGGCGCAAGGCACGATGCTTGTCGCTCCACTTCGGCAAGGCCGCGCCCGTGAACACGATCTCGCCGTCCGCGCGGCGGACTGCGACGGCGTAGGCGTTCGGCGTCCGCATCATCACGCCCTCGACGACCGCCTGGCCGCCGACGATCAAATCTTTTTCGTTTGTGCTCACGTTGGGTTTTGCTCTCCGAAGGTTGGCAGCCTGTCGATACAACAACGCCGGCGCTATCAGGTTCGGAGGTCGCTGCGGCGGCATCAAACTGGCGGATGCACGGGAACGACCGCCGCGCTGGAGAGCGTCGGCGTCAGGTTGCGGGTCGCTAAGATTGGCCGGGTGTGGTGGCGTGCTTCATCTGACACAGCTAGCGCCCGCGCGTGTGAAAGCGCGCGGGCGCGTTTTTAGTTTACTGTCCGCTGGCGGCGATTTCGGTCTTTTTACCGTAGCGTTTGTTGAAACGGTCGACGCGGCCGGCGGTGTCCACGAGTTTCTGTTTGCCGGTGAAGAACGGGTGGCACGCCGAGCAGATTTCCACGTGGAGGTCGTCCTTGCGGGTCGAGCGCGTGCTGAAATTCTCGCCGCAGGCGCAGACTACTTTGATATCGTTGTATTTGGGATGAATTCCGTCTTTCATGTTTTCCTTCCTCGCGACAGGCGCGAATTTGGGTCGCCCGTCAATCCGACATGATACGTTTTCGAGATTCTTATCGTCAAGTTAGATGGGTATTTATGGCGCGCGGTGGCCTCGGCGGGCGGGCGACAAGTTTATTGACAATGCCTTAAAGCGCGTGTTAAAAATCCTTCTCGTCACCGCCTTTTTTGCTTCTTTGTCAGAGATACAAGTCGAAAGTTTGGGGCAGCAATTTGAGACGACGCGCCACCCGCGTGTGTTTTCGCTGCCGGAGTCTAACCTCTTTCACCGATGAACGACGAACCTGACAACCGTGCCTCCACAGACTCTGCCGACCGCGCGACGGAACGAGCCGCCGCGCCACGCACGGACGACACCTCACCCAGCCCCGACGGGGAAATCGCACAAGCCGGTAGTTTGCCCGCGCCGCCGCACGCGGACGCGCCGCCCACGCCCGAAAGCCAGGCCGCCCCGCAGGCGAAAGCCCCTTCCGGCCAGTCGCGCGACACGTTGATGGGCGCGTCTGGAGCATCCCCCGGCGCGGCTGATTCAGCCACGACCGACGCCGCGGCGAGCGCGCCATCCACAGGCGAGACGCCCGAACAGAAACGCGCGCGCATCATCGCGGAGGCCAAAGCGAAGGCCGCCGCCAGAATAGCCGCCGCTAAAGGTGGCGCGCAAACAGACGCGCAATCAGGGGATATGACGCCGAACGCGACCACGCCGCCCGTCGTCGCCGCCACGACGACGCCCGCCACGTCCGATGCGGAAAAGGCCGCACGTATCGCGGAGGCGCGCGCGAAGGCCGCCGCGTTCAAAAGTGCGAGCGGGACGGGCGCGACCGCAACAACGCCCAAACCACCTGCCGCCGCCGCCGGCGCGGACGCGGGTGCGCCGAAGTCTCCCGTCAAGAAAAAGGAGGAGGGCGCGAAGCCGACCGACGCGGCGAACCACCCGCTCGTCGCGCGCCTGCGCGAACAACTGGAAGGCGCGGTCGTCGAAGCGACGGAGTTTCTGGGGCAGTTGTCCGTGCGCATCACGCCGGAGCGCGTCGTCGAGGTCTGCGAATTTCTGAAACGCGATGCGCAGTCGCCGTTCGACTATCTCTCAGACCTGACCTGCGTCCACTTTCCCGAAAACACCGACGCGCCTTTCGAGATCGTCTATAACCTCTACTCGATCAGCGCGAACGCGCGCGTGTTCCTGAAGGCACGGACGACGGCCGAGGCGGGCGTCGAGAGTGTGACGGGCGTCTGGCCTGCGGCCAACTGGATGGAGCGCGAGGTCTATGATCTCTTCGGCGTGCAGTTTCAACATCACCCGGACTTGCGCCGCCTCCTTTTGCCGCCCGATTGGGAAGGCCACCCGCTGCGTAAGGATTATCCGCTCGAACCGGTCGAAAACAACTGGACGGTCAAACACCTGCCGGAGTTTACGGACGTGCAGCGCGAACAACTCGAACAACGCCGCGCCTACGGCCTCGAAGCCCTCTCGACGCCCAACGAACGGCGCGTCCGCGACATCTTCCGCGCGGGCAAAGAAGTGATGCCGCTGGATAGAAAATGACGATTGCGGATTGCGGAATGCGGATTGGAAGCAAAAACGTGTAGGTCTTTTTGTTCATCAATCCGCAATCCGCAATCCGCAATCCGCAATCAATTATGCACCAGGTAGAAGTCGCCACCACGAGAGAGACCCTCTTGGACAGCCCCGAAATGGTGCTGAACATGGGGCCGCAGCATCCTTCGACGCACGGCGTGTTGCGCGTCATCCTGAAACTCGACGGCGAGACGGTCATCGATCTCGACTGCGACATCGGCTATCTCCACCGTGGGATGGAGAAGATCGCCGAGAACCGTCTCTACCCGATGATCGCGCCCTACTGGGACAGGCTCGATTACATCGCGGCAGTCTCAAACGGTCTGTTGTGGGTGGAGACGGTCGAACAGATGCTGGGTCTGGACGTGCCGCCGCGCGCCCACTACATCCGCACTGTGCTGACGGAACTCAATCGCATCTCTTCGCATCTGCTCTGGCTCGCCACGCACGGCCTCGACATCGGCTCGTTCACCGTCCTGCTGTGGGCTTTGCGCGAGAGCGAGGAGATTCTGAAAATTTTCGAGCGGCAGTTCGGCGCGCGCCTCACCTGCCACGCATGGCGCATCGGCGGGATGCCGAATGACACGTACGACGGCTTCACGGAAGACGTGACACGGTTCGTCGATAACTTCCCGCATCGCCTGGCTGAGTATGAGACGCTCCTTTCGGAAAACCGCATCTGGCTCGGCCGCACCGTCGGCATCGGCGTCATCTCGGCCGAAGCGGCGATCGCCATCGGCCTTTCCGGCCCGGCGCTCAGAGGCTCGGGCGTCGCCTGGGACATGCGCAAGTCG
>DASQLU010000036.1:0-30519 GCA_035645855.1 Pyrinomonadaceae bacterium
AGCGTGCGCTCGGTGGAGATGCCTTCGAGGCCGGTCAGTTTCCCGGCCTGATTGAGATTGCCCTGAATATCGCGCGACCTGGGCATCCACGAGTTGTTTTCGTTGTTGAGACGCTTGATGCGGCGGAAGAAATGGACGCCCCAGAACTTGCCCTTGCCCGCCTCGTAGCGCAGAGACTTGAACGGGATCGCCACTTCGACCACGTAGCCTTCGCCGTTGATCGCGCCCTTCGATTCGTGCACGAGGTCGAAGCTGAAATCCTCACCCTTGCCTTCGGTGAAGATGGCGTCGGCCTGGATGCCGAGCGGGTTGAAGAGCATCTCGAAGGCTCTGCGCTGGTCGTTGAAGGTGTCGAGATACAGGCCGACGAAATCATCATCGAAGATGCCGTCGCGCTTGGCGACGTTGGCGCGCACCTTCGACGGCTCATCGAAGGCGCGGAAGGCGACATAGAGAAACTTCGCGTCGTAGCCGATGAGCACTTCGGTCGGCTGCGAGGGCGCGATGTTGTCGCCCGGCTCGGTCTGGTAGAAGTCCTTCAGCACGCGCGCCTGTTTCCAGACGGCGTCGTCCAGTTTGCCGTCGATGACGGGCGGCGCGTCGAGGCGCGGCACGACGACGGGCGCGGCCTTTTCCGGCGGCAGCGTGATCGCCCCGCCCCTGCCGGCGGCCACCTTCGCGCGTTCAATCGTCGCGGTCGTGGTGGAACTGTCGCTCGTCGTCGTCGAAGAATCGGGGACGGGCGCGTCGCTCGGCGGTGCGGTCGTGGCGGCGGGCGAGGCATCGGGCGAAGGGGCGGCGGTCGGTTGCGTCGCGGTGCCGCTCCCGCCGGTTTTCTGTTGCGGCTCCTGCGCGAAGCGCACTTCGAGACGATTGAAACTCTGCCTGACCTCGGCCGACGCGCCGGCCTCAAGTTTGAAAGAGAGCAGGACGTCCGCCCCCTGGCGCTCGAAGCGCGCGTCCGCGAATCCGCGCCCGCGTAAATTTTCGACGAGCGAGGGGACGCCCGCCACGGCCTCCGCCTGCGGGAGGCGCACGAAGAAGCGGCCGCCGCTCTCGTAGGTCGTGTAGTTGGTCAGCTCCGCGTCGGACGTGAGGGTGATGCGCGCGCCTTCCGTCGTCTCGCGGCTGCGCAGAGAGGCGATGCGGCGCGGGCGCGCTTCGGCGTTTGTCGCGTTCGTCGCGGCGGTCGCGGCTTTAGTCTTCGAATTGCCTGCCAGCGACGCGATCTGCTGCGCGCGCGACACGGGCGGGAGCAGGGCGACGAACATCAGACCGGCGAGACTCGCGGCGAGCGCGCGACGACGGAGCGACGCGCCGCAACGCGGAGAGCGTTGGATGGCTCTTTCAGACATGTCTGGTTGACCTCGAAATTTGCAAAGGCACGCCGGGCAGGAGCGTAGATGATAAAGATAGCCTGTGGTTCATTAGATTTCGTCTTAAACTTTTGTGCTTCGGAAAACGGGATACGCGCACTCTGCATCGAGTTGCACTTGCGGACACCGGCCGTTCGGCTATTAGACGATCCATACTCATAAAATGTTTCGTCCTACGGCAAAGGACGCCCGTGCAATATCCGGACATGCGGAAGGCGGCGTCCAATAATTTGGAAACGTGAATTGCCGTCGAAACCTGCGTGCAAGTAAACGCTTATCGGGACGGGGGCGATACCGCGCCGCCCCGGCGCATCCGGCGCGAAGCAAGCGCTACTCGCGCCCTTCGCCCGCGCGCCGCAAAAAGATTTGGCCTTCGCCCGTGCGCAGATTGATCTGGCCGCCCGCGCCCGAACCGACGCGCCAGCGACGGACGCGTCTTTCGGTTGCGTCGCCTTCGCCGTCTTCGGCCACGGCCGACATCTCGTTGATGACGCGCCCGGAATCCGTCTCGATGCGCGCGTTCGCGTCGGCGGGCAGGGCGAGCGAGATCGCGCCGTCGCCCGTGCGCGCAGAGAGTTTGGTGAAACGACCGTCGAGCGAGATGCGCCCGTCGCCCGTCTCCACGGTCGCGTCGCCGTCGAAGCCCGCGACGCGCACGCGCCCGTCGCCCGTCTTCACGCGCAGACGCCCGCGGCTCCCCGTCACGTCAACCGAGCCGTCGCCCGTGTGCAGGTTGATCTCGCCTTCGATGCCGCTCAGGCGCAGACGCCCGTCGCCCGACTTGACGTTGACGTTCGCCTGGCGCGGAACCCACACGTCGAGCGCGACGACCGCGCCCGCGCCCTCTTCCTCGCGCCGCTGCGTGCGGTCGAACTCGGCGATGATGTTGATGGTGTCGCCCGATTGCTCCGCGCGCAGGCGGATGCCGCGCATGGCCTGTTCGTCGCTCGCACGTTTGACGGCCGAGAAGCGCACCGTCGCTTCATTGGACGGCTGGATGTTGATCGAACCGTCGAAGGTGTCTATGCGGACGCGCGGCGTGCCCGACACGTTGAAGGATTTCGACTCGCGTTCGACGAGCCGGTAGGAAGCCTCTCCGTGCCGGGCTATGGCGCGCCCGTGCTCGCCCGACACCGTCTCGATCTCGCGCGCCGCGCGTTCCACTTCACGCGCGACGCGCGCCTGTGTGCGCTCCAGGTCGCGCGTCGCGCGCGCCGCATCGCGCCGCGCTCGCTCGCCCGCCGGCGCGGCATCTCGCGGCGCACGCGCGGCACGATTGCCCGTGCCCCCCGCCGCCGCGCGCTCGGCCATGCGCCGCTCTCGTTCAATCTCACTCCGCTCTCGCTCGATGGCGCTCCGCTCTCGCTCGATGGCGCTCCGGTCTCGCTCAACGGCGCTCTGCCGGCGTCTCGTGTCGCTCATCGCCTGCTCGATCTCGCGCTCGACGCGCCGCTCGATCTCGGCCACGGACTCGCCCGCGTGCGAGACGTGGCGCGCATCCGTGATGAGATTCGTGACGCTCGACGCCGCGCCGCCGGAGGCTTCGCGTTGAATCCTGATCTGCCCGCTCACGTTGTTGAGCTTGATGCGCGCGCCGCCCGTGCCGAGCCGTCCCGCCATGTCGTGCCCGACGTATTCGCCGCGACGCACGGGCAGGCCGAGGTCGTTCGTGATCTGACCGGAGAGCGTGTTGGCCTTGATCGTGCCGTTGGTGTCGGCGGGGATACGCAGAATGATCTGGCCGCTGACGTTGTTGAGCGAGACGTTGCTCCCGTCGTCCAGTTTGTCAAAGCTCACTTCGAGCGTGCCGCTCACGTTGGACAACTTCGCCTCGCCCGCCAGGTTGCGCGCCGTGAACTGCCCGCTGATGCAGGAAGCCTTGACGCCGCCCGTCACGTTCTCGATGTCGAGCCGCCCGCTGATCACTTCGATTGATTCGAGGCGCGCGCCGCGCGGCACGCTCACCGTATAATCGACGCTCGCCCCGTTACGGTGTCGCCGCGCGGAGGAGGTGTCGTCGCCGCGCTCATAGTTGAAAGCGTTCTCCGGGTAGCGCGTCTCGATCCGGACGCTGTCGGCGCTCGCCTCCACGACGATCCGCGCCTCTTCCAGAATCTCGCGCGACTCTGCGCGTTTGACCGCGTCCACGCGCACCTCCGCCCGATCCCAGGCCGTGATGCGCACCGCGCCGCTGATGTTCCGCAGCGTCACGCGCCCCTGCGCCGACAGCGGGTAGCTCTGGTGAAACTCTTCGCGCACAACATCGCGCGCCGCGCCGCCGCCGCCTTCGCCCTGCGCGAACGCGCCCGCGCTCGCCAGCATCAATGCGCCCAACACGAGCGCCGTGCGATTCAGGATTTTTCTGCTCATCACTTTCACCTCTTTTAGTGACAGGTGACGGGTGGCAGGTGACGGGGTGCAAGAAAAGTTTTCGCTTTAACTTGTCACCCGTCACCTGTCACCTGTCACTATAATTTCTAGCTGCGCGGCGCGAGACTGACGCGGCCGTTGACGCCCGAGACGTTGATCGGCGAGCCGCCCGACCCGATGCGGGCGTTGAATTGGTTGCGGCTGACCGTGCCCTGCACGACGACGTTCGGCATGTCGGCGTTGACCGAGCCGTTGATGCCCGTCACCCGGAGGTCGGCGTTGAGGGCCTCGGAGAAGCGCAGTTCGACCGCGCCGTTGATACCGCTCACGCGGATGCCGCGCTCGCCGAGTTGGGAGATGGTGACGATGACCGAGCCGTTGATGCCCGACAGTTCGGAATAGCCGACGGCCTGCGCCACTTCCACCTTGCCGTTGATGCCGCTGACCTTGACGGGGCCGTCAACTTCGCCGACGGTCGTTTTGCCGTTGATGCCGCTCGCCGTGAAATCGATCCGGCGCGGCAGACGCAGGGTCACGCGCTGGCGCACCTGCGGATTCTCGCCGCGCGCATAGCGACGCTCGCTCTCGTTCTCGCCGCGCACGACGAGGCTCGCGCCCGTGTGCTCGATGATTACCTTGCGGTGTTCGAGGTCGGCGCGGCTGCGCGCCGAGCGCACGATGTGAACTTCGGCGGTGCTGCCGCCGGTCGTCTCCACGGAGACCGCGCCGTTGATGCCCGCCACGCGCACGGCCGCGCCGGGCGTCAGTTGATAGCTCTGGCGCACCTCGTCTTTTTCGGTAAACTCGCTCTCGTCGTATTTGCGGTGCTCGCCCTTATGGCCGTCTTTTTGTTTGTCCTTGTCTTTATCCCTGTCCTGCGCGGAGACGGCGAACCCGTCGGCGGCGGTCGTCTGCAGAGCGGCGAGGCGGCTGCTGATGTGCGGCGCGGCCACCACGGCGGCGACGACGAAAAGCAGAGTTTGTATCCATCCGAATTTCTTCATGACTCTTCTCCTTTGAGCGGCAAAATTAATTCCAGTTTTTCAACCCGGTTTCGGGCACACACCTCTCCCACGACGAAAACTCGCTGCTTCCGCCAACCCACCTGTCCCTGCTTGTACGGGAAACTTTTTATCGAGCGCGCCCGCCGCGTTCAATGGCTCCGGCGTCTCCGGCTTTAAACTTTTGCCGCCGTCCTCACCGCCGGGGCGTTCAGCGAAACTCGCCGCCCTCAATGCGCCGGGCGAGACGCGCAGCGCATCCTATTGCTGCTCCGGCTCCGTGTCGCAGTTGAGCGTCCAACTGTTGCGCGTCGGGTTCGACGCGGAGGGCAGCTCTAACTCGATCCCCGGCTCGGCCGGAACATGTGCGTTCCTCTTCGCCACCGGAGCGGGAGGCGCGGGGACGGGCGCGGGACGCGGCGTCGTCCTCGGCTTCTCGCAGCCGACGCTCGACGTTTCCAGCAACGCCTTGCCGCGCGGCGCGTCGAAGGAAGCCACCACCCTGATCCGTTCGAGACGTTCCGTGCGCGCCGGCCGGAGCACGATTCTCATTTCCGTCCGCCGGTGCAAGTCCGTCAATTCGCCCCGCATCTTCGACTTCAAATGCTCATGATGCCCCTGCTCGGCCACGAGCCGTTCGGCCTCGGCGACGAGCTTCTCGGCGTCAAATTCCTTCACGAACACCCTGCCGGCCGCGCCCCCTTCCCTAACCCTGCGCGCCGCGAGCGCCTCGTGCTTCGCCACCTCTTCATAGACGCGCACCCTCTCGGGCTTCGGCGCGGGCTTCGGCGCGACGAGGTGCGAGGCGACCAGGTTGAGCGGCAGCGCATTCAACGCCAACTCGGACTTCGCGGCATCCTCAACTTCTCGCGTCGCGACGAGCGGCGCGGCCTCCGCATTCGACATCGCGGCCGACGCCGCCACGACTTCCGCGCCGTGATTGTTCCGGGTATCGGGCTTGGCCGTCGTCGCGGCGCCCACGTTGTCTGCCAGCACGGCCTGCTGCGCGGCGGGCGCGAGCGGCTGTTGCTGCTGTGGCGGCGGCGGCATCAGGTAATAAATTTGGGGCGCGGGTAGTTTGCCGTCGCTGACGGGCTGCGCGTAGACGATGAGACCGCTCCACAAACTCGCGCGCGTGAAATTCTTTAGTGACGACTTCAAGCCGTCGAACTGGCGCGCGGCTTCCTGCGTCCCGGCCAAAACGGTGATCCCGACGAGAAATAAGATTCCCAATTTGCGTCTCAACATCACTACCTCCTCCACCTCTGCATGTGCGGCGTCGCACTCTCCGATATCTTTCGTCCCATTTTCGGGAACGCCCGTCGCGTCTTTCAAACTACTCAGCCGCGTCTCATGCAGGTAGACGCGACTTTCGACCGAAACGTTTCAAATCGCCGCTTTTTCAAACTCTCTCACCGCTTATACTGTGAAAACACCGCCGGCGTTCACTTTGTGGCAAGATTTTTTTCGCGGGTTTAAAGTTTCGGGAACTGAGTTTCAGGTTTCAAGTTTCAGGTTTCAGGTTAAATCCTTCACCCGGCCTGACGAGCTGCGGTCACAGCAATAGCAAACTGAAGGCCACAACTATCAAACGCTCGAACAACGCAACCATAAACAAAGCCGCCGCCTCAAACCCCAAACTTGAAACTTGAAACCTGAAACTTGAAACCTGAAACTTGAAACTACTCACGGCTGCCGCTGCAAATGCAGCGTCCCGCTGAAAGACGACAGGATGAGCGTCGCCTCGCGTTTATCGCCTCTGCCCGTGACGCCCGTCAGCCGGCCGTTGCTGAGCAGCGGGCCGCCGACCGTGGCGGAGGCGTGCGGGTTTGTGTTCGCCTTCACAGGCACTTGCCGGATGGGGAAGTCCGTGATGATCTCGCCGGAATGATGCACTTTGGCATTGAGTTGGAAAGAGGCGTCGGACGGCAGCGACAGGCGCACGCTGCCCGAATGGCTCTTGAAGGTGTAGAGGCCGCCCTCCGCGAGCGCGCCCGTGAACTCAATCGAACTGTTCGAACTGGAGGCTTCGACGTGCGTGTGCGCCAGCTTGGAGAGCGTGATCTCGCCGCTCACGGTCTTGGCGAAAAATTCATCGGCCGCCCCGTCCGCCTCCAGCCCGCTCGCCACGATCTCGCCGCCGATGGTCTCCAGCCGCACGCGCCCGCGCGAATTTCTCACGACGATCACCCCGTTCGCGCTCCATGCTTCGATTGACTTCGTGATGCGCTGCACTTCGATATCGCCGCTCAAAGTCCGCGCGCGGACGTTCGCCACGCCCGCCGCGCTGATGTCGCCCGAGTTGCCTTTGATCTGGACGGTGCTGCCGCGCGGCACGTCCAGTTCCAGATTGCCCGAGTTGTTGCACTGACCGGGGCGCGCCGGCTCGGCCTGACCTCTGGCGACGAGCACCTCGATGCGCGTCGCGGGACTGGGGTCGGCCGTCGCGTCGGCGCGGCGCAGTTCGATGCGCGAGGCATCGTTCGAGCGCGCGCGCACCTCTTTGCGATCCCAGCCGCGCACCACCACGTCGCCCGATTCCAGGCAGGTCAGGAGCGTTACGGTCGCTTCCGCGGGTAGCGTCTGCTCGGCCGTGACGGCCGTGCCGCCGCCCGCCTCCGCTGTGCCCGCGCGTGGCTGACGCGGCCTGCCGGGCTGCGCGTGTGTTGCCGCGCCGGTCATGCAGGCCGGGAGCAGCAGCAACAACAGCAGGCACACGGCGGCCGACGACAGGTAATAACTATTCCGTCTCATCCTGAAAAAAGTTCCTTTAATAAACGGGCGGCGTTGATTTGCCGGGCGCGCGCCGCCGGAAAAGTTGGAGTTAATCACGGCCGCCGGCGAGTTGCGTCTGATCGGCCACGGCGCTCAACAGTTCGACCTTATTTTGGTAAGCGGCGCGCAAAAACTCCTTTGCGTCCGTGTCCTGCGGGTTGCGCCGCGCCGCCACGCGAGACGACACGATGGCTTGATTGACGACCGCCAGATTACGTTCATACTCCGCGCGCAGGGTCGGCGTCATGCCCGCCGCGCCCTCGGCCTCGATGGCGGAAGTGAGCGAAGCGATGGAGCTTAAATAAGTCTTTTCATCGGCCAGCAGAGGCTCGGCGGTCGTCGCGGCGATGGCGGCGTCGGGCGCGTTCGCGGCTTCCCGCGCATTGCTTTCTGCATCGCGCGTCTCCTGAACCCGCGTGCGGATAACGTTAATCCCGGCCTTCGCGGCCGCCGCGCGCTCACTCCTCACGATGGCCGCGCGGTCCCCGCCCCGCGACGGGGCGGGAGCGTTCGCCTCGTCGCCCGGCCTGCCCGCCGCGCTTTCGTCATTGTTGTCGCGCGCCGCGCTTTCATCATTATTCTCACGCACCGCGCTTTCATCGTTGCGTGCCGCGCTTGCATCTCTGTTGTCGCGCGCCGCGTCGTTCCCGGTTTGCACGACGGGCGATGCGGGCGGGCGATTATTTCTCGCGATCTGTTCGGGCGCGTTCGGCCTGTCCGGCGTCTGCATCAACGCGAAGACGACTGCCAGCGCGACGGCGACGAGGAAACTGGCGAAGGCGGTCGCCTGTCGCGGCGTGAAGGTCTTTAAAGAAGCGAGGAGCGAATCGAAGTAAGAGCGCAGGAGGAGGAGGAGGCGTGCGCCGTGGGCGGGGGGCGTCGCTGGGGCAGCCTTGCGTGGCGGCGCGTTCAGCCCGGCAATCGCTTCGTCGAGGCGCGCGCGCAGTTTTTCCGTGGGCACGCTCGCGGAGAGCGCGGGTGCGAAGGCCTCGGAAAAGAGCGCGAGTTCCTGTTCGGCCGCGCCTGCGGCCCCGGCGCAAGTGCCGCACACGGCGAGGTGCGCCGCCACGCCCTTCGATGTATCGGCGGAGAGTTCGCCGTCAAGGTACGCCTGCAATGTTCCTTCATCGAGACAGTTCTTCAACGGCGTCCTCCGATCTTTCCGTACACTCTCGCAAATTCCTTTCGCCCGCGCGCCACCAGGCTGCCCACGTAAGTTTCGTTGATGGACAGCGTGGACGCAATCTCGCGATAAGACAAGCCCTGCTGCTTGAGTAAAAGACAACTGCGCATCGGTTCTTCGATCTTCTCCAGCGCGCGGCGCGCTTCTTCGATTTCGGTGCGCCGCTCGTAGTCCGCATCGAGCGGCGCGGTCAGCCCGTCCGTCCCGACGGTCTCCCGTGCAAACTCTTCCTCGCGCGCCACCGAGCGCGTGCGGCTGCGCAGCGTGTTGTGCGAGAGGTTGATCGCCACGCGCAGCAACCAGGGGCGCAAAAATTCGTCGGCCGGCGGCGCGGCGTCGAGTTGGCGGTAGAGTCGCAGGAAAACTTCCTGCGTCACGTCTTCGGCCAGCCCGGCGTCGCGCAACAGCGCGTAGGACGTATTGTAGACGGCGCGATGGTGCAACATAAAAGCCTCGTCAAAGCCGAGAGCGGTCGCGTCCGGCGCGGTCTGCTGGTGGGCGGGGGTAGCCACTGGATTTCTCAGAGCCTCTACGGCCGTGTCGCTCATCTTCGACGCTCTCACCCTCATAAACACCGCCCGCGCTTCGTTTGTGGCAAATAATTTCACCCCGCGCCTCCGGCGCTCAACTCCTATGGTGGGGCGTTTCGTGCATCGAAACAATTCAAATCAGGCCGGAAGCCGCGCGGCGACTCGCGCTCGCGGGGCTTAATATTGTAGTCTGCACTTGTCCGGGCGACCGGATTTTTCAGGCAGGGCGAGAACGGTCTCGGCAATTTTGTACGCCCCGCCGCCGCCACAGGTTTCGTGAGAAGCGTGGACGCAAAGAACTTGACGACGAACACCCCGACCCCAGCCCCGACCCCGGCCGGCGACACACAGACGACCGACGCGCTTCGTAACAGCCCCTTCATGCGCGCCTGCCGCCGCGAGAGCGTGCCCTACACGCCCGTCTGGCTGATGCGGCAGGCCGGCCGTTACATGGCCGAATACCGCGAAGTGCGCGCCCGCACGACCTTTCTCGAACTCTGCAAAACGCCCGATTTGGCCTCGGAAGTGACCGTCTACGCCGCCGAACGCCTCGGCGTGGACGCCGCCATCATCTTCGCCGACATCCTGCTCATACTCGAACCGCTCGGACTCCAACTCGAATTCGCCAAAGGCGAAGGCCCCGTCATACACAATCCCGTGCGCACTGCCGCCGATGTGGATCGCCTGCGCGAGATGGAGACGGCCGAAAGTCTCGATTACGTGATGCAGGCGATTCGCACCACGCGGCGCGCGCTGAAAGCCGACCTCCCCCTCATCGGTTTCGCGGGCGCGCCCTTCACGCTCGCCTCCTACATCATCGAGGGCGGCGCGTCGAAAAACTACGTCCACACGAAACGCCTGATGCACGCCGACAGCGGCGCGTGGCACGCCCTCATGTCGCGCATCGCGCGCGCACTCCCCCTCTATCTCAACGCGCAGATCGAGGCGGGCGCGCAGGCCGTACAGCTTTTCGACTCGTGGGTCGGCTGTCTCAGCCCCGCCGATTACAGGGAATTTGTCCTGCCGCATACATTGCAAGCAATTCGCAACATTCGGCCGGGCACGCCCGTGATACACTTCGGGACGGGGACGGCCACGCTCCTCGAACTGTTGCGCGAAGCCGGGGGCGACGTGATCGGCCTCGATTGGCGCATCCCGCTGGATGAAGGTTGGCGGCGCATCGGCCATGATCGCGCCGTCATGGGCAACTTCGATCAAATCCTGCTGTTCACCTCTCCCGAGATCATTCGCCGGCACGTCCGGCGCATCCTCGAATTAGCCGCAGGACGCCCCGGCCACATCTTCAACCTCGGGCACGGCATCCTGCCGGAAACGCCCGTCGAAAACGTCCTTGCGCTCGTCGAAGCGGTTCACGAGTTGAGCCGGAGATAGTGTCGCAATCTGAATGAGCCGGAGATAGTTTCGCAATCTGAATAAGCCGGAGATAGTTTCGCAATCTGAAATTTGAAATCTCGAAATTTGAAATTTCAAATCCCGAATTTGAATTTTTGTTTGAGAGTTACGTTAAAGATGACTGAGAATTTGCTCGACAAACTTCGCTTCTGGGGACGCCATCGCTGCCCGCGTTGCCGCATGCCCCTCCGCGCGGAGGAGTTGGCCTGTCCGGTCTGCGCTTTGCAGATCGTGTTCCTCGGCGAGCGCGGCGAAGTGATGGTCGAGATGGTGGCGGTGGAGGACATCAACGATTTCGAGAGCGCGGAGGTCGGCGAATACCACCTGACGCTCGCCCTCGAAGAGGCGGGCGACATGCACCTGCCGCGCCTCCATCTCCCGACGCGTCCGCAGCGCGCCGACCTCGTTTCGCTCCCCGGCGGCGCGTTCGGCATACGCTTTCACAACCGCATCGCCCTCGAAGACATCAGTCGCGGTTGAGCCAAAGCGCGTCCCCGTTCGTTTGCAATGATCGTTTGAAAAGTTAAGACATGGTTCGGCGTGCGTCCCCTCGCCCGTTCGAGCCGAACATCACCCCTTAAACCTCTGAGGATTATCCCCTGATGCTGACGCAAAATAGAAGAACCCCCCTTGGCCTCGTTGTGTTCGCCGCCCTGTTGTTCGCTTTCGCGGGCGACGCCCGGGCGCAAAAAACCTGCAAGCCGCGTGTCGACAAAGGAAACATCGCGGTCGAACTCGTCATCCCGAATTTCAACGCCGGGCAGCGCGTCGTGCTGACGATGCCGGCGAAGGCCAAAGAGATGCGCGCTTTCGGCGGCGCTCTCCCGAATCAATCGGCCAATCACCCCTCGCCCGTCTCTTATTCCGTGACCATCACAGAGAAGAACGACAAAGGCGTGACGCTCGACCTCGTCGTCAACATGCAGAACAAAAACGGCTCGTGGCAGATGACCAGACGCACCATCGTCCTGCCCCACGAGACCATCGTCGAGCAGCGCTACATGACCGGCGTGCAGGTGAAGGCTTACTTCAAACTGCGCCCCTTCAATTGCAAGAACCTCTAAAACGGATGGCGCGCGAGCAGGCGGGGCGACAGTCGCTCGAAGACGAGATCAGGGAGATCGTCACACGCGAGACGCGCGCATGGGACACGAAAGATGTCGCGCTGCTGTTGACCGTCTTTCATCCCGACATGGTGTGGCCGTGGCCGCCCGATGCGCGCGCGCACGATCCGGCCGAGTGGATCTTCTGGGCGGGTCGCTACGACTACGAGCGTTGGCGTGCGAACTGGCAGGAGTTGTTCGATACGCACGAACTCGTCCACAACCGCCGCGAGATCGTCAAAATTGTGTTGACGGCCGAGGGCGACGGAGCCTTCGCCGTCGTTGACGTGGACACGCTCTGGCGCGACCGCGCCGGCCGCGACTTTCGCTGGCAAGGCCGAGCCTGTAAAGTCTACTCAAAGGTCGCGGGCGGCTGGAAGATGACGATGCACACGGGGCTGCTCGATTACGGGCAGCTTTAAACCCGGCCGCGCGTGCGAAGAAACAGCGGTCACACTTTCAAGGGGTTGTATGTCGATGGACGATTCACAACGGGCGGAACCTTACGACGCGATCATCGTCGTCTCGTTCGGCGGCCCCGAAGGGCCGGACGAGGTGTTGCCGTTTCTCGAAAACGTGCTTCGGGGTCGTAACGTCCCGCGCGAGCGCATGCTGGAAGTCGCGCACCACTACGAGTTGTTCGGCGGAGTCAGCCCCATCAACGGGCAGAACCGCGCGCTCATCGCCGCGCTCGAACGCGAGTTGGCCGAGAGCAATCTCGACCTGCCCGTCTACTGGGGCAACCGCAACTGGCATCCGCTGCTCGCAGACACGCTCCAACAGATGCGTGCGGACGGCCGCCGCCGCGCCCTCGCCTTCGTCACCTCCGCTTACAGTTCTTATTCCGGCTGCCGCCAGTATCGCGAAGACATCGAAGGGGCGCGCGCGTCGGTCGGCGCGGGCGCACCGCAGGTCGATAAGCTGCGCGTCTTCTACAACCATCCCGGCTTCATCGGGCCGAACGTGGAAAATTTGCGCGCCGCGCTCTCGCAGATACCGTATGAGCGCAGGCGGCACGCGCGCGTCGCTTTCACGGCTCACAGCATCCCGCTCTCGATGGCCTCCCTGTGCGACTATCAGGCGCAACTGCTCGAAACCTGCCGCCTCGTTGCAGAGGGCGCGGGACATGCGCTCTGGCAACTCGTCTTTCAGAGCCGCAGCGGCTCGCCCGCGCAGCCGTGGCTCGAACCGGACATCTGCGACCACCTGCGCGAGTTGAAACGGGAGGGCGCGACGGACGCCGTGGTCGCGCCCGTCGGCTTCATCTCCGATCACATGGAGGTCTTATACGACCTCGACACGGAGGCGCGGCAAGTCGCGGAAGAGATCGGACTCAATCTCGTCCGCGCGGCGACCGTCGGCACGCATCCCGCTTTCGTCAGGATGATCCGCGACCTGATCGTCGAACGCCGCACAGGCGCGCACGCGCGACCCGCGCTCGGCACGCGCGGCGCGAAGGAAGATGTCTGCCCCGCCGATTGCTGCCTGATGGGTGCGGGGCGGCCGCCCTTCAACGCCGCGCAATTCGCCGGCTCCGCGCAACCCGTCAACGCCGCGCAGCACGGCGACTCCGCGCGGGCGGACAACGCCGCGCAAATGGACGCCTCCGCGCCGCGCGGTTAACTCCGCACCCGCCGTCTTAACGAATGGACTCCCCGCAAGCAAACAGGCCGCGCCGCATCGCCGTCGTCGGCGGCGGCATCAGCGGGCTGGCGGCGGCGCACGAACTCACGCGACAGGCGCGCGCCGATCAACGCCCGCTCGAAGTTCTCCTGATAGAGGCCTCGCCCCGGCTCGGCGGCACCGTTCGCACACACACGCGCGACAACTTCCTGCTCGAAGGCGGCCCCGATGCCTTCATCTCCGAAAAGCCCGAAGCGCTCGAACTCGCACACCAGCTCGGCCTCGAATCGCGCCTGCTCGAAACGAACGCCGCGCATCGCCGCTCCTTCATCGTGCGCGGCGGGCGTCTGCGCCCCGTGCCCGAAGGCTTTCACCTGCTCGCGCCTTCGCGCTTCCGGCCATTCGTCTCGACTGACATCTTCACCTGGGCGGGCAAGGCTCGCATGGCGCTCGATCTACTGCTGCCGCGTCGCGCCGCCGCGCGCGCCGTCGGCGAAACTGTCGACGGCAGCGACGACCCCGGCGGCGACGATGAAAGCCTCGCGGCATTCGTCCGTCGCCGTTTCGGGCGCGAGGCGTTGGAGCGCATGGCGCAGCCGATGGTGGGCGGCATCTACACGGCCGACCCGGAACAGTTGAGCCTGCGCGCGACGATGCCGCGCTTTCTCGACATGGAACGCAAAGACCGCAGCATCATCCTCGCCATGTGGCGCGCGCGCCGCCGCGCCGCCACCGACACGCGCGGCACGAGCGGCGCGCGCTACAGCCTCTTTCTCTCCTTCGACGGCGGCATGCAGACGCTCACAGACGCCCTCGCCGCCGCGCTCCCACGCGGCACGGCGCGAACCGGCACAAGCGTCGAAGCGATTGACTTCAACCACGAAACGCGCCGCTGGAATTTGCGCGTCCGCGCGAGCGAGACAAACAACAATGCGGCGGGCGGCCACGACACGGCCGGCATGGACGAAGCGGCGCGCGACGGCGAACGCATGACGGGCTGCCCCGGCGCATGGCGCGCGGCTGGCGGTGACGGCGCGTGGCGGGACGCTGGCGTTGACGCCGCAGGGCGCGCGGCTGGTGGCGACGGCGCGCGTGTTGAGGGCAACGACGCGCGTGTGGCTGGCCGCGACGGCGCGCGCGCCGTGGGCGAAATCATCGCGGTCGACGGCCTCTGCCTCGCGCTGCCCGCCTACGCCTCGGCGCGACTCCTCGGCGGCATAGACTCCGAACTCGCCGCCGAACTCGAAGGCATTCCTTACGCCTCGACCGCGACCGTCAACCTCGCCTTTCGCCGCGCGGACATCCCGCACGCGCTCGACGGCTTCGGCTTCGTCGTTCCCTTCGTCGAACGACGCCGGACGCTCGCCTGCACTTTCAGCAGCGTGAAATTCGCGGGACGCGCCCCCGCAGGCCACGCGCTCCTGCGCGCCTTCGTCGGCGGCGCGCTCCAACCGGAGATGTACGCGCTCGATGAAGCAGAGATGCTCGCCTCGGTGCGTGCAGACCTCCGCGCGCTCCTCGGAATAGAGCGCGCGCCGCTTTTCGCGCACGTCGAAAGATGGCCGCGCTCGATGGCGCAATATCACCTGGGCCACCTCGCGCGCGTCGCGCGCATACGCCGGAGACTGCAACGCTTCCCCACCCTCCAGCTCGCCGGAAACGCCTATGGCGGCGCGGGCATCCCCGACTGCATACGCAGCGGCCGCGCGGCGGCGAAAGAAATATTGGAAGAGAAACGATGAAGGAGGAACGATGAACGATGAACGGAAAGCAACCGCCTTCAGTTCATCGTTCATCGTTCCTCCTTCATCGTTTCAGAGATAGATGACGTGCGACATGCGCCAGACGTGCGCGGGGATCGTGCCGGGCGCGGAGGTGGTGAGGAGAATGACGTAGTGCGAGTCGGCGTTGTTGGAGGCGGCGGCAGCAAGCGACGACCAGAGATCAATTTGCGCCCCGGTCGCCCCGGTCGCCCCGGCCGCTCCGGTCGCCCCGGTCGCTGTGGTCGCTCCGGTCGCTCCGGTCGCCTCGTGCGGACGGACGAGTGCGAGGCGGCGCAGGCAGGCGTAGAGGTGTTCGCGCCCCGCGCCGTAGTGCCCGGTCTCCGCGCCGAGCGTGAGGCGCACTTCGGCGCGTTCTTCGAGGAAGTGTGCGACGAGCGAGGCGGCCTGCGTCACGCCGCGCTCGAAACGCGCCTCGAAAAATTTCTCCGCCCCGCCGCCGCCGTCCGTCGCGCCCTCCATCACGCGCGTGTCGAAGACGATGTGGACGCGCCGCTCGTCTTCGGAGGCAAACTCGCGGACGATCAGGCGGCTGGTGCGCGCCGTCGCCTTCCAGTCGATGTGTCGCATGTCGTCCTGCGGTTGATAGTGGCGCAGGCTGTGCAGATCGTGCCCCGCGCCGCGGCGTGCGGAGAGCATGCGCCCGGCGTTCATGGGCAGCAGGTGTAGCTCGTCGCTCGCTGCTTCGAGCTTGGGGTAGATGACGAGCTCGACGTTGCGCGCGCGCAGGCGGCGGCGCAGGCGGAAGAAGCCGAAGGGGAAGCGCGTGGAGAGTTCAAAGCCGGTGACGAGAATGTGGCCGCGTTGGGGAAACAACTGTTCGACGCGCTGCTCGGCCTTCGCGTGCCGGGGCACGTAGATGAAATAGGCGAGCGTGCGTCTGAGGTGGCGCGCGCGTTCAAGGCGTCGCCGCTTCTTCCGGCGGCCGTCGCGTTCATCGTGCGCGCTCGGCGCGGCTAAAACCTGGTTGCGCGATTCGATGAGGATCGAGAAGGACGGCAGCAGGCGTTTGGTGTTCTGGAGGCTGACGAGGACGGGCGCGGGTTCGCCCGCGAAGATGTGGTCGGGGAAACGCGCCGAGACCACGAGATCGCGCAAACCGGCGCGCGCCACCGACCAGGCGACGAACAGCGCCGAGGCCAGCACCGAAAATATGAGAAAGAGCAAATTGTTGCCCGTGTTGTAGGCGGCGAAGGCGACCGAGAGGAAGATGCCGATGAAGATGAGGCCGCCCGTCGTGATCTGAAACGGCGGGTCGAGCCTCCCCACTTCCGCGCGCGCCGAGCGCAACAGCGGCGGGACGACGAAGATCGTGATCAGCAGCACGAACACGAGCGACGTGATCGCGCCCACGCGCGCCAGCTCCCAATCGCCGCTCCGCCGCGCCCACGAAGTGATAACCGCCACCACGAGCCCGCACCCGACGAGCAGCGTCCCGAAGATCGCGTTGCGCCACGCGCGCAGAGACGGGCGAGGACGAACCAGGCGCGCGCGCATCGTCGCCGACGCCGGCGGGTGCGTTGAGCTCGCATCGTTCGGAGTCACGGCTTTCGCCGGAGCCTCGGCTTCCGCCAAAGTCTCGACTTCCGCTTGAGTGTTTGGAGTTGTTCGCGAACGCTCACGCATCTCTAAATCCCGCCCCGCATCGAGACGACCACGCCGTCGCGGGGTGGCCGCAGTCGTCCCGCTCTCGTCACAGCGGCACGCTGATCGTCTTCATGATCTCGCGCAGCACGGCCTCGGCCTCTTCGCTGCGCCGGAGGCTGGAGGAGAAGCGCGAGTTGACGACGAGGCGGTGCGCGAAGACCGGGAGGACGAGCCGTTTGATGTCGTCCGGCACGCAATAGGCGCGGTCTTCCGTGAGGGCGAGGGCTTGCGCGGCGCGGAAGAGGGCGAGCGTGCCGCGCGGGGAGACGCCGAGGTCGAGCATCTCGGACGCGCGCGTGGCCGAGACGATACGCATCAGGTAATCGACGAGCGCATCGTCCACGACGACGCTCGCCACGTTTCGTTGCAGCGCGGCGACATCCCCGGCCGACAGCACGGCGCGCACCTCCGCCAGCGGGTCGCGCCTTTCGCGGTCGCGCAGGATCACCTTCTCCATTTCCGCGTCCGGGTAGCCGATGCGCAGGCGGAGCATGAAACGGTCGAGTTGCGATTCGGGCAGGGGGTAAGTGCCGTGGTGCTCGATGGGGTTCTGCGTGGCGACGACGATGAAAGGCGCGGGCAGTTGATAGGTTGTGCCCTCAACCGTGACGTGCCCTTCGCCCATCGCTTCGAGGAGCGCGGACTGAGTTTTCGGCGTGGTGCGGTTGATCTCGTCGGCGAGCACGACGTTGGCGAAGATGGGGCCGGGCTTGAACTCGAAGCCGCCCGTCGGCTCGTTGTAAACGGAGAGGCCGATGACGTCCGAGGGCAGCAGGTCGGAGGTGAACTGTATGCGCTGGAAGGTGCAGTCGAGGGCGCGCGCCAACGCCTGCGCGAGCGTGGTCTTGCCAACGCCGGGCACGTCTTCGACGAGCAGGTGGCCGCCCGCCAGCAGCGCGACGAGCGCGAGCCGCACCGCTTCGCTCTTACCCTTGATGACGCCCTCAATCGCCGCGTGAAGCTGCGCCACGCTCTCGGCCGCCGACGACACCGCCGCGGACGCCGCTTCCGCCGCCTCTCCCTCGCCGTGCGCCGTCTGTAAACGTCTCATCAATCGCTCCCCTGTTGCCTGCCGCGTCGCTGTATTCTACATGAAAGAGAGGTCAAAGAGCAGAGGTTAAAGAGCAGGGGTTAGAGGTCAGAGGTCGGAGGTCAGGGGTCGGTTAAAGGCGTGTGTTCAAACTGTCTCGCCAGCCTCTCACCAAGGGCATTCCGCCGCTCCGGCTGCCTTCGTGACTTGTCGCGCGGCGGTGTAGTAGAATCCGTGTCGCTGAATTGACGAGAGACTTCGCGTCGTGGCGCGTGAATAACGGAACTCACGACAATTTCTTTCGTGTAAACAAGCGGCAGTAATCAGATACCCACCCCCTGAGGAAGTGAAGATGTCCCAAGATTTAAAACGGCGCAAAAATGAGGGCGGATTTTCGCTCATCGAGTTGATGATCGTGATCGCAATTATCGGGATTCTCGTCGGCGTCGGCATCCCCGCGTGGCAGTCGAGCGTGCGCTCGGCCAACCAGGCCGCCGCCATCCGCACGCTCCAGGCCATCGCCGTCGAGCAGCGGATTTATTACAACTCGCACAACCGCGCTTCCTACGGCACCTTCGATCAACTGATTGCCGACGGGCAGTTAGACCGCCGCTACGCGGGCGAGGAACCGCTCGTCGAGGGCTACATTTTCCGCCTGAAGACGACGCCGAAGACCGGCAACCAGCCGCCCCTGTATACCGTCAACGCAGACCCGCAAAAGCCCGACGGCGTGACCGCCACCGGCAAAGAGTTCTATTACACGGACGCCAACTCAAGCACCATCCACGTCAACGGCACGCAACCCGCAGGCCCGAACGATCCGCCGATGGGCGGGCAGTAAGCGCGCCGGCGAGCGGACTTCAAACGGCACACCACGGAGTGGGGGAGCGGCGAGCGCGCGAGTCTCGCTTGACGCTCCCCCGCTCGCTTTGTTAGCATGCCGCCTCTTCAAACATTCTCTTGTGCTCGCTTAGCTCAGTTGGTAGAGCGCACGCCTCACACGCGTGAAGTCGTAGGTTCGAGTCCTACAGCGAGCACTTTTTTCTAACCTGAGCGTGCCATATGAAGCGCATTCCGAAATTGCACTTCACGCAAATCAATAGATTCCTTTCACAAGTTGATCTGTCGGGAGGCTCTCTGGCCTGTTGGCAATGGCAAGGCTTCACCAGAGAGTCGGGTTATGGAATCTTCGGGCTAAACGGGAAATCATATAAAGCGCACCGGGTTTCATACTTTCTCGCGAACGGCCGTATCAACGATGATCTTTTGGTGCTTCATCGTTGTGATGTGCGCTCATGTGTTAACCCTCTTCACCTGTTTCAGGGCACGGCTAAAGACAACTCACAAGATGCCGTAGGCAAAGGCCGTAATACCAAAGTGTATGGGGAGCAAAATGGCAATCATAAGCTGA
Source organism: Pyrinomonadaceae bacterium (assembly GCA_035645855.1). Taxonomy (GTDB): domain Bacteria; phylum Acidobacteriota; class Blastocatellia; order Pyrinomonadales; family Pyrinomonadaceae; genus JAIVJZ01. The sequence goes on from DASQLU010000036.1 coordinate 19,244, forward strand.
CGGCAAAGCAAGTAGCGTCTATCAGGCGCATGTGTAAAGAAGGGAAGATGTTTCAGAAAACCATCGCCCGGTATCACGATGTCAGTGAAGCTACCGTGTCTTACATTGCGAACGGCGATAGGTGGAAGAGGAAGGACACACACGATGCCTGAGCATCTCACGTTTGATTCACTGTCGGCGCAGTTGCACACGAAGTTCCGGCTCAGCGCCGTCACCGACAAGGTCTTGGAACTGGAACTGGTGGAAGTGCAGGCGCACGGCGACGTGGCGGGGCAGACGGGGCGTTTCTCGGCCTACTTTCGCGGCCCCCTCGAACACTTCCTGCCGCAGGGCACTTACCATCTGGAGCACGAAACGTTGGGGGGCGCGGAGATATTCATCGTCCCCGTGCGCAAGGACGGCGACGGCATCTATTACGAGGCGATTTTTAATCGGGTGAGTTAGCGCCGGCGGAGTTTGACGGAGTGGTCGCGCCGGAGCCGGGCAGGCGCTCCATGTGGATGTACGCGCCCACGTCGTCGATCTGGGAGAAGCCGAATCGGTGGTAGAAACGCAGTGCGGCGTCGTTGAGTTTGAACACCATGTGGCGCAGCGGCAGGCCGCGTTGTTCGGATTCGGAGATGAGGCTCTTGAGCAGGGTCGCGCCGATGCCCTGATTTTGAAATTCCGGCAGGATCGCTATGTCGAGTAGTCGAATCTGTTCCGGCGGGCGGGCGATCCAGAGCCTTCCGGCCGGGCGTCCGCGGTAGAGAATGACACTGTATTCGGCGCCGGGGAAACGCTCGTTGTACTGCGCGTGCTGTGCCGCGAATTGCGAACGCACGAAGGCGCGCTTCTGCTCCTCGTCCCACGGCACGAGCGCCATCTCGGCGGCGCGCGAACCGGCATAGACTCCCAGCAGAAACTCTTCGTCGTCCGGTTCGACCGGGCGCAGACGAACGTCGCCGGCTTTATCGAGTGGGCGTTGTTCCACCCTGTTCTTCGCCTCCGTCAAGTGATGCGTCTCAAGTGATCCGTTGTCCGGCGGGCGCGCGGCGTGGTGTGCGCGGCCTCACATCTTTTTTGAACCGCCGACCGGCCGCGTGTGATTGATGATGGCCGAGTAAGCAGCGCCCTTCCCTTTTCCGGTGGCGTCAACCAGAAACAGGGAGAACTTTCCGAGCGCTTCATGCTGGAGCACGTAGGTCTGCTGGAGGTCGGACAATTCACCGGAGGCCTCGAAGAGAAGCATGAAACATTCGCCTTCCATCCGCGACGCTCCCTTCTGCTGGCGCGTGCGGGGCGTCTGGTCTTCAACCTTGACGAGCGTCAGATTCACAGTCTTGTACGGCCCCACCGTCACACGGAATTCGCTCCCCACATAGGGCGCGAAAGTCGCCTGCGTGAAATGAAAGACCGGGTCGCCCAGGACTTGGGCGGGAATTTGGAAGTTGCCCTGTGCATCCTTCAGCCTATCTTTTTGTCCGAAGGCGAAACGGGCTGACTGGGAGACGAGGCCGGCGGCGGCGAGAGACATAAACGCGGATTTCAAAAACACGCGGCGGGGGGTTGCCATGAAATTAGACTCCTGATTGACGATGGGTTAACAGATGCTGTTCAACAAACGAGGATGGAAAGCCGGCGGATAGCCTAAGTGCCCTTCGGTTTAAAGTGTAGTTGTTTTAATAAGAATTGACAACGATAATTTAAGGCATTTAACAGTCGCGCTTATTTTTCCTTGAAATCGGAGTGGTCAAGTCTTACAATGACGGCCTCGCGCGGGATCAAGCCTTTCCGAATCCTGTAAACAATCAAGCTCCAAAATAAAAAACCGGCGACGAACGAGACCGCGCGCCGGTGAATTCGAACTCTCAGGTCAAGACGAACCATCCGGTAATTCAGCTTCGACAGCCTTTGTCGGAGTGCGCTCTTTAACTTCATTCCAAACTGCTCGGAGAGCTGTCGTCCTCCGAACTGTGTCAATTAAGGAGAAATGCATGTCCGAACCGTTTCTCAGTGAAATCAGAATCATGTCCTTCAACTTCGCCCCGAAAGGGTGGGCGATGTGCAACGGGCAATTCCTACCCATTAACCAGAATCAAGCCCTCTTCGCGTTGCTCGGCACGACCTACGGCGGCAACGGGCAAACCACTTTTGCCCTGCCCGACCTGCGCGGGCGCACGCCGATGCACGAAGGCAGCGGCCACAATCTCGGCGAAAAAGCGGGCGAGCAGGCTCATACGCTCTCGCTGGCGGAAATGCCGACGCACACGCACGCGCTGAACGTTAATAGCAATGCCGGCGCGGCGACCAACCCGAACGGGGCGGTGCTCGCTAAAGCGCCGGCCGTCGCCTACGGCCCGCCTGTCCAACTCGTGGCGATGGCCGCGGCGGCGGTGTTGAACACGGGCGGGAGTCAGGCTCACCTGAATATGCAGCCGTTTCTGACGCTCAATTTCTGCATCGCCCTGCAAGGCATCTTCCCCAGCCAGAATTAAGGAGACGACAATGGCACAACCTTACGTTGGTGAAATTAGAATGTTCGCAGGCAATTTTGCGCCCGCCGGCTGGCTGTTTTGCGAAGGGCAGTTGCTCCCAATCTCCGAGAACGAGACCCTGTTTCAACTGATCGGAACGACCTACGGCGGCGACGGGGAAAGCACGTTCGCCCTGCCCGATTTGAGAGGGCGGCTTCCGCTGCATCAAGGCAACGGCTTCATTCTGGCGGAGACCGGCGGCGCGGAAGAGATAACGCTCACCGTCAACCAGATACCAGCCCACACCCACGCGCTGCTGGGGTCTAGCGGCGCGGCCACGACCCAAACTCCCGCCTCGCAGGTGCTGCTGGCAACCACTCAGGCCCAGACCTACTTCAATTTCCCCGATAGCCCGACCACGATGTCCCCGCTGTCTATCGGCCCGGTCGGCGGCAGCCAGCCGCACACCAACTTCCAACCCTATCTTTGCGTCGATTTCATCATTTCCCTCTTCGGGATTTTCCCGAGCCAAACTTAAGGAGACCGCATGGCAGACCCATTTGTCGCTGAAATCAGAATCTTCCCTTTCAACTTCGCGCCTAAAGGTTGGGCATTCTGTGACGGGCAAATCTTGCCTATCAGCCAGAACACCGCTCTCTTTTCCCTGCTCGGAACGACCTACGGGGGAGATGGCAAATCTACTTTTGCGTTGCCAGACCTTCAGGGCAGAGCGCCGATGCATCCCGGTCAGGGGCCGGGGCTTTCCCTCCACGACCTGGGCGAGACCGGCGGCTCGGACACGGTGACGTTGCTGCAAAGCGAGATACCGGCACACTCACATACGCTCCGGGGGGCTGAAGACGACGCGTCGTTTAAGACTCCGCAGGGCATGTTTTTGGCCGGCGGCAACCAGATGTACATCAGCGCGAACCCCAGCGTCAACGCGAATCTCGCCCCGGAGGCGCTGGCGCCCGCGGGCGGCAGTCTACCCCACAACAACCTGATGCCGTACCTGACGCTTAACTTCTGCATCGCCCTGCAAGGCGTATTCCCGCCGCGCGGTTAAAGACAGTGGCACGCATTCACTTCGCAAGTCGCCTCACGTCCCGGCGACGGAATGCTTTGCCGCACACGTCGAGCGAGCGGCGGGCGACATCCGGCCAACGGTGGTCGGGCGGGTCGCCCGCCGCTTCGCATCAAATTTTGCCCCCGAGGGGTGGAAAGCTCGTGCGGGAACGTGGTATAAAGTTTCCTGCGGCAAAAGTTGCCCACCTCGTTCCCCTGGCCTTTACCAGGGACGCCACTAACTAAACGACCGTTTCTCTACGTCCGACATCTGCGAACGCAATTCTCATAGACCGTTCTACTAACCCGGAAGCACACATTGCGACAATCGGCCTTTGCTTCTCTCAAACACCCGTTGTCACGCTAACCCCCGAAGCTATTTCTGCATGCCGCCTTCGCGAGTGCCGAAATAAAATTCACCTTGAAGGAGAGTTATGAAGAGTTTCACCCCCACCGCAACCAGCTTTAGCAATTCCAAAACGTTCCTTGCCAGTCTTCTCGCCTGCATCATGCTGGTCGCTCCCCTAACTCCCATCGGATTTGCTTCGACCAACAGGTTAGCGCCGGTTCAATCAAAGGGCGCGGCGAAACAGACGCCTCCTCCTCAGAAGGCCGACCCCGTGAGCAGCGCCGCCCCGCGCAAGCAAAAAGAGCGAACCGCCGCCGTGTCGGCGGTAGGTATCACGGCGACGAAGACGGACAACCGCACCGCCGCGCAGCCCGTCGGGCCGACCGATACGATCAACTACACCGTCACGATCACCAACAACGGCACGAGCGATGCCACCGGCGTCGCCTTTACCGACACGATTGATTCGAACACGACGCTCGTCCCCGGTTCGATCCAGTCCACGCCGCTCGCCAACCCCGATACCTATAACGTCATCGGCAACGTGCGTATCCAGCCGAACGCCGCCCAGGGCTTGCTCGCCAACGACTTCAACCCCGACAACGGCAACAACACCGGCCTGACCGTTTCCGGCCCGACGACCAGCACGCAGAACGGCAACGTCGTCGTCAACGCCGACGGCTCGTTCAGCTACAACCCCGCGCCCGGCTTCACCGGCACCGACACTTTCACCTACACCGTCACCAACTCGACGACGAGCAAGACCGACACCTCGACCGTTACGCTTCTCGTCGGCAACGGCACGGCCACGCCCGGCTCAAGCGTCATCTGGTTCATCAACAATACGAACACGGCCACCCCGCGCGACGGGCGCATCACCAACCCCTTCAACAGCATCGCCGAGTTCAACTCGACGGCGGCGGACGAAGTCGGCGACATCATTTTCATCTACACGGGTTCGGGCGCCTACACCGGCCCCGTCGTGCTCCTGAACAACCAGCAGTTGATCGGGCAGGGCGTTGCCCTGACGACGGCCAGCGGCTTCACCGTGCCCGCCTACAGCGACCCGTTGCCCGGCGCGGCTGCCGCTCCGACCATTAACAGCGCGCCGGCCGCCGGTTCGAGCATCGTCACACTCAACGGCGCGGCCGGCGGGAACACGATTCGCGGCGTCACGCTCGGCAACGCGACCGACTCGGACATCGCGGGCAATAACTTCGGCACGCTCACCGTCTCCGACACGACCATCAACGGCACGGGGCGCGCGCTCAGCCTCTCGAACGGCACGCTCGCCGCGACGTTCCTCAGCATCTCTTCGAGTTCCAGCCCCTCGCAGGGCATCACCCTCTCGACAATCGGCGGCTCGCTCTCGACGCCCGGCACGACCATCTTCGGCAACCCGACGCAGTGCGTCCTCGTCTCCGGCTCGACCCTCGCCGCAGACTTCGGCAACACCTCCTGCACGGGCGGCACGGACGGCATCAGCCTCCAGAACAACTCCGGCACGAACGTGCGCACCTTCGGAACGCTCTCCGTCTCCGGCGGCAGCGGCAACGCTTTTCTGCACGCCACGGGCGGTGGCAACACGAGCGTCACGGGCGCGGCCACCCTCTCAAGCAACAACAACCCCATCGAAATTCAGAACGCCGGTAACGGTCAGGTGATCAACTTCTCCGGCGGCGCGACCGTCTCGAAGTCGACGGCCGGCGGCGCGGGCGTCAACTGGGGCGGCACGAACACGGGCGCGACGCTCAACTTCGCCTCGCTCGGCATCACGACCTCGAATGGCTCCGGCCTCGTCGCCGTGGGCGGCGGCACGCTCAACGTCACGACCGGCACAATCGGCGCGACGGGCAGCGCGGGGCAGGCAGCCCCGGCCATCAACGCCAACGCCGTCACGCTCAACGCGACCTTCTCTTCCGTCTCTTCGACCAACAGCGGCAACAGCGGCAACGGCATCCTGCTGACGAACGTGCCCGGCACGCTCGTGATGAACGGCGGCTCGATCTCCGGCGCGGCCGGCGACGCCTTCCGCGTCAACGGCGGCACGGCCGGCATCACCTATGGCGGCACGATCAGCACCGCCCTCGCGCGCCCCGTCAACATCGATAACAAGACGGGCGGCACGGTGGCCTTCGGCGGCGCAATCAGCAGCACCTCGAACGGCGTTCTCCTGAACAACAACGCGGGCGCGACGATCAACTTCACGGGCGGCCTGAATCTCAGCACCGGCGCGAACCCGGCCTTCACCGCGACGGGCGGCGGCACGGTCAACGCGACGCAGAACAACACGTCCCTCCTGAACACCATCACGACCACCACCGGCACGGCCGTCAACATCGCGACGCCCACGAACATCGGCGGCAGCGGCGTCACCTTCCGCAGCGTGACGGTCAACAACAACGCGTCGAACAGCGCGACGAACGCCATCATCCTGAACGGCACGACGGGCGCATTCACGGTCAGCGGCGACGGCTCGCAGACGGGCGGCTTCTTCGACCGCGACGGCTCGGGCGGCACGCTCAATCGCACGACGGGTCACTCCGTATTGCTGACCAATGCCTCCAACGTCACGCTGCGCCAGATGAACATCACGAACACCGCCGCGGGCGGCTCCTGTCCGGGGGCTTGCACATCAAACGGCGTGAACAGTTCCGGCGGCAGCAACGTCGTGCTCTCGGCCATCCTGCTCCAAAATCTCGGCGGGAACGGCTGGCTCGCAACGAACCTCGGCGGCACGAGCGCCTTCAACAACAACGGTCGAGTCGAGAACTGGAACACGATCAACTCGAACGGCATCAACGTCGCCAACACGAACACGAACTTCACTTCGTTCACCGTTGACCGTTCCGTCTTCACCACTTCCGCGACCGGCGCGGCGGGCTTCCTGTTCTCCGCCGAAGGCACGACGAGCGGCGGCACTGTCAACGTCACCGGCAGCGAGTTCACGCTGCTCGACCAGCTCGGCGTGCAGATCAACAACAACGGTTCGGGCACGAACACGGCCATCATCCAGCGGAACAACTTCCACGATGCCGACGCCACGGGCGGCGACGGCAACAACACGCTCTACGTGACCAACAACGGCAGCGGCCAGCTCAATTTCACCATCGGCGGGGCGAACGCCGCCGATGGCAACACTTTCAAGAACCTCGCGCGGCTCCTCACCCTCGCGGGCGTCGTGCAGGTTGACGCGGCAACGTCCAGCAAGACCGGGACGAGGCTGAACGGCAGCATCCAGAACAACAACATCAGCAACGATGCCGGTTTCGTGAACGGTCGTCGCGCCATCGACGTGCAGATCGAAGCGAACGCCAGCACGCACAACGGCCACTCCATCCTGATCTCCGACAACGTCGTCAACAACGTGGCGAAACAGGGCGTCCACGTGTCGCTCGTCACGGTCGCGGGCGGCGACATCCCCAACAACAACATCACCATCAGGAACAACTCGCTCGGCGTGACCTCGCCGGTCGGCACGGAGGGCAACGTGGACAGCGGCTCGGCCATCGAGGTCGAGAATAACCACGATCAGGCGAACCTCGGCGCGACTCACAGCACCAACCTGCTCGTTCAGGGCAACACGGCCGTCAACAACAACAACAGCGGCGTCGGTTCCACGCTCGAAATCAACAGCCGCGCCGTCGGCGGCAACAACACGAGCCTCATGAACGTGACGGTCTGGGGCAACACCTTCAACAATCTCAACGCCGGCGGCGAGGTCATCGAGATTCTGACTTCGACCGGAGACGGCACGGCCACCTCCAGCATCTGTCTGGATATCAACGCCGCCAACAACCCTGCGAACCGCAACACCGCCACGGGCGGCACGGTCGCGTCCCAAATCAAACTCTCTTCCAACGCCCCGAGCGGGACGTTCAGCATCGAAGGCATGTCCGCCGGGGCGCAGAGCGCAGCCAACGTGCAGACGTTCGTCGCGGCGCGCAACAACGGCACGGTCGCCGCCACGGGCAACTTCGTCGGCTCGACGGGCTGCACCGAGTCGTCGGCGATAGCCTCTCCCGTCTTAGAGAAGTCTGCCAGTGTCGCGACCGTCGCGTCGGGCGACACGTCGGCCGCCGCGCCCGCGCAAATTTCCGCGCCGCTGGCCGGCGACTTGACCAGCCGCGCGTTCATCGCCATGCCGCAGGCGGCGAAAGCGGTTCAAACGCAGACGGCCACGCCGGGTGCGAACGCCGTGCAGACGGCGGGCAGCGCCGGCGACGAGCAGGATAAAGCAGAGACGGCCAGGGCTACCCGCGAGAAGAACGGCGCGACGCCTCTGGCAATCGCCAACTTCCCCGTCACCATCGGCACGCTCGGCGCGGGCAAGTCCGTGACGCTCACCTTCTCGGTGACCGTCAACAACCCGCTCGCCGGCTCGGTCACGCAGATTTCGAATCAGGGCACGGTCTCCGGTTCGAACTTCTCAAGCGTGTTGACGGATGATCCGGACGTGGCGGGCGCAAACAACCCGACCGTGACGCCCGTTATCCCGCAACCGACCGTCACCATCAACAACGCCACCGCGCCCGAACCGCAATCCGGTTCAGCGCCGATGTCGTTCACCATCACGCTGTCGGGCGTCTACTCCGTGCCCGTCTCGGTCGATTACCAGACCGCCGACGGTACGGCCACGCAACCCACCGACTACACGGCGACGAGCGGCACGCTCACCTTCAACGCGGGCGAAACGTTCAAGACCGTCTCCGTGCCCGTCAACGCCGACGGCGACGCGGGCGAATCGGACGAGACCTTCACGCTCACCCTGAGCGCGCCGGTCAACACTTCGATCAACGGCACGGGCATCGGTACGGGCACGATCACGGCGGCCAACCCGCCGGGACGCGTTCTCATCAGCGAACTACGCATGAGCGGCCCCGGCGGCGCGGACGACGAGTTCGTCGAGCTTTATAACAACCAGGACGTCGCGCAGGACATCAGCGGTTGGGCCATCGTCAAGAGCGGCGCAACGTGCGACGCGACGCCCGTCGTCGTCGCCGTCATCCCGCCGTCCACCACCATCCCGGCGCGCGGCCACTACCTCGTCGTCGGCCAGAGCTACAGTCTCGGGACTTCAGCCACTGCGGACCTGACCATCGCGCCCGACCTCTCCATCGAGGACGACCGCAACGTCGGGCTCTTCAACACGTCGTCGCTCGCGAGCCTCTCGACGACAACGCGCGAAGACGCGGTAGGCTTCTTCGACGGCGTGAACGGCCTCGGCGGCAACTGCGACCTGCTGCGCGAGGGCACGCCCTTGAACGCGGCGCAGGGCAGCACGTCGCAGTACAGCTTCTTCCGCAAGCTGTTCTCCGGCAAGCCGCAGGACACGGGCCGCAGCGTGGACGACTTCCAGCTCGTCTCGACGACGCCCGGCGTGCCTGTCGGCTTCAACAATACGCCCACGCTCGGAGCGCCGGGGCCGGAAAATCTGGCCGCGCCCATCCAGCGCAACGCCGCCGTCAAGTCGTCGTTGATCGACCCGATGCTGCCCACGACGGCGCCGCCCAACCGCGTGCGCAGCTCGTTCGGAGCAAATTCGACGAACGCCGCCTTCGGCACGCTCTCCATCCAGCGCCGCTTCAAGAATACGCTCGGCGTGTCCGTCACGCGGCTCCGCTTCCGCGTCGTCGACCTGACGACGATCAACAACCGTGCGGCCGGACAGGCCGACCTGCGCGTTCTCAGTTCGACGGGCGTGGTCACGGATTCGGCGGGCAACCCGGTGGTTACGGTCAACGGGCTGACGCTCGAACAGCCGGCGCAACCGAACGGCGGCGGCCTGAACTCCTCGCTGACGGTCGTCCTGCCGGGCGGCGGTCTCGCGCCGGGCAACTCGATAGACGTGCAGTTCCTCCTCGGCGTGCAGGAACAGGGCAGCTTCAGCTTCTTCGTCAACGTGGAAGCACTGCCCGGCCCCGGCACCGTCGCCAACGAAGCCACGGGCGCGACGAAGGCCGGCGTGACGCGCAAGCAGGGGGACGCAAACGCGGGAGGTGCGGCACAGACGCCGGAGAAGCAATAACAGCCACCACCCCTTAGCCTTTTCGCCCGCGCCGCAAAGCGCCGGGCGAAAAGAAGAGGCCGCCAGTGCAGCGAGGGCACCGGCGGCCTCTTTATTTGGAAACGAGGAAGGACGAGCGATGAACGAGGAAAGCCTTGAATCTTGAATCGTCAATCGTGAATAGAAACAGTCTCATAAATAGCACCTCAGCAGAATCTTGATGCCGCCGGGATGCACGAAACCGAGAAAGGTCTCGACATGATAATCGAAGCGCGTTGCTACGCGACGAAAGCTCCGCAACCACGCCCACAGTCGCTCGATCTTCCAACGACGCCGGTAGCGGCGCAGCTTCCGCCCGTCCTGCGTCGCCGCTTTCTTCCGGTTCGACCGTGCGGTGCAATCAACTCAATGCCCCGTCCGGCGCGCCCGGCGCGAGATTGTTTCCCGTCCGCACCTGTGCCGCGCATGTTGACACCCACGCCAACATAAAAAGGACGCACCATGACGATGCGTCCCGCACAAGTTTAGCTTTCATCGTTTGTCTCTTCCGGTCAGGTATTCGTCAAAAACTCTCATCCCGTCTTCCTTTGCGGTTTCGCGCCTTTGCGTGAGCTATCTTCTCTCTCATAGAGAAATCTCACGCAAAGGCGCTGGAGGCGCAAAGAAGAATTTAACTTGTCACTCGTCACCTATCACTCGTTACCCGTCACCCGTCGCTTGTCACTGCTCTATCTTATCCCTGCTTGCGTCCGAGCATGTCGAGGCCGACGGCCGTGACGAGAATCAACCCGGTGATGATGTCCTGCGAATAGGGACGCACGTTCAGGAGCGACATGCCGTTGTCGAGACTCGCCATAAAGAGCGCGCCGAGGCATGCGCCGAAGACCGTGCCGCGCCCGCCCATCAAGCTCGTCCCGCCGATGACGCAGGCCGCGATGGCGTCGAGTTCGAGCAGGTTGCCCGCGTCCGGCGATGCGCTGCCCACGCGCGCCGTGTAGATCAGCGAGGCCACGCCCGCCAGCACGCCCATGATGCAGAAGACCGCCCAGATGTGGTTGCGCACGTTGATGCCGGAGAGCCGCGCCGCGTCCGGGTTGCCGCCGATGGCGTAGAGATAACGGCCGAACGTCGTGTTCTGCGTGAGGAACGCGCCCGCGAGCGCCACGACGATCAAAATGATGACCGGGATCGGCATCCCCTCGTAAGCGTTCATGCGCCCGATGAACAGCACGACGACGAGCGAGGGCAGCACTACGCGCAGCGCGAGGTTCAACGTGCTGCTCTTTCCCAGCCCGTAGCGTTCGCGCGCGCGGTGACGCCTGACGTTCATCCAGACGATGGCGGCGACGGCGACCGCGGCCAGCGCGTACCCGACCGGGCGCGTCACGAACTGCTGCCC
>DASQLU010000037.1:0-97181 GCA_035645855.1 Pyrinomonadaceae bacterium
CGAAACCTTTGACATGTTCGGCGTCCGTTTCGACGGTCATCCCGACCTGCGACGGATTCTGCTGCCCGACGACTGGCAGGGACACGCGCTTCGCAAAGACTTCCCTTTGCGCGGTTACGAGCCGTACAGCCTTTCGTAGAGTTTCAAGTTTCAGGTTTAAGGTTTCAAGTTAAAGAACGAAGAAACCTAAGTCTTGAAACTTGAAACTTGAAACTTGAAACCTATGGTTGTAAATATTCCGCCGCAGTTCGAGGTCGTCGATCAGCCGTTCGACACGCAGATGACGATCTCGATGGGACCGCAGCATCCTTCGACGCACGGCGTGCTGCGCCTCGAACTCGTGCTCGACGGCGAGATGGTCGTCAAGTGCACGCCCGACATCGGCTATCTCCACACCGGGATGGAGAAGCTGTTCGAGTACAAGAAATACCAGCAGGGCATCGTCATCACCGACCGGATGGACTATCTGAATCCGCTCGGCAATAACTTATGTTATGTGATGGCGGTGGAGAAATTGCTCGGCCTCGAAATACCGGAGCGCGCTCAGGTCATTCGCGTGTTGATGTGCGAGTTGCAGCGCATCGCCTCGCACATGGTCTGGCTCGGCACGCACGCGCTCGACATCGGCGCGATGACCGTCTTCTTCTACGCTTTCCGCGAGCGCGAGAAGATTTTGAACTTGATCGAAGCCGCTTCGGGCGGCCGCTTGACGCCGTCTTATTTCCGCATCGGCGGGTTGATGATGGACTTGCCGGCCGGCTTCGAGCGTCGCGCGCAACAGTTCATAGACAAGTTTCCGAAGGCGATCGGCGAATTCGAAACGCTGCTGTCGGGCAACCGGATTTTCCAGACGCGCACGCAGGGCGTCGGCATTATCACGGCCGACGACGCGATTGATATGGGCGTCACCGGGCCGTGCCTGCGCGGCAGCGGCGTCGCCGTGGACGTGCGGCGCACGAACCCTTACACGGGTTATGAAACTTACGACTTCGAGATTCCGGTCGAGCAGAGTTGCGACGTGTGGGCGCGCTACATGGTCAGGATGCGCGAACTGCGCGAGTCTCTGAAGATCACGCGGCAGGCTCTCGGCCGGCTGAAGCCGGGACCCGTCAAGGCAGATGCGCCGAAAGTCGTCCTGCCGGATCGCGAGGCCATGAAGACGCACATGGACGCGCTCATTCATCATTTCCTGATCGTGGCCGAAGGCTTCAACGTGCCGGCGGGCGAAATCTATCACCCCATCGAAGGCTCGAAGGGCGAACTCGGCTGTTATGTGAAATCCGACGGCGGTCCAAAGCCCGCGCGCGTGCATTTTCGCGGCCCGTCATTCATCAACCTCTCCGCCCTGCCGCACATGGCCGAGGGCGAGATGGTCGCGGACGTGGTCGCCATCATCGGCTCTCTCGACATCGTGCTCGGCGAAATTGATAGATGAGAATACAGGAGACAGGAGTCAGAAAACAGAATTAATCTCTCACGACATTTATTCTGTTTTCTGAATTCTGTCTCCTGACTCCTGACTTATGAGTAAACAGTTTACGCCCAACAATCCTCTGCCGCAGGAAGCGCCCGTGCCCGACGAGATCGCGCAATTTTCCCCGGCGGTCGAGGCGGAAATCGACGGGCATCTGGCGAAGTATCCGGTGAAGCGTTCGGCGATTCTGCCGCTCATGTTCGTCGTGCAGCGCGAGCGCGGCTATCTGGATAAGCCCGGCGTGGCCTATCTCGCGGATCGGCTGGACGTGCGCGTGACGGACATCTGGGAGGTCGCCACCTTCTACTCGATGATCAACACGGAGCCGGTGGGCAAGTATCACCTGCAAGTGTGTCGCACGCTCTCGTGCAAGATCGTCGGCGCGGACAAGATCACGGAGCACTGCGCGAGCCGCCTCGGCATCAAGCCCGGCGAGACGAGCGAAGACGGGCAGTTTTCGCTCTCCGAAGTGGAATGTCTCGGTTCGTGCGGAACCGCGCCGATGATGCAGATCGGCTTCGATTATTATGAGAACCTGACGCCGGAGAAGGTGGACGAACTGATCGAGCGTTGTCGCAGCAATCAACTCTCGAACGGCGTGCGCTAGAGTTTCGTGGAAGTTTAACAGCCTGAGTTTTTGTCTCCTGTGAAGAATATGTTTATCGGTGCAATCGGTTGCGAACCGCTTCAACTCGCCCGCGTCGGTCTGGAGCGATCCGAATCGCTCGACACTTACCGCAAACACGGCGGCTACGAGGCGCTCGGCAAGGTGCTGAACGGGATGTCGCCGGACGACGTGATCGGCGAGTTGAAGAAGTCCGCGCTGCGCGGGCGCGGCGGGGCGGGTTTCCCCACGGGCATGAAGTGGAGTTTCGTCCCGAAGGACTCGCCGAAGCCGAAGTACGTCGTCTGCAACGCCGACGAGTCGGAGCCGGGCACGTTCAAGGATCGCTATCTCATGGAGCGCGACCCGCACATGCTGATCGAAGGCATGCTCATCGCCGCCTACGCGCTCGGTTCGAAGACCTGCTACATCTACACGCGCGGAGAATACCGCTATCTCATCGAGATCATGGATCGCGCCATCGAGGAGGCGCGGGCGGCGGGACTCGTCGGCGAGCGGATTCTGGGGACGGATTTCGCCTGCGAGGTCTACACGCATTCGGGCGCGGGCGCGTACATCTGCGGCGAAGAGACGGCGCTCCTGAACTCGCTCGAAGGCTTGCGCGGACACCCGCGCATGAAGCCGCCCTTCCCGGCCGTGGCCGGTCTCTACGGCTGCCCGACGGTCGTCAACAACGTCGAGACGCTGACGGCCGTGCCGGACATCATGAAGATGGGCGGCGAGGCTTATCAAAAGCTGGGCACGGAGAAGAGCGGCGGCACGAAAGTCTGGTCGGTCAGCGGCCACGTCAACCGCCCCGGCGTGTACGAGTTGCCGATGGGCTACGCCGACATGGAAAAGTTCATCATGGAAGACTGCGGGGGCATCCCGAACGGACGGAAACTGAAAGCCGTGATTCCGGGCGGGTCGAGCGTCTACATTATGCCCGCGTCCGACATCGAGGGCAAAAACGTGACGATGGACTACGAAGGACTCGTCGCCGCCGGTTCGATGGTCGGGTCGGGCGGCTTCATCGTGATGGACGACACGGTGGACATCTTCGAATCGACGAAAAATCTGACGTAGTTTTACAAGCACGAATCCTGCGGCTGGTGCACGCCCTGCCGCGAAGGCACGGACTGGCTCGTCAAAGTCTTCAAACGCATCGCGCGCGGCGAGGGCAAAGCGGACGACGCGCAGTTGCTTCTGGACTTGTGCGACAACATCGAGGGCAAGTCGTTTTGTCCGCTCGGCGACGCGGCCTCGTGGCCGATCCAGTCGGCCATCAAGAAGTTTCCCGAAGATTTCAGGAAACATCTGACGCCGCTCGTGAAGACCGAAGCTTTGCCGACGCTGGCGGGCGGGAGCGGCCACCAAAATTTAGAAACGGACACATTTATTTCGAAAACGCGATAAGCACGATTTTACGCGATAAGCTCGATTTTAATTGTCCCGGAGTATGTCGGTTTCTGGTTGAGGAAATCATAGCGACGCCGCTCGCCAAGACCGAAGTTTTGCCGGCGATGGCGGGCGGCAAAGTGCAAGGCGGCGGAAGGATTCGACGGTGGCGACCGATGAAAAGAACTAAAGCGTTCATCCTTTCGCTCGCGCTGCTGGGGGCGTGCCTGCCCGTTCAGGCCGTGCCGGTCGGAAGTTTTTCGCGGGACGAGTTGGGGCAGTGTCCGGGCACGGATAAATCCGTCCGCAAAGAGTTGAAATTCGGGCGGGGACGCGCGACCACGATCGTCCGCGACCGGATCGCGCTTTGCACGAGCCACGACTATTACCTGCGCGCGCGCCGCGGGCAGCGGATGAAAGTTCATCTCGTGGCGGGCAGAAAGACATCCTTCACGGTTTACGCGCCGACCGACCGCCTCTCCGACGGCACCTGGGACTGGTCGGGCGAGTTGCCGGAGACGGGCGAATATCAGATCAGTATCGGCACGGACGTAACCGCGCGCTACACCCTTAAAGTCACGATTCGATAATTTAAAAGCATGGCTACCGAACTTATCAAAGTCACGATCAACGGCAACTCTTACGAAGTGGAGAAGGGTGCGCGGCTCATCGACGTGTGCCGCGAAAAGGGGCACGCCGTTCCCTCCTTCTGTTATTACGCAGACCTCGCGCTACAGGCTTCCTGCCGCATGTGCCTCGTGCGCATCGAGAAGATGCCGAAGCTGCAAACCTCCTGCACGATCATCTGCACGGACGGCATGAGCGTCACGACCGAGAGCGAGGAGATCGAGAAGGCGCAGCGCGGGATGGTGGAATTCCTGCTCGCCAATCACCCGCTCGATTGCCCGGTCTGCGACCGTGGCGGCGAGTGCGAATTGCAGGAAATGGTCTTCGATTGGGGCGGCCTCGAAGAACGCTTTCAGGAGAAGAAAAACTACTACCCCGAAAAATTCCTGTCGCCCATCGTCGCCAACGACCCGCAACGCTGCATCCTGTGCAAGCGCTGCACGCGCGTCTGCGACGAATGGATGGGCGAAGACGCGATTGAGGCCGGCGGGCGCGGCGCGAATACCGTCATCGGGACGTTCGACGGCTGGCTCAACTGCTCGCAGTGCGGCAACTGCATCGAAGTCTGCCCGACGGGCACGCTCTTAGACGCGACGTACCGGCATCAGGCGCGCCCCTGGGAACTCTCGCAGACCACGACGACCTGCAACTTCTGCTCCGACGGTTGCCAGATGTCTCTGGGGTCTCGCGCGGGCGAGGTGATGCGCTCCGTCGCGCGCGACCGCTACGTCAACGGCATCAACGGCGAGTTCCTCTGCATCAAGGGACGCTTCGCGCACCCCTTCATCAATCACGAGGAGCGCATCAAGACGCCGCTCATCCGCTACAAAAAGGGCGGCAAGTTGATCCCGGCGACGTGGGACGAGGCCATCCGCCACACGGCGGCTAAAATGCAGGAGATCAAAGGGGCGCACGGCGGCGACGCGTTCGGCGTCGTCGGCAGCCCGCGCATCACGAACGAAGCGAACTACGCGTTGCTCAAATTCGCGCGCGAGGTTTTAGGCACGAACAACTACACTGCGACGGACGCCTTCTCGCTCGCGCCCTTCTTCGCAAACTTGAGCGCGCCCATCGCCACGCACCGCGACATCCGCCACGCCAAAACGATCATCCTGATCGGCGGCGAGCCGGAAGAGTTGCAGCCGCTCACCGGGCGTCAGATCAGGCAGGCCGTCAGGAACGGCGGCGCGAAACTCGTCATCGTCAACAGCGTGCCGATACGCCTGAAACAGGCGGCGACGCAGTTCATACACATGTACCCCGGCGCGGAGGACGCGGCCGTGCTCGCCTTCGCGGGCAGCGAATACGCGACGGCCGCACACAAGATGGGCGTCGAACCGCAGGAGTTGGTTGATGCGCGGCGCATCATCGAAGAAACGAAGGGTGATGTCGTGGTCATGTTCGGCGAACTCGGCGCGACGGCGCAAATTGCGCTGGCGAACATGACTGCGGCTTACGGCGCGAGTGAAGATCGCCGTTTCCTGTTCCACCCGCTGCCGCTCTACAACAACAGCCTCGGCGTACACGACCTCGGATTGATGAATGGTGCGCTCGACGCCGAAGGGATGCTCGATGCGGCGGGCACAACGCTTCGCGCGCTCTACGTCGCGGGCAGTTTCCTGCCGCAACATCTCGCCGGGCGCGACGATGCGCTCTCGCATCTCGACTTTCTCGTCGTGCAGGAGATGTTCGAGACCGAGACGACGCGCCACGCCGACGTGGTGTTCCCCGCCGCCTCCTACGCGGAGACGGACGGGACGTTCACGAACAACAGCGGCCTCGTGCAGCGTGTGCGCCAGTCGATCCCGCCCGTCCACCAGTCGCGGCCGGACTGGATGATCACGGACGCGCTCGCGCAAGCCCTGGGCGCGAATTTCGATTTCCAGTGGTCGGCCGGAAAAGTTTTTCTCGAACTCGCGCGGAGCACCCCGGCCTACGCCGGAATGAAGTACGCGCTGTTGAAAGATGAGACGCAGCCGGTGCAGGCGAGGCACCAACAGGTCGCGGCGGATGGTGAAGCGGCGGCGACAGACGCGCTCGAAAGTTTGCGCGCCACGGTCGAAGCCCTGAGCATCGAGGGCGCGAAGATCGAGGGGACGCCGCCCGTCGGCCATGAACTGTTCAAGCCGGGCACGCTGACGGGCAAGACGCCGCAGTTTCCCCTGCTCGATGCCGGCAATCCGAAGCCGCCCACGGTGCTCATCTCGCCGCTCTATCAAATTTCCGTCGACCCGGCGCTGCGCCGCGCGACGGTGGTCGCCACGGGTGATTGATGAATGCGGATTGCGGAATGCGGATTGAAAAGCGAGCTAGTTTTTTCAATCCGCATTCCGCAATCCGCAATCCACAATTAAAGATATGGACTGGAGCACACTTACTTACGTCGGATTGAAGATGCTGGGCATCAACATCGCTTTCGTGGTGGTGCTGATGATCGTGGCCTACACGGTGCTGGCCGAGCGGCGCATCCTCGCGCTGATCCAGGGGCGGCTCGGGCCGAACCGCGTCGGCTACGGCGGCATCCTGCAACCGTTCGCAGACCTCCTGAAGTTCATCTTCAAGGAAGAGATCGTCCCGGATAAGGCGACGAAGTTCGTCTATTTTCTCGCGCCGATGATCGCCATCGTCGGCGCGTTGATGACGATCATCGTCTACCCGTTCGGGCCGGAGATGAATTTGCCGTTCGTCGGCGTGGTCAAGCTCGTCGTCGCACAGTTCGACGTGGGGTTGCTGTACGTGCTGGCGATCACTTCCATCGGCGTCTACGGCATCGCGCTCGCCGGCTGGTCTTCCAACAACAAGTACAGCCTGATGGGCGGCCTGCGCGCCTCCGCACAGCTCATCTCTTACGAATTGTCTCTGGGGCTGGCGCTCGTCGGCACGGTGCTGTTGTCCGGCACGCTCGACCTCTACCAGATCGTCGAGCAGCAGACGGGCTACTGGTGGATCGGGGGCGTCGTGCCCATCCCGCGCTGGAACATCTTCCCGCAGGCGCTCGGTTTCATCATCTATCTCATTTCCGCCATTGCCGAGACGAACCGCGTGCCGTTCGACTTACCCGAAGCCGAGACGGAACTCGTCGCGGGCTTCCACACGGAATACAGCGCGCTCAAGTTCGCGCTGTTCTTCATGGCCGAGTACGTCAACATGTTCACGGTCTCGATGCTGGCCGCGACGCTTTTCTTCGGCGGCTGGAATTTTCCCTGGCTCGACCTCTTGGTAGCGCGGGGCGGCTTTTTGTTCGGCCTCCTGAGCGTCGTCGCGTTTCTGGCGAAAGTTCTCTTCTTTCTCTTTCTGTACATCTGGCTGCGCGGCACGCTGCCGCGTTTCCGTTTCGACCAGTTGATGAACTTCGGCTGGAAATTTCTGCTGCCGGTGGCGATTCTGAACGTCGTTTTGACGGCCACGGTCGCCTTCGCGATCATCTATTTCCGCGGCTGAAGCCCGGCGCGGGGCGCTGATGACTCCGGCGCGAGTTGTCTCCCCGGCCTGCTCTCGCCCTTTTCGGTTGTTGCTTATGACGACTCTAATCTTCGTGCTGCTGGCGGGTCTCGCGGTCGGTTCGGCCATCGCGCTGGTCGTGCAGCGCAACCCGCTCTATAGCGCGATCTCGCTGATCGGCGTTTTCATCGCGCTCGCGGGTTTGTACCTGACGCTCGCCGCGCCGTTTCTCGCCGCCATCCAGATCATCGTCTACGCGGGGGCGATCATGGTGCTCGTCGTCTTCGTCATCATGCTCCTGAACGTGGAGGACGCGGAACACCAGCCGCTGCGGCTCGGCTACCTGACGGCCGTCGCAATCCTGCTGGCCGCCGTGCTGTTCGGCGAGGCCGGCTTCATCCTCTACTTCATGGGCAATTCACCGCTCGAACCGCTCGACCCGAACATGGCCGGCAACCCGTCGAACGTCGGCCTGACGAGTTCCATCGGCACGGGGCTGTTCACGACCTACCTGCTGCCTTTCGAGATCACGTCCGTGCTGCTTCTGATGGCTATCGTCGGGGCGATGACGCTCGCGCGGCGCGTCGGCCTGCGCCCGACGGACGTGGCCGTCCCCGGTTCGATGGTTGTGCCGCGCCATTCGATTGACCCACAGGCCGTGGGCGACGCGACCGAAGTTGAAACTTCGACCACCGACGAGGCGCGCCGGGCGCTCGGACTCGCAAACGCCCCGCGCAGGCCGGAAGAATAGGCGAGAGGAAAATTTATGCCCGCAGTCTCTCTTTCATGGTATCTCGCGCTCTCGGCGGTGTTGTTCACCATCGGCGTGGCGGGCGTCATCATCAAGCGCAACGCCATCGCGATGTTCATGTGCATCGAGTTGATGCTGAACGCCGTCAACTTAACCTTCGTCGCCTTCTCAAGTTATTTCCGAGATGTCTCCGGCCAGCTCTTCGTCTTCATCGTGATGACGGTGGCGGCGGCGGAAGCGGCGGTCGGGCTCGGCATCATCCTCGCCGTCTTTCGCAACCGCGAATCGCTCGACGTGGATGATTCCAGCGTGTTGAAAAACTGATAAAAGTAGAGGTTAGAGACTAGAGGTCAGAGGTCAGTGAAAGACAGAAGCTGATTTAACTAACCTCTGGCCTCTGACCTCTGACCTCTGACTTTTGAACGCTATGCTTCGTTTCATCATCCTCGCGCCGCTCGTCGGCGCGGTCATCAACTGGCTCGTCGGACGCCGCGTGCGGAGCGAAGCGTTCATCGGCATGGTCGCCAGCCTCTCCATCGCCGTCTCGTGCGCGCTGGCGTTCTATAGCGCGTTCGGGCCGGGCGGCGCGCTGCGTGGCGACGAACCGCATGTCATCCTCGATCACGTCTGGACGTGGATGGAGGTCGGGCGTTTTCGCGCCGACATCGGTTTCGCCATGGATCGCCTGAGCGGCATCTATGCGTGCTTCATCACGTTCGTCGGGCTGCTCATACACGTCTTCGCCACCGGCTACATGCACGGCGACAAAAGTTTCTACCGCTTCTTCGCCTACCTGAACCTCTTCATGTTCATGATGCTGACGCTGGTGCTGGCCGACAACCTGCTCCTGATGTTCGTCGGCTGGGAAGGCGTGGGGCTGTGCTCCTATCTTTTGATCGGCTACTACATCGACCGCCGTGAGGCGGGCGACGCGGCGAAGAAGGCTTTCGTCGCCAACCGCGTCGGCGACTGGGGCGTCGTGCTCGGCATCATGCTCGTCTTCTCGCTGGCCGGCTCGATCAGTTTCTTCGACAAGACGGCTATCGGCGTGCCCGTCAAGAGCGCGATGGCCGCAATCGCCGCGATGCCCGTCGATCCGTTCACGTGGGGCGCGCTCGTGGCGGGCGGCATCACGTCGGCCGCGCTGTTGCTCTTTATCGGCGCGACGGGCAAGAGCGCGCAGATACCACTCTTCGTCTGGCTGCCGGACGCGATGGCGGGGCCGACGCCCGTCTCCGCCCTCATCCACGCGGCGACGATGGTTACGGCCGGCGTTTACATGATCGTGCGCTGCTCGGCCATTTATACACACGCGCCGTCGGTGATGTTCATGGTCGCCGTCGTCGGCGCGCTGACCGCGCTCTTCGCCGCGACCATCGGCATCGCGCAAAACGACATCAAGAAAGTTCTCGCCTATTCGACCGTCTCGCAACTCGGTTACATGATGCTCGCGTGCGGCGTGGGCGCGTTCGTCGCGGCCATTTTCCACGTGATGACGCATGCCTTCTTCAAGGCACTGCTCTTCCTCGGTTCTGGTTCGGTCATCCACGGGATGCACCACGAGCAGGACATGCGGCGCATGGGCGGCTTGAAGAAATACATGCCCATCACGTTCGCGACGATGCTCACGGGCTGGCTCGCCATCAGCGGCGTCCCCATCTTCGCGGGCTTCTTCTCGAAAGACGAAATTTTGTGGAAGACCTGGAGCACGGGCGCGACCGCGATCCCCTCCTGGGCGGGCAAAACGCTCTGGGTCGTCGGCGCGCTGACGGCGCTCCTGACGGCCGTCTACATGACACGCCTGATGGTGTTGACCTTCTGGGGCGATGAGCGTTTCCGCGAGGCGCACGCCGGTGGACAGGCCGACGAGGCGCACGCGCACGCCTATGACGAGGGCGACAAGGCGCACGACGCCAAACAATTCTCCGCCGGAGACCGCCCGCACCACGAACCCGGCGCGCACGTCGCCGACGCACACGCCGACGCGCACGCATCCGCTTCCGCGCATCACGACGACGATGACGAGGACGCACACGCGCAACATCACGGCCCCGTTACGCCGCACGAATCGCCCTGGACGATGACCGTCCCGCTCGTCGTGCTGGCGATTTTGTCAACGTTCGGCGGCCTCGTCGGCGTGCCTTACGCCCTGAGCGGCGGCGCGTTGAACAACTATTTCGAGCACACCCTTGAGCCGGTGGTGGAACAGGCGCCGCAACGCGGGGGCGGCCACGCGGAAGCGGGCGTGGATGATGCGTCGCACGGCGGTGACGCGTCGCACGGCGCGGCCGGGCAGGGCGCGCATTCCCCGGCTCCCGCTCCCGTCGGGTCGCACGCGCAAACTCCTTCGCACGGCAACGAGGGCGCGTTGCCTCCTTCGGTCGGCGAGGGCGCGCACGGCGGCGTGAACGCCGCCGAACACGCGCACGACCCGGCCGAGGTGCGCGCCGAGAGAATTTTCAGCGGCATCTCCGTCGCCATCGCGCTCGCAGGTATCATCGGCGGCTTCCTCTACTTCAAAAAGAACCCGCTCAAACAGATGCCGCGCCTGTTGGAGAACAAGTATTACGTCGATGAAGTCTACGACGCCGCCATCATCAACCCGATCAACGTCGGCTCGCGCGAAGGGCTGTGGAAGATTTTCGACGTGAAAGTGGTTGACGGGCTGGTCAACGGAGTGGCGCGCGCCACGAGCGGCGTGGGCGACATCTCGCGCAGGCTTCAGGCCGGGTTCGTGCGCGGCTATGCGGCCGTCATCCTGCTCGGCGCGCTGCTCGTGATCGGTTATTTCGTCTTTAACTTCACACGCGTGTTGTCGCAACTGTAAAAATTATGCTTCAGCGTTCGCTCTTAACCGTCCTGATACTGCTGCCCGTCGCGGGCGCGCTCGTCGCCGTTGGCTACGGCATGACCGCGCGCCGGAGCCCTGCGGCCTCCCGCTGGATCGCGCTCGTCTTCTCGACGGCAACCTTCGCGCTGTCGCTCCTGCTGCTGGCGGGCGGCGGCTACAGTGATTCGGCCGCATTTCGCTTCGAGCAAAATTTGCCGTGGATCGGGGCTATCGGCGCGCGCTATCACGTCGGCGTGGACGGCATCAGCCTCTGGCTCGTGCTCCTGACGACGCTGCTCGTGCCCATCTCGATTGTTTCGAGTTGGCACGCGGTGGAGAAACGCCCGCTCGCCTTCTATACGTTCATCCTGCTGCTGGAGAGCGCGATGATCGGCGTCTTCGTTTCGCTCGACCTGCTGGTCTTCTATCTCTTCTTCGAGGCTTCGCTCGTGCCGATGTTTTTCCTCATCGGCGTGTGGGGCGGCGAGCGGCGCATTTACGCGGCGACGAAGTTTTTCATCTTCACGGCCGTCGGCAGTCTCCTGATGCTCGTCGGCATCGTCGCGCTCTACTACATACACAAGAACCAGGCGGGCTTCGGCACGTTCGACTACACGACGCTGCTCGCCTCGCTCCGAAGCAGCCAGATGGTGCTCGGCGCCGATGCGCAGTTCTGGCTCTTTCTCGCCTTCGCCATCGCCTTCGCGATCAAAGTGCCGCTCTTTCCCTTCCACACGTGGCTGCCGGACGCGCACACGGAAGCCCCCACGGCCGGGTCGGTCATCCTCGCCGGCGTGCTGCTGAAGATGGGAACTTACGGCCTGCTGCGTTTCAACCTCGCGCTCTTTCCCGACGCCTCGCGCGACTTCGCGCCCCTCCTCATCCTGCTCGCCGTCGTCGGCATCATCTACGGCGCGCTCGTGGCGATGGTGCAACCGGACGTGAAGCGGCTTGTCGCTTACTCGTCCGTCAGCCACATGGGATTCGTCGTGCTCGGCCTGTTCTCCTTCACCGAGCAGGGGATGCAGGGTTCGCTCTACCAGATGTTGAATCACGGCGTCTCGACCGGCGCGCTCTTTCTGCTCGTCGGCATGATCTACGAGCGACGCCACACGCGCATGATCTCGGAATTCGGCGGACTGGCGAAGCCGATGCCGTGGTTTGCCACGCTGTTCGTGTTCGCTTCCCTGTCGTCTGTGGGCTTGCCGATTTTGAACGGCTTCATCGGTGAATTTTTGATCATGCTCGGCATGTGGACTTCGCCCGCGCTTTCGCAGACCTGGGCGCGCGTGGCGACGATGCTCGCCGCGACGGGCGTTATCTGGGCGGCCGTCTACATGCTCTGGATGTTGCAGCGCGTGCTCTTCGGTCGCGTGACCAATGAGAAGAACAGCCGTTTGACCGACCTCAACTGGCGCGAACTCGGCCTGCTCTTCCCGCTGCTCGCGCTGATGATCTACATGGGCGTATACCCGCGCCCGTTCCTGAACCGCTCGCGCGCCGCAGTCGAACTCGTGCGCTCGCGCGTCGTCGCCACCGAGAGCGGCGGCGTGATCGCGGAGCGATAGCGATTTCATTTTTGAACTCAAAATAAACTCGGCTTTGAATTGTCGAATTTGAAATGGGTGTTTTGAATTGTCGAACTTGAAATGGGTGTTTTGAATTGTCGAATTTGAAATTTGAAATGAAGCGTATGTTCAAACTAAACAGTAAATTTCGTCTCGCCGCGCTCGTCCTGATGCTGCTCTGCGGCGCGCTGCTGCCGCCGTTCCAGGCGGGGTCGCGCGCCGACACGAAGGAGGGGCAAGTTGGCATCAAGCTGAAGGGTGTCGACGGGAAAACTTACGACGTGGCGAAGATGCGCGGTGAGGTGGTGCTTGTTTCTTTCGGCGCTACGTGGTGCAAACCATGCGCCTGGGAACTGGAAGCCCTGGAGGGGTTGAAGACAGAGTATGCGGGGCGCGGCGTCAGGTTCCTCTGGGTGAGCATCGAATCGGACGAGCAGATTTCAGACGAGTTGCTGCGCGACTACGCGAAGTCCCTGAAGATGACGATCCCGGTGCTGCGCGACCCGGAGAAGGCGGCCTTCGCACAGTTCAGCGAGCGCGTCCGCTTGCCGATGGTCGTCTTCTTCGACCGTGAAGGAAAATTCGTCGCCCCTAAACACACGGGCATGACTTCGCAGGCCGAGGATTACAAAAAAATCATTCGCGCACGCCTCGACGCGCTGCTCGCGCGCGCGCAGTTACCCACAGGCGGCGTTGCGCCTCCGGTTCCGTAACCGTTATTGAACGCTCTCTCGGATAGCAACTCGATGACAGTGAGCCATCATGTATAAAGATGAGAAAATAATTGAGGGGTTCGCCGATGCAATTATTCGCAATCTCCCGTTAGTTGTTTTTCTCTTAAGTGTCAATCTCCTCAGAGAGTTCATCTCCTGGCCGCTGGCAATTGGCTTGTCAGCTTTTAGTTTCGGGGTAGTCAATTATTGGATACCCAATAAAACGAGACGAAGTTTCCTTCTCTGGATATTGGTTTCGGCGTTTGTGGGAGTGGCATTCTTCGGGTTCGCTCATTTGTTAATCCGGTTTGGATGGGTGAATCGGTGAATATGCTATTCGGGCGTCGTCAGTCGCCGTTTGAATTTGACGGTTGTTTGCGCTGAGTTAAAAAGATGAACCTGTGTCTCGCCTTTCAAACTGCTCAGGCCGCGTCGCCTGACATCAACTTTTCGCTCATCCTGCCGGAGTTGATCGTCTCCGTCGCGGGCGTGCTGGTCATGCTCGTGGATGCCTTCACGCGCCGCACGAGCCAGCGTTGGGTGACGGGGATGCTCTCGCTCCTCGGACTCGGCGCGGCCGCGGCCTTCTGCGTCCTTCTATGGGACGACCAGTCCGTGGCGCGCGAAGCCTTTAACGGCATGATCGTGCTCGACCGGATGCGCCTCTCCTTCACGCTCGTCTTTCTCATCGTCTCGGCGCTCACGGTGCTCATTTCGATGATCTGGGTGGAGTGGGAAAATTTACCCGCGGGTGAGTTTCATGCGCTGCTGATGTTTGCCACCGTCGGCATGATGCTCATGGCTTCTGGCGGCGACCTCGTGATCATCTTCCTCGGCCTCGAACTGCTCTCCA
Source organism: Pyrinomonadaceae bacterium (assembly GCA_035645855.1). Taxonomy (GTDB): domain Bacteria; phylum Acidobacteriota; class Blastocatellia; order Pyrinomonadales; family Pyrinomonadaceae; genus JAIVJZ01. The sequence goes on from DASQLU010000037.1 coordinate 14,260, forward strand.
TCGCCACCTACGTGATGGCCGGTTTCCGCCGCACCGATTTGCGCTCGAACGAATCCTCGATGAAGTATTTCATCCTCGGCTCGTTCTCCTCTGCGTTCCTCCTCTACGGCATCGCGCTCGTCTACGGCGGCACTTCGCTCGCCAACGGCGGCGCCGGCACGACCAACATCAACGAACTCGCGCTCAGGGTCGGCGCGGAGAACGCACTGGCCTACCCGGCGCTCCTCTATGCGGGCGCGGCGCTGATGCTCGTCGGCTTCGGCTTTAAGATCGCCACCGCTCCCTTCCATGTCTGGACGCCCGACGTCTATGAGGGCGCGCCCACACCCGTCACGGCCTTCATGGCCGCCGGGCCGAAGGCTTCCGGTTTCGCCGCCTTCATGCGCGTCTTCATCTTCGGCTTCCCCTTCATCGCCGCCACCACGAACGCCGCGCAACTCCACTCCGCCTGGACGGGCGCCATCTGGCTGCTCGCCATACTCACGATGACCGTCGGCAACCTCGCCGCGCTCGTGCAGAACAACGTCAAGCGGATGCTGGCCTATTCGTCCATCGCACACGCGGGTTACGCGCTCGTCGGCTTCGTCGCGGCGGGTCAGGCGTCCGACGCAACTGTCCAGTCGGACGCTATCGCCGCCGTCGCCTTCTACCTGCTGGCTTACGCCGTGATGAACCTCGGCGCGTTCGCGGTCGTCACGCTCATCGCGCGCAGCGGCGACCGCCGCACCGAGATCGAAGACTACAACGGCATCGGTTTCACAGCCCCCGCGCTCTCCTTCGCGCTCGCCCTGTTCCTCCTGAGTTTGCTCGGCATTCCGCTCACGGCCGGCTTCATGGGCAAGGTGATGGTCTTCCGCGCCGCCCTCGATCAGGGCTTCGTCGTGCTCGTCGTCATCGGGGTGCTCAACACGGCGATTTCCGTGTACTATTACCTGCGCCTCATCGTCGTGATGTTCTTCCGCGAACGCTCGACCGCCTGGAGCGCGCCGGCCGTGCCCGTCAGTGTCGCACTGGCGATCATCATCACGGCGCTCGGAGTTTTTTATCTGGGGATTTTTCCGGGTCAGGTGCTCGACGCCTTCCGCTCCCCTCAACGTGTGGTCAGCCAATTAAAGTGACGGGCGGCAGGTGACCGAGCGATGGGAAAAGAAAGTGAACTGTGAATTGTAAATCGTGAACGGAGAGGACGAATTTTCTCCATTCACGATTTACGATTTTCGCCCTACCCGTCAAGACACTCCGTCTCGCCGCCGGTCGCTTGTCACCCTTCACTTTTTATGTCGTCTGCGTCGAAGAATGCTGTGCGGAAACGGGCGTCCGAGCCGCCGGAGGGGACGACGCGGACACACGCGCCCGCTTCTCTCGAAGCCCTCGCCGAACAGATCAAAGAGACGCTCGCGGAGGCCTGGCTGCCGCGTTATTACCGCGAACGGATTTTGCCCCTGCGCACGCGCGCTCATCAACTACAGGCTGCCGCCTCCATCCGCCCCGAACAGGTCAACGTGCAGCACACGCTGCTCGGCGTCGAGTTGAAGATCGGCCGCCGGCGCATCACCTGCCCCGACCTTGCGACGGCGCGCTACCTGGCGACCTTCGCCCGCACAGGCTGCCCCGAAGTGGCCGTGCCCTACGACATCTCGCGGATTTCCCTGCTCGCCGATGAACTCGAATCCGGCTGGCAACGCATGTTGCTGCTCGTCGAGCATCTGGCCGCGGCGCGACACCAGAGTTACCGCACGCGCCTGCGCAACGCTCTTATCGCCGAAGCGCGCCGCGAAATCACGGAGGCCGGAGCCGGCACACTTATTCCACAATTCAACCAGAACACTAAACAACGACCGCGCGGCGTTTGAACATCAAACTCCGAACTGGTAAATTATTGGAAATGATGCAAGAAGTTAAAGAGAAAATCACACCCATCGATCAAGAGGAACCGCTTCCTTTTCCCTTCAACCAGCGCACCTTTTGCCGCTTCGAGCCGATTGAAAAGCGCATTGAAGAGATTCGGGTGCTGATTATCGACGACCTGCTGCGCGACGAGCGCGATTTGTCGGAGACGGCCGTCAAAGAGTGGGGGCGTCGCGCCTCTTCGCACCTTCAACGTGAACGCAAGATCGCCGGCCTGGCCGTCGGCAACATCCGCAACAACGTTTCGCGCCTCGTGCGCCGGCCGGAAACACACGTCGCGCACGTTTCGGAAATCGCCGCGGCCGTCGAGGAGTTTCAGCCGCAGGCCATCGTCCTGAGCGGCACTCTGCGCGACTTCGATTATTACCATCCGAGCATCGTCGAAAACTTCGGACGCTTTATACGCACGACCAAAACACCCGTGCTCGGCATCTGCGGCGGCCATCAACTCGTCGGTTTGGGGTTCGGCGCGCGGGTCGTCACGCTCGACAACATGGAGCAGCACGAACGGCGCGAAGGCCGCCCGTTCGAGTATCAATATCGCTTCATCCGCATTATCGAACCGAGCGACCCGATCTTCGAGGGCATCAGCGACCGCGATTCCGGCGTCTGGCAGGACTACACCATCGAAGCCTGCATCCTGCGCGTCTGGCAGAACCACGGGCTGCAACTCAACCACGTCCCCGAAGGTTTCAAACTCCTCGCCACGGCCTACTTCTGTCGCAACCAGATGATGGTGAAGCGTGGGGACGGGCAGTTGATCTACACCGTGCAGTTTCACCTCGAAAAATCTTTCGAGGACTGGGACAAGACGCGCGCGACGCGCTGGGAGCACCCGAACGAATCACGCGACGGGCGCATCATCTTCGAGAATTTCCTGCGCGAGTCGCTGCGCCACACGGCGTAAATCTCCATCTAACGACGAAATATTACGCCGGAAAAAGCGACGGCCTCCGATTGATAAGTCGGAGGCCGTGGCTTTTTCCGGCGTCGCCGCATGAACGCGCGCACGCTTCAGATTCTCGGCACGTTCTCCATCGTGCGCTGGATCAGGCGGTCAACCACGGCCTTCAGATCGTTCGTTTCGGCGAACACCTGCAACTGCTCGTCGGCCGACGTGCCGCGTTCGAGAATCGTGTGGATGTGTTCGACCTCCTTGCGCGAGCCGAGGTCGTCGAGCACGTCGTCCACGAAGTCGAGCAGTTCCAGAATCAAGTCGCGCACGGGCACCTCCTTCTGCTTGCCGAAGTCGATCATCTTGCCCTGCAATCCCCAGCGCACCGCGCGCCACTTGTTCTCCTGAATCAGCGCGCGCCGGTAGAGGCGGAAGCCGAGGTTCTTCTCGATCAATTTATCGAGCCGGGCGACGATGGCCTGGAAGAGCGCGGCGATGGCGATGGTGTCGTCAACGCGCGTCGGGATGTCGCAGACGCGAAATTCGAGGGTCTCGAAAACGGGGTGCGGGCGCACGTCCCACCAGATTTTGCGCGGGTTCGTGATGCAGTTCGTGTCGAGCAGGAGTTTGACGTAACGCTGGAACGCGGCGTAAGAGTCGAAGTGATCGGGTATGTCGGTGCGCGGAAACTTTTTGAAGACCTCGGAGCGGTAAGACTTCAGGCCGGTGTTGATGCCGAGCCAGAAGGGCGACGAGGTGGTCAAGGCCAGAACGTGCGGCAGGAAATAGCGCGCGGCATTCATAATGTGAATCTGCCGCTCGCGGTCTGTGATGCCGACGTGGACATGGAGGCCGAAGATGAGCAGCGAGCGCGCGACCATCTGCAATTCTTCGATCAACAGCGTGTAGTGCGGGTCATCGTAAATCTTCTGTTCGCGCCACTGCGAGATCGGATGGGTGGAAGCGGCCACCACTTCCAAACCCTGCTTGCGCGCCAGCGAAGAGACGATAGAGCGCAGGTTCGTGATGTCGGTGCGCGCTTCCTGAATGTTGTGGCAGATGCCCGTTCCCACCTCGATCATAGACTGGATCATTTCCGGTTTGATCTTCTCGCCGAGGAGCATCTTGCCTTCTTCAAGCATCTCCGAGACGTGCGAACGCAACTCGCGCGTCTTCGGGTCGACGATCTGAAATTCCTCTTCGATGCCAAGCGTGTATTGCTCGAACATAAGTTTTCGCTCTCCTATGCAAGACCTGAACTGGGTTTAAGCCTACGGGGGAAGAAAATGAAACCAACATTCCTGCGCCCCTGCACGGCCGGTCGCTAACCGCCTGCCGGGCTGGACGAGAACACGGCTTCGTCAATTCACACGAGCGCGCGTTTGATCGCTTCCCAATCGGGCGTCTCGCCGCGCACCTTCTCGCGCCAGAAATGGCGAAGCGCGCTGAGCGGAGTGGCGGCCGGGGCGTGCAGGTCGAAATGGATCGACCAGCGCGTCGCGTCGCCTTTCATGCGCAGGAAATGGAGCGCGGCGCGAGACCGGCCGGTTTCGCAAAAGCCTTCCGCGCAGTCGTTGTGCCTGGCGAAACGCGACGTGAAACGGCCGTGTGCGGCGAGCGCGCCGCCCAGCCCGCGCCGCGCGCGGAAACTCATGCCGACGCCGCCGATGCCGTAGACGTTCTCGATGCTCTCGATCTCGCGCCACAAATTCAGTTCACAGAGGCGCGCGGCGAAAAGCAGCAACGCCTGCTGTTTGTCCGGCGTAAGCGACTCGAAAGCGCTTGCCGCATGGGCGTGCCCGTAGAGGCCTTCGAGTTTATGCGCCAGGGCGTCGCTCTGCGCTTCCGGCAAATCGTCCCAGCGCAACCCGGCTGCGGCCGCTACTGTCGTTGCTACTGCTTCGCTCATCAAGTGCCGCGAAGCGCGCGCTGCATGAGCGAGCGATCCCGTGCGGACAAGCCCTGAAAACGCACGCCCACGCCGAGGCCGGGGTTGCTGTAAACCACTTCGGCGTTGACGATCACGTCGCCCTCCGCAAACGGCAGGCGCAGCGTGAGCAAGCCGCCTTCGGGCAGTTGCGTCTGCGTGTTCATGTAAAGGCCGCCGGGGCTGATGTCCTTGGTGCTGGCGACGGCCGTGCCGTCCGCGCCGTCGAAATACACATCGACGATGAGGCGCGAACGGTCGTGCTGGCGACGTTCGTCCGCGTTCAAATTCGACTCATCTGCTGCGCCCAACTCTTCGCTCATACTTTCACTCCCCGTGCCGGACGAGTTCAGACAACGAACGCTCTCTATCTTAACTGAAACGCCGGTTGCCGCGCCGCACGTTTTTCAAATGTCACCGCTGGAAAGCGCGCCCGCGCAGTCGTCTCCTGCCGGCTTCAAGCCTTCTCGTCGATGATGAACGTCGGAACCATGCCGCCGCCCGACGAGACGTTGGCGAGTTCGGTAAACGACAGGCGCGTGAAGGCCGAGCCGACCTTGCCGAAAAACAGGAGCGGATCGAGGTCTACGAGTTGCTCTGCAAACTCGAACGTGCCGTCGGATTGGAGCGCGGGAAATTGTTCGCGCGCCGTGCTGACGCGCTCCTGCAACAAATAGTCGCCGTTCGAGAGCGCGTGGCGCAGGGCTTCACTCCAGCCGATTTCGTCCGTGTTCCAGCCGATGTAGATGCCGTGGCCGCCGTAATCGTCGTTGGGTTTCAGCACGAGACGGTCGCGCGAGGTGGTCGCGAATTCGAGCAGGTCGATCTGCTCGCCGTAATGCTCAGTCCGCCCGGCACGCACCTTGCGCGTCCAGGGCACGTGCAGGCGAATGGCGGCGCGTTCTTCCGCCGTGAAGAGGTGCGCGTAGCGTTCGTCGGTGAGCACGGCGAAGAGGGCTTTTTTGTGAATCAACTTGGAGCGAAAACTGTTGACCATGCAGACCGCGCCCGCCCTGTAGGCATCGAGCAGCGCGGGATATTCCCCCATGATCGGGATGTACTCGTTGACGAGCAGACGCTTGTAGACGATGTCGATCTCGTTTGCGCCGGAGCGCAGACGCCCGCCGCTGAATTCCAACTCCTGCGGCGAACAGACGATTGCACGGTAGCCCGCGCTCTCGAAATATTCCTGAAACAACTCGAACTCTTTCTGCGTCGGCAAATCTTTCAGATCGACGATGGCGATGAGGGGCTTGCGCTCCGGCTCGCGCCCCAGGTATTCCGTGTAAGCGCGCAGCAGCACTTCGAGCATGAGATGGCGGCCATAGAGCGGGCGCACGTGGTAACGCTCGCCGAAGCGCTTCATCACGGGCAACTCGGAAAAGATCGTGTAGGCGGCATCGACGTAGGCAATGCCGGCGGGGCTTTCGCCGTTCAATTCGACGAAGCTGTAGGCGTCTTCGGTGAGAAACGAATCGAGGCGCGCGGTCGGGGAGACGGCCGCGTAGCCGGGGTCGATGGCTACGAGGTCGCGTTCAATCTCGGTGATGCCCAGTTCGTCGAGCAACTCGTCGTTGCCGACGGCCGCGTCCTTCACCTTCTGAATCGCGCTCCAGACCACTTCGCAGATAACCTGAATGCGCGCGAAGTCGGCTTCGGTGACGAAGTGCGGGCGCAAATACGGCGACAGGCGACGGCCGCCGAAGATCAGTTTGGCACGCTCCAAACCTTCGTCGAGCATCTTGCGCGAAGTCTCGGCCAGATCATTATCCGCCAACAACTGATGATAGTGCTCAACAGCTTTCAGTAGCATTTCGCCTCCGTGGGGAGATTTGCAAAAGCGATTTTTAGATCAAGAACGAGTGTGCGGCTAGAGTAGCACAAACAGGAAGGCAAAGGTAAAAAGGCCGGAACGGGGAAGGGGTGAAGGGAAAGGGGTAAAGGGAAAGGGGTAAAGGGTAAAGGTAAACGAAAGCCGGGAGCGCGCAATGTCTCACCGCTTCTCTTCCCCTGCCCCCTTACCCCTTTCCCTTTACCCTTACTGCTACTGCGGGCTGTTGTTGCGCGACAGGCTGAAGGAGAGTTTTTCGCCGGCGCGCAGGATGCCGAGCGAGAGTTCGGTCTCGATGTCGGCGGGGAGGTTGAAGTTCCAGTTGGCGTCGGAGAAGATTTGACCGTTGATCGATTCGATGATGTCGCCGGCCTGAATTTTACTTCCCGCCGCCATGCTGCCCGGTCGCACGGACATGACGAGCAGGCCGTTCTGGCGCGCGCCCGGAATCTTCGCGCCCGCGGGCGAAATACGCACCGCTTCCAGCCCGAAAGCGAGCAGGGGCTTGACGGCCAACCCCTTGTAAGCTTCGCTCGCCGTGCGATAACGCCCCTCGGCCTCGGTCAGGCGCGCGCGCATGAGTTCATACTCGGCGGCAAACTTTTGCGCCTGCTCACGCGCCGAATGAACTTCCGCCTGCGCTCGTTTCAACTCTGCGCGCAATTGCGCGACCCTCTGCTCGCCCGGCTGAAGTTGCTTGAGGTCGTCCTCCAAACGGCGCATCTCGGTCTCGTAACGGCCAATATTCTCCTGCGCGATTCGCAGGGCGGATTGCTTCGCTTGAAATCCCGACTGCGCGGCACGCCATTCGGCGCGCGCCGTGTCCAGCCCTGGACTCGGCGATTCGCTGAGGCGCACCGCGAGATTGAGCGGCGCGCTCTCTGCGCGAAGCACCGTGAAGTTGGCGAGCGTGTTGCCGCCGAGTTCCCTGATCATCGAAGACATATCTTCGATGCTGCGCACATCGTGCCGGCCGATGCGCGCCACCACATCGCCGGGGCGCAGACCCGCGCGCGCGGCGGGCGTGCCGGGCGCGACGGAGGTCAACAAGACACCGCGTTGTTCAGACAGTAGTGAGCGCGCCTGTTGGCGCGTCCAGCCGCCGGCCATAAGTTGTTCGAGCGGCGCGAGGGCGAGCGCATCGCCGCGTGCGCCGAGCCAGGGTTGCGGCACGCTGGCGCGTCGCGCGCGCACGCGCCGTGCGGCGCTGCGCACGATCTCGGCGGGCAGCAGGCGCATCGCCCGCGCGTTACTTTCTTCGATAATGCCGACGAGCGTGCCCGACTCGTTCAGGGCGACGCCACCCGCCCATTCGGGCGACAGGCGTTCAACCTCCAACGTCATCTCCGTCGCTTTGCCCGAAGGCGAACGCTTCACCTCGCGCAACTGCCCCGCCTCCTCGCTCATGTTCATGTAGAGCATGCCTTCGTCGCCGACGGGCGCGAAGTCAGGCCGGGGCGTGGCGGCGGGTGCTGGCGCGTGGGGCGCGAGCGCGGCGCGCAGGGGCGCAATCACGCGCACGCGCTGGCCGACCACCGGCTGGACGGCATCAACTTCCGAGGCCGGGGCGAGCAGCGCCCTATCCGATTCGAGAAACGATAACCCGGTGCTGGCGTCGAGTCCGATGAAACGCGCGTTGAACTGTACGCCGTCCGGCCGCACGAGCAACACCTCGGCATCGCCGCCGCCTGTCGCCGCCGCAGGCGATTTCGAGTAATGGAAGGCGGCCGCAAGGCTCAGCATTTCAGCTTCGGCCTGCGGCAGACGCGCCACGACCGTGCGCCCGTCGGGCAGTATGTAACCGGCGACGATGTTGGTGCGCACGAAATTTTCGTCGAACGCGGTGGCGACGGGCGCGTCGGGCGGCGTGAGCAGGGTGCGCAGTTTCCAGCCGCTCAGGCGGTGAACGACGGCGATCACCTGCGGCGCGACTTCGTGCATTTTAAGGGTCGTCGCGCCGTTTTTCGCGGGAGCCTGCGCCACGGGTAGAGAGGGACGACGAATTGGCCGCGCCGTTTGCGCGACAGCGTCGAACGCGCCGCACGCCAGGAGCGCGCAGGCAACGACCGGGAAGCGCAAAAGACGCTGCGCGCGCGGGCGCACGTCGCGCGCCGCGCCGGGCAGGTTAACAATTCTTTGAGCCGGATAATTCAACAGCACTACCACACACCTTGATTCGTTGAAAGAGACGCCTTTGTATATGTCTCGCCGGAGCGTCCCATCACATCGCGCGAGCCGAAGGAGACGGAATCAACCGAGATCGTACGCGCGCCGCCGCTCGTGTCGCGGAGCAGAACTTTCAACTGGCCTTCCGGCGCACCGAGTTGCACGGGGATGAGTATGCCCTCGTTTCGCGCCGTGCCGCCGGCGGAGAATCGCGGGGTTGCACCCGTCAAACTCACCGAAGTTGACTCCTCGACGCGAATCGCTTCCCGCTCGACGCCCGTGCGCGCGGCGAAGCGTGACGCCGACGCCACGCGCCGACGCTGCGCCGGAGAACTTTTCGACGATGCGACATCGACGACGCCGCGCGAAGCTTCACGCCTCGCCGACCCGTCGGCCGGCGTCGCCTGCTCGGCTTCTAAAGACTGCGGCGAAGGTGTCCCCTGTTGGGCGACGATAGTTTGCGGCGAAGGCGTTGCCGCGCGCGTCTGTTCCGTCGTAAGCGTCGGGAGCGTGGCGTCGTCCGGCCGCCCCGTTTGAAAGTAGAGCGAGGCGGAGATGAGGAGCGTGACGCAGGCCGCCAGAGGCCACGAGAGCGCGGCGGGCGAGAAGTTGAACCGCGCCGCCACGCGCGGTGCGCGCTCGCTGCGCTCGGCGGCCATTCGTGCGCGCATGCGGAAGTCGAAATCGGCGGGGGCGGAAACTCTCCCCAACTCGCCGACCAGACGCCGCAGGGCGAACCGCTCCTCGCCGAAGACGCGACACTCCGCGCAGGCGGACAGGTGTCCGCGCGCCGCATCGCTCAGGGTTTCCAGACCCAGGCCGCGTTCTTCAATTTCGATTTTGCACTTCTGACAATTCATGTTTTAACACCACCACCCGGCTATAAATAGTCCTGCAATTTATCCCGCAAAAATGTCCGCGCACGGCTGATGCGCGATTTGACCGTGCCCTCGCTCATCTCAAGAATACGGCCGATCTCTTCATAACTGCGCTCCTCTATATCGCGCAGGACGAGCGGCGCGCGATACTTCTCCGGCAGGGTCGCAATCGCGCGTGCGACGGCCGCGCGGCGTTCGTCGTCGACGAGCGTGGCATCCGGCAGAGGCCGTTTGTCCGGCGGGTCTATCTCGCACGGCTCGCCCGACTGATCGTGCGATTGGAAGAAGCCCGTCAGCGACACCAGACGCCGGCGTTTGCGCTGGCGCAATTCGCTGATGGCGAGATTGGTTGCGATGCGATAGATGTAGGTCGAGAAGGCGTAAGTCGCCTGATAGCGATCCGCCGCGCGAAAGACGCGCATGAAAGTCTCCTGCGCCAGGTCGACCGCCGAGTCGTAATCATTCGTCAGGCGATAGACGTAGTTCGTGATCTGGTTGCGATAACGCCGGACGAGTTCGGCAAAGGCCGCCTCGTCGCCCGTGCGCGCGGCTTCCAAAAGGCTGTGATCGGAGAGCGGTTCGGCCACGGCGGTTTGCCGGGCCACGGACGCCCGCGCGGGGAGAATCAGTTCGTCTATAGAGCTTATCGCACTCATGTCGGACAGGCGGGCTTCGCCGTCTTTCGGGGGCGGGCGCATGGAATGTCGTTACCGCTGTTTCGGCGCGAGTCGGGCGTGGCTCGCGTACGTCAATTTCGACGGCATGATTATACACTTCCGGCCGCACCTCGCCCGACCTTGTACACGCCGCGCCGCCCGTGAAGTTCCAAAAAACCGGATGGTTTTTTCGGCCGAGGAGCGGATGCGTCGTCCCGTCCGGCCGGTTTTATTAAAGTCTAACTACTCGCGGCGGACTCTGCTATAATGCCCGCCGTTCAGACTTAAAGCCTTTCGCGACAGTTGAGGGCTTCTGCTTTTGCGCCGGTCGCTCCCGTTTCGCTCTACCTTAATAAACTGGAATCATCCTTACTTTCTATGCCCAAGGAAATTACTAAGCATAAAACTATCCTCGACGCCATCAGCAAAGTTGACATCATCTCCGAACTCGTAGACTGGGACAAGGAACACGACCACTTCAGATACGAACTCGACCTGGAAGTGATCGCTTACGGGCGCAACTACAACGGCAAGAAAGTCGGCCCCTACGTGCGCCTGTTCGAGTTTCAACCGGGCGAGGAGATCATCAGGCAGGGCGACTGGGGCAGCAACACCTTTTACATCACGGTCGCCGGCATGTGCGACGCCTATGTCAACGACGAGCGCGGCACGCCGAAGAAGGTGGGCGAGATTCCGGCCGGCGTCAGTTTCGGCGAGATGGCGATTCTGGCCGGCGTGCCGCGCAACGCCACCGTCAAGGCTTCGACGGGCGAGCAGCCCGCCACCGTGCTCGAAGTCACACGCCCGGCGTTGCGCCTCCTGCGCAAGCTCCCCGCCTTCGGCCAGAACCTTGACGTGACCTATCGCCAACACGGGCTGGCGCGCACGCTCGTTGACGTGCAGCAGGCGACGCACAACGCCTTCGACGCCGATTTGCTCAAACAACTCGGCGATGCCGCGCGCTTCATGGTCTACGGCAAGAATCACGTCCTGCACCGCGAAGGCGAAAAGATCGAGAACATCGTCTTCATCAAAAACGGCTGGGTGCGCTGCCTGAGCGGGACGGAGTTCAACCCTGCGATGGCCGACCTGGCAGCCGCGCTCGATGGGGAGTCGGGTCTGGACTTTCTCGGCGCGGGCAATTGCCTCGGCCTCGAAGGCGTCCGCGACGACCGCAACTGGGCATACACGGCGACGATCCTGTCGCGCACCGAAGTGCTCGAAATTTCGATCTCGCACCTGCGCGCAAACCCGAAACTGCGCGACGCCGTGCTCGGCCAGTTCAGCGAATTTTCAAAGGCCGACGACCGGGTGGAGACGATTGAAAGCGCGGTCGCGCTCCAACTCGGTGCGGCCGAGAAAGAAATTTCCACCGGAATCGTCGACGGCACGAATCTGCTCGTCATGGACATGGACTTGTGCGTGCGTTGCGGCAACTGCTCGCTCGCCTGCCACAAGGTTCACGGCCAATCGCGCCTGCTGCGGCGCGGCATCCACATCGAACGCCCGAAAAAACCGGGCGGCACGTCGAGCCAGCACGTGCTCTCGCCCTCCGTCTGCCTCCACTGCCAAGACCCGGAATGTTTGACCGGCTGCCCGACGGGAGCCATCGGTCGTTTCAGCAACGGCCAGATCGATATCGACCCGAAGACCTGCATCGGCTGCGGCGACTGCGCCACGCAGTGCCCCTACAACGCGATCACGATGATTCCGCGCAAGCCCGTCGCGCCCGCGCCCACGACGTGGCGCACGCGCGCGGGCAAGTGGTTCAGCCTCGCGCCGCCCGAACAGCCGCCCGCCGTCACCGAGACGGAAAATCTGCTCGCAGTCAAATGCAATCTCTGCAATAACACGGGTCTCAACCCGCCGGGGACGAAGAGGCACGCCTATTCGTGTCAGGAAAACTGCCCGACGGGCGCGCTTGTGCGCGTCAACCCGCGCGAGTATTTCACCGAAGTCAAAAACCGCATCGGCATCGTCTTTCAGGATCAGACGCACGCCATCGGCCGCAACATCCACAAGCGCGACACACCGGCGCGCCTCTGGCACGCGGGCGGCATCATCTCCACGCTCGCGCTCGCCGCGCTCACCGTCTGGGCGATCATGCGTTACGGATTGGACGCCCCGCTCGGCGGCAGCACATGGCTCTCGGTACGCTGGCTGACCGGCTTCGTCGGTCTCGTCGGCATCGGCATCGTCATGGCCTACCCCGGCCGCAAGCAAATCTACCGGCGACGCGCGGGTGCTTTGCGCTACTGGATGCTCGCGCACGTCTATGCCGGTATCATCGCCGGACTGCTCCTGCTGCTCCACGGCGGGCGCAGCACCGGCGGCCTGCTCACTTCCCTCCTGATGATCTCTTTCGACCTGGTGATTCTCACCGGACTCTTCGGGATCGCCTGCTACATCTTCGTGCCGCGCATTATGACGAGCATCGAAGGCGAGCCGCTGCTGATCGAAGACTTGCGCGCGCGGCGCGAGGAACTGCGCGAATCGCTGGCCGGCATCGGCGCACAGGCGGACGCGGGCGTGCGCCACATCATCCTCGGCAAAGTGCGCCCGCGCTATCTCTCGCTCGGCTACCTGCTGCGGCAATACCTGCGGCGCGAAGACCTCACTTCCCTGCACTCGCAGGCGCGCGAAGACTTCCGCGCGGAGCTCGAAGCCTACAAGAAGTCGCCCGAAGAGCTGAGCAACACGTTCATTTACGGGACGGACGACCCCTCGCTCTACCGGCCGGAAGGACGACTGCTGCACGAAGCCATCGAATCAACCGTCACGCTGCGCCGCGTGGATTCGCTCATCTACCTGCACCAACTGCTCAAATTGTGGCTCGCGCCTCACGTCGTCGCCACCTCCTTGATGCTCATGTTGATGCTGGTACACATCATCCAGGTGGTATTTTTCAGAGTGCATTAAAGAATTGTTCTCGTCATTCATCTGTCAGAGCCGACGCGGGAAGCCATAGCGGGGTCAATTTCAGTGAGCACACGGCAAGAAGCCAACACGTTCATCATCACGCGCGAAGATCGCTCCTTCGATCCGGTCACGCTCATCTCGGAGGGTCTGGCTATCGGTCGCGCGCCCGACAGCGAACTGAACCTGAACCACCCGACCGTCTCGCGGCTCCACGCGGGCATCAGAAAACTCGGCGGGCGTTTCTACATCTTCCACCTCAGCCCGTCCAATTCGACGACTCTCAACGGTAATCTCGTACACGAGAAGGCCGCGCTCGCCGACGGCGACGTTTTGCAGATCGGCCCCTTCTTTCTTTTTATAGACTTCAAAGAAAGCGCGCTCTCGGTCAGGGTCAGATACCAGACCACCGTCAACATCGGTGAGGCCGGGGCTCTCACCGGGAGCCAGTTGCAGACGCCGGACGCTACGCCGACCGGCGGCGCGGGCGCGGATTCTCAAGCGTCGGCCGCGAGCGGCGCGGCCGGTGCGGAAGCGGACGAGGGCGCGCTCGACGTTTTCTGGGAGAAGCGCAAGCGCGAGGCGGGCAAGGTATCGCGCCCGTCGCCCCTGCGGCCGCGTCAGCCCGCGCCCAAACTCGGCAAGGCGCGTTTCAACTGGAAGCCGACGCGCGATCTCGAACGCCCGTGGCCGTTCTCGATCTTTACCTGGGGCGTGGTTATCGTCGGGCTGTTGTCCATCGTCGCCGCGTTCGGCTACACCTCCGCCTTCTCGCCCGCTCCCGTCTCTAACGCGCACACGCGCGCGAGTTTCAATTTGTCGCCGGCAATCGCGCGCGAGCCGAACGCCAACTCGTGCACCACCTGCCACTCCATGCGCACGAGCATGGAGACCAACTGCGCGGCCTGTCACCAGACAGACGCCTTCCAGGCCACCGTCACCGCCCCGCATCAGGCCGCCGGCATCGGTTGCACGAGTTGCCACGCCGAACATCGCGGGGCGGACTTCCGCCCCGGCCTCGCCTCCCTCGACGCCTCCTTCCAACCGGGCGCGCGTCCCGAAGAGACCTGCGCCGGCTGCCACAACGATCAGAACGGCAAACTCTACGGCGGTCGTCGCGTCTTCACGCCGCACAACGGGACGTTCGGCTACCCGGTTGTCAAAGGAGAGTGGAAGTGGAAAGGGGTGGACGAAGAGGCGTGGCGGCAGAAGCCGGAGGAACTCAGGCAACTCGTGGCGAACTGGCCGGTGGTGGCAGCGGATGAAAACGGGCGGCGCAGCGCGCAGTTTCACGCGCTGCATTTATACCGCGTGCGGACAATCGCCGGGCTGACGGGAGCCGAAGGTGGCGTGGTCTCCTGCTCGACGTGCCACAAATCTTACGGGGCGGCGCTCGACCGCGAGACGCCGCGCACGACCTGCGCCGCCTGCCACAGCGGCAAGACGGACGCGCAGACGGGGCGTGCGATTTTCGCGGCCGACAAGGCCAACTGCACCTCCTGCCACGTCCAGCACGTGCAGGACAAACGCCACTGGAATCCGTCGCTGCTCGCGGCCGCCACGCGAGATCAATAGTTCTTCAATTCAACATTTCAACTTCTTTCCGAGACCATGAAAAAGTCGCAATTGTTAATCATCCTTGCGCTGACCGCATTGCTGCTGGCGATCAATTTGTTCACACGAGATGATTTCGGGGGCAAAGCTTATTTCGGCGGGCTGCCGTGGGTCGGCTGGGCGGGCGTCAGCCTGTCGCTCTTATTGGGCGGCTTCGTCCTCGCGCTGCGCGATGCGGCGCGCGCGCGCCGGCTGCTCGAAGAACCGCCCGCGCAAATTGGCGGCGAAGAGGCTTCGAGCGGGCAACTGACGCCGGAGTTGCTGGAGAAATACGATCTGGACGGAGCGACCTACCCGCACCCGGTCATCGTCACGGAGCGCTGTATCGGCTGCCACGCCTGCGTGGATGCGTGCCCGCACGACGTGCTCGCCATCGTCGGCGGCGTCGCCAAGTCGATTGCGAGCGCGCAGTGCATGGAAGACACCTCGTGCCAGGTCGAGTGCCCGGTCAACCCGAAGGCGTGCATCGTAGTCAACACGAACAAGAAGATTCCGCCGCGCAAAGTGCCGACGCGCGATGCGACGTTTATGACGAACGTGCCCGGCTGCTACATCATCGGCGACGTGTCGGGCACGCCCCTCATCAAGAACGCCGCCAACGAGGGCGCGGACTGCATCCGGCACATCGTCGAGGGATTACACGCCGCGCCGGCCGAGCCGCAGGCCGAACTCGACGTGGCGATCATCGGCGTAGGCCCGGCCGGTCTCTCCGCCGCCATCCTCGCCAAACAGGCCGGGCTCAATTATGCCGCCATCGAACAGGACAAAGTGCTGGCGACGATTGACGCTTATCCGGCCAACAAGTACGTCTTCTTCAAACCGGAGACGATGGAATCGCGTGGCGGCATCGCCGTCGAAGGGGCTGGCTTGCAGCGCGAGGTGATTCTGGAGACGTGGAAAAGCACGATGCTGCAAAACGGCGTCGTGGTTAACGAAAACGAGAGTTGCAAGTCGATCAAGAAAGCCGAGGACGGCGACTACTTCGTCGTTACGACGGAACGGGGCGTGGCGAAAGACAAGCAGACTTATCGCGCGCGCCGCATCATCCTCGCGCTCGGCAATCGCGGCACGCCGATGAAACTCCGTCTGCCGGGCGAGGAGATGAAGGTGACGCGCGACGGGACGACCGAGGACAAAGTCAAGTACAAGCTGACCGACCCGGAAGCGTATCGCCGACGGAGGATCATCATCGTCGGCGCGGGCAACTCGGCCATCGAGGCGGCCGTCGACCTCGTTGCCCGCCGCGACGGCACGAAGATCGCTTTCCGGCCGGACGAAGAGATCAACGAGGTGACGCTCGTCATCCGCAGCGACCTCAAAAACGATCTCAAGTTCGGCAATAAGCAGCAGGTTTACGATTGCATCGACGAAGGCAAGATCAAGGTCTACTTCGGCACGGCAATCAAGGAGATTCGCGACGACGAGGTGGTGCTGATGAACGCGCGCACGCAGGAAGTGAAGACGACCATCAAGAACGATTACATCTTCGCCATGATCGGCGGCGACCGCCCGACCAAGTTTCTCGAAGCCATCGGCATCAAGATCGGCTGAATGCCCCGGCCGCCCGCCCGTCAGATAGTTTCAACGCGCAAACATGAAGAGGCCGCTAAGCAGTCATGTTGCTTAGCGGCCTCTTCGTGTTCGAGACGGACGAAACGCCCGGTTTAAGGCTCGTTGCCGTTTTCGGGCACGGGGCGACCCATGCCCTGATAAATGCTCACGATCTCGTTCATCTTCTCGCGTGCCTCCGCGTTGTCCGGCTGGTAGCGCAGGGCGTAACGATAATCCCCGAGCGCGAACTTGTAGAGCGAGGGCTGGCCTGCGTCGCGGTAAAGATTGCCGCGTTCGAGATAGGCGGCGGCGGCTGCGAGTTTGTCGGCCTGAGTTGCGCCGGGCGCCTTCGCTTTCGCTTCGGCCTTCACGATTCTGGCGTCGAGCGCGGCGGTGTCAAGGCCTGTGGGTTTGGCCGAACTGCCCGTGTTGCCGGCGACGGGCGCGCTGCCGCCCCCCATGTTGCCGCCGTGCGCGGAAGAGACGGGCGGGATGTTTGCGGGCTGCTGCGCCGTGCGCGCGGCGGGCGACGCATTGTTGTTGACCCCGGCGGCCGTGTTGTTCGTATTGGATTGCGAGCCGCAACTGGGTGCTATCAGTGCGGCTCCGCAGGTGAGCGCTAAGACCAGATTTCGCATCTTGTGTTCAGTTTCCCGCTACCCTCTTGTGAATTACCTGCTGCTTATTTCCCGTTATGGCACTGGACGCAGGTGACGGGGGCTTTCGTCGCCGGGTCGCGTTTCTTGACCGCGTCGTGGCAGACGTTGCAATTACGGTGATAGGCTTCCTCGTTCGTCAAAGTGATCGGATCGGACTCGTCCGGGTAGGTGACTTCCGGGTTGGACGGCCAGCCGGCGGGCTTGATGTCGGTCTGCGCGTGGCACTCGCGGCACGTCTTGACGGGCTTGGCGTCGGCCTTCTCCAGAGAGGCGGTCGTCAGCATCTCCTCGCGCTCGGAAGTTTTCAGAATGCCCTTGAGCGCGGACTTCGGCTGATCGGTGTGATGGCACTCGGCGCACCCGATGACGGATTTGCCGTCGGCGCTGTAGTTTTTCAGCGAGTGCGTATCATGCGTGAAGAGAACGGACTTGCTGCCCTGCCCCGTGGCTTTGGCGTCTTTGCCGAGAATCACTTCTTTCGGCTGAACCTTGCTGCTCAGGGCGGCGAGGGAGGGGATATTGCCGGAGAAAGTAACGGCCGCGAAACCGAGCGTGGCGGCGAGAACTAAAAGTAATTTCATGACTGGTCGTCCTTCAAAGTGGGGTCTGCCGCGCGCGGCAACCTTTTCAGAGACTCAGGGGAGATAAAGAGCAAGATTTGGTAGAGCGTTGCACCAAGTTAATCGACATGAGCTTGGAAGTTCATGCGTGCGCACACTATAGAACCGGCCGCGCGCGATTGTCAATTTTCTTTACCGAAAATTCAAGGCGCGCGCCGGGTCAGACGCCCATGCGGAAAGTCTGTCCTTTGTGGCAACGCTTGCAGTCGTTGAAGTCGGCGTCGCCGAAGGCGCGTCGCCCGTTGTGGCAGGTCATGCAGCTTTGCGCACGCGTCGTGTTGAAGTGCTGCGACACGGAGGGCGCGGTGACTTGCCGCGACTGCGGCAGACCGGCGCGGAGGTTGTGGCAGTCGGCGCAGCCGAGACGCTGGCGCGCGCCGTGCGTGGCGTGGCTGAAGCTGGCGCGGAAGGCGGCCGGATTGGTCGAAGTGCGTGTGTAGCGCGCCGTGAGCGAGTGGCAGACGCCGCACGAGGCGATGTCGCGCCCGTTGCTCTGCGAGCCGGGCGTGTGGCAGCTATAGCATTGGCCGTGTGCGCCCAGCCCGGCGGGAATCGTCATCGCGGCGGCGCGCCGCGCGGCCGGCGTGTGGCAGGCGGTGCAGCCGTTGGCGGGTCGCGCCGCGTCGCGGTTGTGCTGCGCGTGGTCGAACTTCGCGTTGAAGCTGCGGAGCGCGGGGAAGTTTTTGACGGGCGGATTCTGCGAATTCAAATCCGTGTGGCAGATGGCGCACATCGGGATGTTCTGCGTAACGAACTGCGGCAGATGGCAACCCGTGCAGGACTTGTGGCCGGGCAGTGTGGGGCGCGTCGAATTGTTCGCCTCGCGGCGGTGACAATCGGCGCAGGCAAGCGAGGCGTGCCGTTGGCTGTTGTGCAGGAACTTCGAGAAATCAACGCCGTTCATCTGTTGCTGCTGCGGCTCGACCGGGGTGGCCGCCGCCGCACTCGTCGCGGCGGAAGCGGCGGCACGACGGTTGAAGAGCGACACGGCAGACAGGACTGCGATGCAGAGGAGCAAGACCGTTAGGGCGAGCGCACGTCGGCGCACGCTGCCGCTCAGGCGCGCGGCGGCGAGAGGAGCGACGGCCGCATTGCCGTTGCAGGGTTCGAGTTGTTCATCGTCTGCGCGGCGCACTTTAATTTAACTGCCCTCCTTTTTCGCCGGCGCTTCCGCGCAGCGCGGCGGGATAAGCCCCTCGATGCCGGCCAGGCTTCGAGGTTTCTTGCCCGCCTTCTCCGACGCCTCGTTCTCTTTCTTCGCCGCATCGCGCACGGCCTTGTAATGGCTGCACGGCACTTCCGGATTCAGGCTGATGGGCGGCACGTGGCAGAGCGCGCAATCGAACTTCGCATCCTTGCCGCGCTCTTTCAACTCGCGGAACACGGAGAGCTTCAGCCCGGTCGTGCCGGAGAGCGCGGTGTGACAGGCGGAAGTTGAACAGGACGGGAACAGTTGCACCTGATTCACTTTGAGTTGCATCGCTTCGAGCGTCGTGGCCTTGCGTACCCCGGCGTGACATTGGGTGCAGGTGATCGTCAGCTCTCTGGTTTTCACATCATCGCCCGGCTTCCAGTTCTCGTTCGCACGCTTCTTGTGCGGGTCGAACTCGTGTGCGAACTTCGGTGTGATGCGCGGCGGCGCGAGGGTTGTGTGCGCGGCCAGTGTGCCCTGCAAGCCTCTTTGTAAAGTTGTCGGCAATGTCCCACGCGCGACGGCCGGGACGATCTGCGGCGCGCTCGCGGCGCGTGCAGGCGTCCCGGTCAAGGCCTGCGTCAGCGCGGCCGTCTGCAAGAGAGGCTTCGCGAGATTCTTGTGGCAGCCGGCGCACTCCGTCGAAAGCGGCGGTTGCTCGCGGTTCTCCACGCCCTTTTGCCAGTGGCAGGCGAAACAGGTGGCGTGGCTCGTCGGGGTGGTCATGAACGTCCCGGCGCGGAAGGGTGCCTGGCCGGCGGCGTCAGGGGGCGCGTTCACGGGCGGTTTCCGCGCAAGGGCGTCAACCTTATGACAGTGCATGCAGGTCGCCTGAATATTCATCTTCCTGCCGGAAACTTTCTCAAACTGCAGGAGCGAAGTCGTCTTGATGTGGCTGGCGTGCGGGAAGATGTCCGTGAACTGCGACGCCTCCCCTTCCTTCGGGAACTTGAAGCGCGCTTCGCTGCGCGGCGTGGTGACGGTGTGGCAATTCGAGCAGATGACGGGGCGCGCGCCGCGAAAGAATTGCTGCCGGTGACAGTTGATGCACGAAGGGTGATCCGGATAGTCGGCGATGTCCGGCTTCTGGAACGAGGGGATCAGGTGACAGGAGGAACAGTTCTCGAAGTGGCCTTTGGTGGCGTGCGAAAATTTGGAATAGTCTGTGCGCGGGCGTGCGACGGGCGCGGAGGGGCGGCGACGGCGTTGTGGCTGCTGCGCACGGCCGCGCGACCCTTGCATCGCGGCCACCGCTTCGCCGCCCGTCTCTTTTGAAGCGGCGCGCGTGTAGACGCAGATCGACGCGGTGACGGACACGATGACAACCAGCGTAACGAAGCGTAGATCAATGATGATGTGACGAAACAGACTCGCGCGTCGCAACCCGTTAGTCCTTTCGCTGTCGGCTCTTCGTAAATCTGACGCACGACCGGCTGAAATATCCGTTGCAGATCATTCTCGGCATTAGCAAACGCATCGCCCGCTAAAAGTTTTGGAGCGCTAGAGCAGAGGGCTTTCCTTGTAACACAGTTGGCACGGACTGACAACGATATTTTCTTGTGAGGCTACGCGCGCGCGCCGGCGCGAAGGCGGGCGGCAGGAGTTCAGACCGGCGCGGAGCCGCCCGTGCCTTTAACTCCTGCTGTTTAACTCCCGCCGTTTAACTCTTGCGGCCGGACGGAGTTTTCTCCGCGCCGTCCGCGTCGATGCCGGTGCGCAGTTGCGAGAGCGCGGGGTTCTTTGGATTGAGGCTTTCGAGTTTGGCGAGCGTGGCGCGCGCCTCTGCCTTGTCGCCCTTGCGCGTCAGCGCGACCACCATGTTCTGCAAAGTCGGCTCGTGGCGCGGGTCGAGTTCGAGCGAGCGGCGAAACTCGGCCAGCGCGCGTTCATTATCAGGCGGGGTACGCAAAAGGAAGGTCAGGCCGAGATCGGTGCGGACGTTGATATCGTCGGGCTTTTTGGCGAGCGCGGCGTTGTACCATTTCTCCGCCGCGAGATAGTTTCCCGTGTCGTAGTTGACGTTGCCGAGCGCGACGACCGGCTCAAGCTCCTCGGGCTTCAAGGTGTTGGCGCGCAGCAGAAATTCCAGCCCTTCGTCGAACCGCTCGGTCTGGAATGAGGCGCGGGCGGCCTGCATCTGCGCCTCGTAGTCGGCGGGGTTCTCGCGCGCCGCCTTAACCGCCGCCTGCGCTGCCGTCTCCAGGCGTTGTTGGTCGGCCACCCCGTTTGAAGGCAGCGCCGACTGCACGGCTCGGCCGTCACCCGTGAGCGTTGCGCCCGCGCGCAGGTTCGCCCAACTCGCGAACCCGAAGCCGAAGAACAGGCCGAAGCCCACCCCGATGAGGGAAAAAAGGATATTCTCTCGATTCATAAATCTGTAAAGTGACAGGTGACAGGTGACGGGTAACAGGATAAAGAACAGGTTGTTTGTTCTTTCCTGTCACCTGTCACTTGTCACCTGTCACCGTCTTCATGCGTATGAGTGTAAGCCCGGCAGCAGGTAGCTGACGCCGAGGTAGGTAAAGATGACGAGCAGGAAGGCGACGACGGCGAAATAGGCCGAGCGTTTGCCGGTCATGCCGCGCGCGATGCGCGCATGGAGGAAGCCGCCGTAAGTGAGCCAGGCGACGAACGCGCCCGTCTCCTTCGAGTCCCAGCCCCAGTAGCGTCCCCACGACTCGTTCGCCCAGATCGCGCCCGTCACGAGCAGCATCGCGAGACCGGCGAAGGCCACGCTCGCCGTCTTGTACATCAGGCTGTCGAGTCGTTCGGCCGAAGGCAGAGCCTTGCGCAAAACGTCCGTGCGGAAGCTGAAGAAGACGACGAAAAGGGTGGCGGCAAAAGCCGTGATGAGCGCGGAGAGTTCAACGGGGTTCGCGTTCAAACTCAGGATGAGCGACGAGCCGCGCTCGTTTACAAACTCCTGCGAAGCGGCGACGAAGCGCGACGGTTCAATCGTGCGCACCTGTTCGGCCGTCATGCCCTGCTGCTCCGCGAGCCACGCGCCGAACTGCTGGAACTGCTTCGGATTGATCTTACTGACGACGTTCTCCATCGACTTGACCTGCGACACCAGCGCGACGATGGCGCACGCCTGCGACACCAGCGAGAGTTTCAACAGCCAGTGTCCCCAGTTGCGCGCGCGTTCGTCCTCGTGCAAAAGATATTTGCCGAAAAGTGCGATGACGCCGAGGAGCAGCACGCCGGAGGTGATGATCAACAGGCCGACGAATGGAATGTCGGCGCGCAAGGGCAAAGCCATGCGTGAGCCTTGCATGAAGGTCGAGGCCGTGTAGATGCCCGTCGTGAATACCGAGAAGCGGCTGACGGTGGCGAACACGCCGAGGCCGAAGATGGCCGCCCAGATCGCCATCGATTCCGGCTTCGTGCCGACCTTCAGGAGATAGATGACGGCGGCCGCGAAACAGACGAGCGCGACGCCGTAGGCGAGCGCGGCGATACCGACGTGGATCGGCCGCCAGTAAGAGTCGAGCACGGGCGGCAAATTGATGAACTCGTTGCCGATGAAGCGCGCCAGCACGAGGATGAGCGCGGCGAGCGGCAGAGAAACCGCGCCGATGAAGCGGAAGTTCTTGCGCCCGGAAATGACCATCGTCGTGATGCCCGCGCCGAAGGCGAAGGCGACCGAGAGGTCGTAGAGATTGGCGAAAGGGATGTAGCGAAACGCCCACTCCATATCGGCCGCGGTCTTGCCCTGCGCCTGAAAAATCTGCAACTCGCGGTCGTACCCGGCGACCCAGCGCACGCACCAGCTCGACAAATTGAAGAACACGCCGAGGCAACCCGTCCACAAACCGATCTTCTGCGCCATGTCCGAGGGCGCGTAGAGGTTCGTCAAATGGAAGGTGGCGGCCGCGAGATAGCAGGCGAGCGCGATCATCATCAGCGCGCCGTCGTCCATGAAGCGGTTGCCGCCAAGCTGTATGCGCAGCAGCACCATCAGCAGCGCGCCGACGATGGGGATAATGGCTGGGAGGTAAGATTTAAGCGACCAACCGCTGCCCTCGTCATTGTTTAAATGTTCACTCATGATTTTTCACCTCTTGGGGTTGGCCGGTGATGGCCTGTAAGAGTTTTTTGAATTTGTCTTCGAGCGCGACGACGTTGCGGTTGGTGTTGCCGCCGAGGACGACCGAGAAAGTTCGCGGATCATCCTTCGACTCCTCGATGATCGCCCAGACCCGCTGGTGCGAGAAGAAGAAGACCGCCGAGAGCGCGACGAAGAGCATGCCGCTGCCGGCGTAAAAGATCGACGTGCCGGGATCGCGCTGGACTGAGAGCATGTGCGCCTCCGGCACTTTCTCGAAATCCGCGAGGCGGAACTTGTAACCGGCGACCGCGCGGCCGACGGGCGCGCCCGACGGCAACTCCTGCGCGAAGGCGAAGGCGCGGCTGCGCTCGCCCTTCGCACTGGTCACGTTCAGGATCGCGGCCGGGTTGTTGTACTCGCCCGATTGCGTTCCCACCTGGCTGCCCTGCATCTGGAAGTCCGGTTGAAAATCCACGTAGTCGATCTTCGTCCCGTCGGCAAGTTGCGCCGAGCCGTCGCGCTTGACCGAGACTTCCTGCGGCGCGCCGCCCGCTTCCGGCGTCAGGCGCAGGGTGATGTTGCGCGCGTGGCCGACGTTCATGAAGCTGGCCTGAAAGAAACGATAGCCGCGATAATCGTAGGGGCGGTTCATGTGGACGAGCGCCTCGTGCTCGCCCGATTCGTCTTTGATCTTGATACGCGTCATCCAGTCGATGGTGTTGTCGGCCGTGATCGGGCCTTCTTTTCTGATCAACTTTTGCTGGATGTCGGTGCAGGTCACTTCAAAAGGCAGGGTTGCCGTTGACTTGTCGAGGCGAAAGGTGTTCACGTCCTCGATCTTGAAGACGGTCTCGGACATCTCGGCGGAGGCCGCGCCGGGCTTCATCCACATCGAGCCGGTGCGCCCGAACTGCGCCGTCATGAAACCGCCGAAGAAGATCGTGAGCAGCGCGACATGGACGGCGTATGCGCCGAGGCGATTCCACGTCCCGCGCTGCGCGAGGATGAGCGTGCGCGCGCCCTTCTCGGTCACGATGGGCTTGAAGCCGTTTTTGCGCGAAGCCTCGGCGATGCGCGCGGCGAGCGCGTTGCGGTCGTCGGCGCGCATCTCCAGCGTCGTGGTCACGGACTGCTTGCGCAGCCACGCCGCGACGACGTCGATTTTCGGGCGCACGATGTAATTCCACGCCCCCGGAAAACGCTCAATCGAGGCGAGCACGATGTTCAGGGAGAGTATGAGCAGGAGCGCGTTGAAATACCACGCGTGGTAAATATCGAAAAAGCCGAGCACGCCGCCGAGCAGTTTTTGCGAAGGCGTCAGGCCGGCGAAATACTTGTCGAAGCCGTCCACGTTCGTCTGCATGATGAGCATGCCGATCATGCTGGCGAAGGCCAGCAGGATGAGCAGCGTGACGCCGAAGCGCACGGAACTCAGGAGGTTAAGCAAACGCGTGATGATCGAGGGGGTCGAGCGGACGGCGGGGGCTATCCGGTCTACACGTATCTCGCTTTTGGTTTCTTCTATAGCAGACATTTGTTTATGATTTTCAGCAATGGCACTGAAGGAAACTTTATTGAAATCCGGCGCGTCCGCGGGTCAGAGTCGCGCCTTCGGTCGCTCGCATGTGAAGGTCATCATAGCCGATCAGTGTCGCATCATCAACTAATCGCACTCACGTTTTTTCCCCGGTTCGGATTGACCGCCGCGCGCCGGTTTTCGGCGGCGCAACTTCATCGTGTATCATGCGGCGAGAGGACGGCGACGCCTCTCGGAACGGGCTTCGCGCCGCCCGCGCGTGGTTTGACACTTCGACGCGAATCGCGATTTTTCCGATGCCTCCGACATATTTTTCCGAAAGGCTGAAACGTTTCAAACGTCTATGAGCAAAAACATTCTCCTGTGCATTATCGGTCTCACGCTCGGCTTCGGCGGAGGTTTTTTTCTCGCCAACAAGATCACCGGAGAACTTCCGGCCGCGCCCGCCCGGACGGCAAACGCTTCGTCCGCGCCTGTTGATTCCGCCCCCCCGCTCGACCCCACACAGGCGGGCGCGCCGCTCCCGCCCGGCCACCCCGACATCGAAAATGCGGCCGCCGGTGGAGCGAACTCCAACCCCAACGGCGTGGCGGCGACGAACGCCGACGCGCAGGCCGCGATGGAGGCCGCCGACCGCAAGCCGACCGATTTCGATTTGCAAATGAACGCGGCCACGATCTTCTATAAACTCAAAGCCTTCGATAAGGCCGCGCTTTATCTGCAACGCGCCATCGACCTCAAGCCGCGCGACGCGGACGCGCTCTCCGCGATGGGCAACACGAAGTACGACGCGGGCGACTTCCCCGCGGCTGCGCTCTTTTATGAGCGCACGCTCGCCGTCCAGCCGCAGAACACGGACGTGCAGACAGACCTCGGCAACACCTACTTCCAACGCCAGCCGCCCGACTACCGCCGTGCCATCGAAGAGTATCGCAAGACTTTGAAGATCGACCCGCGCCACGAGAAGGCGCTGCAAAACATCGCCGCCGCCGCGCTCCAACTCGGCGACAAGACGGCCGCCCGCGAAGCAATCGATCAACTCGCCGGCGTCAACCCTAACAATCAATATCTCGAAGGCCTGCGCTCGAATCTGGATTCGCGGCCGTAAGGGAGAAGAGATGTGGGGCGCGCAGCGTTGAAATGAAAGGAACTTCGCCCGGCGTCCATCGCTCCGCGCTCTGCGTTCATGGTTCCGCGTTCCGCGTTCATCTTTCATCGTTCCGCGCCCCGCGTTCAACGCTTCGCGCTCCGCCTTCCCCGTTTGCTTCCCTGCATTAAAGCGAAACGCCCGACGTTGATCCGCGCGGGCGTTTCGCTTTGTGCTGTCGTTTCTTTAGACCGGCCGTAGTGTCCCTGTTTAGAGATTCGGGCTGCGGGGGAATTTAACGAACGGGAGGCGCGTGCCGCGTATGACGAGCTGGTCTGCGCGTATCTCCGCGGGCGCAACGTAACCGCGACTGCCGGCGGCGGCGATGATGTCGTCCTGATCAATACCGTCGCCGCTGATGCCGATTGCGCCGACGAGTTCGCCGTTCTTGTAGAGCGGAACCGCGCCCGCGAAAATTTGCAGGCCGTTCGGGACGTTGGGAATCGAAGTGCAGGGCAAATTCGGCACGCCGGCCAGCGTCAACTCCAGATTCCGTTTGATGAGATCGAGTTGGAGACCGAGGTTGAAGATGCTCCACTGGCCTATGCCCGTGCTGAACGGGCCGGGCGGTTCGCCGTTGATGCCGTCCGGGTAGAACGGGCGGTGCAGAAAGCCGACGGCGCGGCTGCTAAAGGCCGTCGAGCCGTCGAGTCTGACACCGTCGGCGGCGGCACGATCCACGTATGCGCCTCCGCCCCCGCCGCGCAGGAGCGTCGCGGCATTGACGCGCGAGAAGAGGGCGGCGGTGCGTGCCTTCTGTGCGGACACGTCGAAGCCGAAGACGGGCGCGTCGGTCGTGCGGAAGATGCCGAGCACGCGCCCCTCCGAATCGACGACGCTGATCGAGACGCGCGCGGGGCTGCCGAGCGGTTGCCTGATGGCGGCGCGCGTGCCGTCGGCCTGTATGGCCGCCTGCGTGATGATGGTCGACACGTCGGCGGCGGTCAGAGCGTTGGACGAACCGGAGACGCTGCCGCTAAAGGGGAAGAAGCGCGTGTCGACCGCTCCGCTGACCGGGCCGAGCGTGAGCGGCACGAAGGCCGAAGGTTGCGCCGAACGAAGCGGAAAATCAGGGTCAATTGTGCCGGGCAGGCTGGCGAACGGAATGGTGGCGGGACGCGGCGCGTCGTTATCGTTGACGTTAACGTAAGGGAGGCGCACGCCGTCCACGAGGATGTTGTCGCCGCGTATGAGCGGCGGCGGTTCGTAGCCGCGCCCGGCCGCGACGGCGATCACTTCCTCGAAGGGTTTATCGAAATCGGCCGGGACACGGTCTATCGTATAAGCCCCGTCGCCTTCGATGCCGACCGCGCCGGCGTGGACGCCGTTCTTATAGAGCGGAACCGCGCCGGGGTCTGCCGAGAGGCCGAACGGCAGGCCGGGTTTCTTGATGTCGGAGCATTGGAGTTGGGAGAACTGCACGCCGTAGAGCGGCCCGGCGGGGCGGAAGTCCACGCCGGGCGGGATGTGTTCCTGAATGATAAAACCGGCCGTGCGCGGCGTGAAGGCGTTACCCTGCGTGCTGAAGAAGGCGGCCGTGCCCGCTTTCGTGATGGCGGCGCGCGGCACGGGTTTCAAAGCGGGGACGAGGTTCGTCCCTTCCAGCCCCGTGGCGACCAGCCCGGTCGCCGCATCGTTAGGCTCCTGATTGAAGCCTGAGTTGCCGCGAAACTGCGTGCGCTCCGGCGCGCCGGTCATCTTGAAGACGCCGAGGACGTTGCCTTCCTTGTCCGTCACGGCCACGGTCACGGGGCGGTTCAAAGCGACGGCGGCCGAGACGGCCTGCGCGATGACGGTCTGCACGTCGCCCGTGTTGAGCGTGCCGGCCGTGACGGGATTGGTGTTGGGCGTCGGCGCGGCGGCGGGCGGCGCGGCGGTCGGCACTGCGCCCGCGTCGTCGGGCAGTCCTCCGCCGATGTGTCCGATGCCGACTCGCACGCGATTGCTGGCGACGCCGTCATAGCGCACGCGCAACAGCACATCGCCGAGGTCGCCCATCTCTTCATGCAGGCGCACCGTCACCGAATGCATCCATTCCTGGCCGGGCACGAGCGCGACGTTCTCCACCGCCAGCGGATAGACGCGACGCGAGCCATCTTCCGCTTCGGCCGTGATGGCGGAAGTTGTCACGCCGCGTTCGAGATTGAGGACGAAGAACTGTATGCGCGTGCGCCGATCCGCGCCGGCGACAAAATGGCGCGCGTCGGGCGTGAAAGGCTCGCGCAGGCGCGCGACGGATTCGACGGCGAGAGCGCGCGTCGAGTTGGCTTCGCTGATGATGACGGGGCGCGTCGCCTGCGCACGCGAAACTGCGTGCGGTTGATAAAGAAGCGCGCAGGCGCACAGGGCGAAGCAGGCCGGCAGTATCAGGCGTCTGATTAACGTCGGGTGGAGTTTGGAGAATATAGACATAGGAGCAGGCCGTGTATGAATTGCTATCTGAATTGTTGTCTGGCAGAAACCGGCGACGCGCTGTTGTTGCGTTGGGGCATTAACCGGAGCGGCTACAATTTATCATTAAACTTTGTTCCGTCAAGTTGAATTTACGGGGCGGCGGCGGCGGGCGCGAAAATTGCCCTTGAAAGTTGTCGCCGCGTGGCGCCGGAGAAAAAATTCCGTTGCCAGTCGGCGGCGACTGTGCTACAAAAACAGCCCATCGCTTTTTTGAATTGAGCTTCTATCGGATCACAAAATACCAGCGGTTAGTTATCCGCCATACACGACTTTTCACTTTGCAACACACATCCGAGATCGCTCCCGCGGCCTCCATGTTTTATTAACGGTTTCATGTTCCCTACCCCCACATTTACGCGCGCCCTGGCGAGGTTGCTCCTCTCCGTCTCCCTGCTTTCAATCTTTCCGCCGTCTGCTCGCGCACAGGAGCACGGGCGACTCAAAGGTGTCGTGCGCGGCGAGGCGAAGACGCCCGTGGCCGGGGCGACCGTCATGGCGATCAACCAGGTGACGAGCAATCGCTCGACGACGCGCACCGCCGCCGACGGCAGTTTCTCCTTCAAACTCCGCGCGGGCGCTTACCGCATCCTCGTCGATGCGCCCGGCGCGGTGCGCTTCGACCGCGAGAACTACATCGTCCAGCCCGGCGCGGACACGCCCGTCGAAGTCGAAATGAAGGCTTTGAAAGAGACGAAGAAGCCGGAGCCCTTTGTCGACCCGACGGTGAATGAACGCCCCGCGGGCTACGCCGGGGGCGGCAACATCGAATCGCGCCCGCCGACTTTGCCAGACCGCGCCGAGATGCGCGACCGCTGGCGCATCAACTTCCCGGAATACGACCGCTACGGCGACAAAGGCGCGCGCGGCCGCGACATCCCCTTCAAGCGCGGCCGCTGGTACGACCCTTACAATCAAAATCTGCTCAAGGGCGACTTCCCCATCTTCGGGCAGAACGTCTTCATGATTTTGTCGGGCGTCAACACCACCACGGTGGAACTCAACCGCACGCCGAAGCCGACCGACGTGAGCAGCCAGCGTCCCGGGAGCGCGGAGTTTTTCGGGCGGCCGGAAACCCTCGTCGTCAACAACGTCGTCCAGTTTTCGTTCGAGATGTTCGGCGGCGCGACCACCTTCAAGCCGCGCAACTGGGCGATCAAACTCTCGCCCACCATCAGCCTGCCGAACTACGTCAACGCGCGCGAGCGCGGCGTCATCAACATCGACCCGCGACGCGGCACGAACCGCACCGACACGCACGTCTCCTTCGAGGAAGCGTTCGCCGAAGTGAAACTCGAAGACGTGAACGCCAACTTCGATTTCGTCTCCGTGCGCGCCGGCATCCAGCCCTTCGTCTCGGACTTTCGCGGCTTCGTCTATTCCGACAACAATCTCGGCGCGCGGCTTTTCGGCGGCTTCGCCAACAATCAGTACCAGTTCAACGCAGCCTATTTTTCCCAACTCGAAAAAGACACCAACAGCGGCCTCAACCGTTTCGACACGCGCCACCAGAACGTCTATATCGCCAACCTCTACCGGCAGGACTTCGGGCGCAAAGGCTACACGGCGCAAATCAGCTTCCTCTTCAACGACGACCGCCCCTCGCGCAAGTTCGACCGCAACGGCTTTCAGGTGCGCCCCGCGCTCGTCGGCGACGTCAGGCCGCACAGCGTCAAGGTCGGCTATTTCGGCTTCTCCGGCGACGGACACCTCGGCGACGGCCTGCTTGGCCGCTTCAATCTCTCGCACGCCTACTATCTCGCCCTGGGGCGCGATTCGCACAACCCGATTGCCGGCCGCCCCGTCAACATACGCAGCCAGATGGCCGCGCTCGAACTCAGCTATGACAAGGATTTCGTGCGCTTCAAAACCTCCGGCTTCTTCGCGCAGGGCGACAAAAACCCTTTCGACTCGCAGGCGAGCGGCTTTGATTCAATCCTCGACGATCCGAACTTCCTCGGCGGGCAGTTCTCTTTCTGGAACCGCACGGGCATCCGCCTGACGCAGACGGGCGTCTCGCTCGTCGAGCCGAACAGCCTGCTGCCCAGTCTGCGCAGCAGCAAGACGCAGGGGCAGGCCAACTTCGTCAACCCCGGCATCATGATCTTCAACGCGGGCGCGGACGTGGAAGTGACGCAGCGCATCAAAGCCATCTTCAACGCGAATTTCCTGCGCTTCCATCACACCGAACCGCTCAGGCAGGTCTTGTTCCAGCCCAACATCCGCCACGGCATCGGACAGGATTACAGCCTCGGCGTCGCCTACCGCCCGCTCCTGATCAACAACATCACGATGACTTTCGGCGCATCGACCCTCGTGCCGGGGCGCGGCTTCCGCGACATCTACACGGATGCGACGCGCAACTGTCCGCCCAACGTGGCCGAATACTGCACGCCCGACCGAACGATCATCGATCCGAGCAAGCCGCTGTTCTCGCTGTTCACGCAGGTGAAGTTCATTTTCTAAGATCACATATTTTTAAGAGACAAGTATCGTCAGACGGAGAGTCCAGAATGCAAGGTGTCGGTAAAGCTGATCGCGTCAAGCTGGTCATCTTCCTGATTTTCGTCGCCGCCCTCGGCGCAACTTTGTTCGCGGGCGGCGCGCGTTCGTCCGCCCAGCAGACAGGCGGCGCGGAGCAGATAGCGCGCGCGGCGAGCGATAAATCCGCTTCCGCATCCGCGTCGAACTCCGCCGCGCCCTCCGCCGGCCTCCCCGCGCGGACGCACAACAACGCCGCTTCGCCCGTCTCGCAACAGGCGGCCGCCGCCGCTGCGACCGAAGGCTGCGTCAGCTGTCACAACAACATTGAGCCGATGCACGTCACTTCGAGCGGGAAACTTGAAGCGGGCGGCAAGGATGGGCAGGGGTTGTCCTGCACCTACTGCCACGGCGGCAACCCCGTGGGCAAGACGGCGGAAGAAGCGCACGTGCGCCCGCGCAACCCGAACTTCTGGAAAGTCGGCGGTAAAACTTCGAGCGCGAACCCTGAACGCACCAACGCCCTCTTGAACCGCGAAAGCTGGGAGTTTGTGCGCTTCATCAATCCGGGCGACCTGCGCGTCGCCGCGAAGACCTGCGCCGAGTGCCACGCGCCCGAAGTCGCGGCCAACGACAACAGCATGATGCGCCACGGCGGGATGCTCTGGGGCGCGGCGCTCTACAACAACGGCGGCTTCCCGCTCAAAGACACGCGCTTCGGCGAAGCCTACGCGGAAGAGACCGGCGCGCCGATGCGCCTCATTCAAGTGCCGCAGCCGACGCGCGAACAACAACTCCTCAAGGGCTGGCTGCCCTTCATCGATCCGCTCCCGCGCTGGGAGATTTCGCAGCCGGGCAACATTCTCCGCGTCTTCGAGCGCGGCGGCCGTCGCCGTCTCGAAGTCGGCCTGCCCGACCGCGAGGAGGAACCGGGCAAGCCCGACAAGGGCTTGAGCGCGCGCGGCCTCGGCACGCAGCAGCGCACAGACCCCGTCTTTCTCGGCATTCAAAAAACGCGACTGCTCGACCCGACGCTCAATCACCTCGGCACGAACGATCATCCCGGCGACTATCGCTCGTCCGGCTGCACGGCCTGCCACGTGGTCTATGCCAACGACCGCAGCCCCGTCAACTCCGGCCCCTACGCCAAATTCGGAAACCTCGGCACGACCCAGACGGCCGACACGAATATTCCGCGCGGCGAACCCGGCCACCCGATCAAACACCAGTTCACCAACGCCATCCCCACCTCGCAGTGCATGACATGCCACATGCACCCCGGCACGAACATGGTCGCCACCTACACGGGCTTCACGTGGTGGGACAACGAGACCGACGGCGCGAAGATGTACCCGGCCAAGCAGGTTACGCCTTCGCAGGACGAGGAGCAGGAGAAGCTCGACCGTAACCCCGAAGGCGCGCAACTTCGCGGCCTCTGGTCGATGCGCAAGTGGAAAGACCGCGCCTCGCCCGAAGACTTCCTCGTCAAGACCGGCGAACCCGGCGGCGAGTTCGCCAAACAACTCAAGCAGACCGCCTTCGCAGACTATCACGGCCACGGCTGGCTCTATCGCGCCGTCTTCAAGCGCGACCGCGCGGGCAACATGCTCGACGGTTACGGCAAGCAGATCAAAACCGTCACGCCGAAAAAACTTGCCGACGCCGTGGCCTTCTCCGGCGACGGCGCGTACAAGTCAGGTCAGCCCGTCCACCTCAAGGACATCCATCTCGAAAAGGGCATGCACTGCGCCGACTGCCACTTCCGGCAGGACACGCACGGCACGGGCATCCTCTACAACGAGCCGCGCGCCGCCATCGAGATCAACTGCACCGATTGCCACGGCACGATCCGCGAGCGCGCCAAACTCCTGACCACCGGCCCCGCCGCCGGACAGGGCGTCGAAGGCGGCAAACTTGTGGACAAAGAACGCGGGCGCAACTTGCGCGCGCCCCGCAGCGGAAACAAAGATATTTCGCGCAATCTCTACGCGCGCGACGAAGCCGGCAACAAGATTCCGCTGTTTGAACTCGCGCCCGCCGCCGGTTTGAAAAAGAAGATCAAGACCGAGGACGGCCGCGAAGTCGAAGTTGAACTCAAGGCGGGCGAGATCGTGCAGAACTCCATCGTCGAGCCGGGCAAGTGGTGGCGCGTCAAGCAGACAGTCGACAGCATCGACCCCAAATCGCCCGACTACAACGAACTCTCGCGCTACGCCAAGACCATCCGCAAGGACAACCAGACGTGGGGCGACGTGCCGGAGAAGGACGAGTCGCTTGCGCACGCCGACAACCAGATGACGTGCTTCTCGTGCCACTCTTCCTGGATGACGAGTTGCTTCGGTTGCCACCTCTCGATGAAGGCCAACCGCAAGATGCCCAATCGCCACAACGAGGGCGACGATTCGCGCAACTACACGACCTACAATTTTCAGGTCTTGCGCGACGACGTGTTTATGTTAGCCCGTGACGGCACGGTGACCGGCCATCGCGTCGCGCCCGCCGCCTCGCGCTCGGCCGTCCTCGTCAGTTCGCAGAACCAGAACCGCGAGTGGATTTACTCGCAGCAACAGACCATCTCCACCGAGGGTTTCAGCGGGCAGGCTTTCTCCACGCACGTCCCGCACACCGTCCGCTCCACCGAGACGAAGGGCTGCACGGATTGCCACGTCTCGAAGGAGAACAACAACAACGCCTGGATGGCGCAACTCCTGATGCAGGGGACGAACTTCGTCAACTTCATGGGACGCTACGTCTACGTCGCCGCCGAACACTCCCTCGAAGTCGTCCCCGTCACCGAGCGCGAAGACCCGCAGGCGGTCATCGGCAGCACGCTGCACAAACTCGCCTACCCCGACGACTACAAAAAGTTCGTCGAGGGCGGCCGGCGACTGGAAACATTCTACGAGCACCCCGGCAACCCCGAAGTGTTGCAGGTGCAGTTGCGTGGCGAGTATGCCTATGTCGCCGCCGGCGAGGGCGGTCTGCGCATCTACGACGTCGCGCAGATCGACCACAAGGGTTTCTCCGAACGCATCACGACCGCGCCCGTCTCGCGTTTCGGCCAGCGCTTCTGGGTGAAGACGAAATATGCGACCGCCGTCGCCGCTCCGTCCACGCTCGCGCTCGACCCCGTGCGCACGCGCAACCCTGCGAACCAGGAGCAGGCCATCCACCCGCTCTACGGCTACCTCTACGTGACGGACAAACACGAAGGACTGGTGCTCGTCGGCGCGGCCACGCTGCTCGACGGCGACCCCCTGAACAACTATCTCAAGCGCGCGCTGACGTGGAACCCCAACGGCGTGCTCAACGGCGCGAACAACATCCAGATCGCGGGCACACACGCCTACGTGACGACGGAGAAGTCGCTCGTCATCATCAACATAGATGATCCGTTGAACCCGAAACTCGTTAAGACGTTCGCGCTCAAACACCCGCACGCGGTCGCCATCCAGTTCCGCTACGCCTTCGTCGTGGACGAGGAGGGCTTCAAAGTCATCGACGTGACGACGCCGGCCGACGCGCATCTCGTCGAAGGCGCGGAAGTGAAACTCTCGCACGCGCACGACGTTTACGTCGCGCGCACCTACGCTTACGTCGCCAACGGCAAAGAGGGCGTCGCCATCATCAACGTCGAGCGGCCGGAGCAGCCCAAACTCGAACAGATGTTCAACGCCGACGGCCAGCTCAACGACGTACATCAGGTGAAAGTGGCGATGACGAACGCGAGCCTCTACGCCTACGTCGCCGACGGGCACAACGGCCTGCGCATACTGCAACTGACCGACCCCGAAACGTCCGTCACCTACGCCGGCTTCAGCCCGCGTCCCGATCCGAAATTAATCGCCACCTTCAAGACGCTCGGCCCGGCCGTCGCGCTCTCCAAAGGTCTCGACCGCGACCGCGCCGTGGACGAGAGCGGCAACCAACTAGCCGTCTTCGGCCGGCGCGGCGCGCGCCCTTTCAACCTCGAAGAGTTGCGGCGCATGTACCTGATGAATGGCAAGCTCTACACCGTCACCGACAATCCGACGACACCCGCCAACGATTTCAAAGGCACGGCCGCGAAGGCTGACGGCGCGCAGCCGGAGGCCAAACCCGTACAGGGAGATTCAGCCGGTTCCGCCTCGTCGAAGAACTCGATCTTTACCCTCAACGGGGCGGCCGCTTCGACCAAACTCGCAGGCGGCGGGCTAGGTTTGCTGCTCGTCGGGTTGGGCTGGCGACGCCTGCGCGCCTTAAAGCGACGCGGCAAATAGACCCGGCAGGAAGTGTCGCCCGGTAGAGACAAATTTTGATCCCCGCGAGGGACGCTGGATAATAGCCTGCGACTCGCGCCGTGTGTCAAAAGCGCAAGTAGAAAGTCGAAGCCCCGACAGGGGCGAAAGATGTTCAAGCCTGAATATCTTTCGCCCCTGTCGGGGCTGAATTAATTTTAACTTGCGTCCAATCCCACGGCTTATGCCACGGGCTATTATCTTTCGCCCCCGGCGGGGCTGTCATCTTTTACCCCTGTCGGGACTATCATCTTTCGTCTTCCGGGTCGGCTATGATGTGCGCCGCATCCACTCGATGCAGCGTTCGAGGTGCGCACGCATTTCTTCGGCCGTGTCGGAATGGATGCGTCCATGTCCGGGCAACACCCACTCGAAACGCTTCCCCAGCAGTTTCGCCATCGAGCGCGTCTGCTCCTCCCACGAATACCACGCGACGCTGCGAAAGGCCGTGAGCGTCTCCCTCGCGGGCGACTAGGCGAGATGATCGCCCGTGAAGAGATACTTGTCGCGGTAGAGCAGGACGGTGTGGCCGCGCGTGTGGCCGGGCACGGGGATAGCGCGCAGTTCCCCGTCGAGCGCGACCTCGGCCTCGCCTTCCAGCACACGCTCGATGCCGTGCCTCTCAGCGCCGTCCGCCGCGTGCATGATGCGTGTGCAGCCGAAACGCGCGGCAAACTTCGCGTGATCCGCGATGTCGTCCACATGCGTGAGAAACAACAGCCTGACGCCCCCGAGCGCTTCGATCCGCTTGACGAGTTGAGAGGCGAAGCGCGGCGAATCAACGAGGACGTTCCCGCCCGCCTCCTCCGGCCGCACGATCAGATAGCTCCACGCGCCGAAACTGGCCTCCGCGGTGAATCCGCAAAAGTAGACGTTCTCGGAGATGTGCGCGGGAAAGGCGTCCACGGCGGCGCGCGTGTTGTGGTGCGCGAGCGTGCCGATGGAAGCGGTCGGGCAGGCGACGAGCGCCATCAATGCGCGCTCGGTCTCCGCTTCATTCGCGGGCTGGCGATAGACGCTCGACTGTTCGCCGTGGTCGCGAAACGTGGCGGGCGCGATCTGCCGGCAGGCGTCGCAGTCTATGCACGTCGCGTCGACGTAGAAATCACCCGCGACGTTCTCCGCCAGGCGTTTTGCGACTGAGGCCATAACTATAGTTTCAGGTTTCAGGTTTCAGGTTTCAAGTTCAGGAAACAGCCCTTCAGTGTCTCTGAACTTGAAACCTGAAACCTGAAACTTGAAACTATTTCCCCTCAGATGCGCTTCAACAGCACGAGGATGATGATGATCAGGAGGATGATTCCGAGCGTGCCGCTGGGGAAATAGCCCCAGTTGCGGCTGTGCGGCCAGCGCGGAAACGCGCCGAGCAGCAGGATGATCAGGATCACGATCAGGATGGTGGTCATAACAGTTCTCCTCTCTCGAAGTTTATCGTTACGAATCTTTTAAGACAGCGAGCTTCGCAATTGATCCGTTTCGACGTCGGCTGGTTGTGCGCCGCATCGCCGCCGTTCGTTGTTGGCCGCCCGCGTCCGTTATTCAGCCCCTTAACCTTCCGCCGTGCGACATCGCGCCTTCGATGTCTCGCGTTCAGCCGCGAGCCCTCAACGCTTCTCCGCCTGCCGGTCGAGATAATCGAGCAGCACGTTGGACATGACCTTGACGCCGACGACGAGGCTCTCTTCGTCCACGTCGAAATCGGGCGTGTGCCAGCCGGCCGTGATGCCGCGCTCGCGGTTGCCGACGCCGAGGAAAAAGTAGAAGCCGGGCACGACCTTCTGGAAGTAGGAGAAGTCTTCGGCGGGCATGAAAGGTTTGAGCGCGAGCGCGTTCTCCTTGCCTACAACGCGGCGGATGGTCGGCAGCGTCGCCTCGACGAGCGCAGGCTCGTTATACGTCACGGGGTTGCTGCCCTCGAAGTTCAATTCAAACGTCGCGCCGTAGGCGGCGGTCACGTGCGTAAGCGTCTCGCGCATCAACTCTATGGCACGCTCGCGCACCGCATCGTTGTGCGTGCGCATCGTGCCCGTCAACTTAACTTCGTTAGCGATGACGTTGAAGCGCGAGCCGCCCTGAATCGTGCCGACGGTGATGACGAGCGGTTCGAGCGGATCGATCCGGCGGCTGCGGATGTGTTGCAGCGCCAGCACGCACTCCGAGGCGACGACCACCGCGTCCACGCCGAGTTGCGGCTGCGCCCCGTGCGCGCCCTTGCCGCGAATGATGATCTGGAAGGTGTCGGACGAGGCCATCGCCGCGCCGGAGTGATAACCGATCTGCCCGGCCTGCACGTTCGGCTCAGTGTGGAGGCCGAAAATGGCCTGCGGGCGCGGGTTCTCCAGCGCGCCCTCCTTGATCATCAGCGTCGCTCCGCCCTCTTCGCCCGCCGGCGCGCCTTCCTCCGCGGGCTGAAAGATGAACTTGATTGTGCCGCTGATCTCGGAGCGCATACGGCTCAGAACTTCCGCCGTGCCCAACCCGACGGTGGTGTGCACGTCGTGGCCGCAGGCGTGCTTGACGCCCGGCGTCCGCGACTTGTAGGGCACGTTGTTCGTCTCCTGGATCGGCAGCGCGTCCATGTCCGCGCGAACGGCGACAACCCCGCCCGGCCGCCCTCCCTTCAACACGCCGACCACACCATGACGCGCGACATTCGTTCGCACCTCGTCGAAACCGAGCGACTTCAAACGTTCGGCGACGATGCGTGCCGTGCGCTCCTCGCGGTTGGAGAGTTCGGGGTGCATGTGAAAATCGCGCCGCTGCGCGATGAGTTGCGGGCGCAACGCTTCCGCCGCCCGTGCGATGCGTTGCTCGCGCGCCGCACCACGCTCATTTGAGTCCGCCGCCGGCATGCTTCGTTCCGTTGCCACCGGCGGCGCGCTACGTTGCTGTGCGGGCGCGTGCAAAGCGAGCGCGAGCAACAGCGCGAGAAATTTCGTATATCTTTTCAACATAGCGTTCAGATAACTTTCATACGCGGCTCGACTTTCAACTTCGCCGTGGGCTTTCCCTTGAAACTACGCGTGTAATTTTGCACGCATCATACCGCACGCCCCACCAGTTAGCCATGAACATTTTCGCCAGCCTCCAAACAAACGAAAAGGGCGAGGCCGCTCGCACGCGACCTCGCCCTCCCTCGCCCTGTTATTTCTAACTACTTGCGGGTGCTGACATAGGAGACGCACTGTCCCTGATTCTTGAACTCAGGCGAATTGAAACGCATCCACCCGCCGTTCATGCACTGGTCTTTGGCGACCGGGGGACCCGTCACCGCATCGCAGACATCACCTTTATTGTCACGGTCGAAGTCCGCTTGATCGCTATTGGACACGAGCGGGCAGTTATCCACGTTGTCGGCTACATTGTCGTTGTCGTCGTCCGTGTCGACGCAGTCAGCGAAGCTATCGCCGTCGGTGTTGGTGAAGTTTTCATCAACCACGCCATCGCAGTTATCGTCGATGCCGTTGCAGATTTCGGTCGCGCCGGGGTTGACCGCCGCGTTGTTGTCGTTGCAGTCACCGGCTGTGGAAATATAACCGGCCGGGGCGTTGCACGACTGCGCCCTGTCGCCCGCATCGCCGTAGCCGTCGCCGTCAGCATCACGGTAGTAAGTGTTCGGGGCGTTCTCGTCGATATTGCCGTCACAGTTGTTGTCGATGCCGTCGCAAACCTCGGTCGCACCTTGATGGATGGCTGAGTTGAACGGAGCGCAGTCGGTGGTGTCAGGGTCGCCGTCGTTGTCATCGTCGGCATCGCAGACATCGCCCTCACCGTCGTTGTCATTATCTTTCTGATCGGCATTCGAGGTATCCACGCAGTTGTCATAACCATCGCCGATGCCGTCGCTATCCGTGTCGGCCTCAAAGTCATAAGTGACGCAAACGCTGTCGCCGCCGATGGTCAGCGCGTCGACGCTCGTCACGAGGCCGGGATTGCCGCTGCCCTGATTGATGCCGAAGCCGCCGAGGATGACCGCATCGGGGTTGTTCGCCTTGATTTCATCCCACGTCTTGTCGCAGGCCGCCGTTGCGCCGGCACACTGACCGTTGATGCCGCGCGTCGACCACCAGATGCCGCTGCCGCTGGCGATCCAGTCCTGCCACTCGCCGCTCACGACCGCCCCTTGCGCCGTGTTGTAGACGGGTTCAAAAACCAGCGTCGAGAATCCGCCCTCCACGTTCGGCCCGTTGGAGTCGATCACCAGGTTCAGGGCTGCCACCTGCTGTAAGGAGCCGGAAACCCTATAGGTCTGATAGCTGATGTTGTTGATGCCGGACAGCGGGGTGCCAACATGGTCGAAGTTGAGCAGGAACGTCTTGGCGCCGGCATCGCTCGTTCCCAGTTGGAAGCTGCCGTCGCCTAAAGGAGGGGTAGCCGGGCCATCGACAAAAGCTCCGGTGCCAGGCGTCACCGGCGCCGGCGGATTACCGCTTACAGCGCGGGTGTACAGCACCCAACTCTTACCGGGAGCCGGCGACGTACCTTCAATCTGTCGGGAAATGTCGCCCTCGGTCACAACGTCCTTCGTGCAGGTTACGGCGAGCTTGGCGACGGGGGTGTAAGCCAGCATGGTGATAGCGGCAACAAGGGCGAGAACAAACAATTTGGTTACTTTCATTTCTACTCTATCTCCTAAAGGGGGCAAACGTCTGCGTGCATGCGCAGAGCGCTGGGGGTTTAAAATTTGAGGAGCAACAATCATTGACTCCCATGTTTGATATCAACCACACACTTCGCGCCGGTCGAAAGTTTCGACACAAAAACGAGCAGGTCGTCTGCGCCTCAGACGGCTCCTGACTGTTTGCGCGGCGTGAAAAATATGCAGTCAATGTCGGATAGTCTGTCGGACGGAAGGAAAAACTAACGCGGCCTTCTCTCAGGACAGAACTGCGGTTGACGGGTCACTTACCAACGTCGAGGGGAAAACAACAGGACGAGGTGATCTGGGTTATCCACAAAATGAAGCGCGCGGACTTTAGTTTAAGTTTCGCCGCTTGTCAACATTTATATGACTTAATGAGACGGCTATAACTCGATAGATTCCAGACCTATTTCCGTCAGTCTCTCGACCGCATAATCAGGATTCTTCCTTCTGTAAACTAACGCGTATTTTTTCGCCTCAACGGCTCAGTTGAGCAAACAAATAGTTTCGCCTTTGCTTGTCGCAAACATCGTGCCTGATAAATTGGTTAATAGAAACAGAGGTGAGCCGGGCGGATTGCGAAATATTACGCAGGCGTGCACGTGTTATTTCACGCGGAAGGGTGCAAGTCGTTTCGCAAGGACTGAACTGGAAAATTACGTATCATCGCTCGCCGTGGCGTATGAGCGGATGAGTTCGCGTTTGAGCAGTTTGCCCGTGGGGCCTTTGGGCATCTCGTCGAGAAAGCGGATGGACTTCGGGCATTTGAAGTCGGCGAGGCGGAGGCGGCAAAACTCCAACAGTTCTTCGGGCGACGCCGAAGCGCCTTCATGCAGGACGACGAAGGCCGCCACCTCTTCGCCATAGAGCGGGTCGGGTACGCCGACGGTGGCCGCGGAGGCGACGGCCGGATGCGTGTAGAGCAGTTCGTCGATTTCGCGCGGGTAGATGTTTTCGCCGCCGCGAATGATCATGTCCGACTTGCGATCCGCGATGTAGTAAAAGCCTTCGGGGTCGCGGTAGCCGATGTCGCCCGTGTGAAACCAGCCACCGCGGAAAGCCTCTGCCGTGGCCGCTTCGTTCCGGTAGTAGCCCTTGAAAATGTTCTCGCCGCGAAGCACGATCTCGCCCAGTTCGCCGGGCGCGACTTCCCTCTCCTCCTCGTCGAACACTTTGAGCTCGCAGCCGATTGATCGCCCACAGGAGCCGGGGCGGCGACGCGCGTCGGGCGGGTTGAAAGTCGCGCGCACGGTCGACTCGGACAGGCCATAGCCCTCGATCACGAGACAGTCGAACGTCTCTTCGAAACGGCGCAGGACTTCGGCGGGCACGGGCGCGGAGCCGCACAGGGCGAAGCGCAGTTGCTCCCGACGCAAACCGGCGGGCACGCCTTCCGGGTAGGTGGCGAGGAGCATCGAGAGCATCGTCGCCACCGAGCCGAAAGAGGTCACTTCGTAATCGGAGATGATCTGCCAGAAGCGCGACGCGGAGAAGCGCGGGCTGACGACGCTCGACCCGCCCGCGTACAACGCCGCGACGGTCGTCACCATCACGGCGTTCATGTGAAAGAGCGGCATCACGGAGAGCAGGCGGTCGGCCGGCGTGAACTTCAACCAACGGACGATCTGGCGCGCGTTCGCCAGCAAGTTTCCGTGCGTCAGAAGACAGCCCTTCGGTTTTCCGGTCGTACCCGAAGTGTAGATGATGATCGCTTCATCATCGCGGCCGAGCGCGAGCGAGCGCCATGACGAAGCGGACGTTTGGATCGAAGTTGAGATGGCCGCCCCCACTTCGTCGAACTCAATCACGTCGTTGAGACTTGTGACTTCTCTCTGCACCTGCTCGACCGTGTCGCGAAACTGCGAATGATAGAGCAACAACTTCGCGTCCGAGTTACCGACGACGTAGGCGACCTCTTCCGGCTTGAGCAGCGAGTTGACCGGCCCGGCCAGTGCGCCCGTCTTGAAACAGGCGAAATAGGCGATGACGTATTCCGCGCTGTTCGGCAGCAGCAGGCTCACCACGTCGCCGCGCCCGACGCCGTGCGACGCGAGCAGATCGGCCGTGCGGTTAACAACCGCGTCGAACTCCGCATAAGTCCAGCTTCGGCCGTCGCGCGCGTCGAAGAGAAAAGTTGCGTCCGGCGTTTCGGCGGCGCGAAGTTCGAGCAGTTCGCGCATGTTGGCGAGGGGGTTTGTCGTTTCGGTGGTCATCATCGATTCAGATT
The DNA here is from genome assembly GCA_035645855.1 of Pyrinomonadaceae bacterium. Classification (GTDB taxonomy): domain Bacteria; phylum Acidobacteriota; class Blastocatellia; order Pyrinomonadales; family Pyrinomonadaceae; genus JAIVJZ01. The sequence continues at coordinate 55,886 of DASQLU010000037.1, forward strand.
GCAACGCCGTGCGGCTGTGCGGTATAAAGTGCAGGCTACCTGAGGCCATGCAGCTTCCGCCGCAAACGCGCACGAGGAAGCGCACCACAGCTTAGCGAAACGCTTCCATCTCTACAATCGTTCAGCTCAGGCATCGTTCGCTCCGCAACCAGACGCCAGGCCGCGCCCGACACAGGGAAGCGCGACCGGAACGCACTCTTTTTTATGGACATCTATCGCAATTTCATTAACGGCCAATGGCTGCTCTCGGACGCCACGGAGACGGCGGCCAACATCAACCCGGCCAACACGGATGATGTGCTCGGCACAATCCGCCTCGCTCTGCGCGAGGAAGCGCGCCGCGCCGTGGAGGTTGCCCACGAGGCTTTTCGCGCATGGCGCGCGACGCCGGCACCCGCGCGCGGCCGCATCATCGCACGTTTCGCGCGCCTGCTCGAAGACGACACGGAAAACCTCGCCGCCCTCCTGACGCGTGAGGAGGGCAAAACGCTTGCCGAATCGCGCGGCGAGATCAGGCGCGCGGCGAACGTCGCGGAGTTTTGCGCGGGCGAAGCCAGACGCATGAACGGCGAGACCATCCAGTCGGAACTGCCCGCCAATTTCGCTTACACGATCAAGCAGCCGCACGGCGTCGTCGCGTGCATCACGCCCTGGAATTTTCCGGTCGCGATTCCGGTCTGGAAGATCGCGCCCGCGCTCGTCGCCGGCAACACGGTCATCTTCAAACCGGCGACCGTCACGCCCGCCACGGCCGTGCGCCTCACGGAATTGTTCGCGGAGGCGGGCGTGCCGAAAGGCGTCCTGAATCTCGTCATCGGGTCGGGGTCGGAGGCGGGCGACGAGATCGTGAACCACCCGGCCGTGCGCGCCGTCTCCTTCACCGGCTCGAACAACGTCGGCCTCAAACTCTACGAGCAGTGCGCGCGGCGCGGCGCGAAAGTGCAATGCGAGATGGGCGGCAAGAACCCAGTCATCGTGCTCGAAGACGCGGACATGAACCTCGCCGTCGAATCGACGGCACAGGGGGCGTTCGGCTCCACCGGCCAACGCTGCACGGCGACGAGCCGCGCCATCGTCCACGAAAAAGTTTACGACAACTTCATCGAACGCATCACGGCGCGCGCCGAAGCGCTCCGCCTCGGAGACGGCAGCGACCCGGCCACGGAAGTGGGGCCGCTCGTCGACGGCAAAGCGTTCAAGAGCGTGCTCTCCTACATGGACATCGGGCGCGAAGACGGCGCGAGCCTCGTCTGCGGCGGCGAGATCGCCAAAGGGGCTGGCTTGAGCAAAGGCTACTTCGTCAAGCCGACGGTCTTCGTCGGCGTCACGCCCGACATGCGCATCGGCCGCGAAGAGATTTTCGGCCCCGTCCTCTCCGTCATGCGCGCCAAAGATTTTGACGAAGCGTTGCTCATCGCCAACGACAGCGAGTACGGCCTGTCATCCTCCATCTTCACCAACGACGCGGCGCGCATCTTCCGCTTCGTGGACGAGATCGAGACCGGTATGACGCACATCAACTCGCCCACGACCGGCGGCGAAGCGCACATCCCCTTCGGCGGCATCAAGTCAACGGGCGTCGGCGAACGCGAGCAGGGTTCGACCTCGCTCGATTTCTACACCGAACTGAAAGTCGTCTATGTAGATTACACGGGGCGTAAACGCGAGGGGAATTTGTATTAAGAGAATTTAAGAGTGGTATGTAAGAGAAAGCAAATCAAATGCAAAATACTTACACAGCAGTTGTCAAACAAGACGGTGATTGGTGGATCGGCTGGGTAAAAGAGATTCCCGGTGTGAATTGTCAGGAAGCGAGCCGCGAGGAGCTTCTGAAAACTTTACGCGTAACTTTGAGCGAGGCGTTGGAATTTAATCGCCGGGACGCCCTGGATGCGGCCGGAACGAATTACGAAGAAGAATTAATCGCGGTATGAAGCGTAGAGATTTGATTCGCTATCTTCATTCGCAGAACTGCAAACTTTTACGTGAAGGCGCAAATCATTCTTGGTGGCACAATCCGGCACAGAACAAGCGTTCAGCCGTGCCGCGTCATGTAGAAATCAGAGATGAGTTGGTTAAGAAGATTTGCAAAGACCTGGGAATCCCTCCGGCGAAATAGATTTTAACCGCGCTCGATTTCTACACCGAACTGGTGGTCGTCTATGTTGATTACACGGGGCGTAAACGCGAAGGAAATTTGTATTAAATGTTTAAGCGGAGTTGGGGGATGAGAGCGCGCCCGCGCTTCGGGTTGCTTATTGTTTTGCTGTGCGCCGGAGCGGCCAATGCTTACGGGCAGACCACGGGCGCGCAGGGTCTCCACCGCGTGACGTGGCCGGGGAAAAATTGGTCTGTTGACTTCTCGCTCGCGCCCTTCACGGTCATACTGGAAGACTCCCTGAGAGACGAGCCGGGTTACATTATTCTAGCCAACCTGAATCCCGACAACCCGGCCTCGGGTCGCCTCCCCAGGTTAATCATCCAGTCGGGGGAGGCTAAAGACGTGGGGAGCGCCTCAGACATTCGAGACTCCGCCGCCAAAAAACTTAAAAAAACGGAGGGAGTCGGCGCAACGAGCGTCAAAACTTTCGAGTACAAACAAATCCCCGCGCTCAGATACACGGACGAAAATGTGATGGCTAAAATGTATTCTCCCCACCCCGGGCCTCCCGGCACATGGAAGCCTTCGGGGCGCGGGATGGATGCCTTTTTCGTGAAAGACGGTGTCTTGATCACGTTCCACCTTAGCGCCATCGCGATCACTAAAGAGGACGAGCAGTTGTTCTATCAGGTGCTCGATTCCGTCAGGTTCACCGACACTTCGGCGCCCTCCGGCAGTTTCGATTATTTGTACAAAGCCAAAGAACTCATCCGGCAAAAGCAAAACGCGGAGGCCACTGCACACCTCAACACCGCGCTCGCCCTCGAACGCAGGCAGCGCCAACTCGACGACGCGAACTGGAGAGCGCTGATCTTGCTGTTGCTGGACGTACACTCGACCGCCGGCGACCGCGCGAGCACGAAGACGCTGCTGGATTACGCCGTCGCCAATGACCCGACCTCGCCGCTGTTCCATCTGGGGCTGGCTTATTATTACGCCGATCAGGGCGAGATGGACAGCACCATCGCGGCTCTGGAGAAGGCGTATGCGCACCGGAATAATGATCGGCGGACGGCGAGCTGGCTCTGGATCGACCCGCTGACTCATCCCGCGTTCGAGCAATTCAGGAAAGACGAGAAATTCCGCAAGGCAGCCAAAAGGATGAAGAGATAGCGAGAGAGAGCACGGGGAGATAATCTTTCAAGTCGTCAACGGAGAATCAATATGAGCACCACCGCAGAACCACAAATCGCCCAGTCCGAGATCGTGCGCAAGCACAAAGAATTTCTCTTCCCCGCCGTCGCCACCTACTATCAGGAGCCGGTCGCGCTCGTGCGCGGCGAGGGGCAATACGTCTGGGACGATGCGGGCACGCGCTATCTCGACTGCTTCGGCGGCGTGCTCACGGTCAGCGTCGGCCACGCCAACCCGCAGGTCAACGCGGCGATCATCGAACAGGTCAAGACCCTCTCGCACACCTCGACGCTCTATGCCAATAAACCGCAGGGCGACCTCGCCGAAAAGCTCCACCAGATCACGCCCGGCCGCCTGAAAAAATCCTTCTTCACCAGCAGCGGCACGGAGGCCGACGACACCGCCATCACGGCCGCGAAAATACACACCGGCCGCCACGAAATAGTCGTCCTACGCCACAGCTATTCCGGACGCTCGGCCACCGCGCTCTCGGCCATCGGCCATTCGACGTGGCGACCGCTTCCCGCGCAGGTCGCCGGCATCGTCCACGCACGCGCGCCCTATTGCTATCGCTGCCCGCTCAAACTCAGCTACCCCGAATGCGGCCTCGCCTGCGCCGAAGACATCAAGGACGTGATCGAGACGACCACCACCGGCCAGATCGCCGCCTTCATGGCCGAACCCATCCTCGGCGTCGGCGGCTTCATCGTCCCGCCCGCCGGCTACTTCGAGCGCGCCGCCGAGATCACACGCGCGGCCGGCGGCCTCTTCATCGCCGACGAAGTGCAGACCGGCTGGGGACGCACGGGCGACAAGTGGTTCGGCATCGAGCACTGGAACGTCGAACCCGACATCATCACCTCCGCCAAAGGCATGGGCAACGGCGTCCCCATCGGCATGACCATCGCCACGCCGGAAGTGGCCGACAGTTTTCCCGGCCTCACCTTCTCCACCTTCGGCGGCAACCCCGTCTCGATGGCCGCCGCTCTCGCCGTCATCAAAGTTATCGAAGACGAAAATCTGCGCGCGAACGCCGCCAACGTCGGCGCATACTTCCGCGAGCGTCTCGAAGAACTCAAAGCCAGACATCCCGTCATCGGCGACGTGCGCGGCATGGGACTCATGCAGGGACTCGAACTCGTGAAAGACCGCGAGACCAAAGAACCCGACCCCCAAACCGTCCTCCGCGTCTTCGAAGAGACCAAACGACGCGGCGTCCTCATCGGCAAAGGCGGCCTCTACGCCAACGTCATCCGCACCGGCCTCATGCTCAACTCGACGAAGGACACTGTGGATGAGTTGATTGAAGCTTTGGACGGAGCTTTTTGAACGGCGAACGCTTGATGTTGATTATCTTAAAGGGTCGCAGTTGAATCGTATGAAGTGCTTAGTCTGTAAACACACGCAGATGGGGGAAGGCACAACCATCCTGCCGATTGAGCGCGGCAACGCCATCCTGCTTGTCACTGACATTCCCGCGCGAGTCTGCACCAACTGTGGTGAGCCATACCTCGACGAAGAGACGGCGCGCGATGTTCAAGAACTCGCACACGAAACTCTCGCGGGCGAGGTCAATTATGCGGAAGCGCGCGGCGACCGAACCGTGTTAGTCGCGCCCTTCGCTTAGACGGCGCGGCGTTCTCATCGCCACAGGCGGCATCTATGCCAACGTCATTCGCATCGGCCTGATGCTCAACTCGACGAAGGACATGTTTGACGAGTTGATCGAAGCTCTGGACGCAGGTCTTGCGGAATCTCAGGTGAAATAGTCGGAGAAGGCTTTGAAGTTTCTCTTACGCACCTTATCTATTGCCGCCGTGTTGGTGCTGAGTGCAAACGTGACCCTTGCTTGCACATGTGCTTCCGCTTCGCTCGGAAAGAGGTTCAGAAAAGCTAAAGCAGTTTTTGTCGGCAGGTTTACGCCTGAATCGCCGGACAGGGAGTTAATTCAAAATTACTCGGACGAAGATAAGCACGCGCAAACCCTTGAGGTGGTGAAAGCATTCAAAGGGATCAGGCGTAAATTTATCAACGTAACTTTTGACGTTCAAAACCTTGCACACGTCGGTTCGTGTCCGGCTCTTTATTATTTTAAGCCTGAGCGAAACTATCTGGTTTTCACCTATGGGTCGAAATATGAAGTGCAAACAGTTTGCTCTGACACGTGGGAAATTCCTGCTGATAAAGAGTCTCTTGGTTATGACCAGATGCAGCGGTATGTCAAAAAACTCGACAGCTTCTGGTTTCGCCTGCGCGCGAGGTTGAATCCTTTTTGATTCGCAGCGTTTCTAAATCCTGTAGCTGATTGCAAATTATGAAAACTCTGATTCGTAACGGGCGCATCGTGACTGCCGTCGATGATTACAAGGCCGACGTGTTGATTGAGGATGAGGTGGTGTCGGTTATCGGCGCGCGGCTGGAGGTGGAGGCGGACGTGTTGATTGATGCGGGGGGAAAGCTGGTGATTCCCGGCGGGATTGATCCGCACACGCACATGGAGCTTCCCTTCGGGGGGACGCAGGCGTCGGATGATTTCTTTACGGGGACGCGGGCGGCCGCTTACGGGGGGACGACGACGATCATCGATTTCGCGGTGCAGTATAAGGGCGAGTCTTTGACGGAGGCTTTGGATAACTGGCACGCGAAGGCAGAGGGCAAGACGGCGATTGATTACAGTTTTCATTTGATCACGACCGATCTGGAAGACGAGCGCGTGCCGGAGTTGCACCGCATCATCGACGAGGGCGTGACGAGTTTCAAGATGTTCATGGCCTATCCGGGCGTGTTTCTGGTGGACGATGCGACGATCTTTCGGGCGATGTCGGCGGCGGGCGAGCGCGGCGGACTCATCTGCATGCATGCGGAGAACGGCGTGGTCATCAACGAGATCATCAAGCGCGCGCTCGCGCAGGGGCGCACCGCGCCGAAGTATCACGGGCTGACGCGGCCTACGCGCGCCGAGGCCGAGGGCGTGCATCGCGCGATTGCGATTGCGGAGATGGCCGAAGCGCCCGTCTACATCGTGCATCTGAGTTGCGCCGACGCGCTCGAACAGGTGCGCGCGGCGCGCGATAGGGGCTTGCCCGCGTTCGCCGAGACGTGCCCGCAGTATTTGTTTCTCTCTTACGATAATTACGAGGAACCGGGGTTCGAGGGGGCGAAGTATGTGATGACGCCGCCGCTCAGGGAGCGTTGGAATCAGGCGGAGTTGTGGAAGGGTTTGAAGACGGACGATTTGCAGGTCATCTCCACAGACCACTGCCCTTTCTGCATGAAGGAGCAGAAGGAACTGGGGCGCGACGATTTCTCCAAAATCCCGAACGGCGCGCCGGGTGTCGAGCATCGCGTCCCGCTCATCTACAACGGCGGCGTGGTGGAGAACAAAATCTCGCTCAACCGTTTCGTCGAACTCACTTCGACCGCCGCCGCGAAGATGTTCGGCCTCTTCCCGCGCAAAGGTACGATTGCCGTCGGGTCGGATGCCGACATAGTGATCTTCGACCCGGAACGCGAACAGACCATCAGCGCGGAGACGCATCACATGAACGTCGATTACAGCGCGTATGAGGGCAAGCGCATCAAGGGCGTCGTCGAGACGGTGCTGTCGCGCGGGCGCGTCGTGATTGAAAACGGCGAGTACAAAGGCAAGGCGGGCGACGGCCGCTTCCTCAAGCGCGGGACGTGCGTGACGATGTGAGGCGCGTGCGCGGCTACTCTCTCCGGTCTCCATGACGGCTGCGCCTCCTTTGCTACTCTTTCACGCTAAGCGGGTCTTTATCTCAAGCGGGTCTTCTCTCAAGCGGGAAACTTCAAACAAACACGCCGGGAGGCGTCCGTCATGAACTCTCAGACCAGATTTTCAACTTGCCTGCTCTGTTTCCTGCTCCTAAGCTGTGCCGCCTGCGCCTCGCGCCCGGCGGGAGACAACAGCGCGGGAGGCCAGGCCGCCTCGTCCGGCAACGCGGGCGGCGGCGCGACGGCGGCGGCCGCCATCTCCGAAAACGACAAGCCCCTCGATGCGATGACCAGAGCGATGCGCGCGCAACTCGACGCCAAATCCTATCGCGCGCACGTTACCTCCACGACCGCCGACGGCGCGGCCACCAAAATGCTCATCGAATACGCCGCGCCCGACCGCTACCGCATGACGGGCGAAGCGCCGGGCGGCGAAGCCGGGAAGAATTTCAAAATGGAGTACGTGATCGTCAAAGGCGCGACCTACATCAAGACGCCGGGCGGCGGGTGGGTAAAGTCGCCGGTGGACGGCGGCGAGATGATCAAGGCTTTCCGCGACCCCAAAATGCTCGACGAACTGGCGAAGACGGCGGACGTGAAGTTCGTCGGCGCCGACACGTTCGAGGGCGCGCCGATGCTCGTCTATCAATATACGCAGACCAACCCGATGGGGATGAAGCTCAAAAGCACGTCCAAAACCTGGCTCTCCATCGCCGACGGGTTGCCGCGCAAGACCGAAACCGAGGGCGAGTTCGACGGCAAGAAGACGAAGACGCTCATCACCATGACCGATTACAACGCCGACATCAAGATCGAAGCTCCGCTGCAATAACGCGGAATCGGGCAAGCACATCTTAGCCGGCCGCGGAAGGTGAATTTGATGAAGCTGGCGAAACAATATCTATGCAGCGTCGCCGGGGCAATGGCAATCGTCATGTGCCTGTCGGTTGCCGCGCGCGCGCAACTCAAGAGCGATCTGGCGCTCGTCTCGGTTTCGGGTCAGGCCGAAGTGCGCGTCGTGCCGGACGAGGTGACGTTCACGTTGATCGTGGAGAAGATCGACAAAGACCTGTCGGCGGCGAAAGAGCAGAACGACGAGAGCGTGCGGCAGATTCTGGCCCTCGCGCGGCGATTCAGGATTGCGCCGCAGGACGTGAAGACCGATTACATCTCCGTGGACATGAAATACACTACAGACCTCTCCGAAGGCGTGGAAGATTCGGACGCGACGCGGAAGGTCAAGCGCGAGTTTGTCGGTTACGAGGTTGCGAAAACAGTCATCGTGCGGTTCACGGACATCGCGCGTTTCGAGGAGTTCTTTTCGGCCGTGCTGCAGGCGGGCGTCAGCCGCGTCAGCGATGTCAGCTTCCGTACGTCGCAGATACGCAAGTATAAAGATCAGGCGCGCATGCTCGCCATCCGCGCGGCGCGGGAGAAGGCCGTCGCGCTGGCAAGCGAGATCGGGCAAACCATCGGCAAGGCGCATTCGATCAGCGAAGAGGACGAAAGGCGCAGCTCTTCGGCCAACACCTTTACCCTCGTTAGCGGCAACTTCTCCGCCGACGAAAGTTCAACCATCGCGCCCGGCACGATCCGCGTCACGGCGCAGGTGTCCGTCAGTTTCATACTCCAATAAAAAACCGGCAACATGGCGACAGGAACCCACAGCGACAACGCGCGAACCGCAACCGGACACGACTTTGAAGAGTTGCATGCGGACGTGTCCGCCAGCCCACTGTGGAATCAAGACCTCGCGCCGACCACCATCCGCCAGCGCACCTGGACGACGTGGAACATCGCCGCGCTCTGGATCGGGATGAGCGTCGTGATCACGACCTACACGCTCGCCGGGGCATTCATCGAAGCGGGAATGAACTGGTGGCAGGCCATGACGACGATCCTGCTCGGCAACACCATCGTCCTCATCCCGATGATTTTGAACGCGCACGCGGGCACGAAATACGGCGTCTCTTTCCCGGTGCTGTGCCGCGCGTCGTTCGGCGTGCGCGGCGCGAACGTGCCGGCCATCCTACGCGCGATTGTGGCCTGCGGGTGGTTCGGCATTCAGACGTGGATCGGCGGCACGGCGCTCGATGCCCTGTTCGGCGCGATGCACGGCGGATGGAACACTCTGTTCGGCGGCGCGGGGCTATTCGGAGTTGCGCTGCACACGTGGATTGGGTTCTTCATCTTCTGGCTCATACAGGTGTTCATCATCCTGAAAGGCGTGGAAGGTATCAAGCATCTGGAAACGTGGTCTGCCCCGCTGCTGCTCGCGGGCGGCGTGGCTCTGCTCGCATGGGCGGCATGGCGCGCGGGCGGACTGGGGCGCGTGCTCACCGAGTCGAGCGCGTTGCAGAAACAGCAGAACAACTTCTGGACGATCTTCCCCGGCTCGCTCACGGCCGCAGTCGGCTACTGGGCGACGCTCAGCCTCAACATTCCGGACTTCACGCGCTACGCCCGCTCGCAAAAATCGCAGATGCTCGGACAGGCGCTCGGGCTGCCGCTGACGATGACCGCCTTCGCCTTCATCGGCGTCGCCGTGACGAGCGCGACTCTGTTGATTTACGGCGTGGCGATCCCGAACCCCGTCGAGTTGATGCAACGCTTCGACAGCGTGGCCGTCATCCTCTTCGCCACGTTTGTCATCTTCGCCGCGCAGTTGACCACCAACATGGCCGCCAACGTCGTCTCGCCCTCGAACGATTTTTCCAATCTCAACCCGAGGCTCATCTCCTACGTCACCGGCGGACTGATCACCGCGCTCATCGGCGTCCTGATGATGCCCTGGAAATTGATGTCCTCGATGGGCGAGTATATCTTCACCTGGCTCATCGGCTACTCCGGCCTGATGGGCGCCATCGCGGGCATCCTCATCTGCGACTACTGGGTGCTGCGCCGCCAGCGCCTCGATCTCTATGATCTGTTTCAGCCGGAAGGACGCTATACTTACACGAACGGGTTCAACCTGCGCGCGCTCGTCGCGCTCGTCGCGGCAATCGCGCCGGTCGTTCCGGGGTTTCTGCACGCGGCCGCCACGCCGGGCGGGCAAATCACCCAGCCCGGCTTTTTCGACACGCTCTACACCTACGCCTGGTTCGTCACCTTCGCGATAGGATTCGTTCTATATTACTTACTGATGAAGGGAAACTTGAGAAAGGAAGAACGATGAACGCGGAACGATGAACGATGAAGTGAAGACAAGTGTTTTGCTTTTACTTCATCGTTCATCGTTCCGCGCTCATCATTATAAAAATATGCCACGCACCGTTAAATGCGGCCTCATCCAGGCGACGAACGCCGCGCCCACAGACGCGCCCATCGAAGAGATCAAGCGCGCCAACATCGAAAAGCACGTGACGTTGATCGAAGAGGCGGCGCGGCAGGGCGTGCAGATTCTCTGCATGCAGGAAGTCTTCACAACGCCTTACTTCTGCGCCGAGCAACAGACGCGCTGGTACGAGGCCGTCGAGAGAATCCCCGACGGGCCAACCGTCAAGCTCATGCAGGAAGTCGCGCGCCAGCACGGCATGGTGATCATCGTCCCGATCTACGAGGAAGAGATCACGGGCATCTACTACAACACCGCCGCCGTCATCGACGCCGACGGCAAATACCTCGGCAAGTACCGCAAGAACCACATCCCGCACGTCAATCCCGGCTTCTGGGAGAAGTTCTATTTCAAACCGGGCAACCTCGGCTATCCGGCCTTCGACACGGCCTACGCGCGCATCGGGGTCTACATCTGCTACGACCGCCACTTCCCCGAAGGCGCGCGCATCCTCGGCTTAAACGGCGCGGAGATCGTCTTCAACCCGTCGGCCACCGTCGCCGGCCTCTCCGAATATCTCTGGCGGCTCGAACAGCCCGCGCACGCCGTCGCCAACGGCTACTTCATCGGCGCGATCAACCGCGTCGGCCACGAGCAACCGTGGGACATCGGCGAATTTTACGGCCAGAGCTACTTCTGCGACCCGCGCGGTCAATTTCTCGCCGAAGCGCCGCGCGACGAGGACGCGCTCGTCGTCGCCGACCTCAATCTCGACCTGATCCGCGAAGTTCGCAACACATGGCAATTCTTCCGCGACCGCCGGCCGGACACTTACGACGAGATCGTGGCGGACTAAACGAAGTTTCAAGTTTCAGGTTTCAGGTTTCAAGTTAAAGAATCAAAGAACCTGTCAGACTTGAAACTTGAAACCTGAAACTTGAAACCTTATGTCAACGACCCACGAGTCACCCATCAACATCGCGCAGATCGAGCGCAACTTCCGCGAGATCGCGCCGCCCCTGTCGGAAGCCGAGGCGATCCTGGAATCGCACCGCTGCGTCTATTGCTACGACGCGCCCTGCACGCGCGCCTGCCCGACGCACATCGACGTGCCCGCCTTCATCAAAAAGATCGCGAGCGGCAACCTCACAGGTTCGGCGCGCGTCATCTTCGAGGCCAACCCGATTGGCGCGACCTGCGCGCGCGTGTGTCCGGTCGAAGTGCTCTGTGAAGGCGCGTGCGTGGAGAAGACGCTGATGGCGAAGCCCATCGAGATCGGCCGCCTGCAACGCTACGCGACGGACGCCGTTTTCAGTCGCGGGCGCGACGTGCTCAAGGCGGGCGCGCCGAACGGCAAACAAGTCGGCATCGTCGGTTCAGGCCCGGCCGGCCTGTCGTGCGCAGCCTATCTCGCGCGGCTCGGTTATGCCGTCACAATTTACGAGCGCAAGCCGCTCGCGGGCGGCATGGACACCTACGGCATGGCTGAGTACAAGATGACGCAGCGTGTCTCGCAGGAAGAGGTGGCGCAGGTGGCGCGGCTCGGAGTCGAGTTCAAAACGAACACGGAGATCGGGCGCGACATTTCGATGGACGAGCTGGGCAAGCTGCACGATGCGATCTTCCTCGGCATCGGGCTGGGGGCGACCTCGCGCCTGCGTATCCCCGGCGAGCAACTCGAAGGCGTCTATGACGCGCTCGACTTCATCGAACGAATCAAGACACGCGATTGGGCGAGCGTCCCCATCGGGCGCACCGTCGCCGTCATCGGCGCGGGCAACACTGCGATTGACGCAGTGACGCAGGCCAGACGCCTCGGCGCGGAGCGCGTCCTGTTGATCTATCGCCGCACCGCGCGCGAGATGCCCGCCTACGAGTATGAGTACGAACTGGCGAAAAGCGATGCTGTAGAGTTCTGGTGGCAAACCGCGCCCGTGGAGATTTTACCGGGCGCGGACGGCACACGCGCCGCCGCGTTGCGCTGCGTGAGGACGGAAATCATTGAGGCGGACAGTTCCCCGGCGGGGCGTCGCTCGTTTCAGCCCGTCGCCGGTTCGGAGTTCGACATTCCCGTCGATATGGTGATCAAGGCGCTCGGCCAGCAGAAGATGTCCGACTGGCTCTCGCAAATCGCAAACATAAAACTTGACGATGCCGGGCGCGTCGTCGTCGATCCGGACACGATGCAGACGGCCAACCCGAAATTCTTCGCCGGCGGCGACTGCGTTAACGGCGGGCGCGAAGCCGTGGACGCCGCGCAGGCGGGCAAGCTCGCCGCGCAGGGCATACACTTTGAACTGTCGGGCGAAAGCGTGGAGTTCGCGGGCGCGCGCGTGCCGCTGCACGAAGAGACGAGCGAGATCAAGCATTGATGATTCGCGTCTGGCAGAAGTCGAATTTATGGCCGATTGGCGAGTAAATCCGGCGCGCGTTACGTCAACGGACATGTTCCAGATGCCGGGGTCTAAGTTTTATGTCATCACAACCAACACACAAATACACGCTCGAAGAATACTTCGCATTGGAACTTGCCGGCGAAGAGAAATACGAGTTCGGGAACGGCGAAGTCTTCTGCATGAGCGGCGCGAGCCTCGCGCATAACCAGATCGCACGCAATATCGGAACTCAACTGGATACGCAGTTGCGAGCGCGGGGGTGCCAAAGTTTCCCTGCTGACCTGCGCGTTAAAGTTCCTTCATACCCGCCGTATCGCTATCCCGACCTGACAGCCCTGTGCGGCCAGCCGGAGATTGAAAGAATGGGCGGGCTGGACATGCTCGTCAACCCGGCCTTAATCATCGAGGTGCTGTCGTCTTCGACGGAGGCGTTCGACCGGGGCGATAAATTCACTTACTACAAATCCATCCCCAGTTTCAGCGAGTACATACTGATTGCACAGCATCGCCCGCACGTGTCGCAATTCGTCAGGCAGGAGAACGGTGTCTGGTCGTTCATGGAATTTAACGACCTGTCCGAAAGCGTGCGGTGCGCTTCCGTGCCCTGCGTGCTGGCCTTGACGGAGATTTATCGTGATGTGGTCTTTGAGGATGTGAAACGCAGTGAAGCTCAGGCGGAGCAGACCGCCCTACCGGATGTAACTTCGTAGAAGTTCTGTAAGGATAAATCTATGGCTGACCTGAAAGTTAATTTCGCGGGCATCGAATCGCCGAACCCCTTCTGGCTGGCGAGCGCGCCGCCGACGAATATGGGTTCGATGGTTGAGCGTGCGTTCGACGCGGGCTGGGGCGGGGCGGTGTGGAAGACTCTGGGCGAGCCGATTCGCAACGTCTGCTCGCGCCTCGGCTCGATTGATTCGGGGCCGCAGCGCATGCTCGGTCTCAATAACATCGAGTTGATCACGGATCGCCCGCTCGAAGTTAATCTCAAGGAGATCAGGGAGTGCAAGCGGAAGTATCCGAAACACGCGCTCATAATTTCGTTGATGGTGGAGTCGCGGCGTGAGGCCTGGCACGAGATCGCGAAAAAGGTCGAGGACACGGGCGCGGACGGCGTGGAGTTGAACTTCGGCTGCCCGCACGGCATGTCCGAGCGCGGCATGGGCGCGGCGATGGGACAAGTGCCGGAATATACCTGCATGGTGACGGAATGGGTGAAGGAGGCGACACGCCTTCCCGTCATCGTTAAGTTGACGCCGAACGTGACGAGCATCACGCCGCCCGCACGCGCGGCGGTGCGCGGGCGCGCCGACGCCCTCTCGCTCATCAACACGATCAACTCTGTGGTGGGCGTCGACCTCGACACGTTCGTCCCGCACCCGAACGTCAACGGCATGGCCGCGCACGGCGGCTACTGCGGCCCGGCCGTCAAGCCCATCGCGCTCAACATGGTCTCCGAACTCGCGCGCGACGCGGAGGTCGGCGTGCCCATCAGCGGCATCGGCGGCATCGGGACGTGGCGCGACGCGGCGGAGTTTCTCCTGCTCGGCGCGACCACCGTGCAGGTCTGCACCGCCGTCATGCACTACGGCTACCGCATCGTCGAAGACATGATCGACGGCCTCTCGAATTATCTCGACGACAAAGGCTTCCTCAGCGTCACGGACATCATCGGCAGAAGCGTGCCGCGCGTCACCGATTGGGGCAACCTCGATCTCAACTACAAAACCGTGGCGCGCATCGACCACGCCAAGTGCATCCAGTGCAACCTCTGCCACATCGCCTGCGAAGACGGCGCGCACCAGTGCATCCCGCTCACCGAAATCGCCGGCCGTCGCTTCCCCGTCGTGGACGAGCACGAGTGCGTCGGCTGCAACCTCTGTTACCTCGTCTGCCCCGTTCCCGGCTGCATCTCCATGGTGCGCCTCGACGACGGCTCGCGCCCGCTCACCTGGCGCGAACTCACCACCCGCCAACCGGAGACGATGACGGCGGACTGAACCGCGCCCACCCTTTTTGAACGCCACGCGCATGTTACGAACAGCTCTCCTCGTCGCGGCTTTTTTGTGCGGCGGTGTTGCCCTGTTGTTGACCGTCTGGATCGTCCTGCCCGCGCCCTCTTACGCTCTCTTCAAGGTGGCGGTGGGGGCGGGCGAATGGAGTCTGTGGTGCGGCGCGGCGGGGATGGCGGGCGCAGGGCTGAGTTTGGCGGCTCGCGCCGGGGGGAGCGGGCGGGCGGCGTGGGTTGCGTTCATCGCAGGCATCGCGGCCGTTGCCCTGTCTCTGATTCCGCCGCTTGAGAGTTGGCGGGTGGCGCGCGCGAACAACATCGGGTTGTCGCTCGGTCAATATCTTTTCGGCTCAAGAAAAGACGGGGCGGCGCGCGTAGAACGGACGACGGAAACTTTCGCCACGGTCGAGGGGCAGACGCTCAAACTGGACGTTTACCGCGCGTCGGCCGTGAAGACGACTTCGCCACAGGCCATGCGCGCGGCCGTCATCGTCGTCCACGGTGGCTCCTGGAATGCCGGCGAGCGGAGCGATTATCCGCTGTGGAACGAATGGCTGGCGCGCGAGGGCTACGTCGTCTTCGATGTTGACTACAGGATCACGCCGCAACCGAACTGGCGGTCGGCGACGGGCGACGTGAAGTGCGCCGTCGGTTGGGTCAGGGCGAACGCCGGAAGGTTCGCGGTTGATCCGGCGCGGGTCGCGCTGCTCGGTCGTTCGGCGGGCGGGCATCTCGCGTTGCTCGCCGCGTACTCGACGCACGAGAGCGCGATGCCGCCGAGTTGCGCCGCGCCCGACGCGAGCGTGCGTGCGGTCGCCTCCCTGTACGCGCCGACGGATTTGAAATGGGGCTACGAGCATCCGGCCAATCGTCTGGTGCTCGACGGGCCGGCGAAGATTCGCAACTTCGTCGGCGGCACGCCCGCTTCCGCGCCCGAAGACATTCGCCTCGCATCGCCGACCTCGCACGTCAACTCGCGGACGCCGCCGACGCTTCTCTTCCACGGGGGGCGCGATCAACTCGTCAGCGAAAGGCACATGACGCTGCTCGCGGAAGGGCTCGACCGGCAGAACGTCGCGCACCGCGCCCTGCGCATCCCTTATGCCCAGCACGGCTTCGATTACAACTTCGACGGCTGGGGTTCACAACTCACCCGCCCCCTGCTCCTGAACTTTTTGCGCGAACATCTGAATTGAAATTTTCGATGAATCAAAATTTCAACCAAAAGCCTTACGCCTCCGGCCACCCGCGCGCGCTGCTGACCATTCTCCTGCTGGGCGCGGGCGCGGCCAGCACGTCGCTCTCTTTAATCGTGAACGCCGCGTTGGCCGGAATGCTGTGGGACGAGGCCGACCTGAGCGCGCCTTACGAGTTCGGCGAATCGGTGACGGAACTGTTGTACGTCGGGGTCGCCTTGCTCCAATTCGTCGTCTTCATCGCGACGGCCGTTGCTTTCCTGTTGTGGCTGCACCGCGCCTACCGCAACCTGCCCGCGCTCGGCGCGACGAGTCTCGACACGACGCCGGGTTGGGCGGTCGCCTACTTCTTCATCCCGTTCGTGAACCTCGTCAAGCCGTTTCAGGTGGTGAGGGAAATCTGGCGCGAGAGCACGCCCGGCGCGGAAGGGGGCGAGAATTTCGGCGACGACTTCTCGCGCACAGGCACGCCAGCGCTGATTGGCTGGTGGTGGGCGTTCTGGATCATCGCGAACGTCGCGGTGCGGGTGAGCGACCGCGCAGCCGTCACGGCCGGAACGATAGAGGGCATGTTGCTGGCCTCCTGGATCACTATCGGCTCGGACGCCATTTTCGTGACCGCCGCCGTGCTCGCGATTCTGGTCGTGAAGCGGATTGACGAAATGCAGGAGACGAAGTTCAGACAGTTGAGCGCGCAACGTCCGCCGCCCCCGCCGGTCAGTTTCGACACTTATCGAACCATCTGAGACACTTCCACTTGAATCACACGACGCGCATGATCTCTGCGAGCGATTTGCGGCCGATGTCCGGCACGCGTGCGCCCGTCGCCGGGTATCCGACGGGGATGAGCACGTAAGGTTTTTCGTTTTTGGGGCGTCCGAGAATCTCGGCCAGAAAACGCATCGGGCTGGGCGTGTGCGTGAGCGTGGCGAGGCCTGCGTGGTGCAACGCGGCGAGCAGAAGGCCGACGGCGATGCCGACCGATTCAGAGGTGTAATAAGTCGGCTCGGTCTCGCCCGTCGCCGCGTCGGCGAGATAATCTACGCGAAAGACGACGATCAGGTATGGAGCGATTTCGAGAAAAGGCTTGTGCCAATCCGTGCCGAGCGGGGCGAGTCGCTTGAGCCAGCGCGCCGGCATGCGCCCCTCATAACTCGCGCGCTCTTCCGCCTCGGCTGCCTCGCGGATGCGCCGCTTGACTTCGGCGTCGCGCACCACGACGAACTGCCACGGCTGCATGTTCGCGCCGGACGGCGCAGTGCCCGCCGTGGCTATCGCCGCCTCGACGAGTGCGAACGGTACGTCCTCGTCCGCGAACTCGCGCACTGTACGACGGCGGCGCATCAGTTCGTAAAAACTCCGGCTGCGCGCGAGTTGTTCGTCGGGTGGGAGGCGTGTGAAGTCGAGGGAGATGAAGTTCGGCTCGGGGTTGGTGTGGTTATTCATCGTTTCTTTGGCCGGTTGAGTTTCGCCATGAGCAGGGGAATTTCCGCGAGGAGCTCGCGCGCGAGGAAGCCGAGCGCCCCCATGCGCTGCGCCAGTTCGTCGCCCGCGCGCGCGTGCAGATGAACGCCCCAGACGGCGGCTTGAAACGGTGTCGCGCCGCGCGCGGCGAGTCCGGCGACGACACCGGAAAGCGTATCGCCCGAACCGGACGTTGCCAGCCCCACGTTGCCAGCGCGGTTGCAATAGACGTTGCTGCTCGCGGGAGCGGCGATCAAAGTCTCACGCCCTTTCAGCGCGACCACCGCGTTCAGTTCCGCGACCGCGCGCCGCACCGTCCGCAAAGGCTCCGCTTCGACTTCCGCTTTCTCGATCCCCAACAGGCTCGCCATCTCGCCCGCGTGCGGCGTTAACACCACCCGACCGCCGAGACGCGACAGGCTGCGCGGCGCGACTTTGAGGAAGGCGAACGCGCCCGCGTCGAGCACGAGCGTAGCGTCTCCGATGCTGCCGAGAAGGTTTCGCAACAGCCGCGCGGTCGCCGCCTCGTCAACCATACCGGGGCCGACCAGCACGGCCTGCGCCCCCGCCACTTCCGCCTCGATCCCTTTGAGACCGCCCGCCGCGATGCCGCCCGCGCGCGTCTCCGGCAAACCGATCACGCGCGCCTCCGGCACGGCCATCGAGACGTGCGGCGCGAGGCTGCGGCAAGTGGCGATCTGCATCTTCCCCGCCCCGGCGCGCAACGCGGCGGTCGCGGCCAGGACGACCGCGCCCGCGATCTCGGTCGAGCCGCCGACGACGAGCACGCGACCGCGCGCCTCCTTGTCGTCGTCGTCTTCGGGTTGCGGCAGAGGCCATGCGCCGAGCGTCTTCGGCGTGATGACGCGGGGCGCGGCGTCCGTGTTTTCGCTTCGTGTGCCGGGAATACTTTTTTCCTTTGCCATGCCTTCTCTGATCTCGTCGCGCGGGGCGCGAGTTGTTTTGTCGCCGTCTTACTTGGGCGCGACCGGAACGTCCTTTTCCGTCGTGACGGGTGCGCCTTCGCGTTCGAGCGGCGCGACGAAATTATACCGGCTGAGAACGAGCTTGCCGTGCTTCCCCTTATCCGCGTCGTAAGCGTATGAAGTGACGGAGCAGTTGGCGACATCGGTCGCGCGATCAATTTCGAGAATCTGCTCCTCGGTCATGCGTTCCAGCAGGTAGCGGAAGCAGAGCACGACCACCGAGTGGGCGACGATGAGCACGCGCTCGCGTCGATACTCGCGCGTGATCGTGTCGATGGCGTTGCGCAGGCGCAGAATCACGTCGCACCAACTCTCGCCGCCCGGCGGGCGATGGTAAAACTTTCCAATCGCGCGGCGAAATTCCTGTTGCTCCGGATACTTCGCCTCGATGCCGAACTTCGTCAGGCGGTCGAGGATGCCGAACTCCTTCTCGCGCAGGCGCTCGTCGGCGATGAAGGTGATGTCGTCGTGCGCAATGCCTGCCGCGCCGAGCGCGATCTCGGCCGTGCGCAGGGCGCGTATGTAAGGCGACGTGAGCACGACGGTCGGCCTCTCGTCCGGCGGCATCTTCCCGAACCAGCGACCGAGCGCGGCCGCCTGCTTCTCGCCGCAATCGGACAGCGGCACGTCCACATCGCGCCGCGCTTTGATCTCGATTTCGTGCAGGCCTTCGGCCTCCGCCTTATCGCGCGCCACGTTGCCCGCGCTCTCGCCGTGCCGCACGATCCACAACGTGTCCGGCCACTTCTGCTTATCGTTCACGCTCACCTCCCTGAATTTGAAGGGTAAAGGGGAAGGGGTAAGGGGTAAAGGTGAAGACGGGAATTTGATTTAACCTTTCACCTTTACCCCTTACCCTTTCACCTTCCCTTTCTTAACTGTTCGTCTCGTTATTACGTTTCGCGGCCTCGTCGCCGAGCGTGGTCAACCACGAGGGCGAAAGTTCGGATTGACTGTCTTTGCCCTTCGCGCGTTGCTCGCCGATGCCGCCCGCGGCGGGCAGGAGACGATTCAACAGCCCCCTGATGTCCGCGCTCAGCTCCGGGAAGAGTTGATGAAATTTGATGGCCGCGACGGCCTGCACGGAGAGGATCACTTCCGCGTCGCCGCGCCGGCAGCCCGCGATGATCTGGCGCGCGGCGCGCTCGGCCTTAATCGTCGAGCCGGACAGCGAGTCGCTGATGCTGAACCAGGCATATTCCTCTCGATGCCGTCCTTTGAAGATGGCGTTGCGCGGGCTGCCCGTACGCATCAGGCCGGGGCACACGGTCGTCACGACGATGCCGTCTTTCTGCAGCTCCGCGCGCAATCCTTCGGAGAGTCCGACGAGGGCGAACTTGCTCGCGCTGTAGGGCACGAGATGCGGGATGCCGATCTTGCCGCCGATGGACGAGATGTTGACGATGCGCCCGCGCGCTTTACGCCGCATCGTGGGCAGCACGGCCAGCGTCGTGTAGAGCGGCCCCCAGAAATGTGTCCGCATGGCCTCTTCGTAATCGGCGAGCGTCATCACTTCGACGGGAGCAACCTGTATCACGCCCGCGTTGTTAATTAACACGTCCACGCCCCCAAAGCGTTCTTGCGACAGGCGCACCCACTCGCTCACCTGCACCCTGTCCGTCACATCGCACGGCACGGCCAGCACCTCCGCCCCGCGTCCCAGAAGATCGGCGCGCGCACGCTCCAACTCCGCCGGGTCGCGCGCGCAGATCGAAAGCCGCGCGCCCTCGCTCGCCAACGCGCGCGCCAACACCAGCCCCAGGCCGCGCGAACCGCCCGTGAGCAAAACCGTCCGGCCTCTAAAATCAAACTCCCGCCGCTTTTTGAACGCCGCGCGCACGCCCAAGAGCGCGCCCACGCCCGCGCCGGCCAGCAACAAAGCATCCTGTTTCTTCTTATCCACCCTCACCCCTTTCGAATGCGGAACGCGGAATGCGGATTGTAAGACAGATACGGCGGGATCGTTTCTCTGCCCTGTTAATCCGCAATCCGCATTCCGCATTCCGCAATCATTTGAATTCCGCCACGACCGGCGTGTGATCCGAAGGGCGTTCCCAGCCGCGCGGCTCTTTGTCGATCCAGGCGTTCGTGCAGCGCGCGGCCAGATTTTCAGACACCCAGATGTGATCGATGCGCACGCCCGTGTTTTGTCGAAACGAGCCGGCGCGGTAATCCCACCACGAAAAAAGGCCGTGTCCCGGTTCGTGCTGCCGGAAGGCATCCGTGAAGCCCCACTCTTTGAGGTGGTTCAGCGCGTCCTTTTCCGGCTGGCTGAACAGGATGCGGCCGCGCCACAGTTGCGGGTCGTGCACGTCGCGGTCTTCGGGCGCGACGTTGAAGTCGCCGCAGAGCAGCACCTCGTCGTCCGTGAAGTAATCGTCGTCGAGAAACTCGCGCAGCCGCTTGAGCCACGCCAGCTTGAAACGATACTTGTCCGTCCCGACCGATTGCCCGTTCGGCACGTAGACGTTGACGATGCGGACGCCTTCCACGGTCGCCGCGATCAGGCGCGCGTGCGCCCCCTCTTCGTCGTCCGGGAAGCCGCGCTCGACATCCGTGATCGCCGAGCGCGCCACGATCCCGACGCCGTTATAAGTCCGCTGGCCGTAGACTTCCGAACGGTAGCCGAGTTCGGCGAAAGCCTCGCGCGGAAAACGCTCGTCCGTGCATTTCAACTCCTGCATGCACAACACGTCCGGCCGCGCCTTTTTCAGCCACTCCAGGACGACGGGCAGACGCGCCGCCACCGAATTCACATTCCAGGTTGCGATTTTCACGTTGACTCATATTATATCGGCGCGCGCAAAAATTCCCACCGCTGAAAGGCTCGCTACATAAAACAGGTGAAATAGAATATATACTTCGAACTGGCTTTGGCTTGGAGTGGCTCAATAAGAAGAGAGGCGTATCCATTGGATAAACGCCCCTCTTTACTTTTCGCGGGTAGGCCTAGTTTGAATCAGGTTGCACACTTCTGGCACACTTGGGAATTACTAAATGCTCCGCCAAATGTTTTTATTTAGGTTTACGTTACTGCCATCCTTCACTATCTTTTTCTGTCCCAAATAAGCTCCGGCCATCCGTGTCATACCTGAGCAAAATAATAATTCCAGTTAAGGCTGCAATCTCTTACGTTTCCTAGATTTAATACCACTACGTGACGGCGGGAACGCCAAATTGATTACTAGGACTAACATCACTGTCGAAATCAATAAGTGACCGACTACTACTACTCTTACTTGAGTACTATTCGGTAGGATGTCTCCGTAGCCCACGCTCGTCTGAGTTATGGTGCTAAAATATAGGAAGTCCCAGTATGACCATATTTCAGGGTATGGGCTTGTGAGCGTGCCTACCCGCCGCCGTACCTCACCCATGTATTGTTCGTAATAGGAAATAAGGCCTGTAGTTACCTTCTTACCCTCTTCAACATTATCAGGTACCGTTACGAACTTTTCATTAGGCAGCCTAATCTTGCGTATTTCATTCCCATTATTATCTTTTATTGAGAGAGAAATGTATTGATCCACAACTCCTGCCGGAGCAGCCATAATAGTTACTTGAGTAAAGGTGTATTGATGTTCACTTGTGACGAATGGGGCTGGAGACTCCCACCACCTTCGAGGGGGACGAGGATTACCCCCTTTCTCAAACTGATCTGACAACTTACGAAGTAAATCTACGAGGACTGTATAGTCGGCAATTTCACGTTCCGCCCAAGCATTGTAATCCTCACCTTGGCTTGCGCGAATATCAGAATTAAATGCAAAACTCCTTGGATCTCGGACATAAATGAGGTAGTAGATACCTGCAAAACTAAATAGAGTTATTATGTAAAAAATGAAGAGGAAGAAAAGATAGCGGTTTCTATCCGACACTGCCTGTCGAAATCTAAGTTTAACCAGAGACCTGGATGGAAGCCTAAATCTTCTGATGAATCGACTGAATTTACCCCGCGCTTTCATAGATTGATAAACGCCAACTCAGTTGGTGAAATTTAACTTATGTCAGAAACAAGCGAGGAAGCGTGACATGGCACCCTGTTTTTCACTCACTCTGCGACATCCGCTGTAAGCTTCTCTCAGTTTCTATCCGCCCCGTCTAGCCTTTGTTTAAGCTGCCCCGGCGCTTCCTTAAATCTCTACGAGTAATCGCCACTTTGCACGCGGGCGGCTTAGTTGTTACAGCTACCGAATTCACATTCCAGGTTGCGATTTTCACGTTGACTCATATTATATCGGCGCGCGCAAAAATTCCCACTGCCGAAAGGCTCGCTACATAAAACAGGTGAAATAGAGTATATTTTTCGTCCTACGCAGTTTCAGCCTTAAATTATGCAGACATGAGGCCGCCGGCACGAGACGTTCGAGCCGCCGCGCCGCGCGGGAGGAAAGTTTGGCAGCAGCGGCTTTTTACGATCTGGAGGGCACTCTGGTCAGCACGAACCTCGTGCATACGCTCGGCTTTTACGCGCGCAATCAACAGGGCGTGTTGCGTTCTCTGCGGAAGACGGCGACGACCGTCCTCAGCCTCCCGCTGTTCGCCGCGACCGACCAGTATAGCCGCAAGGTCTTCAACGATCTCTTCTTCAAACGTTACAAGGGAGAGACGGAAGACCGCCTCCGCTTCTTCGCCGACGAGCTTTTCGAAACCGTCCTGAAGCCGGCCGTCTTTCCCGGTGCGTTCGAGTTGATCGAGAAATCGCGCAGCCTCGGCCTGCGTCAGGTGTGCGTCACCGGCGCGCTCGATTTCTCGGTCGAGCCTTTGATGAAGCACCTCGGCATCGAAACTTTCGTCGCGAACCGATTGGAGTTCGTCAACGGCATCGCCACCGGGCGACTTTTGCCGCCGGTGCTGGCCGCCGCCACGAAGGCGAGCTGGATCAGAAACTACGCCGAGCAGGAGGGCATCAACCTCAGCGAATCTTACGCCTACACGGATAGCATGAGCGATCTGCCGATGCTCTCCATCGTCGGCCACCCGGCGGCCGTCAACCCGGACATGCGCCTCAAACAGACGGCGCTTCATCACGACTGGCCGATCCTTAACCTAAAATAAGTTTCAAGTGTCAGGTTTCAGGTTTCAAGTTACAGACAAAGAACCTCAGACCTGAAACTTGAAACCTGAAACTTGAAACTATGGCGTTGCAACTCCGAAAAAAACTGCACGAATCCGTGGTCTACATCGACCGCGACAGCGCGCCGCGCATCGTCGCCTCCGGCATGGACTTCCTCCTGGAGGATTTGCCGGTCGGCACGCGCGTCATCTATCCGAACCAACCGCTCAAGGGGCTGGTCAACCGCGAGGCCGCGATCCGCTACGCGCTCAATCACCCGCACGACTGCGATCCGCTGTTCGCCCAACTGACGCCGGGCATGAAAGTGACCATCGCCGTGGACGACATCTCGATGCCGCTCCCGCCGATGAACACGCCCGACATCCGCCAGACCGCGCTCGAAATTCTCGTCGAGATGCTGAACGGCCACGGCGTCGACGACATCCACATCATCATCGCCATCTCGCTGCACCGCAAGATGACGCCCGCCGAGATGCGCCGTATGTCTGGGGAAAAAATCTGGAGCGACTTTTACCCCGACCGCTATTACAACCACGATGCGGAAGACCCTGCGAACCTCGTCCTCCTCGGCGAGACGCGACACAAAGAGCCGCTGCGCATCAACCGGCGCGCCGCCGAAAGCGACCTCCTCATTTATCTCAACTTCAACTTCGTGCCGATGAACGGCGGCCACAAATCGGTCGGCGTCGGCCTCTGCGATTACGAATCGCTGCGCGCGCACCACAATCCGAACACGATCCGCGCGTCGAACAGTTACATGGACCCTGCCGGGTCGGAACTCGGCCGCGTCATCAGCCGCGTCGGCCGTCTCGCCGACGAGCACCTGAACGTCTTCCACATCGAGACGACGATCAACAACCACATGTTCGGCGCGGACATGAATTTCCTGACGAAGAACGAAGACGACTTCTCGGCCTTCGACCGCATGAAATACGAGGCCATGCGCTTCACGATGAGCAAGATGCCGCGCCCCGCCAAGCGCGCCATGTACAACTCGCTCAAGGGCAACTACGAGATGATCGCCTGCCACGCCGGGCGCACAGACCCCGTCCACGAGCGCATCATCGCCAAAAGCATGGAGCAGTACGTCGTGCCCATCGAAGGCCAGTGCGACATACTCATCTGCCCCGTGCCCGATATGTCTCCCTACAGCGTCAACTCCGTCCTGAACCCGCTACTCGTGCAGGTGATGGCGCTCGGCTACCACTTCAACATGTATCGCGGCAAGCCGCTCCTGAAGAAGGGCGGCACGCTCATCCTGCACCACCCCTGCACGGACGAGTTCGACCACAACTTTCATCCGAGCTACATCGAATTTTTCAACCGCCTGCTGCCCGAGACGCGCGACGCGAACGTCCTGCGCGACAAGTACGAGCAGGAGTTCGCCAATAATCCGAGCTACGTCGAGATGTACCGGCGCGGCAACGCCTATCACGGCTCGCACCCCTTCTTCATGTGGTACTGGGGCGAGAACGGTCGCCAGCACGTCGGCCACGTTATCGCCGCCGGCGCGGAGAACGCACACGTTCCCACCATGATGGGCTGGGAGCGCGCCGACAATCTCACCGAGGCGATAGCGATGGCGCGCAGCTACCAGGGACGTTCCGCCGAGATCACGATGCTTCACCAGCCGGTGATCGCTATTTGTGATGTAGAATAGCGGCGAGATTTAAACGACATGGCAATAAAAGTCATCACTTTTAAAAGACTCGCTACCTTCGCGGCCACGCTCCTGTTGTCGTTCATACTGGTCGGCTTCGGTAGCGGCTCTATCCAAAAGGAAGCCGCGCGAAATCTCGACTGGGCTGTCAGGAACAACAAGCTCGGCTATGCGAGATTTTTACTGCTCGCCGGTACGGATTCAAATGCTAAAGTCGAAGCAATGTTCATATGCGGGAATGACACTTCAGGCATAGTTGATTATTGGCGGCCGCTCCATTCGGCCGCGCTGGAAGGTACGAGCGAGGGCGTCCGGCTGTTGCTGGATCATGGCGCACAAGTCAACGCCACGGATCGCTTCGGGCGGACGGCCATCTGGAACTCCGCGCTTGGCGGCAATGCGGACGTTGCCCGTCTCTTGATAGAGAGGGGCGCAATCGTGAACGCCGCGCCCGTTTCGATTGACGGTATGGTCGGCGAAACCGCCATAGAAGAAGCCGCGGAAGGGGGCGAAACGGAAGTGCTGGAAGTCCTCGTCGAAAACGGCGCGGGCGATCAACAGAGCCTCAACTCCGCACTGTGGCATGCCGTCTGGCATAACCACCCGGAGGCCGCGAGGTTCCTGCTCGACAAAGGAGCCGACGCAAATTTCGACAAAAGTAGCGACGGCCAGTCGCTTCTCCACATCGCCAAAGCTCAGGAGGACGCGGCCGAACTCGTCGCTGTGTTGCGACAGGCCGGAGCCGAAGATTAGCCGGGTCACTTCGGGTACGCCGAAGCGTGAAGCAGAGCATGAAATTATCGCCGACAGAAATTTTTCAGGGACGCAAAATCTTCCTCATCGGGAGCACGGGCTTTCTCGGCAAGGTGACGCTGAGCATGCTGCTCTATCGCTTCCCCGGCATCGAGCGCGTCTATCTCACGGTGCGCTCGCGTTCGCTGGCTGAATCCGAGACGCGCTTCTGGAACAACGTCATCACCGCGCCGCCCTTCGACCCCTTGCGCGAACGCTTCGGCGATGCCTTCGAGGATTTCATACGCGACAAGGTGCGCGTCTATAACGGCGACATCGGCGACACCAACCTCGGCCTCACGGAAGAAGAGGCGCAATTGATCGCCGCCGACACGGATGTCGTCATCAACAGCGCGGGCAACGTCACGTTCAACCCGACGCTTGAGAGCGCGCTCAGAACGAACGTCGTCGGCACGCAGAACGTCATCGCCTTCGCCAAGAGGATGCGCCGCCCCGCGCTCGTCCACATCTCGACCTGTTTCGTCGCGGGCAATCGCTCCGGCCCCGTGTGGGAGAGCGACCCGGTCATCGGCTATTTCCCGCGCCGCGAGGAGTTGCCGGGCGTGGAGTTCTCCGTCGAACAGGAGATACGCGATTGCGCGAAACTCGCCGACCGCGTGCGCGATGAAGCGCGCGACGCGATGCAGGCGGCGCGCTTCCGCGAGGGCGCGCGCAAGCGACTCATCGAAGAGGGGCGCGACGCCGACGATCTCGACGCGATGGGCTTGGCCGTCGCGCGCGAGCGCAAAGTGTGGACGCGCACGCGCCTGACAGACCTCGGCATCGAGCGCGCCGAATGGTGGGGCTGGCCGAACATCTACACTTATACGAAGAGTCTCGGCGAACAACTCGTCGCGGCCGAGACAGGCATCGTGCGTTCCATCGTGCGCCCGTCAATCGTCGAGTCGGCGAAGGAATACCCGTTCCCCGGCTGGAACGAGGGTTTCACGACGACCGCGCCGCTCATCTTCATCGCGCTCAAAGGGCAGACGCAGATTCCCGTCAACGAGAAACTGGTGCTGGATATCACGCCCGTGGATCAGGTGGCCGCCGTGATGCTGGCCGTCGCGGCCGAGGCGTGCGTCGAAGAACCGCGACTCGTCTATCAGGCCGCGACGGGCGACTCCAATCCGAACGACATGCGCCGCATCGTCAACCTGCTCGGCCTCTACAAGCGCAAGCACTTCGACGAAAAAGAGACCGGCTTCCGTTTCATCAACGCCGTCGCCTCGCGCATGGAGACGCGCCCTGTCACCACCTCGCGCTTCGAGCGCACATCGACGCCGATGATCAACGCGGCGGCGAAGAGTGCGTCGTCCCTGCTGGATCGTGTGCGCCCGCGCTGGGGCGGTGGCCGTATGACGGAGTTTGTGGATCACGCGAAGCAGCACGTCGAACGGCTCGAAGAATTGACGCACGAGACGAAGGAAGCCTTCGAGATGTTCCGCCCGTTCATGGTCGAGAACGCTTATATCTTCCGCGCCGACAACGTGCGCTCGCTCTTTTCGCGCATCCGCAAAGACGAGCGGAATTTGTTGCCGTGGAACCCGGAAAAGTTTGACTGGTACGACTACTGGATGAACATCCATTTCCCCGGCCTCAAGAAATGGATCTTCCCGCAACTCGAAGAGGACATGCGCGCGCAGCCGAAGCGCGTCTACACCTATCGCGATCTGCTCGAACTCTTCGAAACCTCGTCCAAACGCTACGCCACGCGCGTCGCCATGCGCATCGAGCGCGACGGGCGCAAAGAGCAGTACACCTACCGCGACCTGCACGAACTTGCCACGCGCGCCGCCGGCTTCTTCGCCAGCGAGGGCTTGCGCCCCGCTGATCGCGTCGTGCTACTCAGCCACAACGCGCCCGAATGGGGCATGACTTATTTCGGCGTGCTCAAGGCGGGCGCAACCTGTGTGCCCGTCGATCCTGAGAGTTCGACGACCGAAATCCTCAACTTCATCCGCGCGAGCGGGGCCTTCGGCATCGTCGTCAACGACGAACTGCGCGAGAAGCACTACGATCTCGTCGAGCGGCTGCTGGAGGAGAAACTGGAGACGACGCGCGTCTGGAGCTTCGGGGAAATCTTCGCGCTGCCGCCGCAGAAAATCGAAGACCAGCGCCTCGCCATGCTGCCATTGAAAGTGCATCCGCAGACCACCGCCTCGCTCATCTTCACTTCAGGTACGACCGGACAGCCCAAGGGCGTCATGCTCACGCACCGGAATTTCACGAGCATGGTCTCGATGCTCGCCTCCATCTTCGACATGACGACGAAGGACGGCGTGCTCTCCGTCCTCCCGCTGCATCACACTTTTGAATTTTCCACCGGCTTTTTGACGCCGCTCTCGCGCGGCGCGCAGATCACATACCTGCCCGAACTGACGAGCGAAGAACTGACGCGCGCCATCAAGAACGGCTACGTGACGGGGATGGTCGGCGTGCCCGCTCTGTGGGAACTGCTGCACCGCCGCATCAAGGGTCGTTTCAGCGAGCGCGGCCGGCTCGTCGGCGACACGGCTGACTACCTGATCGAGGCCAACAGTTGGCTGCGCGATCATTCGCCCTTCAACCTCGGCCAGATCATCTTCCGCCCGATCCACGCCGGACTCGGCGGGCGCATACGCTACCTGATCAGCGGCGGCTCGGCTTTGAACGAAAAGGTCAAAAAGGATTTCCACGGCCTCGGCTTCACCATTCTCGAAGGCTACGGGCTGACGGAAGCCTCGCCCGTCCTGACCGTTACGCGCCCGCATAACAAATTGATCTCGCTGAGCGTGGGCAAGCCGCTGCCCGGCGTCGAGGTGAAGATTCTCGACCCCGATGCGAGTGGCATCGGCGAGGTCGTCGCGCGCGGGCCGAACGTGATGAGCGGTTACTTCAACAACGAAGAGGCCACGCGCGCCGTCCTCGTCAACCGCTGGCTCTACACGGGCGACCTCGGCCGTCTCGACGACGAAGGCAATCTCTACCTCGTCGGCCGCTCCAAAGAGATCATCGTGGACACGAACGGCAAGAACGTTTACCCGGACGAGATCGAGGAACTCTACTTCGACTCGCCTTACATCAAGGAGCTCAGCGTGGTGGGCTTACCCGACGGCATCGGCGAAAAGGTGGCGTGCATGGTGGTCGCCGATCACGACTTCGACATCGCCCTCTCACGCGAGGAAGTGCGCCGCAAGGTTGAGGAACACTTCCGCGACGTGTCCTCTTCGCTTCCCTTCTACAAGCGCGTCAAGACGCTGCACTTCTGGGACGGCGAACTGCCGCGCACGGCGACGCGCAAGGTCAAGCGCCGCGAGGTGGTGGCCGCCATGCAGGTGCTCGAACAGAGTCAGCGTTCGGTTTCGCAGGTATCGGCGCACGCGCGCGAGGACAGGGGCGCGGCGTGGCTGCTCGAAGTGGTGGCGACGGTGGCGAACCGCCCGCGCGCCGAGATCACTTTCGACACGCGGCTCGCCGATCTCGGTTTCGACAGTTTGATGTACGTCGAGCTCGCCTCCGCCATCGAACAGGCGGGCGGGACGCTGCGCTCGCCTGACACGCTGACCGAAGTGAGGGATTTGCGCGAGCTGGCGACCGTGGTCACGCGGCAGGCCACGCCCGCCGAGCGCGAGGAAGCGGAGCGGCGACAGGCGCGCGACGCGCGTCGCGGCGAAGACGAGATTTACGTGCCCTCGCTCGTCCGCACCGTCGGCAACAAGGGACTCGACGCCTTGCAGCGTGTCTTCTATGAAAAGTTTTTGCACATGAAGATCGAGGGCGAATCGAACATCCCCGTCCATACGAATTTCCTCGTCGCCTCGAATCACGCCTCGCATCTCGACATGGGACTCGTCAAGATGGCGCTCGGCGAGCACGGCCGCGACATGGTGGCGCTCGCCGCCGCCGACTATTTCTTCGACAACAAACTCAAGCGCGCCTACATGGACAATTTCACGAACACCGTCCCGATGGAGCGCAGCGGCAGTTTGCGCAAGTCGCTCAGGCAGGCGCTCTCGTTCCTCGAACGCGGCCACAACGCGCTGCTCTTCCCCGAAGGCACGCGCTCCGTGACGGGCGAGTTGGCCGACTTCAAACCGGTGCTCGGTTTCCTCGCGCTCACCGCACGCATCGGCATCCTGCCCGTCTACCTGCACGGCACATACGAGGCGTTGCCGAAGGGATCGAACATGCTCAAGAGCCGCGACATCGCGGCGCGCATCGGCCGCTTCCTCGGCGCGGAGGAGTTGGAGGAGATGACGCGCGGGATGTCCAAGTCCGAGTCATACCGGCTGATCGCGGCCTTCGTCCATCATCAGGTCGAGAACCTGCGCGACGGCACGCGCCACAGCTTCGACGCCAAAGCCCTGCGCAAACGCTGGCGCGCGGAACGACGCGGAACGCCCGAAGCGGAAGTAACTGTATAAAAGTGACAGGTGACGGGTGACAGGTGACAAGTTGAAAGCAAAACTTGTTCTTTCCTGTCACCCGTCGCCTGTCACCTGTCACTCTCATATGGCTACCAAGAAAGCGACAACGAAGGCGCGGAAGGCTCCGGCGAAAGCGAAGGCCGCGGCGCAAAAGGGCGCAAGCAATGACGCGGGGCGGAAGGGCGCGAGCGTCGCGCTCGCCACGCGGCCGCAGCCCTTTGTTCTGGTGACGGGCGGGACGGGTTTTCTCGGCGCGCACCTCGTGCGCCAACTCGTGGAGGCGGGCGAGCGTCGCGTGCGCGTGCTGGCGACGACCGCTCCGGCGTGGCTCTCCGAGTTGGGCGTCGAGACGGCGACGGGTTCGGTGTTGAGCAGGGCTGACGTGCGCCGCGCGCTCGACGGCGTGGCGTCGGTCTATCACCTGGCGGGGCGCGTCGAGCGCGGGCGCGAAAACGCGCACGGCATGTACGAGTTGCACGTCGAGGGGACGCGCGCGCTCTGCGAGACGGCGACCGAGACGGGCGTCGAGACAATCGTGCTGGCCTCTTCGAGCGGAACGATTGCCGTCACGGACGACCCTACCGCGCTGCCCAACGAAAGCTGGCCGACGCCGCTCGACATCATCGCGCGCTGGCCTTACTACGCGAGCAAGTATTATCAGGAGCGCGTCGCGCTGGAACATTTCGCGGGCGCGGGGCGGCGACTCGTGATCGTCAATCCGAGTTTGCTGCTCGGCCCCGGCGATGAGCGTCTGAGTTCGACGAAGGTCGTGCTGGATTTCCTGGCGCGCAAGATCGCGGCCGTGCCGGGCGGGGGCTTGAGCTTCGTCGATGCGCGCGACGCGGCGGCGGGGATGCGCGCGGCGATGGCGCGCGGCGCGCACGGAGAGCGTTACCTGCTCGGCGCGGCCAACTGGACTTTCGATAAGTTCTTCGGGCGTCTGGAACGTTTGACGAAAGTCGCCGCGCCGCGTTTCTCCCTGCCGTCGAAGTTTGCCGTCAGCGGCGCGCGCGCGCTCCACACGCTTTACCGCCAGTGGAAACTCGCCCCGCCCGTCGAACCCGCCGAGATCGAGATGGCCGAATATTTCTGGTACTTCGACTCGACGAAGGCCGCGCGCGAGTTGGGCTTCGCGCCGCGCGACGCCGCCGAAACATTGCAGGACACGGTGACCTACGTGCGCGAGAATTTTCTCGGCAAGGGCGCTTTCGTGTGAGCGTAGCGTTAGCCGCTGAATATGTGCCTGGAGATCATTGCTCAGATATTACCCGAATCCAAGAGCCGAGTAAGTGCTCGCCGACTTTCAGAGCTTTCGCGCCTTCACGTTTCGAGCGTGAGGTTTCAGGGGGCCTCGGCTTTACATTTTGCGGTTAGTGGCGGCTGCTCGTGCGAGTTCCTCTCCGATTCAGCAGAGTTTGAGTCTCCGGTTTGGTCTCTCAATTCCGAACATCTTACCCCGCTGGCGGAGGCAATATCATTGTTAGGCTCCGAGGCCAAACCTTTCACTTTCCTGGCACACTGGATCGATAGCGAGTTGCCCAAAGAAACTTCCGAGGTGAAGTTATCCGCCCTAATCAAAGACATAAAAGATAATCGGGTGAGAAATAATGTGCTTTACCTCGTTAGGTGAAGCGACTAACAAGTCGCTCAAGCTGACCGACTGCCAGCACTCTTATCATCTACTGTAAGTTGTGTATGGCAGGCGGCAGCTTAGCTCCGGCGTTGGAGAGTTAAGCGGGGACGCGAACGCGCAGGGCGCGGGGCAATATTTCAAACGTCGCGGGCAGCGTGCCCGCCAACTCGCCGTCGATCTCGATCAACACCTGTTCGGACAATTTATCGGCAGAGACACTTATGCGCCGCGCGTGCGCGTGCTTCACTTCACGCATCCCGAGATGCGTGCCGAGGTATAGACGATAGACGTTCGTGAGAATTTTGCGCGTGTCGAGAGCGCCGACGGCCACCACATCGAGCAACCCGTCGGAGAGTTTCGCGGCGGGCGCGATCTTCATCCCGCCGCCGAAGTAGCGCGCGTTGGCGATGCACAGGTTCACGACCGCGAGCCGAAATTCCGGGCGTTCGTCGAGCTGGATGCGAAGCGTCGGCCGCGCGAAGGAGACGGCCGCCTGCAAAGAGGCGAGCGCGTAGGCGGCCTGTCCGCCAGCGATGCGGCGCGAGGCCGAAGCCAGCCACCCGGCCGAGTTCTCTTCCACACGGCGAATCACTTCCCCGCCCATGCCGCAGGAAGCGACGTTCAAAAAGTATCGCTCCGCGCGCGCGCCCTCGCGATCCTGAAATCGCACGCGCCCCACATCGAGGCGCACGGTTCGCCCCTCGCGCAGAGCCTCGGCGGCGTCACGTCCGCGCAATGGCACGTCGAGCGTGCGTTTGAAGTCGCCGCCCGTCCCGCTCGGCAAAATTCCCAGCTCCGCGTCCGCACCCGACCGGAGAATGCCGTTCGCCACTTCCGAGATCGTGCCGTCGCCGCCGCACGCGACGATCAAGCTCCTCCCCGCTTCGGCCTCGCGTGCGGCGATCACGGAAGCGTCGCCCGCGCGCTCGGTGAAGGCGCAAGTAAACGCGCCGAAGTGCGTGCTCAGTTCGCTCGCCAGGCGCGGCCATGCCCTGCTCGTCGCGCCGCCCGCCGACGCGGGATTAACGATCACGAGCGGGAGCAATGAGTGGCGTGCGGCGGTTGTTGAAGAAGCGGCGATTGGAGATGTAGATGTGGCGATGGTGGGCGAAGAGGCGTTGATGGTGGTTGAAGATGCGGCGATGGCGTCGTCGGTCGCGCGTTCGCCGGTCGCGCGTTTGCCAGTCGCGTAGTCATCGGTCGCGTGGTCGTCGGTTGCGAGGTCATCGGACGTGCCGGCTTCGGCGGGGCGTTCAACTTTCCGTGTCTGTTTTTTACTCATCCCCGATCCCTTTTTCCTTCCCGTACAGCGCGCGATCCTGCTCGCCCAGTTCGGCGATTTTGGACATGACGAACTCGGCGATCTCTTTGTAGGTGCGGATGCCGTCGCGGCGCGAGAGGAACTGTGTGTAATCGAGGGCGGCGCCGAAGTGGACGCGGATCAGTTCGCCGCCCGTCCAGTTGCCTAAAACCTGCCGGGGCAAATCGTTGTTGAGTCCGGCGACGAAGACGGGTATGACTTGCGGCGTCGCGTCTTTGATCAGGCGGCCGACGCCGGGCTTGGCGGGCAGGAACGAGTAGGGGTCTGGATTTTTGTTGCGCGTGCCTTCCGGGTGAAAGCCGATCAGGTGTCCGCGCCCGCGCTGGCAGAGATCGACGAGCACGCGCATGGAGTATTTATCGAAGTCGCGCTTGGCGGGAATCGGGTTGCTGCCCGCCGCGAAGAAGGGCGGGTACATCGACCACCAGCCCATCAGGAGATTGACGATCATCCCCAGCGGCGACTCGTAGAAGAAGCGGCCGCGCACCGGGAAAAACAGTCGCTTCTCCCAACTCGTGCGCCGGAACAGTTCGGCCGAGACCGTGTACATGTCGAAGAACGAGCGGTGATTCGAGACGAGCAGGATGGGTCGTTCGTGCGAGACGGCCTCGACGTGTTCGAGGCCGTGGACGCGCATCAAATTGTAGGTGCACAGGCGTATCCAGCTCATGCCGAGCGTGCGCTGGCAGAACGTCCAGAAACGCTTCCACGCGCCCTGGTTCATCCGGCGCGTGACGCGAAAGGCCACGCGCTCCAGCGGCGCGAGCACAGCCAGTTCGGCCGGCGTCGGCTCCAACCTGTTTGACAGAGAGCCGTCGTCCTGTTCGACCGGGTACGGAGCTTGAGTGGATTCAGGCAAAGACATAAACATCGAGCATCATGCGTCCACGGCCGTTTTGCTCATTTTTCCGGGCACGCGAGACGCTATCCAGTATGCAGCCGCCAGATTCCACGCCACGCCGTCGCAAAGGACTGCGATTATAGTCGCCAGCGTGTTCGGCCAGCGGGCGCCCATCGCCAGCCATTCGGCCGGATAGATGATGTATATGAAGCAGAGCGTAACAAAGTAGGGCAGCCAGTTCAGGAAGTCTATGACGAGGAGTAACAGGAACAGAAACTTTCCGGCCTCCAGGAGACAGGCGATCAACAGAACGCGCCCGATATTTCCCCGGCGAATCGCAAGCGGGATCACGATTGCCACCTGCGCCAGGAGAATGATAAAGACAAGGGCCACTCGATTTTGTCTCGGGCACGGCGCGCTCAATCAATAGAAAAATACTTCGCCTCTTCGTGATGCACGATGATCGCGGAGGTTGATTGTTCGGGTTCAAGCTGGAACTCCTCCGTGAGCGTCACGTCGATGCGCGCCGGGTCGAGCAGTTCGAAGAGCTTGGTTTGATCTTCGAGGTTCGGGCAGGCCGGATAGCCGAAGCTGAAGCGCGAGCCTTGATAGCCCTGGTGGAAGAGTTTCGTGATCTCCGGGGCGTCACGCCCGGCGATGCCGAGTTCTTCGCGTATGCGCCTGTGCCAGAGTTCGGCGAGCGCCTCCGCGCTCTCGACGCTCAGGCCGTGGAAGTAGAGATAGTCCGTGTAGTTGTCCGACTTGAACAACTCGTGCGCGTACTCGCTCGCGCGCCGTCCCATCGTGACGAGGTGAAAGGCCACCGTGTCCACGCGCCCCGAATCGACGGAGGCGAAGTAATCCGCGAGACACAGACGCTTGCCTTCGGGCTGGCGCGGGAAGGTGAAACGCTGGCGCTCCGTCCGCCCGTCGTCCTCGTAGATGATCAGATCGTTGCCCGCCGACTGGCAGGGGAAATATCCGTAGACCACGCGCGGCGTGAGCAACGCTTCGCGCTTCGAGCGTTCCTTCAATTCGTTGTAGACGGGACGCACTTTTTCCGCGACGAGCGCGCGATACTCCTCGGCCGACCTGCGACCCTGTTTGAATTGCCACTGGCCTTTGAACAAAGCCGTCTCGTTGACGAAGGCGAACACCTGATCGAGCGGCAAATCGTCCACCACGCGCGACCCGTAAAAGGGCGCGCGCGGGATGGGCACGTCCGCGCGCACGTCGGAACGGAGAGTGTGCGTCGTGTCGCCAGCGATTTTCGTCACGCCGCGCGGGCGCGCGGGTTTGCGTATGCCGAGCTTCGCCTCTTCGCCCACCAAATCTTCCGCGTCGTCCGTTGCCGCGCCCTCGCCGTCCGCACCGGCCGCCGCCGCCGCAGCCTTGCCCGCTCTTTTCTCAGCCTGCGCCGCACCGTTATCTTTCGCGCCTGACTTCATGCCTGTATTTGCGCCGGTCAGGGAGTCCATCGTGTGCAGCCCGTCGAAGGCGTCTTTGGCGTAGAAGAGAGTCCCTTTGTAAATCGCCTTGAGATCGTCTTCCACGTAGCGGCGCGTCAGGGCAGCGCCGCCGAGCACGACCGGCACTTTGATGCCGCGCTCGTTCATCACTTCGAGGTTGTCGCGCATGATGAGCGTCGATTTGACGAGCAGCCCGCTCATGCCGATGGCGTCCGCGCCCTCGCGCTCGAAGGAATCGAGAATGCTTTCTATCGTCTGCTTGATGCCTAGATTGACGACGCTGTAGCCGTTATTGGTGAGGATGATGTCCACGAGATTTTTGCCGATGTCGTGAACGTCCCCCTTGACGGTGGCGAGAATCATCCTGCCCTTCGCCGTCGCACCGCCCTTCTTCTCCATGTGCGGTTCGAGGAAACGCACCGCCGCCTTCATCACTTCCGCCGACTGCAACACGAACGGCAACTGCATCTGGCCGCTGCCGAACAAATCGCCGACCACCTTCATGCCGTCGAGCAGGATGTTGTTGATGATGTCGAGCGCGGGATAACTTGCGAGCGCGCGCGTGAGTTGCGTCTCCAAGCCCTGCTTCTCGCCGTCGATGATGTGGCGTTTGAGGCTCTCTTCGACGGGCAGCGCGGCGTCGTCAATATGCACTTTCTTCGTCGTCACACCCTCGAAGAGTTTCGTGAATTCGCCGAGCGGATCGTAGGTGCAAATCTCGCCGTCGAATTTGCGCTCGTCGTAAATGAGTTGGCGCGCGACCTCGCGCTCGCGCTCGCCGATGCGGTTGAGCGGGACGATCTTGCTGGCGTTGACGATGGCGGCGTCCAGCCCGGCCTCGACCGCTTCGTGCAGGAAGACCGAGTTGAGCACGATGCGCGATGCGGGGTTCAGGCCGAAAGAGATGTTCGAGACGCCGAGGATGGTGAAGCAGCCGGGCAGTTCGCGCTTGATGCGGCGGATGCCTTCGATGGTTTCGGCGGCGTTGCGCCTGTCCTCTTCGATGCCGGTGGAGATGGGCAGCGCGAGCGGATCGAAGAAGATGTCGTGCGCGGGAAAATCGAGTTGCGCGGTGGCCTGCTCGTAGGCGCGGCTCGCGATCCTCAATTTGCCGTCGGCCGTGCGCGCCATGCCCTCCTCGTCAATCGTGCCGACGACGACGGCCGCGCCGAATCCTTTGGCGAGTTCGATCACTTTCGTGAAGCGCGGCTCGCCGTCCTCGTAGTTCGTCGAGTTGAGGATGCACTTGCCGCCCGCGTGTTCCAGCCCGGCCTCCATCTTCTCCCACTCGGTCGAGTCGAACATGAGCGGGAGGCGGATGTTCGTCACGAGGCGCGAAGCGAGTTCGTGCATATCTTTGACGCCATCGCGGCCGACGAAGTCCACGTTCACGTCGAGAACGTGCGCGCCCTCGCGTTCCTGCTCGCGCGCGAGCGAGACGAGGCCGTCCCAGTCCTCCGCGTTCAGGAGGTCGCGCATCTTCTTCGAGCCGGAGGCATTGACGCGCTCGCCGACGATAAGGAAAGAATTCTGCTGCACGTAAGGCTGCTGGCTGTAGATCGAGGACGCGGCCGGGAGCACTTTCGCCTCGCGCCGTTTGGGCGTGACGCCCTGCATCGCATCGACGAGCAGCTTCAAATGCGCGGGCGTCGTGCCGCAGCAACCGCCGACGACGTTGACGCCGAAGTCCTTGACGAAATGCGCGACCTGCGCGGTAAACGTCTCCGGCGTCTCGTCGTAGTGCATCGCGCCGTCTTTCACAGAAGGCAGCCCCGCGTTCGGCAGGACGGAGACGGGAAGCCGCGCGTTCTCGCAGAGGTAGCGGATGCTCTCGGACATGTTGCGCGGCCCCGTGCCGCAGTTCATGCCGATGACGTCGATGGGAAAAGGTTCGAGCGCGGTCAGCGCCGCGTTGATCTCCGTGCCGGGAAGCATCGTCCCGAACAGTTCGATGGTGACTTGCGCGATGACGGGCACGCGCCGCTTCGTCTGTGCGAAATAATCGAAGATGGCCGAGAGCGTGGCTTTCGTCTGCAACAAGTCCTGGCAGGTTTCGACGATGAGCAGATCGACGCCGCCGTCCAAAAGGCCGCGCGCCTGTTCGTAATACGCCGCCTTGATGTCGCGGAACTGGATGTGGCCGAGCGTGGGCGACTTCGTGCCCGGCCCCATGGAGCCTGCGACCCAGCGCGGGCGTTCCGTGGTGGCGAAGTCTGCGGCGACGCGCTTCGCCAGTTGAGCGGCGCGGACGTTCAAGTCGTAGGCCATGTGGCCGATGCCGTACTCGTCCAGCACGTAGGGGATCGCGCCGAAAGAATTGGTTTCCACCACGTCGCACCCGACCTCGAAGAAGGCCGCGTGGACGCTCTCGATGGCCGAGGGCTTGCTGATGAGCAGGTATTCGGGGCAACCTTCAAACTGCGCGCCGCCGTAGTCGTCAACGGTCAGGTTCTGCGTCTGGAGGTTTGTGCCCATCGCGCCGTCGAAGACGACGATGCGGTCTTGCAATGTCTGGAGGAAATCTTTCATGTAGTTTTAATTAGTCTCCGTTCCGGCCAAGGCTCGCGCATAAATGGGAAGCCCCGCGCCAAACAACGCGGGGCTTTCGTCCGAGCGACTCGAAATGCGGGGTGGTTTCCCGTGAAAGACTTGGCCGAGCTGTTTAGCTGTTTATTTTACGTGGCCGCAAGTCGCCTTAACTCACCACGTTTGTCCGTCGCCGTTTATTGAATCATCGCCTGCGAGGCATGTCAAGAAAGCAGAGGTCGGAGGTTAGAGGTTTGAGGTCAGTTAAAACAAGCTGATTTAACTGACCTCTGACCTCTAACCTCTAACCTCTGCTGTTAGCCTCTGGCCTCCGGCCTCCGCTTTGTGATACTTTCAGAGTCGCTTTTGCTCCCAGCTCAAGACACAAACTGCCTAACTTATGCGCCGAGCCATTTATCCCGGTTCTTTCGATCCCGTGACGAACGGCCACCTCGACATCATCGCGCGCGGCTGCAAACTCTTCGACGAGATCATCATC
This sequence comes from Pyrinomonadaceae bacterium, assembly GCA_035645855.1. Taxonomy (GTDB): domain Bacteria; phylum Acidobacteriota; class Blastocatellia; order Pyrinomonadales; family Pyrinomonadaceae; genus JAIVJZ01. The sequence continues at coordinate 94,470 of DASQLU010000037.1, forward strand.
GCCGTCGTGGTCAACCCGGAGAAGCGGCCGCTGTTCACACTCGACGAGCGACGCGAGATGCTGTCCGAGGTGTTGGCCGAGATCGAGTGCGGCTCGTGCCGCCTGGTGGTGGATAATTTTCAGGGGCTGTTGATGCACTACGCCGTGGAACGCGAGGCCGACGCGGTGGTGCGCGGCATCCGCGCGTTCTCCGATTACGAGTATGAATTGCAGATGGCCTTGATGAACCGGCGGCTGGAACCGCGCATCGAGACGGTCTTCATGATGCCGGCCGAGGCTTATTCTTACGTCAGTTCGCGGCTTGTCAAAGAGGTCTATCAACTCGGCGGCACGATCAAGGGACTCGTGCCCGCCTCGGTCGAAGCGCGGATGCAACGGAAGTTCGGCAAGAGTTGATTTCCCGCGCCCCTTGCCGCCGTCCGGTGTTATACTGACGCCTGTTCCAACAAACAAATTCGACGCGCACATTAACCGTTGCAACCGCATTAGCGTCAAGACCGGACGGGGAGGACGGACGGATGCCCAGAGGCGATAAGAGCGCATACACCGACAAGCAGAAGCGGCAGGCCGAGCACATCGAGGAGAGTTACGAGGAGCGCGGCGCGTCGGAAGAAGAGGCCGAGCGGCGCGCGTGGGCGACCGTCAACAAATCTTCCGGGGGCGGCAAGAAAAGCGGTTCGGGGCGCGGCCGGGCGGTGAATAAAGCCCCGGCCAAAAAGGGCGGCAAAAAGGGCGGCGCGGCGGCGGCCAAACGCCCGGCCGCCGCGAGATCGGCCTCGGCGAAGAAAGCCGCGAAGACGCGCGCCGGCAAAGGCGGATCGAAGAAGGGCGGATCGAAGAAGGGATGACGAAACCGGCACTCGAAAGTTTCCCGCGCTCCGAGCGCGTGTCGCAGATGCAGGCCTCCTCGACGCTGGCTGCGATGCAGAAGGCACTGGCAATGCGCGCCACCGGCGCGGACGTGGTTGATCTGGGCGCTGGCGAACCCGACTTCGACACGCCGGAACACATCAAACGCGCCGCCGTCGAGGCCATGCGCGCGGGTGAAACCAAGTACACGGCCACGGGCGGCACGAGCGCGCTGCAAACTGCCATCGCGGGCTATTACGCGCGCGAGTTCGGCGCGCACTACGAAACTTCGGAAGTGATGGCGACGGCGGGCGGCAAGCAGGCGATCTTCAACGCGGTCGTGTCGCTCGTGAACGCGGGCGACGAAGTGTTGATCGCGAAGCCCTACTGGGTGACGTTCCCGGAGATCGTGAAGTTCGCGGGCGGGACGCCCGTCTTTATCGAGACCGAGGAAACAGGCTTCCAACTGAACGCCGAACAGGTGCGCCGCGCCATCACGCCGCGCACGAAGCTCATCATCATCAACTCGCCCTCGAATCCTTCCGGGCGCGTCATTCCGCCCGCGGAGTTTCGCCGCATCATGGAAGTGCTCGCCGAGCACGGCGTCTACGTCATCTCGGACGAGTGCTACCTGCGCTTCGTCTATGCGCCGGCGGAGGTCTTCAGTGCGTCGAGCCTCGCGCCGGAGTTGCGCGGGCGTTTGTGCATCGCCGGGTCGTTCTCCAAAACTTACGCCATGACGGGCTGGCGCATCGGTTACGCACTCGCGTCGCGCGAGTGGACGAAGGCGATGCTGCTCGTCCAGGGTCATTCCACGAGCAACCCGAACTCCATCGCGCAACGCGCGGCGACTGAGGCCTTCAATAGCTCGCAGGACTGTGTGGCCGCGATGCTCGCGGAATACGGCGCGCGGCGCGAGTGGCTCATCGACGCCTTGAGCGACGTGCCGGGCTTCTGCTGTGCCGCTCCCGAAGGCGCGTTCTACGCCTTCCCCAGTGCGCGCGGCTGCCTGCAAGGGAAAGTGAAAACATCAGGCGAGCTGGCCGCCAAACTTCTCAACGAGCAGCAGACGGTGGTGACGGACGGCGCGGGCTTCGGAGCAGACGGCTACCTGCGCATCTCCTACGCGACCTCGCTCGAACGCCTCAAGGAAGGCGTGCGGCGTATCCGTCGCGTGGCGGAAGAGTGCGTGGGATGATTTCGTAGCGTGGCGTCTCAAAACAAAGTCCACCGGCGTTTGCGCGCTAGCGTGCACGACCCCGACTTTATCTTTTCGAGTAACTCGACGGACGAACAAAAGCGGCAGTTCACTGAATCAGTGAGCTGCCGCTTTCGCTGTTGCTAAGTGAGTGGCCTTAGTAGATGTTGAAGTTGTATTCGATGACGATGTATTGCGACACCTTGCGCCCGTCTTTCTCGGCCGGCGTGAAGTTGATTTTGCGCGCCGCTTCGATGGCCTTCTCCGTCAGACCGTCCGGCAGTCGCGACACCGGCGCGATGCCTGACACAGAGCCGTTCGCGCCCAGCACCAGACGCAGCCGCACCGTTCCCGTTACCTGATTTTTACGCGCCTCTTCGGTGTAGAGCGGTTCCGGCTTGGACGTGATCTGCGCCTTGCGCGTCACTTCCCTGGCCTGAAACGTCTTGTTGTAATCCGCCCCGCCGCCACCGCCGCCGGGGCCGCCGCCACCGTCGCGCCGGTCGCCGCCGCCCGTGTTGCCGCCGCGACCGGGGCCGACGCCGCCGCCTTCACCCGAACCGACGCCGCCGCCCGTGCCCGAACCGATGCCGTTACCCGTGCCGGTGCCGGAACTCGTCTCGGTCGAACGCGATTTCGGGTCGCCGTAAGCGATCTGGCGATTG
>DASQLU010000038.1:0-85699 GCA_035645855.1 Pyrinomonadaceae bacterium
TTTTTAGAAGCGGTAGCGATAGCGCGCGGTGATACTGCGTCCGGGTCCGTCCACGCCCCAACCGGGCGCGCGGTGGCTCTTGTCGGCGATGTTCTCGAAGTCCAGAGTGATCTCCTGCGACTCGCTGAAGCGGTAGCCGCCGCGCAGGTTGATGAGGCCGTAGCCGGGGATGGCCGTGAAGAGCGGCACGGCCGTCTGGTCGTCAATGACGAGGACGCCGTTAATCGGCGCGCCGATGGGCAACAGGCGATCCTGCACCTGCCTGAGCGTCTCGCCCGTGGCGACGAGCGTGCCGCCCGCGTTGAGGCATTGGCCGTTCACGCCGGGCGTCGTCAGGCCGCGCACGCACGCGCCGCGACGAAAGAAGTTTTGAATCTGCGCGCGCGTGCGCGTCGCGCCCGTGCGGCGGTCGGTGAGGTCGAGCGTCGAGAGCCTGTCCTGCCGCCCGGCGAGCGCGGTGTAGGCTTCGACCCAATAACTTTTGCGGGTGGGCTGATAGCGCAGGCGCAGGAAGCCCATTTGCGGCGGGATGCCGCCGCCGCCGAGATTCGGCGCGTCGCCCGTCTGGCGATCCGCCGCGTGGACGTAACTGAAGTTGCCGCCGAAGAGCCACTCGTCCGTGAAGCGATAATCAATCTCGTACTCGAAACCTTTCAGGCGCGTGTTGGCGAAGTTCGCCTGCACGAGCACGGGCGAGGTCGAGAGCGGGACGAAGACCGCGCCGCTCGCACTCTGCCGCTCGATGATCTGGCTGCCGAGACGACGCCCCACCGCGCCCTGCGGCAGGATGAGCGTCTGGCGCACGATGCTGTCGGCGTAGTCAACGACGAAGCCGACAAGTTCGGTATCGAAGCGGCCGCGACGAAAGCGCAGGCCGAGTTCGTAGTTGTTGCTAGTCTCCGAGCGCAGCGGCGTCACTGCGACGCCCGACGAGACGGCGTTGTCATCGGCGGTCGTGCCGACGGTCGCGCCCAGGTTCAGGATGTCCGCGGTCGAGACCTGAAAGCCGACGCCGACGAGGCCGAGCGAGCCGAGGTTGGTGATGTTCGGCGAGCGGAAGCCGTGGCTGTAGTTGAAGGCGAGGTTGAGGTTGTCCGTCAGGGTCGCGACCGCGCCGATGCGCCCCGACAAATCGGCGACGCGCAGCGAATCGTCGGGAAAGAGCGGCTGACCGTTCACGAGCGGGCTGTTCGAGGCGCGCGAACGATAGGAGGCGACGTTGTAGCGCACGGCACCGCTCAGGCGCAGGCGCTTCTGGATGAGTTCGTGCGCGTCCTGCAGGTAGAGGCCGCCGAGGATGTAGCGCGCTCCGTTCGGCACGCGCGGGCGCGTGAGCGTGACCGTGCCCGCGTCGGGGTCTGTGAGCGAGGTCGGCTGAAAGGTGAAAGAAGGCGCGTCGACGCGGTCGCGATAGAGGTCGCCGCCGAAGACGAAGCTGTTCCGCTGGCTGAACTGCTTGTCCATGAAGAAGCTGAAGCCGACGGCGCTCGTGCGCTCCTTGTCATGTGTGATGGCGGCGAGCGGGTTGCCCTGCCCGCCCTGATTGACGCGCTCTTCGCGCTGGCTGTTGTAGGAGACGGTGGTCGAGAGGTTGTCGAAGAAGCCGAAGCCCTGTTTGAGATAGCGCAGGTAGCCGAAGTCGAGCATCAGGTTGCGCAGGTCTGCGACGAGATTGCCGTCGCCGCCGAGCGTCTGGTCGTAACGCTTGCCGCCGTCCTGCTGGCCGCGCTGGTAGCGAAAGATGAACTGCTGGTTGCCGGTCGGCGCGTAGTTCATGTGGAGCGTGCCGCCGTACTGCGTGAAGGCCGTGTCGGTCAAACGATTCTCGCCCGTGATGTTTGAAGGCAGGCCGAGGAAGCGCGTGATGGCCGAGTGGCTGTCGATGCCGCCGCCCGGCCTGAGCGTGTTCGCGCGGCGACCCATGACGTTAGCCAGCAGGCCGAAACGCTTCGTCCCGTAAGTCAGGAGCGCGTTGCTGCCGTAGGAGAGGTCTGCGCTCGTGAAGAAGTTGTTGAACTCGCCGTGCCACTCCGGGCGGTCGAAGCCGAACTCGGATTGGCGCGAGACGAGTTGGACGGTTCCGCCGAGGCCGTCCGAGCCGTACTGCGCGGTGTTCGGCCCGCGCAAGACTTCGACGGCGCGCAGAGAAGTCGGGTCGTTGAGGTTGAAGAAGGTGTTGATGCCGCCGCGTTGCGTCGAGTTCGTGTAGCGCACGCCGTCCACGTAGACGCCGACTTCCGTCAGGCCGCGCACGAGCACCGAGCCGATGGTGGGGCTGGTGCGCTGGAGCGACACGCCGACCTCCTCGTCGGCCACCTGCGCGAGCACGGCCGTGGCGCGTTGCGCGATGCTCTGCTCGGAGATGACGTTGACGGACTGCGAGACGCGCGCCCTGTCCTCCGCTATCCCGGTCTCGGCCGTGACGGTGATCTCCTCTGCGAGCGCGTTGACTTCCAGCACGACGGCCACGTCGGTCGTCTCGCCCGGCGACACTTTCGCGGCCAAACGGCGGTCTGCGAAGCCGCGCCCCGTGATGCGCACTTCGTAGCTCCCGGCGGAGACGGCCGCGAAATTGAAATGCCCCCCGGCGTCCGTCTCGGTCGTGTTCAAGACGGCCTGCTGCGCACTGACGAGAAACACCTTTGCCCCCGTCACGTTCGCGCCGGACGAGTCTTTGACCGTGCCCGAAACCGCGCCCCGCCCGTCCTGTTGCTGCGCCCGCGCCGAAGCCCACGGGAAACTCAACGAGAGACTGATTGCGATGGCGAGAGCCAGCACAGATGATAGCTTGTTAACCCGCCCCTGTTTCATGTGTCGTAATACCTTAATCCGAATTTCTTACGCCTCAATGCCTCGCGTCATTACAAATCTGCCCGAACCCGCGTGCCGGCCGTTAGCATTCGATGCAATCGCGGGGTCGCTCGAAGCCTGCAAAGTCGAACTGCGAAACTTTCATAATAGTTGAGTATAGTTTCCTCGAAGTGTCCGCACAATCGGCGCGCGCTCCCGTCCGTCAATCCGCGCCGCGCGCGTCCGTCTAATCCGCGCTCGCGCCTGTCGATCCGCGCGCGGGCAAAAAAAAGTCGGCCGAAGGCGTCCCCCAACGCCTTCGGCCGACATTTGCGAAGAAGCGCGAAAACCATCATGCCCCTGTTGCTGACGCGCAATGATGACGGTCTCTCGCCTGAGATGCCGCGTGTCCCTAAAACCGCCCCGCGATGACCCGAGCCCAGGTGTCCAACGGAACGGTCGAGACGCGCTCTCGCACCTCTTCCCTCGCAAAACTCTCATCCGACGTTCGCAAGCGTCCGTCGAACTGTTGCCAGTATAAAAAACAGACTTGAGGAAAACTTGAGGTGGACGGCCAGGCCGGAGGCGAAAATCGGCGAAAGCCCTGTAAACATGCGGGTGAAAAAAATTTTGTGGGTGAAAATTTTGCGGGTGAAAAATTTCTGCGGCTAAAAACTCACAAGGCTGTCCGCCCGCTTCCACGACCTCTCAGGTCGTCTTATTGTAAACATCTCTTAACGCCAGCCGGCATTTCACGGCCGGGAGAGCGATGGCCTCCTCCAGCCCGCCCGCCTTCGTATAAAGCCAGTGACCGTCATCCTGCCTGAGAAAATGTTCGACCACATATTCGTCCTGCGACACCAGCAGATATTCCCTCAAGGATTCGATCTGCTGGTAAGACTGAAATTTTTTCCCACGGTCAAAGGCCGCAGTGCTTTCAGACAAAACCTCCACCACGACGATTGGATTAAGAACCACATCCTGCTCATCATCGGCAAATTGCGTTTCACCGCAGACGATAGAGACATCCGGATAGAAAAACCGCCTTGAATTAGGCACGCGCACTTTTAGATCGCTCGGATAAACTCGACAGGGGCGCTCTCTAAGCTGCACGCCAATCGCAGTGATGAGGTTGGCAGCGATCAGGTTATGACGCTCGCTGCCGCCCGCCATCGCGTACATCACGCCGTCAACATATTCGCTTTTGTATTCCGCGCGGCGTTCAATCGCTAAATATTCTTCGGGGGTGAGGTAGGAATCCGGCAGCGACGACATGGCAACACCTTCCAGGACGAATTCGATATATCCTGCTTCCAAGCATACTCATGCCCGGCCGGGACGGCAACACAGGCGGGGCGGCAACGCAGGCGGGCGGGCATACCAAATAGTGCTCTCGCTGCACTATCTCGGTTAGGGTCTCGTGCGCGGTCGTCTGGTTTCCCGCGAAAACGGGGTGTTATGATCGGCCGTCACGATTCAACACGGTGCGGGCATGCCTTTTGCTCTCCCGCACCGCTGCTACCACAGGTTGCAGAAGCCCTCGCACAGCTTTTCTCGCCGGTCGTACACGCGAAGTTTGAGTGAAACGCTCTCTTCCGCGTGCGCGTCTCCCAGGTGGGGAATTTCTCTCTCGTCCCGTCCAGTTCCAAAAAAGGAGTCAGCGCCATGCGCTACAATAAAACGTCCCTGACATTCGCTTCCCTCTCTCTCCTTTTCACCCTTCTCGCCGCGACCCCCGGCATCCACGCCGCCTATGCCTCCACCGCCGCAGCCCCTTCGTTCGACGAAGAGATCGACGACGCGGGCTACGAAGAGACGGCGCGCGTCGTGCGCGTCAGCCTCGTCGGCGGCGACGTGAGTTTGCGCCGCGCGGGCAGCACGGAATGGGAGAAGGCGACTTTGAACCTCCCGCTCGTCGAAGGCGACCGCCTCGCCACGGGCGCGGGCGCGCGCGTGGAAATTCAAATTGACGCGCGCAACTTCGTGCGCCTCGGCGAATACGCCACGCTCGACATCGTGACGTTGCGCGATGAAGGCATCGCGCTCAGCTTGCCCGAAGGCACGGCCACGCTGCGCCTCGCGCGCTTCGACAACGGCCGCGAGTATTTCGAGATCGATGCGCCGGGCACGACGATGGCCGCCGAGCAGAAAGGCTCGTATCGTCTCGACGTGGCGCAGAGCGGCAACGTGCGCGTCACCGTCGGCGACGGCGGGCGCGCGCGCCTCTACTCCGAAACTTCCGGCTTCACCCTGCGCGACGGCCGCAGCGCCGAACTCGTCCACAGCAATTCTTCCGAAGACGGCGACTGGGAACTCTCCGCCGCGCGCTCCTCGGACGACTGGGACAACTGGGTTCGTGAACGCGAAAGCTATCTCGCCTCGCGCCTGCGACACGACCGGCGCGACCGCTACTACGATAACAACGTCTGGGGCGCGGAAGAACTCGACGCCTACGGCGATTGGGTCAGCACGAGCGAATACGGCTACGTGTGGCGTCCGCACGTCACGGTCATCAACAACTATCACGACTGGGCGCCTTATCGTTACGGCACCTGGCGCTGGGTGTCGCCTTACGGCTGGACGTGGGTGGGCGACGAACCCTGGGGCTGGGCGCCCTATCACCACGGGCGTTGGGTCTACGTGAACAATTACTGGTGCTGGGCGCCGCGCGGCTACGCGCACTACGGCCGTCGCAGTCGGTGGCGACCCGCGCTCGTCGTTTTCGTCAGTTTCGGCGATAACGTCTGCTGGTATCCGCTCGGCTACCACCACCGCGACCCACGCTCGAACTACTTCCGCCGCGCGCGCAACCGCGCCTTCGACGAATGGCATCGCAACAACAACCCCGCCTACCAGCGCGCCGTGACGACCGTGTCCGCGCGCGAATTCGGCAAGGGACGCGCCCGCCCGGCTCCCAAAGAACTATCCCTGCGCGCCCTCATGGCCGACCCGGTGAAGGGCACTCTGCCGCTGCGCCCCGTCCGTCCCGACCCCGGCGCGGTCGGCAACAACAACAACAGTCAAGCTCCGTTTTCGCGCGAGCGCACGAAGGGCGACGCGCTCTTCATACGCAATCCGGGCAAAGCCGACGAGAGCATTGCGGATGGACGCAAGACGGGCGCGGCCGCGCGCCGACCCGGTCTCCCGCTCGATGAGGAACTGCGACGCGGCCGCATCTACAACAACCGCGAGCCGCGTAAAATCCAGAAGGGTGACGACGACGCCACGCGCAAAGGCGACGACGCCAACATGCGCAAGGGTGGCGACGGCGAACGCGGCAAGGGTAGCGGCGACGAGCGCGGCAAGGGCAGAGACATCGACGACAACGGCGAACGCGGCACGGGCGCCGTCGCGCGACCGACGCGCCCCATTCGCTTCCCGGACACGCGCGACGGCGCGAACGGCGACCCTGACGGCACGACGGGCGTGCCCGCCGCCAAACGCCAACGTTCCGCCGACCCGGAGACCGGGTCGCGACGCGCGCGCCCCGACCTCGATGATCGAGGCCGTCCCGAACGCAAAGTGAAGCCCGCCGAACGCCCGAACGAGGAGAACCCGGAGCAGCCCGTCTATCGCCCCGAGCGTCCGCCGCGCACCGAACCGCGCGAGGAGAGACCCCGGCCGGTGGAGCGCGAGCGTCCCGCTCCGGAGGTTTACCGCCCGCGGCCGCAGGTGCGCGAGGAGCGAAAGTCGCAGCGCGAAGAGAGTCCGGAGCCGCGTCCCGAACGCTCCGAGCCGCGTGAAGAGCGTTCCGCGCCGCGCGAGGAGCGTTCCGCGCCGCGCGAAGAACGCCCCGCGCCGCCTCCGCGTGAGGAGCGTCCCGCGCCCCCGCCTCCTCCGCGCGAGGAGCGTCGCCCAGACCCGCCCGTTGAGCATCGGATGCCGCATAAAGTGAAACCCGACGACCCGCGCTGAGTTTGCCGCCACACACCTCTATCACACGCGGCGCGAGACTCGAATCTCGCGCCGCGTGTGATAGAGACCCTAACCGCTCCCCGCCGCCCCCTCCCCTGCTGCCGTCTTCGAGTCAACGTCACCCCCGCCATCGGCGGACGCGCGACCGCCGCCCATTACGCCGTCGTAAGCCTGGAGGCTTCCACGCCTGCGTTCAAATCAACTTCATTCAAATCAACCTCGTTCAATTCAAATTCCGCCAGCCCGGCAACACGTCGGGCGCGGCGGGCGTCATCCTGCGCACGGCCACAGTGGACGGCGCGACAGGCCGCAAACGACGTTGTGCGCAGAGTCAACCAACAACACACTGTCTCTCTGCGCGGAGGGCGCACGAAGGGGGAGCCGGGAGTTATAACTCCCGGCTCCCCCTTCGTGCGCCCTCCGCACAACGGCGGCGAACCTTGATTTCCCCGCTCAAACGCGCGTGCCTTGACTCTCGCGCTCAAAAACGCGCGCACACGTCATGCGCGCCGCTCTCTTAAGATTGAGCCGCCGCTTTCTCGTCGCTCTTTTCCTTCTTCTCTTTCTTCTCTTCCTTCAGACCGAGGTGCTTGCGGATGAACTTTTCGGCCTCCTCTTCGACGAGTTCGCCGTTAGTGATCCAGGCCTTCTCCGTCAACACGTCGCCCTCGCGCTTGAGTTTCGACGGCGAGAGGAAGATGTTGTAGGGCGAACCCCACTTGCGCGCGTCGCCCGTCAGTTGGCGATAGGCGTAGTGCGTCGTTTTGTCGCGCGCCTCGCGCGTGTCGGATTCGATGACGACGGTGTAGGGCGGCGTCTTGTCCTTGAAGTGAATCTGCTGGTCGCGCTCCGTCCCGTAGTTGCTCACGCCAATCACGTCGAAGCCCTGCGCTTTATACCTGGCGTAGAGACGCTCGACCACCGGCGCTTCCAGTTTCCAGTTGTTGCACCACGGCGCGAGATAAACGACGAGCACGAGTTTTTTGCCCCGCGCCCATTCGCGCAGATTCACCGGCTCGCCCGTCCCCAGCCGCTTGAACGTCCAATCCCTGTAATTGATCTTCTTCTCCTGAATCGGCGCGTACTCGTGCACGTCGCTCGCCCCCACGGCGGCAACCGCGCCGAGCGTGAAGATGACGGAGAAGACGAGGCTCAAAAATTTTCGCATGGCTATAACTCCTACCGGGCGAGTTTTCACACGCCCGTTTTTATTGATTGCTGGCGGTCGCCTGCTGCTGTTCATCCAGGAGCGGGAGGACGACCGAATCGAAGGTGGCGCGGTCGCGTTCGCCGATGAAGCGTTCGCGGATGCGCCCCTCGCGGTCGATGATCAGGGTGACGGGGCGACCCTGCCCGGCCTGAAACTCGGCGGGCGCGTCGTCGCCGCTCGTCAGCAGTTGGTATTCCTGTCTGACGATGCTCTGGAAGTCGCGGATCATGTCGGGCGTGTCGTGCGAGGAGACGCCGACGACGGCGAAGCCGCGCGCCTCGTAGTCCTTCTGCATCCGGTTGAAGTCCGGTATCTCGGCGCGACAGGGCAGGCACCACGTCGCCCAGAAGTTCAACATGACGACGCGCCCGCGCAAACTTGAGACGCGAAACGGCTGGCCTTCGAGCGTCTTCATTTCCGTGTCGGGCGCGAGCGGGTAAGAGGCGGCGGGCTTCGCGGCGTTCCCCGTCGCGCCGCCGGTCGGCGTGTTGTTGCGCCGCGCCCACGAGTTGACCCACGTTTCCGGGTTGGGCAGGACGGAGGCGTAGCTGGCGAGGCGCGTCACGTTGTTGGTGGCGACCAGCAGGCCGATGGTGATGAGCAACACGCCGGAGACCACTTCGACCTTGTGCAGGTGGCGGCGAAAGCGCGTGTAGAAACTCAGAAATTTATTGATGCCGAGACCCGTCAGCAAAAACGGCACGGCCAGCCCGGCGGCGTAGAAGGCCGAAAGGACGAGGCCGCCGCGCCAGCCGCCGCTCGTCGCGGCGAGGCCGAGGATACCGCCGAGGATGGGGCCGATGCAGGGCGTCCAACCGGCGGCGAAGGCCAAGCCCAGGGTAAACGAGCCGAGTATCCCGCGCGGCTTCTCGTCGGAAAACTTGCGCGTGTCGCGGTAGAGCGCGCCGATCTTCAGGATGCCCATCAACTGCAACCCGAACGCGATGATGATCAAGCCGCCGATAATCCTGATCCACGGATTCGACGTGATGGCCGAACCGACGAGTCCGGCCGCCGCGCCGAGCGCGATGAAGATCAGCGACAGCCCCGCGTTGAAGGCGAGCGAGTTCATCATCACGGCGCGACGCGCCTGCGTGCGCGCCCGCGCGCCTTCCCGCAAATGGTCGATGCTGACGCCGGAGATGAGCGAGATGTAGCCCGGCACGAGCGGCAGCACGCACGGACTCAAAAACGAGGCCAGCCCGCCGACGAACGCGATGATGAGCGAAAAACTGAGATTACCTTCCATAACTTAGCGCAGCTTACAACAGAAGACTGTCGAATGTGGAATAGTAAACGGTGAACGGCGGACGTTGAACGGTAAATGATTAACGGAAGAAACGGCTTTTATTCGTTCACCGTTCGGCATTCACTATCGGCATTCACTATTCGACTGTTTTCAAACGGCTCGCCGTGCGACGCCGCGCGCGCCACCAGCGCCAGTTGAGATAGATGCCGGAGAGCGCGGAAAGGCTCGCCAGCGCGGAGAGCAGGACGAGCAGCGGCACTTGCCACCGGCCGGCGAAGAAATAGAAATGCGCCTGCCGGAAGTAGCGCGTGCGCGCGGAGGGCGGCGGCGTCCGCACGACCGCGCCCGTCTCCGCGTCGATCAACAGCGAGTCCGCGCCCATGCCGCCGACGGCCTGATAGACCGGGCGACCTTCGCGCATGAGAAGCGTCAGCGCCGTCAACGGCAGGCGACGCCCGGCGAAAGCGTGCGCGCGTTCCAACGCCTCAGACGCCGTCAGGCGCACGCGCGCCGCGTCAATCGCCGCCACCTCTCCACCCTCGACCGCGTTCGGCCAGGCGTACAGCAGCCCGCTCGTCGTCCACGCCAACACCGGCACCGCGACGATGATGCCGAGCCAGATGTGCGCGCGGTGGATGAATGAACGCATGTGCTGAAAGACGGTCGCCGGGTGCGACGAATTGAATTTGCGGGCGCGGCTTCAGGGCTGCTCGGCCAGAAGTTTCTTGATGACATCGGCGAGCGCGTCGTCGTTCGTGTCGCTCGCGCCGACGGAGATGTAGCGGACGCGCCCGCGCCGGTCGAGCAGGAAGGCCGTCGGGATCGCGCGCACGCCGTAGCGCTCGTCGTTATCTTCGTCCGCGGCGACGGCGAAGGCATAGGGCAGCTTCAAATTTTTCTTGTAGGTGCGCAGGAATTGCAACTCTTCCGGCGGCGTCATGGCGGCGCCCTCCGCGCGACCGTAATACTGCGTCAGGCCAATGACCGTCAGGCCGTCTTTTTTGAAACGCTCGTGGAGCTTCTTCAACTTCGGCATCGTGTAGCGACAGGGGCCGCACCACGTCGCCCAGAAGTCGAGCAGCACGACGCGCCCGCGCAGGTCGGACAGTTTCACCGGCTGGTGATCGATCCAGTCCGCGATGTTGAGTTCCGGCGCGGTCGGTGTGGGGGCACCGGCGGGCGGTGTTTCATCGAGCACGCGCGTGATGAGCTTCTCCTGATCGTTGGCGGCGAGCCAGCGCGCCGCGCCCGTGAAGACCTGCGCCGACGGCAGCGAGAGGCCGAGGCGCAGCAACTCTTCCATCGTCGAAGCGGCTTCCCTCTCCTGTTTCAAATCCACCAGCGTGTCGGCCAGAAACTCTGCCGCCGCACTGATGATGCGCGCCCGGTCGGACTCCTCGCCGGCTTTCGCCGGAGACTCTTTCGCCACCTTGAAGGCGGCGCGTGCGTGCGGCGCGCTTCGTCCGGTTTTTTTATCGGCCGTGTAAGCGCGCGCGAGCGCGTGGTGAAGTTTGAAGAGTCCCTGCGGCGTGGCGGGTTCGCCCCGTGAGTAATCGGCGAGCGCGGCTTCGGCCTCGTCGAAGCGTTTCAGGGCGGCGGCCTCCGCGCCGAGGATGAGCCGCGCGTTCTGCAACTGTTCCTTCGTGCCCTTCGAGTCGGGGGCGAGGAATAGGCGAAGCGGCTCGATTGAGTCGGCGGATTTCCCTGCGAGGTTGTAGAGCAGGCCGAGGTAGTAATTGTCCGTGCCCGTGAGACGGCCGCGCGCGACGAGTGCGGCGGCGTGGCGCGCGGCGAGGTCGCGTTGCTGCTGGAAAGTTTCCGACGCCAGCGCGCGGCTGAACGGCATGTGGTTTCGCCTGTACTCCTCAAACTTCCGCTCCACGTATTTCGCCGCGTCCTCATAGAGCGCGCGTGCATCGGCGGACGACGGCGGCGCGGGCGCGGTTACGGGCGACGGCGTGGATGGAGTTGAAGGCGATGCTGTCGAAGATGCCGGCGACGGCGACGGTGTTTGTGACGGCGACGGTGAAGGTGATTGTGATGGCGACGCTGACGGGGATGGTGAAGGCGACGGCGACGCAGCAGGCGACGCTGCGGGTGAAGGCGACGCTGCGGGTGTCTGTGACGGTGAAGGCGACGGTGACGACTGCGGTGACGGTGACGGCAACGGTGACGGTGACGGCAACGGTGACGGCGATTGGACGGCGGCGGGCGTCGCCGCCTGCTGCGTCGGCGGCCGGCTGCCACGCGTCGCTCCCGCCTGAGCGAGAACGTACGCGGGGGCGGCCGTCACCAAGATAACGACGCCGAAACAGAACGCGCCCACCGGAACAAAAAATCTTCTCATAATTCCTTCACCTGCCATCCGTCACTCGATTCCTTCACTTGTCCTCTGTCACACGGTTTCTTCATTCGCCGCCCGTCACTCGCCGCCGTCTTTCTCGTCCAGCAGCCTGACGATCATCTGGTGCAACTCTTCGATGTCAGTGTCGTGCGCGCCGACGTTGAGGAAGCGCACGACGCCGCGCCGATCAATCAACACGGCGACGGGAATGGTCGTCACGCCGTAGGCGTCTGCGGTCGCGGTCGTATCGGCGACGGCGAAGCCGAAGGGCAGGCGCGCGTTGCGTCTGAAGCTGCGCAACTCGCCGACCTCCTGCGGCGTGCGCACGCGGCGGCCGTTCACAGCATTGCGATACTCCGTGAGCGCGACGACGCTCAAACCGCGCTTCTCATATTTCTCCTGCCACTCGGCGATATGCGGTAGCACGGCGTGGCACGGTGTACACCACAACGCCCAGAAGTCGAGCAGCACGACGCGCCCGCGCAGAGAGGCGAGCGTCGCGGGCTTTTGATCGATCCAGTCTTTGACCGCGATCTCCGGCGCGAGGCGTGCGCCCGCGCGAAAGAGCGGGTCGTCCGGCCGCGACACGTAGGCCACGGGCGGCACGATGCGGCCGAGCAGCACGGTCGCGCGGCGATAGAGATCGGCCGAGGGAAAACTGACGCTCAGGCGTCTGAGTTCCTGCAAGGCGGCGATGGCCTCGTCCGTGCGTTTCAGGTCGAGCGCGGCATCGTGGATGAAGGAGAGCGTGCGGTAAAACACGGCGTCGCGCGTGGCCGTGTCCAGAGGCTTCGCGGCGTGCAACTCCCGCGCCGCCGCGAAGGCCGCGCGCGCGTGCAGGATGGCCTGCTCCGGCTGCCTGCGCGCGCGATACGCTGCGGCCAGCGCGCTCTCCACGCGATAACGCTGCTCGTGTGCGCCGGGCGCGGCCACTTTCAGGTAATCCGCGAGCGCAGCTTCGGCTTCGGCCGGCGACGACTGCTTCGCCGTTTGCAGCGCGACGACGTAGAGCGCCGTCTGTCGCTCATCCGGCGCAACGCGCGAATGCTCCGTGAGGAAGCGACGCATGGTGGCGACGGCGCGCGGCGCGTCTTCGGCGACGTTGTAAAGCTGGCCGAGATAGAACACCTCGCGCGCATCGAGCGCGGAGCGCGCCGCTACTTCTTCGGCGTAGCGCGCGGCGAGCGCGCGCTGCTCGCGCTCAACCTGTTCGACGAGTTTCTGATCGTAGCCCAGACCTTCGCGCTCGAACGCCTCATACTTCTTCCGCGCGTAGCCTTCGGCCTCCGCGTACAACGCGGCGACGCTCGCCGTCGCTGCGGGCGAAGATGCGGGGGCGGCGTTTGCAGCCGTGATGCCGCCCTGCGCGAACGTCGGCGCGGGCGCGCAGCAGAGCGCGACGAGCGCGAGCGACGCGCAGAGGAAGAGGCGGGAAGTTTCACGCAAAGGCGCAAAGGCGCAAAGGAGAGACGCGGGAGAGCGGAGCGTGTCGGCGTGGAGAGTGAAAGCCCGGAGAGCGAAAGTCCGGAGAAGGAAAGTCCGGAGGGTGAGAGTCCCGAGAGTAAAAGCGTGGCGCGAAGCGTGGCGCGTGCCGGGCGTTGCCGCGCCGTGTGTTGATGCGCTGAATTTCTTTGCGCCTTTGCGCCTTTGCGAGAGTCTCATATCTTTATCTCTTTATCCGTCAAGCTCATCTCTTTAGTTCAATTCACCGCGCGGAAGGAGGAGGGCGGCGCGCGGCGAAAGCGTTCGGGCGTGAAAGCCTCAAGCAATTGGTGAGGCGCTTCAGGTCGCAGGATCATCCCGGCGACGAGCGCACCCGTCAGAGGCGCGAGCAGAATGCCGTTGCGGTAGTGGCCGGTGGCATAAAAGAGGTTCGGCACGTCGGCGTGCGCGCCGAGCACAGGCCAATCATCCGCGCCGTGCGGACGCAAGCCCGCCCAGGCGTCCGACACGGACAATTCTTCCACGGCCGGCGCGATCTCCCGCGCCTGCGCCTTGATCGCCGCGCGCCCGGCCTCGGTCACGGACTTGTCGAAGCCCGCGTGTTCCGTCGTCGTGCCCGCGAGCAGACGCCCGTCGCGGCGCGGGACGAGATAGCCGCGCGGGCTATAGACGACGTGGCGGACGAGCGGCGACCGCGCCGCGCCGCCCGCGAAACAGAGCATCTGCCCGCGCACGGGTTCGAGGCGCGGCGCGACGTGCGCCTCAACGCCCCCGCCGCCATTCTCCTCCCGCTCCCCCCGCGCTCCCGCAACGTCCAGACGCAGACGCGAAGACCACGCGCCACACGCGATCACGAACGACGATGCGCGCATCGTGCCGCGTGAAGTTTCCAGGCTCACGGCGCGGCCGCCTTCAATCCTGATCGCACTGACCGGCGTCTGCATTAAAACCTGCACGCCGCGCCGCGCGCACGCCTGCGCGAGCGCGCTCGTGAGGCGACGATTCTCCACCTGCCCGTCGAGCGGAAACCGCAGAGCCGAGCGCACGCGCGCAGACACCTGCGGCTCAAGCGCGCGCACCTCGCCGGCCGTCAATCGTTCGACCGGCAGCCCGGCGCGCGTCTGCCAATGGAAGCGTCGCTCACACTCCGCCTCGTCCTCTTCGTTGAAGGCCAGGTAGAGCGTGCCCGTCCGGTCTAGTTCGATGTCGATCCCAGACTCTTCTTCGAGTTCGCGCGCGAAGGCGGGATAAGCGTCGCGGCCGGCCACGGCCAGCTTGAAAAACTCGTCGGCGCAATCGGCCTCAACCTGCGGCGCGAGCATCCCGGCGGCCGCCCACGAAGACTCCGCGCCCGCCGCGCCGCGCTCGACCAAAATCACTTGCGCGCCCCCGCGCGACAGCTCGCGCGCCACGGCCAACCCGATGACGCCGCCGCCGACGACCGCCACGTCCGCCCGCTCCGGTAACTCGCTCACGTCTCGCATTGAAATAGAGTTGCTGGTATGATGCGTCAAATTAACAGTTTCCAGTTTTCAGTTTTTAGTTTTCAGTTAAACCCGCTCTGCTGAAAACTCATCACTGTGCTGAAAACTGAAAACTGAAAACTGGAAACTGTTTATGAAACATACTATCACACTCATTCCCGGCGACGGCATCGGGCCGGAAGTCACGGCGGCGGTCGTGCGCATCATCGAAGCGGCGGGCGTCGAAGTCACGTGGGAGACGCATTACGCGGGCGCGCAGGCGCTCGAAAAGTTCGGCGAGACGCTGCCCGCAGACCTCCTCGAATCCATCCAGCGCAACAAGGTCGCGCTCAAAGGGCCGATCACGACGCCCGTCGGCAAAGGCTTCACCTCGGTCAACGTGGGCTTGCGCAAGGCGCTCGACCTCTACGCCAATCTGCGCCCCGTGCGCGCGTTGCCGAACGTGCCTTCGCGCTACCCTGAACTCGACCTCGTGGTCGTGCGCGAGAACACGGAAGACCTCTATTCGGGCATCGAGCACGTGGTCGTGCCCGGCGTCGTCGAGAGCATCAAGATCATCACGGAGAAGGCTTCGACGCGCATCGCCAAGTATGCCTTCGAGTATGCGCGCATCGAGGGACGCAAAAAAGTGACCGCCGTCCACAAGGCCAACATCATGAAACTGTCGGACGGCCTCTTCCTCGATTGCTTCCGCAACGTCTCGAAAGACTACCCGGAGATCGAGGCCGACGACAAGATCGTGGATAACGCCTGCATGCAACTTGTGATGCGCCCCGAACAGTTCGACATCATGCTGCTCGAAAACCTCTACGGCGACATCGTCTCAGATTTGTGCGCCGGTCTCATCGGCGGACTCGGCCTCGTCCCCGGCGCGAACATCGGCGAGCGCGGCGCGGTCTTCGAGGCCGTCCACGGCAGCGCGCCCGACATCGCCGGACAGGGCATCGCCAACCCGACCGCGCTCCTCCAATCCGGCCTCCTCATGCTGCGCCACCTCGGCGAGCGCGATGCCGCGCAGACCATCGAATCGGCGATGCTCAAAGTCTTCACCGAGGGCAACGTGCGCACGCGCGACATCGGCGGCCAGGCCGGCACGATGGAATTCGCCGAAGCCATCATCGCGGCCTTTTAAATTAACGATGAAGTAGGAACGATGAACGATGAAGTAAAGACCGATTGCTTTTACTTCATCGTTCATCGTTCCTACTTCATCGTTTTCCCGCACCTCACCGTGGCTTGACCCGCAAACCCGTATCATTTAGAGTTCAATTTCCTCCCTGCGACCTGGTTCCACAAGAGTTATGGGCTACGGGTGCGGATAAGTTTCAGGCCGGTCAAGAAGGATGTTTGCATATCCCCGTTGGCCTCTAAATCCTTGCTCTCCTTCGGGTCGTGGCGAGAGCGCGTTTTCCCGATAGCAAATTATCCGGCGTTAATAACATGACGAATTGTTTGTCTGTCCGGGAAGTTCGCGCTCAGAAACGCGCTGTGTTAAATTTCATACTCTCCCCACGCGCTCGGTGTGCCCGTCCGGCCGCCGTAGACATGCGTTCGACATCAATCGTCCGCTCTTAACCACTCAGAAGTAATAAGGTTCAACATGAAATTCGCGAACGTTCACAGTGCCACCAACTCCAGCCGCTTTGCGTTGCGGCTCGCCTTTTTTTCTTTCCTGTGCCTGCTGCTGTTTGCCATGAGCAGCCCGCGTTTCGGCGTCGCCCCGGCGGCCGGCGCGGCCACCACGACACAGCAAAAGCGCGCCGTCGGTAAGAAGTCCGACGCGCAGGCCGAAAAGAGTTCTCAGGGTGTGAGAGCGGAAAGCGTCAAGCCGGTGGAGAAAAGCGCGGGAGACCCCGGCAATGCGCTTCAGCCCGCGGCCGTGTGTGCGCAGAATACGCTGATCAGTATCGGCGCGACCGTCACGGGCACGCTGGCAACCGGTGATTGTGCGAACCCGGCCGCGCGCCCCGGCTCGCCGCAAGTCGGCACGGTCGTCGATGAATACACGTTCGATGCGCAGGCCGGACAGCAGATCGCCATCACGCTGTCGGCTCCCTTCGATACCTATCTCTACCTGCTCAGACCGGACGGAACACGATTGGCCGATAACGACGATGATGCCTTTACGAGTGGGCAAACCACCTCCAATTCGCGCATCCCGCGCACGCTGGACGCCGATTTTATCGTGCTCCCGACGACCGGCAGATATTCGATCCTTGCCAGTTCTTTCAGCACCCTCAGCACCGGCGGCACTTACACCCTGACGCTCACCGGCGGCCGTCAGTGCAGCTCAAGAGCAATTACGCCGAGCGCCACGCCGCAACAGGGTGAGTTGAGAGCGACGGATTGTACGAACCCCTTCGACAGTACGGACGGCACGGTTGTCGATACCTATACCTTCAACGGCACGATGGGACAGCAGGTCTCAATCGTGATGGCTTCCGCCGAATTCGATACATTCTTATATCTGCTCACACCGGACGGCGAATTTCTGGCAGCCGACGACGACGGCGGCGGCGGCACGACTGCGCGCATCCCGCGCGGCAGCGGCTTCATCAGGTTGCCCATGACCGGCACCTACACGATCCTCGCCAACTCCGCCGACGACAGGCCAGAGGAGTTCGGCAACTATACCCTGACTTTAAGCACGGCTGCCGCTCCCTGTCCTTCGACCGCGCTCACGGCGGGGCAGACCACCGGAGGCTCGCTCGACACCGGCGATTGCCGGCTCCCGCTCGATGGTTCCTTTCTCGAAGCTTATACCTTCAACGGCACGGCAAATCAGCAAATCACGGTCACGATGTCTGCCTCCACGGCGGGGCTGAATCCTTACCTCTACCTGCTCCTGCCGAACGGTGAAGTATTGAGCGAGGGCGGCGACGGGACATCCACCACCGTGCGCCTGCCCACGTCCGGCACGTTCACCTTGGCTGAAACCGGAACGTATACGATCCTCGCCACGTCTTTCCGGACAGGACAGACCGGCAGCTACACGCTCAGGCTCACGAACACGACGGCCTGCACGACGACGCTCGCCTCCGGTTCGCGCGACGTGCCCGGCAACGGCGGCACGTTCAACGCCACCTTCACGACGCAGCCGGGCTGCCCCGGCACGGTGTCGTCCAACTCCGCTTTCATCACCGTCAACCCCGCCTTCATCGACGCGAACGGCGCGGGCACGGTCACTTACACCGTCCAGCCGAACCCGACCACGACGCCGCGCACCGGCACGATCACGATCAACGGCCAGACTTTCACCGTCAATCAGGGGGCGGCCTGCACTTACGCCGTCTACCCGACCGTGCGTCCCTTCCGACAGGACGGCGGCACGAACGGCCGCTTCACGGTTATCACGCAGAGCGGATGCACCTGGACGGCTACGTCCAATGCGCCGTGGATCACGATCACGGAGGGCGCGGGCAACAACGCGGGCACGGGTCGCGTCCGCTACACGGTGGCCGCCAACAACACCACCGCGACGCGCAGCGGCACGATCACCGTGACGGGCGGGACGGGCGGCGTGACGCACACCGTCACGCAAACCTCCGCGGGCACGACGCCGCAAGTTCAGTTCAGCGGCAACGCGGAGTTCACGGTCAACGAAAACGACCCCTCGCGCGGCGCCGTCATCACCGTCACGCGCACGGGCGACACGACGGGCGCGGTGACGGTCGAATACGCCACGCTCGACGACCCGGCTGAAGTCCCGTGCGACCCGAACATCAGGCGCAGCGACGGCTCGCTCTTCCCGCAGGGCACGGCCTACGCGCGCTGCGATTACGCGAGCAGCATCGATACGCTGACCTTCAACCCCGGCGAGACGACGAAGACGATTCGCATCCCGCTCATCGACGACGTGTTTCAGGAAGGCAACGAGAGGTTCGCTCTCAGCCTCTTCAACCCGCAGGGCGCGCTGCTCGGCACCGCCGCGTCCGCCACCATCACGCTCGTCAGCGACGATACGGCGTTGCCGAACTCGAACCCGATCAACCAGATTTCGTTCTTCGTTCGCCAGCACTACCTCGACTTCCTCGACCGCGAACCCGAAGCGGGCGAGCCGTGGACGGGCGTGCTGACCCGCTGCGGCAACATCTTCACGGGGCCGGAGGCCAACACGGACTGCGACCGCATCGCCGTGTCGGGCGCCTTCTTCGGTTCGCCCGAGTATCGCATCAAGGGCTTATTCGTGTTCCTTCATTACAAGGCCGCTTTCGGCAGCGCGAACAACCCGTTCTACGTGCCGCAATACGACGAGTTCGTGAGAGACGCGCGGCGCGTCTCAGGGCTGACGGCCGAAGAAGTGATCGCCAAGCGGCTCGACTTCAGCGAAGACTTCCTGACGACGCGCGCCAATGTCGCCAACATCTTCGCCGGCACGTCGAACGCGCAGTTTGTGGATCGCATCCTCGGCAACCTCGGCATCGCGATGACGAATCCCGACCCGGCCAGCGGCGAGACGCGCAACTCGCTCGTCAGCGGTCTCGACGCCGGGACGAGAACCCGCCCGCAGGTCTTGCGTCTCATCGTCGAAAGCAATGAAGCGATTGCGGCGCAGTTCAACCGCGCCTTCGTCGCCATCCAGTACTACGGCTATCTCAGGCGCACGCCCGAACCGCAGGGCTATCTGAACAACCTGAACGCGCTGAACGCGACCAACAACTCGCGCCAGCTCATCAACGGTTTCCTCAACTCCATCGAGTACCGTCTCAGGTTCGGCGCGAACACCACCAACCCGTAAGGCGATTGCGGATTGCCGATTGCGGAATGCGGATTGGAAAGCATTAACTTGCTCTCCAATCCGCATTTCTCATTTTCTTTATGCTTCTTAATCCGCAATCCGAAATCCGCATTCCGCAATCGCACTGTCCGCATTCCGCAATCGGCAGGTCTGCTGCTAAAATGCCCCGCTATTTTGCTGTCAAATTTCTTTACCTGATCGGGCACTGATGAAACTACGTTTGCTCTACCACGGCCACTGTTTCGACGGGGTGGCCTCGGCGGCCATCTTCACGCGCTTTTACCGCGCGCGCACGAGCGAACGCGCCGACGTGCATTACACGCCGCTCCTGCATCGTCCCGGCTCGCTCTTCGACGAGGAAATGTTCGACGGCGACGAAAACGCCATCGTCGATTTCAAGTATGCGCCTTCCGCTAAACTGACCTGGTGGTTCGATCATCACCAGTCGGCCTTCCTCTCGGCGGCCGACGAGGCGCACTTCCGCGCCGACCGCACGGGGCAAAAATTCTGGGACGCCGACAGCAAATCCTGCACCGAGTTCATCGCGCGCGTCGCCCTGGAGAATTTCGGCTACGAAGACCCGACGCTCGCGCCCCTCATCCACTGGGCGCACATCATCGACGGCGCGTTCTACGATTCGCCCGCGCAGGTCGTGGAACTGGCCGCGCCCGCGCTCCAACTGATGCAGGTCATCGAAAACGTGGACGATGAGTTTATCGAAAAGCTCATCCGCCGGTTGGCCGAGCGCCCGCTCGAAGAGGTGGCGACGAGCGCCGAAGTGCAGGAGCGTCTGCAGCCCATTCTCGCGCGCCACCGCGAAACGCTCGAAGTTGTCCGCCGCAAAATCACCTGCGCGCGCGGCGTCGTCACCTTCGATCTCGTGGACGAAGGCCACGAAGCCTTCAACAAGTTCATCCCCTACTACCTCCACCCGGAGACGACCTACTCGGTCGCCGTCACGCGCACCGCGCAGCGCACGAAAATCTCCGTCGGCTCGAACCCGTGGAGTCCTCGCCCGCGCACGCACAACATCGCCACCATCTGCGAACGCTACGGCGGCGGCGGCCACGCGGTCGTCGGCGCGGTCTCCTACAGCCCCGACGAAGTGGAACGCGCACGCCAGACCGCCCGCGAGATCATCGCCGAACTATCGAGCGACTTCCGCGAATAGATCAAAAGCCGTCAACCGTGAATCGTGAATCGTGAATAGAGAAAGAAGACAGGTGACGGGCGACGAGTTGAGGTGTGTGTCAGCCGCGGAGCGGCGATAGACAGTAGCCCCGCGCGTAAGCGCGGGGAGTCAGGCGTAGAGATAAGATTCGGAAGCCCCGGCAGGGGCGACACATGTTCACGTCGGAATGTGTCGCCCCTGCCGGGGCTTCCTCATGTTTTGGTACTGGCCGACCCCGCGCTTACGCGCGGGGCTACTTGTCTACCGCCCCTTCGGGGCTGAAAACAAATCTATTCTTCTCCATTCACGAGTCACGGCTTTTCCGCCTTCCGCTTACCGCGCCATCAACTGTTCGATCTCCTCGATCTGTTTGGGCGCGGCGCTCGTCAGGACGCGGTTGCCTGTCTCCGTGATGAGCACGTCGTCTTCGATGCGGATGCCGATGCCGCGATATTGCGCGGGGATGTTTTCGGTGTCGGCGGCGATGTAGATGCCGGGTTCCACCGTGATGACGACGCCGGGCGCGAGCGGCCGCCCCTGCTTCGTGTCGCGCGCGTAGTAAGGCCCCACGTCGTGTACGTCGAGGCCGAGATAGTGGCCGAGGCCGTGCATGTAAAACTGCTTGTACTTCTCTTCCTCGATCAGCTTCTCCGGCTCGCCCTCAAGGAGCCCGAGCCGCACCATGCCTTCGGTTAGAATTTCGATGGAATGTTTTTTCAGTTCGTCCATCGTCACGCCGGGGCGCGCCATCTCGACGCAGGACATCTGCGCCTTGAGCACGAGTTCGTACACGTCGCGCTGCGCCTCTGTGTAGCGGCCGTTGACGGGGAAGGTGCGCGTGATGTCGGAGGCATAGCCCTGATACTCCGCGCCCGCATCGACGAGGAGGAGGTGGCCGTCTTCGAGCGTCGCGTCGTTCTGAATGTAGTGCAGGATGGTGGCGTTCGCGCCCGTGCCGACGATTGAGGTGTAGGCCGGGGCGGCCGCGCCGTGGCGGCGGAAGATGTGCTCGATGAGAGCCTCGATCTCATACTCCTTCATGCCCGGCCTAGCCGCGCGCATCGCCTCGCGGTGCGCCTCGGCGGCGATGTCCGCCGAACGCTGCATGAGCGCGATCTCTTCCTCCGACTTGATGAGGCGCATCTCGTGCAGGAGCGTGCCCGGTTCGATGATGCGGTCGGGCGCGTGCTTACTCGTGCGCGGGTTGGCGCGCAAACTCCTGAGCGCGCCCACGATCATCTCGTCGAGCGTGGGGTTCGCGCCGAGTTTGTAGTAGAGATTCGCCGGGCCGTCGAGCAAGTCCGGCAGCTTGTCTCTGAACTCCTGAAAGGTATGCGCGGCTTCCGCGCCGTACTCTTTCATCGCGCCTTCGACGCCGGCGCGCCGCCCGTCCCAGATTTCCCGCTCCGGGTCGCGCGGGCGCACGAAGAGCATGAACTTGTGTTCGGGATGCGAGGGCGCGACGACGGCGATGGCTTCGGGTTCGTTGAAGCCGGTCAGGTAGAAGAAGTCGGAATCCTGACGATAGCGATAGTCGGTATCGTTCGAGCGGTTGGCCTCGCGCGCGCTCGCAATGATGGCGATGGAATCCGGCTCCATGCGTCGCATGAACTCCGCGAGTTGTGGTCGTGGCATAGAAATGTCTCTCCTTCGGAAACGATAGAGCGTGTGATTTTGTGCGTGCATTGTAACCGAAGAAGCGCGCCCCTTTGAAGACCGCGCCCGCCGCCCGCGCCGCCTGTGTGCTTTCCCCGCAGCCGTTTTCAGACGATAATTCGGACGCACCTCGCGAAATCCAGGAGACGACGGCACGATACGAACTATGGCGACTCAAATTAACGAAGCGACCCCAAAGCACACGGAGACGACACACGACGAGACGAGGCGTGCGGAGACACCACAGGCCGCGCCGTCGCGCGCGGAGAAGGCGCGCGCGACGGAAATCATCTCTTACGATCCGGCGACGGGCGAGGAGGTGGGTCGTGTGCCGGTGGCGAGCGCGGACGAGGTGGCGCGTGCTTGCGAGCGGGCGCGTGCGGCGCAGGTCGCGTGGGGGGCTTTGTCCTATGCGGAGCGCGGGCGCGTAGTGCTCAGAGCGCGCGCGGCGGTGCTGGACGAGATGGATGCCATCGCCGGGTTGATCTCGCGCGAGTCGGGGAAGCCCGCGGCCGAAGCGTTGATGATGGAACTCGTGCCGACGCTCGATCTGATGGGGTTCTTCGCGCGGCGCACGGCGCGGCTGCTGAAGGGCGAGCGGATCGACATCGGGCAATACGCTTTGATGGGTCGTTCGTCGCGCATCGTGTATAAGCCGCTCGGCGTGGTGGGCATCATCTCGCCGTGGAATTTTCCGTGGGCGATCCCGCTCGGCGAGGTCGTGATGGCGTTGATGGCGGGGAACGCCGTGGTCTTGAAGCCGAGCGAGTTGACGCCGCTTGTCGGCCTGAAGATCGGCGAGGTCTTCCGCTCGGCGGGCTTGCCCGACAATTTGCTGACCGTCTTGACGGGCGACGGGGCGACGGGCGCGGCGCTCGTCGAAGCGGGCGTGGACAAGATCATGTTCACGGGGAGCGTGGCTACGGGTCGGCGCGTGGCCGAAGCGGCAGCGCGCAGATTGATCCCGTGCGTGCTCGAACTTGGCGGGAAAGACCCGATGATCGTGTTCGAGGATGCGAACCTTGAGGCGGCGGCGCAAGCGGCCGTGTGGGGCGCGTTCGCGAACGCGGGGCAGGCGTGCGCGTCCGTCGAGCGTTGCTATGTGCACGAACGTATTGCGGGAGAGTTTACGTCACGCGTCGTCGAACTGACGCGCGCGCTGCGGCAGGATGCGGGCACGTGCGAGGGCACGGACATCGGCGCGATGTCGAGCGAGCGACAGAGAGAGATCGTCGAGGCGCACTTGCGCGATGCGTTGGCGCGCGGCGCGCGCGTGCTCGCGGGCGGCGGGCGCGGGCCGAGCGACACAGGGTTGTTCCACGAGCCGACCGTTCTGGACAAAGTTGATCACACGATGGAGTTGATGCGCGAGGAGACATTCGGGCCGGTGTTGCCGTTGATGAGTTTCCGTACGGAGGAAGAGGCGATTGCGCGCGCCAACGACAGCCCCTACGGTTTGACGGCGAGCGTCTGGACGCGCGACATACGGCGGGGCGTGCGCGTGGCCGAACGGCTGGAGGCCGGCACGGTGATGGTCAACGAAGTGCTCTACACGCACGGCATCGCACAGACGCCGTGGGGCGGCGTGAAGTTGAGCGGCATCGGGCGCACGCACGGCCGGGCGGGCTTGCTCGAACTCGTCTCGGCGCAACACATCCACGTCAACCGCCTCGCGCGCCTGCATGATCTCTGGTGGTTCAACTACACGCCGCGCGCCGCCGAACTCTTCCGCGGCTTCGCGCGCCGCTTCACCACGGGCTCGCCCCTGCAAACCTCGCTGCTGCTGCCTCAAATGCTGCGCCGCTTCGCCGAACGTAAAGCGAGACGGAGCGATTAAGGGATTTTTTAAAACGCGCGTGAGGAATAAATATCCGCGGGCGGGGGTTATGAGGCAAAGCCCACTTACGCGAAGGTCGCCAATGCGTGGACGAACGCTGCGAGAAATCGCTTCGGAGCCGGTTCCGCACAGGCTCAACAGACCTTCAACGCCTGGCGGGCTTGCGGCATTCCGCCGAGCGTGAACCCCTGGACCGGGTTTTTCTTCCCATAAATCTAAACGAAGTGAGGGGCGTTGCTCGACTGGCGCTCCTCACTTCGTTTTCCAGCCCTTTTTCAAGGCAGCTTGCCGTTTAGCGATACCCGGCGCACCGGGCAGATGTTCTTTTTTTGTCACACTCCGAAATAAGCCGTTTTTGCCTGATTATTACATTTCGGCGATAAAAAAAAGACTGTCAATTATTTCACAACAATAGT
Organism: Pyrinomonadaceae bacterium; assembly: GCA_035645855.1. GTDB lineage: Bacteria > Acidobacteriota > Blastocatellia > Pyrinomonadales > Pyrinomonadaceae > JAIVJZ01. Next base: position 24,254 of record DASQLU010000038.1, read on the forward strand.
ATAGTGCCCGCTCTCTTGGTCGGGTTCCCCATCGCCTGGCCGTGTCCACCAACCTTTCAGTTCAAACTTTGGAGACTATAGAATGAAAAAGTTTACCCTCGGTCTAGTTCTGTTTGCCCTCAGCTTCGCGTTCCTCCTGGCGAGCGTTCCCGTGAAAAATGCCGGCGCGCAAGGCGGCCGTCCCGAGAACCCCGGTGAGCAAGCGGCCGTCAGAGCCGACGGCAGAGTCGTCGCGCCCGACGGCGTCGTTTTTGAATCGCATAAAGACTTTATCGACGCCGGCCGCAGGTGCAACACGCGCCACGCCGACGATATCGAGATTGAGAAGATCGACCGGAAACTGGCTGCCAACCGCGCGGCGCAGGGCGGCGGTTCCGGCGGCGGCACCTCAACCGACGGCGCACGTATCTACTCGGCGGGTTCCATCACCATCCCGGTCTACTTCCACGTCGTTTCCAAAGCGGACGGCACGGGCAACATCCCCGATTCGCGGCTCGATGCCCAGATCGCGGCGATGAACGAGCATTTCGGCGGCCAGGACGGCCCGGTTTATAGAGCCGCCGCCGCGAACATGTCGTTCCGCTTCTCGCGGGCGGGCGTGACGCGCACGGTGAACGATACCTGGTACGCCGCAGGCCCCGGCTCGGTGGCCGAATCGCAGATGAAGAATGCGCTGCGCGTGGGCACGGCCGACGATTTGAACTTCTACACCAACGGCGGCGGTGGCTATCTCGGCTGGGCGACTTTCCCGAATGACTATACCTCCAAGCCGAAGATGGACGGCGTGGTCTGCTACTGGCCAACGCTCCCCGGCTCCAACTACGTCCCCTACAACGAAGGCGACACGGGCACGCACGAAGTCGGCCACTGGCTCGGTCTCTACCACACCTTCCAGGGCGGCTGCCAGGGCAGCGGCGACGGCGTGAGCGACACGCCCGCCGAGCGTTCGGCGATTTACGGCTGTCCCACCGCGAACACCGACACCTGCAGGACGAACGCCGGTCTCGATCCTTACGAAAACTTCATGGACTACACCGACGACCCCTGCATGTACAAGTTCAGCCTGGGTCAGGTGGATCGCTCCGACAACATGTGGTCAACGTACCGCGCCGGCAAATAAGCCGTCCGACGTTTAAACCTGTAGCGGAAAAATTGAAGGGGCGCTTCTACGGGGGCGCTCCTTCTTTACTTTGATCGCGTGGGAGAAAATTTCGATGCGTATATTTTCGACGCTCCTTTGCACGGCGATGCTCTGCGCTTCGGCGGCGGGCGAAGCAAGTTTCTGGCAACGGCAACAGCAGCCGGGCGGCCGCATGATGCCTCCGCCCGTGCTGCAATGCGACCGCAGCGACCTCACCTCCTATGACGGTCGCGTCATCGCTTACCGCCGCCGGAAGGGCAGCACCTTCCTGCGCATCCGCACCAACTCCGACACAACCGAAGAAGTCACCATCCGCCACCCGGCGACGGACGACCCGTCGAAGTTCTACCTGCTCAACGGCCAACCGTTCACCAAAAGCGACTGGCGACGCATCGAGCGACGCGGGAAAGTTTTGATCAAGAATATGCGTGCGAACGTCTGGGTCTGCCGGGATAAGCCCGCCATCCAGCCCGTCGTTGACTGGCGGCCGGACGACACGGGCGCGTACCCGCGCAGCCGTTAAAGTCTTTGGGACGCGCCCCGCTGAAAACGAGCGTCCCGCCGACTTTCGGAGCGCGCCAATACCGGCGGGACGCACACCATCACGCATGTCTGCCGGACGGAAGAAGCAGCGTCGGTGCGCGGCGTCATGCACGATCACTGCTACGAGCATTAAGGAAAGGCTCTCGTCTATCCTGAGATAAGGTGCTAACGAGAAAGGCGAGACCCGCGCGGGTCTCGCCTTTCTCGTTCCGGGCAATCGATCATAATTCCCGCCCCCGTTCATTCCAACCGGGACGCCGGATTTTTTTGCCAGATCGCAACTTTCGCTCTGAGAAACATATTGCCTATTCATTAAGATGGTGGTAATACTTGCGTCCCCCAACATTGCTAAAAAATTGACATCAACATTCTCGACCTCCGCCGGGTAAGACTCTCGATATACTCGGGCTGGCGTCCTTTATCAACATTTCGTTCAGGGGCTAACACACTTCTCTCGCTGTGCTCTGTGCTTTATCTATTCTTTTCAATCGCTACGACTTCCGCTTCATCCCTCCAGCCATTTTTCCGTTCGCGGGGCGGCGCGCACCGGCGCGTAGCCCTACTTTCACCCACCCGAAACACCCACGACCCCAACTCAAGGAGACTCAATGAAAAAGCCCATTTTCGTGATCGCGATCTCCCTCGCGTTCGTTTTCGCCCTCGCCCTCCCGCGCCGTGACGCTTCCGCGCAGCGCGCCAATGGTAAGTCCTCCGCCTCCGACAAACTTGAGCGCGCACGAGACATCTCTCTCAGCGTCCTCGAAACGCGCGGCGGCAAACGTGGCATCGCCTATCGCAACGACCTCAAGGCCACGCGCGGCTACACGGACGATCTGGAAAAAACGCACACGCGCTTTCAACAGACGTATCGCAACGTCCCGGTCTTCGGAGGCGAGGCCATCGTCCATCTCAACGCTGACGAGTCGGTCTTCGCCGTCACCGACGATCTCGTCGAAGCGGTGCAGGTTGACACGGAACCCTATCGCACGCCCGATGAAGCCGTCCGCACGGCCGTGAGCGATCTCGGCTGCGAAGATTGCCTCACCGCGCCGCCCGCGACCGACCTGCAAATCCTCCGCCAGGGCGGCAACGATTACCTGACCTATCGCGTGCAACTCCGGCGCGAGGACGGCACGCACGAAACCTCGATGCCCGTCTATTTCGTTGATGCCAAGACCGGCAACGTCATCTGGGAATACAACAACCTGCAGACCGCTTCCGGCGTCTCGCTCTACAGCGGCACGGTGACGATCAACACCTACTACAAGTCGCCGTCGTATTACATGGAAGACATCTCGCGCAAGATCGGCACGTTCGACAACCGCAACACGACCGGCTCGACCTACCGCTTCACCGACGCCGACAACTACTGGGATTCCGCGAGCCAGAAGGCCGGCGTCGACGCTCACTACGGCGCGTCGAAGGTCTATGACTACTTCTACAACACGCACGGGCGGCGCGGCATCGACGGCAACGGCGGCCCCGCTTATTACACCTCGGCCGACGGCGTGACCGGCCTCATCAGTTCCAAGGTTCACTACGGCAGCGGCTACAACAACGCCTTCTGGAACGGCAGCTACATGACCTACGGCGACGGCAACGGCTCGACCTTCTCGCCGCTCGTCACGCTCGACATCTGCGGCCACGAGATGCAGCACGGCATCACGGAGCGCACCGCGAATCTCACCTACGCGAACGAGTCGGGCGCGCTCAACGAATCCTGGTCTGACGTGTTCGGCGCGATGGTCGAACGCTACGCGAAGGGGCAGACTTCTAACACCTGGAAGATCGGCGAGCAGTGCTACACGCCGGGCGTCGCGGGCGATGCCCTGCGCTACATGGACAACCCGCACGCGGCCAGCAACAGCGGCTATACGGCCGACGACGACCCAGACCACTACGCCGAGCGTTACACGGGCACGGGCGACAGCGGCGGCGTTCACATCAACTCCGGCATCGCCAACAAGGCGTTCTACCTTCTGGCCGTCGGCGGCACGCACCACCGCGGCGGTTCGATGACCGGCATCGGCGCGGACGCGGCGGCCAAAATCTGGTATCGCGCCCTCACCTCCTACATGACTTCGAGCACCAACTTCAAGGGCGCGCGCACCGCCACGCTCAACGCGGCGGCCGCACTCTACGGTTCCGGCAGCGCGAACTACAACGCCACCGCACAGGCATGGAATCTGTGCGGCGTTCTCTAAACCTTAACTGTTAACAGCAACCGCGAACGGCGGGCGCGCGTAAGTTGTCGCGCTCGCCGTTCGCTTGAACGAGTGCGAACTTTGTCGTCGGACGCACGCGCTCGAAACGTCGAATCTCGTCGCCGTGAGATCGATTACAGGCAGGGAGTCGGTAACGACCCGGAGATGAGCGCAGGCGTGGCGCGTCTTCTCGCGCCGGAGATCGTCATTTTCATAGGGCGAGAATCGTCGAAGTCTCTCGCTTCCCGAACGGCTGTTGCCAGGCACTCTGTCCCCCGTAACGGTGAACGCGCGATGCGCGCGTCCGCCCTCACTGTCCGTTGTTACGTCCCACACTTTCAGGAGAAACTATGAAAAAGCTTTTCGTTCTCGTTGTCATCATCGCCCTTGTCGGTCTGTCCTTCATGCCCTCGGATGCGATCAGCAGTACGAGTAGTTCGGCCGCGGTCAAAACCAAGCTGCACAGGAAAGAGAAACCGATCCCCAACAATTACATCGTCGTCCTCAAGGACTACGCCGCCGACCCGAAGGGCGACGATTCGCTCGCCGGGTATATCGCAGACGATCTGGCGGGCGCGCACAAGGGCAAGGTCAAAAAAGTTTACAAGCACGCCCTGCACGGTTTCTCGATTGAAATGTCCGAAGAGGACGCGCTGGCCCTGAGCGAAGACCCGCGCGTCGAATTTGTCGAAGAGGACGGCGAGGTGCGCGCGTCGGCCGTCCAGACGGGCGCGCCCTGGGGACTCGACCGCATAGACCAGCGCAATCGCCCGCTCGACGGCAACTACAACTACACGCCGACCGGCGCGGGCGTCCACGCCTACATCATAGACACCGGCATCCGCAAGACGCACACGCAATTCGGCGGGCGCGCAAACGGCGCGGCCTACTCTTCGATCAACGACGGCAACGGCTCGAACGATTGCAACGGCCACGGCACGCACGTCGCGGGCACGGTCGGTGGCTCGACTTACGGCGTCGCCAAAGGCGTCACGCTCCATGCCGTGCGCGTGCTCGACTGCTCCGGTAACGGAACCGACTCAGGCGTCATCGCGGGTGTTGACTGGGTGACGGCCAACCGCATCATGCCGGCCGTCGCCAACATGAGCCTCGGCGGCGGCGCGTCGTCCGCGCTCGACACGTCCGTCCAGAATTCGATCAATGCGGGCGTCACCTATGTCGTCGCCGCCGGGAACGAGTACAGCGCAAACGCCTGCAACGTGTCGCCCGCGCGCGTCGCCGCCGCCATCACCGTCGGCTCGACCACTTCGAGCGATGCCAAGTCAGACTTCTCCAACATCGGCACCTGCCTCGACATCTTCGCGCCCGGCTCGAACATCCAGTCGGCGTGGTCTACGTCCGACACGGCGACCAACACCATCGGCGGCACTTCGATGGCGTCGCCGCACGTCGCGGGCGTGGCCGCGCTCTACCTGCAAAACAACACCGCCGCCTCGCCCGCCACGGTCACAAGCCAGATCATCAACACGGCGACGACCGGCGTGCTGACCGGGATCGGCACGGGCTCACCCAATCGCCTGCTCTACTCGCTCCTCACCACGGGCGGCGGAGGCGGCGGCACCACCGCGCCCTGCACGAGCTGCACGCTCTACACCGGCTCGCTATCGGGAACCGGCGACTACGACATCCACCCGAACGGCACCTACTATTACAGCAGCGTCTCCGGCACGCATAGAGGCTGGTTACGCGGCCCGACCTCCGGCGCGGACTTCGACCTCTACCTGCAAAAGTGGAACGGCTCTTCGTGGGTCATCGTCGCGCGCGGCGAGACAGCCACGTCCAGCGAAGACGTGGCATACAGCGGCACGGCCGGCTACTACCAGTGGCAGGTTTACTCCTATAGCGGCAGCGGCAGTTACAACTTCTGGATTCAGAGACCGTAAGCAGGAGCCGTCCTCGCGGCGTCAAGCTGTAAGTTACAAAGGGATGAAAGATAGAAGCCCCGAAGCGGTGGCAGTAAGTAGTCCCGAAGGGGCGGCAGTAAGTAGCCCCGCCCGTAAGGGCGGGGTTGCATCACAATAACAACGGTCGAAGCCCCGTCAGGGGCGACACATTGCGCCGCGCGATTGTGTCGCCCCTGACGGGGCTTCGTAACTTTTTATCTGACTTGCTCCCCGCGCTCACGCACGGGGCTACTAACTGCCGCCCCTTCGCGGCTGTTACCCGTCGCTATTAGTTTGGCGTTCACCTTTGCCCCTTCCCCTTTTCCCTTTCCCCATTACTCCTTAACCCAGCCCTTTTCGCTTTTGACCTTTCGCTCTGTTACCCTTAAATTTTTTGCGGAGGTCGAAAAAGTAAGTTGCTCAAACGCCGGATACAGATCAGGGAACGCCATTACGCCACGCGCGATACGAACCGCATCGTGCGCCCTTTCGAGTGGGGCGCGTCTTTCGTCGTCGAACACGCGAATGGCGACGATCCGCGTGCGCTCCTCGCCGCGCACACAGAGAGCGCGCTCGCCGACAGCGATGCGTTCTACGCGCTTCCGCCCGTCGCGGACTACCGTCTCGACGGGCAACAGTTGACGTGGACGAGTTCCATCCGCACTCCGTCAGTGGAGAACAACACGGCGCACGCGCGCTTCTTCCGCGAATCGACCATCACGGGGGGGGAGAACGACACGCGCCGCGCCGTCGTCGTCCTGCCCGAGTGGAACGCGCAGGTGCCCAGCCACGTCGAACTGTGCCGCGTCTTCACGCGCTTCGGCATGGCCGCATTGCTCCTGACGCTGCCCTATCACGGCCCGCGCCGCCCCCCCGAACTCGAACGCGCCGATCATCTCGTCAGCGCCAACATCGGGCGCACGCTTCAATCCATGCGGCAGGCCGTGCTCGACACGCGCGCCGCCGTCGGCTGGCTCTCCGCACAGGGCTACGAGCGCATCGGCATCATGGGCACGAGCATCGGCTCGTGCATCGGCTTCCTCGCCATGGTGCACGAGCCGCTGGTGAGAACGGGTGTCTTCAACCACGTCTCCGGCTACGTGGCCGACGTGGCGTGGCGCGGCATCTCCACGGCGCACGTGCGCGCCGGTTTCGGCGACGCCGTGACGCTCGATGAGCTGCGCCGCTACTGGCTGCCGATCAGCCCGCTCGCCTATTCGGAAAAACTCAAGCGCCTCGCGCCGCGCCCCATACGCTTCATCGCCGCGCGCTACGATCTGACCTTCCCCGAAGACCTCTCGCGCGATGCCATCGAGGGCGTGCGCAACGCCGGTCACCCGCTCGACGCCGTCTGGCTGCGCTGCGGTCATTACACGCTCGGCCGGTCTCCCTGGAAATACATCGACGGCTGGAAGATCGTCACCTTCATGCGCAAACACCTTTAGAGGTTGCCAATGTCAAAGAAACTTCCCGCCGCCTTATTTGTGATGTGCCTGCTCGCCTCATTTGCTGTCGCGCGCGGCGCAACGAGCATCTACTCGTCGGCGAGTGTTACCCGCTCGACGACTGTTACATCAGGGACGGCGTGTTTGATCTCTGCGACGTGAAGGACAATAAAATTTTCTACCCGTGCCGCTTAGGAAAGATGCCGCGCATGAAACTGACGCGCCGGCAGGCATGTGCGACGCGACCGGCCGGTCGGAAGTTTCAGGCGGCGATGATGCGCGCGAGCGCGCGCTGCTCCTCGTCCGTGAGGTAGGTGAAGGCGAGGCTGAAGCCGACGTGCTCGTCAACCGAGGCCACCTGCCCGCGCAGTTGAAGCCATTTGCCGTCGGGTCGCTTGATGGCGAAAACGATGAGTTCGCCGATCTCGGCGCGGCTGAGCGTGTCTATGAAACAGCCGCCCATGCTCAAATCCGAGACGCGCGCCTCGTGCCGCCCCGATTGCCCCTCCCACCACGCCTCGATTGACACCGTCGCACGCTTATTTTCTCGACGTTCGTTCTCCATGTGTGCTCTGTCGCCCCCTCCCTCTATCTTCCGATTGATTCCATCAACGAAGCTTCCACGCGCGCCGCGATCTCTCTGGCGCGTTCGAGCAGGTCGTCGGCGCGCGCGAGGTGCTCCCGCGTGAAGTCCTCATCTTCGATCTCGAACGCATTGACGAGCACGTTGTAGCGCGCCGAGACTACCGCCGCGAGCGCGAGTTGCGTGCCTACGGCCGAGTCCGAGAGCCACGCCGGTTCGCCGAGCTCGGCCAGCGTCTCCAGCAACTCACACACCTGCACGGCCAGGCTCGCCACTTCGAGCGGTACGGCCGCCGCGCCCTTCAAAGCCTCTTCGACGGCGTTCGCGCGCGCGCGCCGCTCCTCGTCCGTGCGCGCCGGCATCCGCCTCGCGCCGATGACGCCCGCGAAACTCGCGCCGTCTTCTTCCGCCGCTTCCGCGAGCCGCGCGCGCAGGCTGCCGAGCGCCTGCAACGCATCGCGCGCCTCGCGCTCCATGTCCTCCTGTTTGCCTTTGCGCTCGACGAGGTGCGCGACCATCTCGCCGAGCGCGGCGGCGAGCGCGGCCGCGTGCGCCGCCGCCACGCCGCCGCCTGTGATCTCGTCCGCCACGGCCTGAGTGGTATCCGTCGCCGCGCGCTCCCTCTCCAGGCTCGAACTCTCCGCGCTCGCACGCTCCGGCACGATGCCGCGCCGCCTGATCGCATCGGCTTCGACATCCCCGCTCCAACCCGCGTCCTCTCCCGTCAAAATCCCCTCAACGCCGCTCCGTTTCGCGGCGTCGCTGCGCGAACTCACGGCCGCGTTGCGTGAACTCCCGGCGTCGCTGCGCGAACTCGCAGCATCGCTGATCGAACTCGCAGCATCGCTGATCGAACTCACGGCGTCGCGGCGCAAATTCACGGCATCCCCGGCGGAAGCGTCGTTGCCCGCCGCGTCCCCGCCGGCCGCGTCTCTATTTATCGCGTCTCTCCCCGTTGCCTCTCTCCTCGTTGCGTCTCCGCCAGTCGCGTCCGCGCCCGTCGCGTCCCCGGCTTGTTCGGCGAGGGCCGCGCGCCTTCTGGCGAGGGCGGAGGCGATGCGATTTTCGAGTACGAGGTCGGGCGAAAAGTTTTCGATCTGTAGGAAATAGTCCGCGCTGCGGTCGAGCGCGGCCTGCGGGATGAGGCCGACGATTTCGCTGCCCACGATTCTCACGCCGTAGCGCGCGGCTTCGCGCCTCACGGCCTCGAAGGCGTGATGAAGCTCCGTCTTCTCGAAGCGCACGAGGTTCATCGACACCTGCGTCAAATTTCGCTCGCGCAACTCGAAGCCGAGCGCCTTCAAAAAGCGCAGGCCGCCGTCGCGCCCGCGCACGGCGCGCGCGACGCGGCGCGCGATTGCCAGATCGGTCGTGTCCAGATTGATGTTGTAAGCGATGAGGAGCGAACGCGCGCCCACCACGCACGCGCCCGCCGTCTCATGAATGCGCGCCTCGCCCTCGTCGGGCGCGCGTTCCGGGTTCGTCGCGATCTCTTCGCGCAGCAACTCGAAGCCGCCGCGCCGCACGTCTTCCAGGTTCACGCGGTCGGGTCTGCGCGCCGCGCTCTCGTAAAAATAGACGGGCACTCCCACCTCGCGCGCGATGCGCGCGCCGGCCGCGTGCGCCAGGTGTATGCAATCCTCCAGAGTGACGCCCCGCACGGGCACGAACGGCAATACGTCGAGCGCGCCGACGCGCGGGTGGACGCCCCGGTGCTCTCTCAAATCGATCAATTCCGCCGAGCGCGCCGCCACGCGCACCGCCGCCTCGACGATTGACTCCATCCCGCCGACGAACGTGATGACCGAGCGGTTGTGATCCGCATCGACGTGCGTGTCCAGCACGGCCGCGCCCTCGACCGATTCGACGGCTTCCACCAGACGCGCGATCACTTCCGGCCTGCGCCCCTCGCTAAAATTCGGTACACACTCGATGATGCGTTCCAACCCCGGTCTCCTTCCAAAGGAAACGATGAAGCAGGAACGATGAACGATGAATGAAAGCAAAAGGCTTTTCAGTTCATCGTTCATCGTTCATCGTTCATCGTTCATCATTTCTTGTCTCTGCGTCGGTCGCGCCGAGGTCGAGGCGAAAGACGAGCATGTCGCGCACGGCGAGATTGTTTTCGTAGACGGGTTCGTCGTAATACCAGAAGTAATCGTGGCGGACGTGATCCGCTCTGAAACCGCACTTCTGGTAGAAGATGATGTTGGCCGCGCTCGTCGTGCTCGTGCCGACGATCAACTCCGGCTTGCCGCGTCTCCGCGCCTCGGCGACGAGCCACGCGACGAAACGCCGGCCGAGTCCCGCGCCCTGTCGCTCACGCAGGATCGCCAGTTCCAACATCTCGCACGGGTCGCGCCGCCAGCGCATCGTGGCCGCTCCGGCTATGTCGCCGTCAACATCCATGCGGTAAATTGTGTCGCTCAGATTTTTCAAACCCCAGCGGAGCGCGCTCGCGGAAGGCTCGGCCAGGAGGAGCAGCGGGAAGAGTTCTTCCAGTTCGCCCCCGTGGGCTTCGCGGATGTCGAGTTGCATGGCGCGGAGTTAGAGACTTCTCGCGTTGAAGGTGTCGCCCTGCCGTATGTCGCCGGTCTCGAATCCTTTTTTGAACCAGCGTGCGCGCTGCTCGGAACTGCCGTGCGTGAAGGAATCGGGCACGACGTAGCCCTGCCCCTTGCGTTGCAGTCGGTCGTCGCCGACCGCGCTGGCCGCGCCGAGCGCCTCTTCGATGTCGCCCGGTTCGATGATGCCGCGCCGCGCAGCGTAGTGCGCCCAGACGCCCGCGTAAAAGTCCGCCTGAAGTTCCAGCATGACGGAGAGGCGGTTGTTCTGCGCTTCGCTCACGCGCCCGCGCTGCGCGTCCACCTGCTGCATCGTGCCGAGCAGGTGCTGGACGTGATGGCCGACCTCGTGTGCGATGACGTAAGCCTGCGCGAAGTCGCCGGGCGCGCCGAGCCGCGTCTTCATGTCGCGGTAGAAGGAGAGGTCTATGTAAACCTTCTCGTCGCCCGAACAATAGAAGGGGCCGACGCTCGCGCCCGCCACGCCGCAGGCCGAACGCGTCTGCCCCGTGAAGAGCGTGAGCTTCGGCTCGCGGTAACGCCTGCCCGTCTGTTGAAAGATCGTGTTCCACACGTCTTCCGTCTCGGCCAGCACGACGGAGGTGAACTGCTTCAGTTCGTCTTCCTGCGAATTGACACGCCGCTCGGTTTGCGTCCCTCGCGCCGGTTCGGTCTGGCTTTGATCGAGCAACTCGCGCGGGTCTGCGCCGAACAGTAGCGCGAGCACAACCAGAACAATTGTTCCGACCCCGCCGCCGACGGCCATTCCGCCGCGCGACACGCCCCTGCGATCTTCCACGTTCGAGCTTTCGCGTCGCCCTCTCCAGCGCATATTTTTAAGTTCCTTCCCCTGTTCCGCGAATTCTGTGAATATGTTCCTGATTATAACTGCACGCCACCCGCAAGGGCGATTTAATTTGCGCGCGGCCTCGCGGCCGGCCGCGAGGCCGCGCTGTCGGGCGAAAGCGTCCGCACGGCATCAAAGAGGCGTTTCATGCGCTTCGCCTCAGACGCGCGGCCGGGGCGCGCACCTGCTAGAATCAACCGCATCTCGCGCGCCTGCCGGAATCATCCGCACATAAGGTTCGGCGCGATGGAGGCTGACACAGTTTATGAACACGATCCAGATACTCGGGCTGGCGCTCGGCGCGGCATGGACTTCCGGCATCAACCTCTATGCGACCGTGGCCGCGCTCGGATTATTACAACACTACAAACTCGCGCATCTTCCCGGCGGCCTGCACGTGCTGGACAACTGGCTCATCATCGGCGTCGCCCTGTCTCTCTACGCCGTCGAATTTTTCGCCGATAAGATTCCTTACGTGGACACGATCTGGGACGCGGTGCATACGTTCATACGCGTCCCGGCCGGGGCGGTCATGGCGGCAGCGGCGACAGCCGACATCAACCCTACGGTGCAGGTCGTCGCGCTCCTGCTGGGCGGCGGGCTTGCGCTCTCTACACATGGCACGAAAGCGACGCTGCGCGTGGGAGCCAACATGAGTCCGGAACCGCTGACGAATTGGTCGCTCTCCGTGCTGGAAGATGTCGTGGCCGTCGGCGCGGTTGCGCTCGCGGTGTTCAGCCCGCTCGCCATCCTCGCCGTCATCCTCGTCTTTCTCCTCGTCCTCGTCTGGATATTGCCGAAGGTGTGGCAGCGGATTCGCCGTATGCTCAGGGCCGCGGGTGATTTTTTCGGCGGGCGCGCACGCGGCGGCTCGCTGACTTAAGCGTTCCCCGCGCTCGACGGCGCGCATCTCTAAAACTCTGCACGTCCCGGCCGGATGCCGCGCGCTGGCGGCCGGGTGGTAACATGCACTGACGACCGATTTTGGCGTTCGACAAACTGGCGTTTCGATCTCTCTTCTTATGTCCTCCAATCGTTTCATCAACGAGCGCAAGGGTGCGTGGCAGCGTCTGGAAGATTTGCTGACGCTGCTGGATCGCATGTCCCTGCGCCGTTTGCACCGCGAAGAGGTGCGTGAACTCGGCCGCATCTATCGACGCACGTCGTCCGATCTGGCGATTGCGCGCGCCGAATCGCGCGACCCGCGTCTGGTCAACTACCTCAACAGCCTCGTCATACGCGCGCACGGGCGCATCTATCGCGCCGCGACGCTCGAAGGCGGAAACCGCCTGCGCCTGTTTTTCGCGCGCGACTTTCCGCAAACCTTCCGCCGCACGTGGCGTTACACGGTCGCCGCCTTCGTCGTCTTCATGGCCTTCGGCCTCGCCGGATTTCTGGGGACGTGGCGCGATAAGGAGTTCTCAGACCTCGCCGGAGTCAGCGCCGCGTGGCGCGCCGAGAATACGGACGCGGGCGTGCGCTGGTGGGAGTCTCTGAACGAGGCCAACCAGGTGGGCGGCGCGGCGATCATGACCAACAACATTCAGGTCATGTTCTACGCCTTCGCTCTCGGCGCGCTGCTCGGTCTCGGCACGCTCTACATCATGGCGTTGAACGGCGCGAGCATCGGCGCGGTGCTCGCGCTCACCTATCGCGCCGGCTACGGCCAAGACCTCGTCGCCTTCATGGCCGGGCACGGCGTCATCGAACTGACCTGCATCTTCATCGCGGGCGGCGCGGGGCTGCTCGTCGGCCGCGCGCTGCTCATCCCCGGCGATCTCTCGCGCTTCGACGCGCTGCGCCTCGCCGGCCGCGACAGCATCCAACTCATCGTCGGCTGCATCCCCCTGCTCATCCTCGCCGGCATCATCGAAGGCTTCATCTCGCCCGCCCCCATCTCGCCCGCCTACAAGTTCGGCGTCGCCGCCGCCACCGGCCTCGCGCTCTACACTTACCTGCTGCTCGCGGGGCGGGAAGGAGCGGAGGCAACAAACCAATAGCCCCGCAAGGGGCGACGTATACCTGCAAGGGGCGACGTATACCCGCAAGGGGCGACGTATATTAGCCGCGGAGCGGCGGTAGGTAGTAGCCCCGCCCGTCAGGGCGGGGTTTGGTGTTACGTGAAAAACGGTCGAAGCCCCGACAGGGGCGACACATTTCGACGCAATGATTGTGTCGCCCCTGTCGGGGCTTTAAATTTTCTTACTTGACTTGATACCCCGCGCTCACGCGCGGGGCTATTAACTGTCGCCGCTTTCGCGGCTCATACACGTCGCCGCTTTCGCGGCTCATACACGTCGCTGCTTCGCGGCTTCAATATTTAACGCCGCCTCGCAGATTCCGCTTACGCTTTTCGCCTTTCACAACAGTCCGCGCTCTTTGACCCGGATGTAACTCTCAAGGAGCGCGGGCGCGAGCGTGGCGGCCGTCACGTCTAGGGCGAGGCCGCCGAGGCGTTCGACCATGCGCAGCGCGGCTTCGCGCTGGAACATGATCTCTTCGGCAACGGATTGCGTGAACAGGTCGCGCACCGTCTCCGGCGTGTCGCGCACGGCGGCCGAGAGGTCGCGGTCGCCGATGGTGGCGACGAGCGGGAGATGGCGCGGGCGCAGCAGTTTCAAAGAGGCGAGCAGTTCGCGCGAGCCTTCTTCGTCAACGAGGTCTGTGAGGACGACGACGAGCGCGCGTCGTTTGCAGTTGGCGGCGATGTACTCGAAGGCGCGCGTGTAGGAAGGCTCGATCATCTCCGGCTCGATGCCGTGGAGAGCTTCGAGCACGGCCTCCATCTGCTCGTGCCCGCGCGCGGGCGGGACGTATGCGCCGACGCGGCGGCCGAAGACGGCCAGCCCCGCGTTGTCGCCGCCGCGCGCCGCCGCGCTCATCAGCGCGAGCGCGGCGTGGATGGCCGCATCGAATTTCGACTCGTCTTCGATGCGCGCCGTCATCAGTCGGCCGGCGTCGAGCGCGATGAGGATCGTCTGGTCGCGCTCGATCTGGTACTGGCGTGTTGTCAGACGCCCGCGCCGCGCCGTCGCGCTCCAACTGATATGGCGCAATTCGTCGCCCGGCACGTATTCGCGCAACGACTCGAAATCGCGCCCCTCGCCGCGCCACGTCGAACGCCTGTGCGCGGCGACGAGCGAGCGCGCGCCGAGCGCCTTCAACTCTGCCTCGCGCGCGCGCCGCAAATTCGGATAGACCTTGATGCGCTCCGGTTCGCCCGCGTGCGCCGCGCACCACACCAGCCGCAGGCGCGAAAGATAGCGCACGGCCACGCGGCCGAACTCGTAACGCCCACGGCGCGGCGGCGTCAACCCGTAGACGAGCAACGCCGTCGAACTCGCCTCCACCTTGAGAGACGCCTCACGCGGCGTCGAGAGTCGAAGCTCCGGCGGATGTTCGTCCTTGACGCGCAAGTGTAAGGGGCGCGGCGTGTGATTGGCGACGCGCACGCGCACCTCCGTCTCCGCCCCGATGTGGAAACGCCCCGCCAGTTCGCGCGCGATCTCGACGCCGGCGGGGAGCGCGCGGCTCAAGCGCGCGTCGATGAAGGCGGCGAGCAGGAGCAGCGCGTCGTAGCCGGCGACGTACCAGCGCAGGCTCGGCCACGCCCACGCCAGCGACAGCGGCACGAAGCCGAGCGCAAGCAGCACGTAAAAGAGTTTTGAGAAGACGAACCGCATTGATGAGATGTTATTATAAGCGCCGGACGCCCGATGGTATAATGACCTTTATGAAAATCCTCAACTACATAGTTGTGATGACGCCGGATGAGACCGGAGGTTATGTTGTTACGTGCCCCGCGCTGCCCGGATTGGTGACTGAAGGCGACACACTTGAGGAGGCGCGCGAAATGGCGGCGGATGCGATTTTGGGTTATCTCGAAAGCCTACGCAAGGATGGCGAGCCGATTCCGGCAGACAATTCCATCACAGAAGAAATAAGAGTCGAGTTTGCTTAACCGCTCCAGATCATCCGCAGTAGTTAATCGTTCAAAGTAAATCCAGGAATTCCTCCACAGTCAGGCCGGACTCGGCGATGATGGATGCCAGTGTTCCCCGCTTCAAATCTTTGTTGTGATATGCGACCGTCACTCTCAAATTTCCCTTTTTGAGAATGTAATGGCTTCCGGTTGTATGGTGAATATAAAAGCCATTTCGCTCAAGCGCCTTAATGACCTTCTTTGGCTTTAACGAGGGTAACTTTCCGGTCATTCTTTCACCTGCACCTTTCTCAGATAAGAAAATGTAGCTCTTGAAACTTAAAGCCCTGAAAAACAAAAAAGCCCGCCGATGAATTAAGGCGAGCGCGTCGTGGGCGATGGCCTGAACTTACCGGCGAGTGAGCTTCTTGTGGAAGATGACCCTTTAAGTTTTCAAGTTGCGATCCTGTCTCGCAACGCGACGGCAGTATGCAGGCGCGCTTTCATTCCGTCAACAATTTTTTTCACGCTACTTTTGTGTCAACGCCGCATTGAATTTAATTATTTATAGGAATCCTAATTACCTAGCTTAGTTGACCGAACGTGGCTAGAATGTGCGCTCTAAGTTTCCACGTTCGTGCGGTGCTCGCGCGGCTCAAATTCATTCGAGGTTAAACATGAAACGTTCACTACTCGCGCTGCTGTTCGTCGCCCTTTTCATCTCAATGCCCGCCGCCGCCGTCGCGCAGGAGAAAGACAGGAGCATCCGCGCGCGCACGAAGGGACTGCAAAAACTGGACGGCTACATGCCGCTCTACTGGGACGCCGAGGGCGGCAAGCTGCTGTTGGAGATCGAACGCTTCAACGCGGAGTTTCTCTACCAGGTGTCGCTCCCCACCGGAGTTGGCTCGAACCCCATCGGCCTCGACCGCGGCCAGCTCGGCAGCACGAACGTCGTCTTCTTCGAGCGCACCGGGCAGAAAATCTTGCTCGTGCGTCCGAACTATCGCTATCGCGCCATCACGAACGATCCGCAGGAGCGACGCGCCGTCGAGGAATCGTTCGCGCGCTCCGTGCTGTGGGGCTTCAAAGTCGAAGCGTCGGAAGACGCGCGCGTGCTCGTGGATGCGACCGCCTTCTTCATGCGCGACGCGCACGGCGTCATCGAAACGCTGCGCCGCGCCAACCAGGGACGATTCCAGTTGGACGAGACGCGGAGCAGCTTTTATCTCCCGCGCACGAAGAACTTTCCGCAGAACACGGAGGTCGAAGCGCAACTCACCTTCACGGGCGACGAACCCGGCCGCCTCGTGCGTGAAACCGTCCCGACGCCACAGGCCATCACCGTCCGCCAGCATCATTCGTTCGTCGCGCTGCCCGAAGCGGGCTACACGCCGCGCCGTCTCGACCCGCGCGTCGGCGTCGGGGGCATTGAGTTTTACGATTACGCCTCGCCTATCACCGAACCCATCGAGAAGCGTTGGATCAACCGCCATCGCTTGCAGAAGAGAGACCCGTCGGCCGCCTTATCCGAACCCGTCAAGCCGATCATCTACTACGTCGACCCCGGCGCGCCCGAACCCATCCGCGGCGCGCTCATCGAAGGCGCGGCGTGGTGGAACGAGGCGTTCGAGGCCGCCGGCTTCCGCAACGCTTTCCAGGTCAAACTGCTCCCCCCGGATGCAGACCCGATGGACATCCGCTACAACGTGATCAACTGGGTGCATCGCTCGACGCGCGGCTGGTCTTACGGCGGGAGCGTGGAAGACCCGCGCACGGGCGAGATCATCAAAGGCAACGTCACGCTCGGGAGCCTCCGCGTGCGGCAGGACTTCCTCCTCGGCACGGGCATGATTCCGCCCTACACTTCGGGCGGCTCGCGCCACGGCGATGGCGACGGCTCGCGCCACGGCGATGGCGACGCCTTCTGCGAACTCGGCATGATGCCTGCCGACGACGACTATCTCACGCAGGATGCCACGACCGACGCCGCCGCCATGTCTCTCGCGCGCATACGCCAACTCTCGGCGCACGAGGTCGGCCACACGCTCGGCCTCGCGCACAACTTCGCGGCCAGCACCTACGGCGGCCGCGCCTCCGTGATGGACTATCCCGCGCCGCTCGTCGAAATCAAAAACGGCAAGCTGGATTTCTCGAACGCTTACGGGCGCGGCGTCGGCGTGTATGACAAGTTCGCGATTCGTTATGCCTACGCGCAATTCGCGCCGCGCGCCGACGAGGCGGCGGAACTCGAACGCCTGTTGCAGGAGGGCACTGCGCGCGGCATGCTTTTCATCTCCGACGCGGACGCGCGCCCGCTCGGCGCGGCGCACCCGCTCGCGAACCTCTGGGACAACGGCGACGATCCCGTAGCCATGCTCCGTCACGAGATGGAAGTGCGACGCATCGGCCTCCAGCAGTTCGGCCTCGGAAACATCCCGCGCGGCACGCCGCTCTCGATGCTCGAAGCCAAGCTCCTGCCGCTCTACCTGCATCACCGCTATCAGCTACAGGCGGCCGTGAAATCCGTCGGCGGACTTTATTACACCTATGCCGTCAAGACGGCCACGGGGGCGAACCCGCCGCGCGTGCAGGAGATCGTCGCGCCCGCGCGTCAACGCGAAGCCCTCGCCGCCGTGCTCGACACGCTCCGGCCTGAGACGCTCGCCATCCCGCAACGCATACTCGCGCTCATCCCGCCGCGCGCCTACGGCTACGAAGGCGGCACGGGCGAATACTTCCAGAACCGCGCCGACCCGGCCTTCGACCCTATCGCCGCCGCGACCGTCGCCGCGGACATCGCCATCCTCCCGCTCGTCGATCCGCGCCGCGCCGCGCGCCTCGACAACTTCCACGCGCTCAATCCGGCGAACCCCGACTTCAAACAGATACTCGATGCGCTCATCGCGCGCACCTGGCCTGCGGACGCCCCGCGCG
This sequence comes from Pyrinomonadaceae bacterium, assembly GCA_035645855.1. Lineage (GTDB taxonomy): Bacteria > Acidobacteriota > Blastocatellia > Pyrinomonadales > Pyrinomonadaceae > JAIVJZ01. The sequence continues at coordinate 42,344 of DASQLU010000038.1, forward strand.
ACACCTATCACGGATCAATCGCGCGCGCCGTGCAGAGTCTTACCGTGACGCGCCTGATGGACACGGCCGCCAACCCCGACGCCGCGCCGCAGGTGCGCGCCGCCGCCACGCAAACCCTGCGCGCCCTGCATGAGCGACTCGTGCAGGGCGGATTCGCCGATGCAGCGTCCGCGCACCACCGCGCCGTCCGCGACGACATCGAACGCTTCCTCGCGCGCCCCGACGCGCCGCGCAAACAGACGCCGCCCCTCGCCATTCCGCAGGGCGATCCGATTGGCGGCGGTGGTGGAGGCGGCGGCGGTCGCCGGCCTTGAATCAATTCTGTGAAACCCGGCGCGCGTTAAGCAGTAAAGCCGCACGCGGAAATCACCGGATGAGTAGCCGCCCGGCAAAATTGTTGAATGAGTAATCGTTCGGTGAAATTGTTGTATGAACTGGTTCACTCCTACGTGCCCGGTCGGGGCGGAAGACAAGGCCTGGATTGAAGAGTCCATGCTCTGGCTCATCGAAGAGTTCGGGCGCGATGCGCTGCTGAACGCGACGGTGGTGTTGCCCACGGATGAATTCTTTCCCGACGAGTTCTCGGAGGCGGAAGAGAACGTGCGGGCTTTGGTTGATCGCGTGTGCGCGTGCATGGGCGTCGATCCTGAACGGGTGGAACTGGAGTTCTTCACGGATGAGGACGGCGGCGTGCGCCCCCGCCTTCCCTTCGATGAATCCTCGCGCAAGGGTCTCGCAGGGCATTACCGCAAGCGGCGCGATAAATTTCTCATCAGTATCGAATCCTCTCAATTAACCGACCCCATGTTTCTGGTTGCCACGAGCGCGCACGAACTGGGACACGTCCGCCTCCTCGGCGAAGGCCGCGTGTCGGGGAGTTTCGAGGATCACGAGCCGTTGACCGATCTGCTGACGGTCTTTCTGGGGCTGGGAGTGTTTACGGGAAACGCCGTGTTCACCTTCAGTCAATGGACGGATGCTTTCTCGCAAGGGTGGCAGACCGAGCGGCGCGGCTACATGTCGGAAGAGATGTTCGGTTATGCGCTGGCGCTGTTCGCCTGGGTGCGGGGCGAGCAACATCCCGCCTGGTCGAAGCATCTGGAGGGGAACGTCCGCGATTATTTCAAAGGCGGGCTTAAGTATCTTGAGAAAACGGGCGACACGCTTTTGCAGAAACTATGAAGACGACCCGTCTCGCACGACGAATCCTCATACGTGAAATGCTGCCTGCCGCGCCTGCCGTCCAGCGCCTCTCCGATAGCATAAGCCGGGATAACGCTCACCTGGAGCGCAGGCCGCGATAGCCTCTCCAGAAGGGCAAGCCGCGCGCGCTCAACAGCAGCGCAGGCCGTACACATTCTCCGAAGCATAGACTGCGCGCTCTCGGATAGCATAGGCCGTGCGCGCGAAGGCTTTTAGCGTCAGCGCGGCACTTCGACCGTGTTGAGTATGTCGGTGATGACGCTGTCGGCCGTCGCGCCGTCGAGTTCGGCTTCGGCGCGCAGGTGCAGTCGATGGCGCAGGACGGGGCGCGTGATGTCGCGCACGTCGTCGGGCGTGGCGAACTCGCGGCCGCGCATGGCGGCGAGCGCCTTCGCGCACAGCAGCAGTGCGACCGACGCGCGCGGGCTTGCGCCGTAGGCGATTGACGGGTGCTCGCGCGTGCGGCGCACAATCTGGACGAGATAGTTTTGCACGCCCGTCTCCATTTGCGTGCGGCGCACCTCGGCGCGGCACTGCGAGATGGCGTCCGCGTCGGCGAGCGGGCGGATGTCTATCTGGTCGAGGCGGCGCGCGTTGAAGCCCCTGTCCCAGTTGGCGACGACCTGCGCTTCATCCGCGGCCGACGGGTAGCCGATGATCACTTTGAGGAGGAAGCGGTCGAGTTGCGCTTCGGGCAGCGGGTACGTGCCCTCATACTCGATGGGATTCTCGGTGGCGAGCACTGTGAAGAGGGGCGAGAGCGGGTGTAGTTCGCCGTCTATCGTCACCTGTCGCTCCTCCATCGCTTCGAGGAGCGCGGCCTGCGTCTTCGGCGGCGTGCGGTTGATCTCGTCCGCGAGCAGGATGTCGGTGAAGATCGCGCCGCGCCGCAGGGAGAAACTCGACGTGGCGACGTTGAAGACGTTCGTGCCCGTGATGTCCGAGGGCATCAGATCGGGCGTGAACTGGATGCGGCCGAAGTCCGCGCCGACGATACGCGCGAGCGTTTTGACGAGCAGCGTCTTCGCCGTGCCCGGCACGCCCTCGATGAGCGCGTGGCCTTCGGCCAGGAGCGCCACCAAGACCTGCTCGATCACCTCGTCCTGCCCGACGATGACCTTGCGCAATTCCGTCAGAATGTGTTCAACCGTTGAAGAAACGTTTTGCAGCAAAATTTTGTGTGTAATGAGTGAGGACTGTGGGCTGAGTGAAAAGGCTGTATTTATTCTCAGCAGTCAGTTCTCCCCACTTCATTTTCCCTTCCGATGAATCTAGTGAGTCTGAAGATCAGCGAGCGGCGGTTTGCGCGGTCGCCAGCCACTCCGCGTATTTCGCTTTCTTTTGTGTTAACCACTGCGCGACGATTTTAGTTTCAACTTCAGTTTCCATCCCCCTGCCCGCCAGCCGCTCTAATTCCTGCGCGTCGGCCAGTAGATTGACCTTGATCTCATGCTGCCCGTGCCGTAGAAAGTTCCCCAGTGCGAGAACTGTTTCCGGCTCTCCCTGTGGCAAATTACTCATGAGATCATTCAACAGGTGCGGCTCGGCCAATTCCTCAATGCCGCTCGCGACGCTGCGGAAATAATAGATTATTTCCGCCGATGACAGGTTATCCCTCTCGCCCCACGAATTAAACAGCTCCGCGACGCGGCTCAGAGGTTGGATGTGGCCGAGCGCCCTGGCTCTGATTAAAGCTGCGAGACCCGCCGTGCCTTCGTATGATCCGTCGGCGAAGACGACGGAACTGATCTCGATTCTGTCCGTTTGCGTCGGGCGATAACCATCCACTCCCGCGCAGGTGCGGTCTTCGCTGACCATCTCCATCGGGTACGACTGGCCTGCCTTGATTAACGCGCGCAACCGGTCGCCGCCGTGCCATTTGAGCGCGGTGAACTCGCCGAATTTGTACGAATTGATCTGAACCGCGATCACGTCCCTGCTCGAACTATTTTTGAGCGACACGCGATAAGGTTCGGGCAGTGCGCGAACCTCAAGTTTCTCCACTGAGATTGATTGTGTTTGGTTAATAACGCGCGGGGTGCGCGCCGTTCTCCCCAGCACCTTCACCACCGACACACTGAGAGGATTCACGCCGTACCGTACCATATCGCTCACAAACGCACGCTCGTTTGTCCGCAACGTAAATGACCCGACTCGGTGCGCGCCCGCATCGTAAAATTCTCCCATCCCGACCGACACATTCACGCGCCACAACTCTCCCTCCGGGCGTGCGGAAACTATCACCGTCCAGGCTGTCGGCTGCGCTTCGCCGTCTGGTGTGGCCGGTGGCGGTTTCGACAATACGAATTGCAACTCACCCTCTCGTCCCGACGTTCCCTTGAGGGGAGCGAACCTGCACCCCGCGTCGTGGCCTCCGACCTCGATAACGTATTCGGGCAGACGCGGAACTGTTCGTTCCTCTTGCGCGAAGGTGCTCTCCGGCGCCGACAGGCAGAGGAGACACAGGAGAAATCGGACGACCTGGCGTGAGTGACGCATGTTTCCTTCTCCCTTTCAAACTGCGGCGCTCCGGGCGCGACTTGAAGTCGTTCGTGAAGTAAACGGATTGCCCCCTGTCTCCAGTGTCCGCGATGAATTTCCGTAAGGAGCGTGTGCGAGTCTAACGAAGAGTCGGAGGGAGACGCAAGAGTTTCCGGCCGCCGCCGCGCGGGAGGCAATCGGCAGCGCACGCTCGACAAGCCGGTCAAAGCTGGTGCAACGGGCGAGACGCTATGCTAACATCCGCGCAGCCCGTGGCGTGAAGCACGCCTCATTTACTCTCTCGGCCGCCGCTTCGTTCCAGTGCGCCCGTGGCACATCAGCTTCCCAAGCGTTTGTTGATGAAAGGCCTGCCCGATGATTAAAAGACCTACACTCGTTTTCGCGCTGGTCTTCGTCATGTTGATGAACGCCTTCGGGCAGACGCAGACGCAGCCGCAACAGCGGCAGCCTACGCCTTCACCGTCGCCCACGCCGCAACCGTCGCCCGCTCAGAATCCGCCTGAAGATGACGACGAGGTGGTGCGCATCACGACCAACCTTGTGCAGGTGGACGCCGTCGTCACCGACCGCAACGGCAAACAGATCACAGACCTGCGCGCCGAAGACTTCATGGTGTTGGAGAACGCGCGTCCACAACAGATCACCAACTTCTCCTACATCACTGCGGGCGGCGCGGAGACAGCGGCGACAACACCCGCCCCCGCACCGCGTGCGACGCCCGCGCGCGACCGCAACGCCCCCGTCATCCCGCCCGCGCGCCTGCGCCCGACGCAGGTGCAGCGCACGCTCGCGCTCGTGATAGACGATCTGGGGATGTCTGCCGACAGCATCCACGACGCGCGACGCGCGCTCAGGAAGTATGTCGACGAACAGGTTCAACCCACCGATATGGTGGCGATCATCCGCACGAGCGCCGGGGTCGGCGCGCTGCAACAGTTCACCAACGACCGGCGGCAACTCTACGCGGCCATCGAGCGCGTGCGCTGGTTGCCGCGCGGCCTGGGTGGGCAAAGCGCCCTCGCGCAGTTCGATACGGTCGATAGCCTTGCCGGGGCGGGTGCGACGGACGACGGCACGCCGGATTTACTGCCCGAGAGCGTTGACTCTCAGCGCGCCGGCCTGAAAGAGTTGAATGAGTACCGGCGGGAACTCTTCACCGTCGGAACTTTAGGTGCGCTCAACTTCGTGGTGCGCGGCCTGCGCGAGATGCCTGGGCGCAAAGCCGTCATCCTCTTTTCCAACGGCCTGCCCCTGATGGATTCGCGCGGGGAAAGCACGCTCTACATAGGTATCCTGCGACGATTGGTTGATCTCGCCAACCGCGCCTCGGTCGTCTTCTACACGATTGATGCGCGCGGCCTTTTGCCGAACGGTCCGACGGCGGCGGACGACACGGCGGGCAGCCCCGGCGGCACCGGCATGGCCGGCGGCATCGCCACGCACCAGATCGGACAGCGCGTGCTAAGGATGCGCTCCGGGGCGATATTCGAGGGGCAGAGCGGCCTGAAATATCTCGCACGCGAGACCGGCGGCATCAGTCTCATCAACAACAACGACCTGAATTTGGGCGTGCGCCGCGCGCTCGACGACATGCGCGGCTACTACCTCATCGGCTATCGCCCGGACGAATCCAGCTTCGACGCCTCCACGGTGCGCCTGCGCTTCAACAGCCTGAAGATCGTGGTTAAGAACCGCCCCGACTTAACCGTCCGCACGCGCAGCGGCTTCCTCAGCGTCTCGGAAGAAGCTCAGCCGCGCACGCAGCCGCGCACGCGCGCCGGGCAATTGATGGCCGCGCTCACCTCGCCGTTCGGCAGCGGCGGCGTCAACCTGCGCCTCACTTCCCTGTTCATCAACTCTCCTGACGGCGCTCCGGCCATCCGCTCGATGCTGCTCATAGACCCGCGCACGCTCTCCTTCACACGACAGCCCGACGGCCAATATCAAACCGTGCTGGACATCCTCGCCGTCACGTTCGGCGAAAACGGGATGCCGGTCGACCAGCTCAACCGCATCGAAACGATCCGCGTGCGGCCTGAATCATATGAACAGTTTCTCAGCCAGGGCATGATCTACGACCTGCACGTGCCCATCAAAAAACCCGGCGCGTATCAACTTCGCATCGCCGTGCGCGACAAGGCGACGGAGCGAGTCGGGGCGGCCAGCCAGTATGTCGAAGTGCCCAACCTCAAGCGGAAACGGCTCGCGCTGTCGGGCTTGGTGGTGGCTGCCGCGCCAATCGAGTCCGCGCTTCAAACCACCAACGCGGCGGTCAGCAACAAGGCCGCTGCCACGAACGGAGACGAGCAGGCCAACCCGGCCACGCGCCGCTTCCGCACCGGGATGATGTTGGACTACGGCCTCATCGTTTACAACGCGCGGCCGGAGCGCGCCACCGGCCGCACGCAGTTGACCATTCAGGCGCGGCTCTATCGAGAGGGGCGGGAGGTGTTCGCCGGTCAGGCGCAGCCGCTCAATCCCGGCACGCAAACAACCCTCGCACGAATCGAGACGGCCGGTCGGCTGCAACTCGGCTCGGAACTGCCGCCCGGCGAATACGCGCTGCAAATCATCGTCACGGACGCGCTCGCCGACAAGCAGCACCGGACGGCGGCACAGTGGATAGATTTTGAACTTGTAAAATAAGCCGAACCGGATCGCCGCGCCGCGCTGTAGTTCAACTGCCGGCGAAAGCCCTACGCTATCGCGGAAACTAAAGAGCGACGTTTGAGAAGATGGCGGAGAGAGTTTGAATCGCTCTTACTACGTGTCCTCTCAAGCGTCGCTCTTTAGTCTCCGCGCTGCCGAAACACTTGCTCCCAACCTCGCGCCGTTCGCCACCGCGCCGCTATGCCCCGTGCCGCTATTCCCGTCCGCGTAACTCTTCGAGGCTTACTTTCGTCTCGCGCCCGAGGCTTAAATTCATCTCGCATTCAAAGCTTACCTTCATCTCGCGTTCAATGCTTACCTTCGTCTCGCCTCCGAGGCTTACTTTCATCTCGCGCCGGCCTGTTTGATCTGGCGCACACGCATCCTGATGCCGAGAGCGCGTTCGAGTTCGCGCAGGGCGGCGACGAGCGCGAGCGATTGGCGCGGCGTGAGAGGCGCACCCTCGATGGCGTCTTCACATTCGCGCATCAGGGATTCGATCTCGTCGCGGCTGCGGCCTGAGCGCTCGGCCACGGCGGCGGCAATCGTCGCACGCGGCGCGGACACGTCCGAGCCGCCGTAGCGCGCCAGCGCGCGGCGCGTGCGCCCGTAGACGTTTTCGATGGCGAGGTCGAAGGCGCGCGCGCGTTGTTGCAGTTCGGCCATCGAGGCGACGAACTCCAGCTTGGAACGCCTGTCCACGCGCGGCGCGGGCAGAGCGCGGCCGAAGCGTCGCCCGCGCGTCCAGACGACGGCCGCCGCGATCAGAAACAGTTGCGCGCACATGGCGAGGACGGGCGTGCCCGCGAAGTAGGCTGCGAACTCGTTGCGCGTCGTGCCGCGTCCCTGGTGAAACTCGTCGAAGGCGATGAGACCACTATCGTCCGCCCCCGCGACGACGTTCAAGGCGAGCAGCAAATTGTCCGCGCGATTGATTCCGCGATTGGCGACGATGAACGGATCGCTCAGGACGACGATGCGGCCGCGCCCACGCGCGAAATCCAACAGGAGCGCGCCGCGCTCGTCGTTCACGTGAAAGACCGGCGCGGCCGGTTGCCACGGTAAATCTTCTCCTTCTAAGCCCGACGCGGCCGCGTCAGGCGTCGGCGTCGTGGTCGCCTGCGGGTCGCCGTCAGGAATCGTCCTATCCTCGCTCGTGTCCGCCGGGCGAGGAGGAGGAGGCGTTTCATCTTCGCCGGTCATCGCCTCATCACCCGCGCCGCGCGCGTTCTCGTTTTGCGCGGCAGGGTCTTCATCCGAGACGATGATGGGCGCATCAGACGGGGTTGGAGCTACCCCTCCGGCGCTTTCTTCCCCCGCGCTCTCTTCCCATGATTTGCGCTCGGCGATGAGGCGGCTGGCGTAGCGCGAGGGCGCGACGCTTCCGACATCGCGCGTGAGCAGGGTCGGCTGCGCGGGCGCGAGTTGGGGCGCGCCGTATGTCAGCGTCTCCCCATCGTCGGCGCGCACGTCGCCTTGCGGCAGAGAGACGCCCGTGGCGGCGACGCGCCACTCGTCGCTCTCGATGAGCGTCGGGTGCGGCGTGCGATCAATGACGACGAGACGCCCGCCCGCTTCCACCCACTCCAACAAACTACGCACTTCCTCCGGCTTGAACTCGACGCGCGTCCGGCCGACGATAACGAACGTCGCAGGCCGCGCGCGCTCCGTGGCACGCGCCAAAGCGGCGGGCGGTTCGCGCCAGCGCGTCACGCGCCGACCGGACTCTTCCAAAAATTCATACAACGCGCGCGTGCCCGATGCGCCCGCGTTCAACGTCGAGCGATCCGGCCGAATCTCCAACTCCGCTTCGCGCTCCACACGCACGTATGACGCCGCGTTCAAAGCCACGAGCAACGCCAGCAGTCCGAAGGCGAAAACTATGATGGAGAATCTTCCGCGCATAAAAATGGTTGCAGGTTTCAGGTTTCAAATCTCAGGTTTCAAGTTTAGAGTTTCGAAACGGGGATTCCCTCTCTTTTAACTTGAACCCGGAGACCTTCAACTTGAAACTTTTATCGCCTCCCGGCAGCGGGTACGGAAGTCGTGCCAGTCGGCGGCGGTCGCCGGGGTGAAGCCGTACCAGTGGCGTTCGTAGTTGTGTGTCAGCGGCTGCATGTCGCCGTAGAGCGCGGCGCGCTCGCGCCGGAGGGCGGACAGGTAATCGCGGTTGGTTTTATGCGCGGCGAGGCGCAGGATGCGACGCTCGCCGAGTTCGAAGAGAACGGCGATGTAGGCTTTGCGGATCGCGCCGCGCAGGTCGCCCGCGCGGGCGAGCGCCTCGGCCTGCTCGATCAGGTCTGCGGGCGTCTGGTCGGGTGCGAGTCGTTCGCCGAGTACCACTCGCGCCTCGCGCGTCTTCTTCTTCTTCGCGGCGCGATTGCGCGGCAGGAGTTGCGCACCGTATTTCCAGAGCACGTAGATGACCACGGCGGCCGCGAGCGCGAAGACGAAGAGGCGCGCGACGCGTGAGAACGTGCCGGCCGTGCGCTCGCTGAACGGGCGCGACTTCGGAAACAGGTTGCGCAGCCAATCACTGAATTGTTTCAAGACCGACGACAGCGCGCTTTCTCCCGCGGCCTGTTCGTCATACTCGGGGCGTTGGAGGATGGAGTTCAGACGCCCCTTCTCGGCCTCCTTATCGCGCGCGCCCTCGGCCGCGTTGGCCGATTCCGCGAGGCGCGCTTCGAGCGCCCGCAGGCGCGCTTCGATGCGCAGCAACAGTTCGTCGCGTTTGTCGCGTTCGCCAGCGGCGATGTGTGCGTAGATGTCCAGCTCGTTGTGCAGCCAGCGGTTGTCTATGTCGGAGGCGAAGCCCGCGCCCTCGATTTTTTCACTCGCGGGGAGCGCGTCGCGCATCGCCTGAAAAATTCTCTTTTCGAGCGCGAGAAAGTCCGGCGAGGTCACGTCGTCCGTCTCGTCGAAGGTCTCGTGCAACTCTTCCAACGCCTCGGAAGCCTTGAGCACGCGGGAGCGGTAGTCCGCGAGCGAGGCGGCGTCGGCTCTTTGGGGAGCGGCGAAGCAGCAGAGTGCCGCCAGCAGCAGCAGCAGCAGGAGCGGCAACGGCGCGAAGTTGTGCGCTCGCGGCGCGCGGCGATGTGGGCGGGCGCGGCGGTTCATTGCGGGTCTCTCCCGGAGAGCCCGAGCGTCGTGATATTCGAGAGCGGGGTGAAGGATTCTTCGTGCCCTTCGCGCGTTGGGCGCGGCGCGGCGTTGGGCGTTGCGGAGATGGCGGGCGCGAGCGGCGCGTGTCCGCCGCCGGGCAGGAGCGGCATCTCGCCGAGTCGTTGCGCGGCCAGGAGTTCGATGTCGTAGCCTTCGTGGCGCACGCGCTCGTCCACATAGAGCAGCGACAGGCCGAGCATCCATACGGGCGCGAGCAAAATCGAGCTGGCCTGCGTCAACACCTGATAGCCGACAGCGTACCAGACCGGCCACTCCGCTTCGTTGAGCGAGACCGGGTTGATGCCTTGCAAATAACCGTACCAGCCGAGCGGGATGATGAACAGCATCAAGGCCGAGTAGGTGGCGAAAGTGGTGAAGAGAAACATCGCCGTCAGGCGGCGGACGTTGCCACGAGCGAGCGAGACGCTGCGGCCGATGGCATCCATCACGCCACGCCCTTCGACGAGCATCACCTGCGGCACGTAGGCCACGCGCCCGACGACGTAGAAGAAGAGAAAGAGCGCGCCCCCCGTGACGAGGCCGAAAAGCAGGATGCCGAGGATGCCGCCGAACCAGGCCGCCCCGCCCGCTATCGCCGCCGCCCCGCCCACCACCATCAAGACCGTGATCAACCACACCACGGAGATGATGCCGCCCACGGCCAGGGCGAACAAGGCGATGAGAAAAAGCGCGAGGACGAGTCCCCAGAAGCGCGCGCGCACACTCCGGTAGATCGTGCGCGCGGCGACGGGTTCGTCCCACAACAGGTGCAGCACGAGATTGCGCGACGCGCCGCCCATCACGAGCAGGAGAAAGAAACTGCCCGCCATCAGCAGCAGCAACCCGACCACGGCCATGCAGACGTAGAGCGCGAGCCGCGCGCCGCTTTCGGTCGCCGGAATGGCGTGCGTGCTCACCGTCCACAGCACGGAGCCGACCGCCGAGCCGATGACCGGCGGCGCGGCCGTGCGGATGAGCGTCAGGAAGTGGCGTCGGTAGAGACGGACGGTGCGGTCAATGAGATCGCCCGCGCCGAGCGGCGACAGAGACAAGCGGCTGGCGGGCGTGATGGTCTGCATCGGATGAGAATAACTTCGGATGACAATTGCATGCGTTGTTGCGTCTGGCGGACGGATTTTAGCACACGCCGCAACCGACTCCAGTCGAAGTCCGCCTCTCTGACCGAAGTCCGCCGCTGACCCGCGCCGACTCTCGCCGAGACCTCGCGTGCGACCACGTTCAACTTCCGATCCGGCACCTGTCGAACGGAGCGCATTGCGAGCATTGGCGTGAGGTTGGCCGCGCGCAGCTTGCTTAGAGGGATTGGGTAGGAGCTATAATGCAGTCCTCTCCGTTAACCGGCTTCAACTGAGGCAGGAGGTATAAGATGAAAAATGTAAGCTTGATACTTTGCGCGGTTCTACTGGGTGCGGTCGCCGCTGCGGCACAAACTGAGCCGCCCGTCTCCGCTCCGCCCGATATTGTCGTGCTGCAAAAAAACTGGCGGATGGTCGTTCGCAATGCAGCGCTCGATGAAGACCCGTTCAGCGCCAACGCGGAATTCAACGAGGCGCTGCGCGCGCAACGGGAAAACGACAGGCAGAACGCCATCCGAGCCAGAGGCTCGGAATCACGCGTACCGCCCCCGCCGCGCAATAAAAGAACACTCGACGTTCCCTCGTCCCAGATGCCGACTTACCTCTATCAAGTGAGGCTCAGAAACACCGGGACGAAAGCGATTCGGGCAATTGACTGGGGATATATCTTCACCGACCCGGAAACGCAAATGGAAGTCGGTCGCCACCGCTATTCGAACAAAGTCAAGATTCGCCCCGAGAAAAATAGCGATCTAATCGGCCGCACGTCCTCGCATCCGACCTTCCTCGTCAACGTCAAGAACACAGGCAAGGAGCCGGGCAAGCAACCCACCGAACAGGTCGTGATCTACCGCGTCGAATACGACGACGGCACTGTCTGGCAAAATCCGTCGAAGTAAGTTTCCTCCCGCATCGATTCCGCGCTCGGACAAACCTGAAACGGCCGGCAGAGAATTTTTCCTCTGCCGGCCGTTTCGACTAAACCCCGCCGGGACAAACTTTCTTCCCGTCGAGGAGAGCTAGTTTGCTTCCACGTTGAAGCTAGTCTCCTCGATCTCTTGATTGAAAGCGAACTGGCTGAGGCTCATATCCCACTTGTGGATGGAGGTGCCGGTCTTGGTCTCGATCTCCAGCACGAGTTTGTAAGTATGTGGCAGATTCAGCTTGCCCTCGCCCTTGAAGTCCGAAAAATCTTCAATCATTTTGTAACGCGACGGTTGCTGTGAAGCCTGACTGTCAATGCCGCCGGCGCTGAATCTCGCTCCCACGACGCGTTCATACTGCGTTCGCACGTGCTGAAAAGTTTTCGTATCGAAGTAGAGGCTGACTTGCAGGTCTGAACCTTTGATCGGGATATATTTCAGCTTGTGCGCTGTGCGGTCGCCGATCTTGTCCGTGCCCGAATATTCCAACCTGACCTTACGCTCCGCCAGATTCAGCAGCGGCCAGGCCGAAGTGAGCGTCCCGCCCATCAGCCCTTCTTTGAAGACGTTATCGTGAATCAGAATAAAGCTGCCCAAGGTGGAACGCACGCCCGGCCTCAAGTAGCCGACGGTGAACCTCTTCCCATTGTAGCCAAACTTCTCGCCGATATAATCCGGGTTATCGAATCCCATCCCGAACAGAATCTTGTTATTTTCCGAAGCCAGAACGCTGCGTCCTTCGATTGCACCGGCATTGTTCCGCACCTTGAAAACCGCGCGCGAAGTGCCGACGATGACGCGGGTGCGCGCCCCTGAGCGTGCGGCTTCCGTGCCGATGGATTCCAGATGTTTGGCTATCACCTCCTCTACTCTCATTTTATCCTCCGGCGGGGCGGCGGAGGCGGGCGTGTTTATGATAAGCGCCGGCGCGGCCACTAAAGCGCAGAACAGGATGAAAGCAAGTTGGGGTAAACGAATCTTTCTCATTAAAGTCCTCCTTCGAGACGTGCATTACAAGGGCTTAAGAAGATTGCCCCGGCGAAGTTGTGGTTTGGTTCTGTAAACTTGAGGCGGTGACGTTGGATAGGCAATGGTACCTGGGATCGCCGACACGTGAGCGTCACCCCGGGGAGTGTCATCTTTGCGGCCTGATTATAAACTATTTCCCGGTCGCCAACCAGATAAATCAAAACACGCGGCTTACAAATAAAAGTGAGCGGTGCTTTTTTGCAAAAGCACCGCTCCCAGGAGTTGGTCATCCTGATTTAAGCAGGATGAAGGTTAAAACTCGAAGCGCGCTCCGAACTGCACGATGCGCGGCGCATAAGCATTTCCGGATTGAGTGATGCGACCAAAGCTGGTGCTGCCCACATCGAGGTTGCCGGAAAAGAAATTGGCATTGTTGAGCACGTTGAAGACTTCGCCGCGAAGTTGCAGGCGGGTGTTCTCCGTGATGCGGATGTTCTTGAGCAGGCCGGCGTCCCAGTTGGCGTAGATCGGGCCGTTCAAGAAGTTACGCGACAGGTTGCCCGTCGAACCGGCCGGGTTCGGGAAGAAGACCTGGCCGGGGAAGGGGTCGGTGCCGACCGGGTTCGCGCCGCGGACGCTAATCAGAGTGAAGCCCGCGGGAAGCGGTTGGTTCAGATCAAAGCCGGAGATCGTCGCCCCGGTGGCGGCGTTTCTCGCGGTTGCGAACAGCACGCGGGGGTCAATGACGAATACACCGTTCGGCGTTTTGAAGACACCGAACAAGTCCTTGATCTCGTTGGCATTGAGCGACGAAGTGGCCGGCTGCACGCCGGAACGCCCGGCGCGGTTCAAGGTGCCGCGCGCATCGGTGATGCTGGTCGGCACGCCCGAACTGATGTTGACAATCGACGACAGTTGGAAACCGCCGAAGATTCTATCAACGATGCCGCCCTGATTGAGGAAACGCTTGCCCTGGCCGAACGGCAGTTCATACTGGCCGTTGAAGTTGAAGGTGTGCGCACGATCATAGATGGCGCGCGCGTAGTCGCGATCCGGGTTCGCATTGTCAAGGAAAGGCTCGACGCGCGTCTGGTTGACTTCGTCGGTGCTGCCCGTCACGTCCGTCAGAATTTTCTGGAACGTGTAGTTGGCTTGCAGCGCCAGCCCGCCCGTGAAGCGGCGACGGAACTCAGCTTGAAGCGAGTTGTAGTTGTAGCGACCGCCGTTCGTCGTGTAGTTGACGACGCCCGAGTTGGGATTCGCCAGGAAGGGAACACCCGTAAAGCCGTTGACGACGTAAATCTCCGCCAACGCGCCGGGCGTGCCATTTCTGATGGCCGTCAGGATGGTGTTGTTGGTGAGCAAACCACCGGAATCGAGCCGGGCGAAGACGGGGAGCTGCTGGCTGCCCGCGATGTTCGCGTTGAAAGCGGCGCTCGTACAGCGGGTGATGGGATCGCCCGTACCCGCGATGGTAGCACCTTGCAGGCGGCAATTCTGTTGCGCGCGCTGGAAGTCCGCCAGAAATCCGTTGTTACGAATCTCAAGCTGGTTGAAGTCAATCGAGCGGACGAGTTCCTTGCTGTAGCCGCCGACGTAGCGAATCTCGATGACGCTCTGGAATCCAACCTCGCGCTGAATGCCGACGTTGTATTCGTAGTTGCGCTGCACCTGGAAGTTCGGGTCGATGAGCGAAATCGTTCCGCCGAGCGCGCCCACACCGCCGCCAGCCGCCTGATTGTTTTGTAAAAAGGTGCGAGTCCCGCTACCGCCGGGGCCGAAAGCGGAGGTCGGCACCACGATGGGCGCGACCGTCGGGGCGTTGGCCGCACCGATCACTCTGAACTGCGTCGCGCCGGCCTGTGTGCCACCGAGACGCGCCGAAGCGTCAAACGAACCCAGACCGCTGTTGTTGAGATTGGCATTATCCGGGGCACGCACATACTCGTCGTTAACATAGTTGACGCGGTAGCCGCCGCGGATGACGGTTCGGCCTTCACCGGGGAACAAGCTGCCGAGGAAGTTGTTCGTGAAGTTCGGCGAATAGGCGAAGCTGATGTTCGGGCCGAAGTTGTTTTTGTCGGCCTTGAAGAAGTCTCCCGGGTTTCCGGCGTTGCCGCCGACAACCTGGAAGGAGCCGATGGGATTGAGAATCGTCGCAATCGGATCAGCGCCCGCAGGCAAAACCGGCTCAAGATACAATCCTTGAGGGTTATTGAGCGGCGTGTACAGTTCGTAGCGCAGGCCGAGATTCAACGTCAGTCTCGGCGAGACGCGCCACTGATCCGAAACGTAGCCCGCGTAGTTATTGAATCTCAATTGACGAACCGAGTTCGCGCCCGAGATGAACCCCGAGGTCGAACTGACGGCGTTGGCTCTCTGGGTGCCGCTGCCGATGACGCCGCCGAGCAGGAAGCGCAAGTTGTTGGCTCTGCCGAGATCGGTCGCGTTGATACCGCCCGGAAAGAGCGCCGTGGTTAAACCGGGGGTTGCGGTGTTGGCCGTCGAGGTAATGCTAAATGTCGGGGTGATGGCGGCATTGTTGAGCGCCTCGATCCGGTAAAACTGTCCCTGCGCGCCGAAGCGAATGGAGTGGTTGCCCTTCGTGTAGCTCGCGTTGTCCTGAATGTTGTAGTAATCCGTGTTGCGACCCTGGCTCTGGAAGGTGGCTTCCGGATTCGTGATGAGCGGAAGAGCCAGCAGGAACGGAAGGTTTCTCGGGTCGTTCGTGGCGTTGAAGAACGGCTCGGAGCGCTGGTAGCCGCCACGAATCTCGTTGGAGAAGGAAGTGGTCGGCGACATGCGGTAAGCGGCCACCACGAGCGTCGTCGGGCCACCCTGGGTGACGAACGTGTCGGTGGAGAAGCCGGCGGCGATATCGGTGCGCGCGTCCGCATTTTTGTTACGCTTGTAGACAAAGTTGAACGAGTTCTGATCGTTGAAATCCATGTCAAAGCGCCCGGTGATGGCGTCGCGATTTTCCGGGTTGCTGCGCTGGAACGAAACGGTCTGAAGGAAATCGATGCCGGTGACGGCTCCGTTTCCGGTGTTCGGCAGCTGGCTGAGAACGCGGCTCTGGATCAACGGATCGACCGTCAGTACGCCGGCCGCATTGTTAAAGACAGTCTGGTTCGCGGAAGTTCCCAGATTGAGGCCTGCGCCCGACAGCACGTTGACGGTGCGGGTAGCGCCGGTGTTGTCAATGTAGGTGAAATTTCCGTTGCGCGCTGCGGGCAGCAGCGTCGTCGTGTTCACCGGAACCTGATTGGCGAGACGGAACCCTTCGTAATTCGCGAAGAAGAACGCTTTGCCTCTGAGGAACGTGGGGCCGCCTTCGCCGAAGCGCGGCACCGTGACGGGGCCGCTGAGCGTTCCGCCGAACTGGTTGCGATTGAGAAACGCGCGGGGAACGTTATTGAAATTGTTGAAGAAGTTGTTAGCGGCGAACTTCGAGTTGCGATTGAAGATGAACAGGTTGCCGTGGAAATCGCTGCCGCCGCGCGGCGTGACGAGCACGACCTGCGTCGAGCCGGTGCCGTATTCCGCGCCGGCGTTCTGCGTGATGACCGTGAACTCGCCCGTATCGTCAACCGTCGGCTGGTCTGACACGAAGCCGTTGCGGATGAAGTTATCCTGCACGTTCAGGCCGTCGCGCGTGTAGTTGACGGACGAGGAGCGCTGCCCGTTGATCGAACTGCTCGTCGGGTTGGAACCCGCGACCAGGTTGAGCAGGCTGAGAGGGTTGCGGCCGTTGATGGGCAACTCTCGCACCTGGCGCGGAGTGACGGCGGTACTCAACTCGCCGTTCGAAGCATTGACGACATCCGCGCCGGCAATAACTTCCACCGTCTCGCTGACGTTACCGACTTCGAGAGTCGGGTTCAACGTGTAGTCGCGACCCACATCAATCTTAAGATTGCTGGTGTTGAAGGTCTTGAACCCTTGCGCAGTGACGGTTACGGTGTATGTCCCGACCTCAAGCTGCGGAATGGTGAAAGAGCCATCATCGCTCGCTTGCGCGGTTTGCTCTTTACCGGTCTGATTATCTTTCACCGTAATGGTGGCACCGGGGATGTTGCCATCGGGGCCGGCGACGGTTCCAACAAGGCGACCAAAATTGCCTTGTGCGACTGCCAACGCGCTGAACATACAGAGCGCCAAAGCCGCTAACATAAATCTCTTCATTGTGGACTCCTATAGGACAAGTAGGCTCTTTTAACAGGCTTCCAGCGTTAGCCATTCCTTAAAAAAGAATGCTCCGCGACGGAAACAGAATTTCGTGTGGTTTCCAGGGGGCGTTTTGCTTCAAGCAAGAAAATCTGTACCTAATGCTTAACTTACTCGTCTACTGGCAAATGCTATGCCGCTTTAGGGCTTAAACATAAGTTGTTTATGATGTTAACTTAAATTGACGAGGGGGACGCGGAGACCGGCGATTATTGCTAAATTTGGATTCCCTTCTACAAATTATCGGATTTCTACAATAACTTAATTGGGCGGCCGGACGCCCGTCCGCGCATGCCCGACGAGCGGGACTTGCGCGCCGAACGCGAACGCTTCCTTTGCGTAAGACCCTTGCCTCAAACCCGGCCGGATGAAATCCGACGAGCGGGAGAAAGCGGTGACGGCGAACTTGTAGATTAAAGCGGCGACGGCGAACTTGCGGATTGCGGCGGGCGGGGCGAGCGGCCGGGCGGCTGCCGGCGACGGAATTTGAAGAAAAGCCGGGGCGCGGGGCGCGCGGTGTCAATTTCCCAGCAACAGGGCGGCGAAACCCTCGAAATCAAGGACGCGCAGGGGCAGGCCGAGTTCTCTTTCGAGTTCGTCGCGCGTCGTGCCGTCGAGCATGACGGGCTCGTCGGATTTGAACATGACGCTCGGCAAAATGACCGACTCGCCCTCAATCCGGTCGCGCGCGGCCAGCACGTCGCGCCCCGTGACCAGACCGGCGACGACGATGTCCGACCCGAAGTAGGTGTTTTCGACGGCCAGCGCCTTCAGGCGCGTGCCGAAGTTGGCGTTGAGGCGCGCGACGAGCGTCTCCAGTTCGGGCGCGAAGAGTTTGCCGGTGAGAATGGTGGCGTGGAGTCGCGCGCTGCTGTGCGGCGGCGGGCGGCGTTCGAGCCTGCGCCAGAGTTTCTGAAAGTCCTCGCGGAAAGAGCGCACCATGCCGACGCCGTCCTCGATCTGCGGATAGTCGCCGTAGTGGCGGCGCGAGGGGACGCTCATCCCGGCGCGCAGGTAAAACTCGTCGCCGAGGAAAGCGAAATTCGTGCCGAACCGCGCGTGCATCTCGCGCTGCAAGTTCCTGACCTGTTTGATCGTGCGCCGGCAGAACTCGGGCGTGACGGGCACGAGGCGCGCGTCCGTGTTGTAGCGCGTCAAGCCGAGCGGCACGATGGCGACGCTGCGCACGAGCGGGTGATCTGCGGCCAAATCCCTGACCGTGCGCGCAAGAATCTCGCCGTCGTTGATCTCCGGGCACAGCACGACCTGCGCGTGAATCTCGATGCCGGCGTCCAGCATGCGGCGCATCTTCGGACGGATGTCGGCGCGTTTTTCGTCCACGCCGAGCAGGTAGGCGCGCACCGCGAGGTCGGTCGCGTGGACGGAGACGTATTGCGGCGTGAGGCGTTGCTCGATCACGCGCCGCATCTCGGCCTCTGTGATCGAGGTGAGCGTCGTGTAGTTGCCGTAGAGGAAGGAGAGGCGCACGTCTTCGTCGCGGAAGGAGAGCGCGGGGCGCGCGTCCGGCGGGTTGCCGTGGCAGAAGCAGAAGAGGCACTCGTTGGCGCACTGGCGCGGCACGATGTTCTCGAACTGCAACCCGAAATCCTCGCCCTCGCCGCGCTCGATCTCCAGCTCCCACTCCTCGCCGTTGCGCTTCAGGACGTCGAGCGTCAACTCGGTTTCGCCGCCCGTCTGGAAGCGGAAATCGAGATAGTCGCGCACGGCGCGGCCGTTGACGCGAAGTATCCGGTCACCCGCTTCGAGTTCCAACTCGGCGGCCAGGCTCGCGGGTGCGACCTCCGAGACTTCCACGCCCCGGCGGCGAATCTGCGTGATGGCTGGTGTGACGGCGAATTCGTACATCTCGAATCAAATTCTCTCAAGGCTTAAGACCGACAGGCCGGAATCAGCGGCCCTGATCAAACGAACAGTATCGTCTATCGCGGCGTCGGATTCAACTTGCCGGCGCGTCAAAACGCCGCGCCGCAGCGGGGCAATCTGACCGCGCGAACTGCCAGAATGATGTGTGTTGACAACCCCGCGCACCGGCCTCTAAGCTATTTTCCACGGCCGGAATTCCCGCCCGTCTCCCAGACACTCTTCCCAATTTAACGGCAAGCCTTCTATTCGCCCGATTTGTGCGCTCCGAACGAAGCGGCCTGTCCCGTCTCGCGCGCTTCATGCCCGCACAGCGACGCACGCGGGCACACGGCTTGCCATCTAAATAGTCCGTTAGAGGCCGCGCCCCGCCCGTAGAGGCCGGAGCGCGCGCACTAAGGAATTTGCATTTCACGATGAACATGCCTGAGACAGTCCTCGACCAACCCTCCGCACCCGAAAACAGTTCGCAGCCGGCACATGCCCGGCCGACCGTCCTGCTCGCCGAAGACGATGCGGCGGTGCGCCGTTACCTCGAAGTCATCCTGCGCCGCGCGGGCTACACGGTGATCTGCGCCGCGAACGGGCTTGAAGCGATCAAGGCCGCGTTGTCTGCAAAAGTTGACGCCGTGGTGACGGACGCTTTGATGCCCCTCCTCGGCGGCCATGAACTCTGCCGCTACCTGCGCGCGCGCCCCGAACTCGCGCGCATCCCCATCCTGCTCCTGAGCGGACTCGAACCGGGCGATGCCGCCATGACGCCCAACACCAGCGTCCACGCCGACGCGCATCTCACCAAGCCCGTGCGCCCGCAAGATTTCACGGACTGTCTCGCGCGACTTCTCGCCGCCCACACCTGATTTTTGCCGCGCCGCGTAGACTCGCAGCAAGCCGCGCAGCAGTTTAATGCGCCCGCGGGCGACGGATAGAAGCCCCGTCAGGGGCGATAGATATTAGCCCCGCCCGTGAGGGCGGGGTCTCGCATCACAATAACCAACGGTCGAAGCCCCGTCAGGGGCGACACAATCACGCGGTGCAATGTGTCGCCCCTGACGGGGCTTCGACAACTTTTTATCCGACTTGATCCCCGCGCTCACGCACGGGGCTATTAACTGCCGCCGCTCCGCGGCTCATACATATCGACGCCCCGCATTTAAAACTCAGACCGCTTTTCCGCGGGCATCAATGAAAACGACTCGCGCGCGGTCGTTTAAGCTTTCGCCGTCGATGTTGCGCCGAGCATTTCGTCGAAGGGCGAGTATTCGAGATTCTGCGCCTGCGCCACGGCTTCGTAGGTCAGTCTCCCGGCGTAGGTGTTGACGCCCTCTTTGAGGCCGGGGTCGCTCGCCACGGCCGCGAGGAAGCCATTGTTCGCCAGTTTCAGGGTGTAGGGCAGGGTTGCGTTCGTCAGAGCGAAGGTCGAGGTGCGCGGCACCGCGCCCGGCATGTTGGCGACGCAATAGTGCAGGACGCCCTCGACGTAGTAGGTCGGGTCGCTGTGCGTGGTCGGGTGCGTCGTCTCGATGCAGCCGCCCTGATCCACCGCCACGTCCACGATGACCGCGCCGTTCGGCACTTTCTTCAACATCTCGCGCGTGATGAGTTTCGGCGCGGCCGCGCCGGGAACGAGCACCGCGCCGACGATCAAATCCGCGTCGGCAATCGCGCCCTGAATGGCGTAGGCCGAAGAGGCGAGCGTCGTGATGCGCGAAAGAAAGATGTCGTCGAGTTCGCGCAGGCGATCCAGGTTATTGTCGATGATCGTGACGTGCGCGCCGAGGCCGACGGCCATCTTCGCCGAGTTTGTGCCCACGACGCCGCCGCCGATGATGACGACCTTCGCCGCCGGCACGCCCGGCACGCCGCCGAGCAGCACGCCGCGCCCGCCCCTCATCTTTTCGAGATATTGCGCGCCGACCTGAATCGCCATGCGCCCCGCCACTTCCGACATCGGCGTCAGGAGCGGCAGCGTGCCTTTGCGGTCGGTGATCGTCTCGTAGGCGACGCCGGTCACTTTGCGTTCGAGCAGTTGGCGCGTGAGTTCGAGGTCGGGCGCGAGGTGCAGGTAGGTAAAGAGCAGTTGGCCTTCGCGCATGCGCGGGTATTCGGGCGCAACCGGCTCTTTCACTTTCACGATCATCTCACCGAGCGCCCACACCTCGTCCGCGCTCTCTAAAATCGACGCGCCGGCGCGCTCGTACAACGCATCCTCGAAGCCCGAGCCTTCGCCCGCGCTGCGCTCGACGACGACCCTGTGCCCGGCGTCCACCAGCGCGCGCACGCCCGCCGGCGTCATCCCGACGCGATATTCGTTATCCTTGATCTCTTTGGGGAGTCCGACTAGCACTTAATTTAACCTCCAGAAATCAGAGGTCGGAGGTCAGAGATTAGGGAGGAACAGTTTTATCTGACCTCTAACCTCCGACCTCTGACCTCCGCGTTATTCAAACTTCACTTCGTCAATCTGCGCGCGCTGCAACTTCCCGCTGTAGTCGACGTAGACGGACTTCCATTCGGTGAAAATGTCCAGGACTTGCGTGCCCGCTTCGCGGTGGCCGTTGCCGGTGGCCTTCGTGCCGCCGAAGGGCAGGTGAACTTCCGCGCCGATGGTCGAAGAGTTGACGTAGAAGATGCCCGTGTACATGTCGTTCATCGCGTGGAACGCGCGGTTCACGTCGCGCGTGTAGATGGCCGCCGAGAGGCCGTAGCGCACGCCGTTGGCGATCTCGACCGCCTCTTCCAAATTGTTCGTCGGGATGACGGCCGTGACGGGGCCGAAAATCTCTTCCTGCGCGATGCGCATCGCGGGCGCAACATCCGTAAAGACGGTCGGCTGGATGAAGTAGCCGTTGGCGTGCGCGCCCGTCTCCAGACGGCGGCCGCCCGTCGCGAGTCGTGCGCCGTCTTCTCTTTCGCCGACTTCGATGTAGCCCATAATCTTATGCACCGCCGCCGCATTGATGACCGGCCCCATGTCCGTGTCCGCGTTTGCGCCGTCGCCGACGCGCAGGCCTTCGGCGCGCTCCACGAGTTTCTGCGTAAACTTTTTATAGACCTTCTTGTGGACGACGAGGCGCGAAGAGGCCGTGCAGCGTTGGCCGGAAGTGCCGAACGCGCCCCACACCGCGCCCTCGACGGCGAGGTCTATGTCGGCATCGTCCATCACAATGATGACGTTCTTGCCGCCGAGTTCGAGCGAGCAGATGGCGTTGCGGTCGGCGCACGCGCCCGCGATGAGCCGCCCCGTCTCGGTCGAACCCGTGAAGGAGATGAGTCGCACGTCGCGGTGCTCGGTGAGCGGCTTGCCCGCCGCCGCGCCGTAACCCGTCACCATGTTGACGACGCCTTTCGGCACGCCCGCCTCTTCACATGCCTTGACGAGATTGTAGGTCGAGAGCGGCGTGTCTTCGGCCGGTTTGATGACGACCGTGTTGCCGCACACGAGCGCGGGGATGAGCTTCCAGGAAGGGATCGCCATCGGGAAATTCCACGGCGTGATCAGGCCGCACAATCCCACGGGCTGGCGCACGCACATGGCGAACTTGTCGGGCATCTCTGCGGGTGTGGTGTAGCCGTGCAGGCGTCTGCCTTCGCCCGCCGTGTAGAAGGTGCAATCAATCGCCTCCTGCACGTCGCCGCCGGTCTCCTTCAAGACCTTGCCCATCTCGCGGGTCATGTCGGCGGCGTGCGAGTCTTTGTCGCGGATGAGAATGTTGCCGAGGCGGAAGAGTATCTCGGCGCGGCGCGGCGCGGGCATCCGCCGCCAGCCTTCCGCCGCCGCCTTCGCCGCCGCCACAGCCGCGTCCACATCTTCCGCGTTCGAGACGGGGAAGCGGCCGATCACATCGCGCGTGTCGGCCGGGTTGACGTTCTCGAAATACTCGCCCGCGGCCGCCGCCACCCACTCGCCGCCGATGTAGTTGCCGTAAGTTTTGACGCCTGCGCGCGCGCCGCCCTTCCGGCCGTTGCCGTTCATGCCCGCCACGCGCGCCGGGGCTGTAGTTGCGGTACGCGTGCCCTTTTTCGTCGTCCGGCTTAATGCCTTTTTCGCCTGTGCCATAAGTTAGTTTCAAGTTTCAGGTTGCAGGTTTCAAGTTCCAGACCAAGAAACCTCAGTCCTGAAACTTGAAACCTGCAACTTGAAACTCATTGGTATGTGAACTGGATGATCGTCTGCGTGATGAGGTTGCGGCGGTCGAGGAACGTGACGTTCATCACGACCGCGTCGCCCACCTTGAGATTGTTGATGACGCGCTCGAACTCGGCCAGCGTGTTGACCGGGATGCGATTGACGCGCTGGATGACCATGTTCTCGCTGATCTGCGCCTCGAAGGCCAGCCCGCTCTGATCCACGTCGCGCACGAGGAGGCCGCGCACGCCCTTGAGGTTGCGCTCGTTGGCGAGTTGCGGCGTCAGTTCGCTGAGGGTCAGTCCGAGTGTCGGCCGGTCGGCGTTGCCCGGTTTGTCCGAGTCGGTCTTCGGGGTGGCGGGCGTCGGCGTGGGCGTCGCCGCCTCGGCCGCGCTGCGCGGCGGACGCTCGCCCACCGAAACGCTCACGGTGCGCCGTTCAAGCCCGCCGTTCACGTCGCGCAGGAAAGTCAGTTGCACGCTCTCGCCGACGGGCGTGCTCGCCACCTTGTTGATCAAGTCCTGCGAGTTGGCGATGGGCTTCGCGTTGAACTCGACGATGATGTCGTTGACCTGAATCCCGGCGGTGCGCGCCGGGCCTTCGCGCACGTCCGTGATGATCGCGCCCTTCGCATCCTTCAACCCGTAGACGCGCGCGAACTCGGCCTTCACCGAATCGAGCAGCACGCCGAGGTAGCCGCGCTTGACGCGGCCGCCCGAGACCAGTTGGCGATAGACGAAGCTGGCCTCGTTCGACGGCAGGGCGAAGCCGATGCCGTTGTAGTCGCCGGTCGAGGTGGCGATCTGCGAGTTGATGCCGATCACTTCGCCGCGCATGTTGACGAGCGGCCCGCCGGAGTTGCCGCGATTGATGGCGGCGTCGGTCTGTAAGAAGCGTTGGAAACTGGAAGAGACGGGCGTCGTGCGTTCGCGCGTCGAGATGATGCCGGCCGTGACGGTCTGGTCGAGGCCGAAGGGCGAGCCGACGGCCAGCACCCAGTCGCCCACCTGCGCCTCGTCGGAGTTGCCGAGTTTGACGGTCGGCAAATCGCGCATGGGTTCGACTTTGATGACCGCGATGTCCGTCTCGTCGTCTTCACCGACGACGCGGCCGCGCATCAGTTCGCCCGACTGCAGGCGCACCGTGATGCGCGTCGCGCCTTCGACGACGTGCTGGTTCGTCAGGATGTAGCCTTTCGGATCGACGATGAAGCCGCTGCCGACGCCGCGCGAAGGGCGTTGCGGCACCCGGCGGCGAAACATCTCCAGCAGGGGGTTGTCGCCCTCGCCGTCCTTCTCGTCGGAGTCGTCGTCGCTGTTGCTGTTGCCGTTACCGTTTCTGTTGCCGCCGCCGGTTCCCGGCGCGCGCTCGGCCGCCTGCGGCGCGGAGACCGTATCGATGTTGACGACTGCCGGTTCGACGCGCTGCGCGATTTCGGCGAAGGACGCGGAGAGGGCTTCGGGCGCGCGCGCGTTTGCGGCCGCGCGTTGCGAGTCGTTCTGCGCCACGGCGGATTGCCCGGCGAGCATCGCCCCGACGCCGACGCCGACCACCAGGCACGCCAGCGCGAGCGCCGCGATCCACACCCGCAGGCGACGCAAAATCGCCCGTTCCGCCTCATTCGTCTGTCCCTGGGGAAGTTGATACATAGAACTTTTACCGCTTTCTACCGCCCTTGAAAACATGACGACCGCAGCCATTCATGCGCCCGCTCGTTTGCCGGCTGAGTTGACCAACGCGCCCTGATTATCCGAAGCCCTTATTTCGCGCTCAGGTGTGCGAAGCGAAGTCCGTCGAGTATAACGAATCGCCCGACGCGCCGCAAAGCAACACGCGCGCGGGCGACCGAAAGACGCGCCCGCGCCGGGACACACGATTGACAAACTTCCTGTCAACGATTTTCGTTGACGCTCTCAAGCGGCGCGACTATGCTGCGCGGGTCTCGCGTTCCCACGGCTCGCCTCACCTCAATGCGGCAAGCCTACCCGTAACGCTCCATGCCACGCGATCCGGAGATAATCATGCGACGATTGATGGTTTTTGCGCTGGTGTTTCTGCTGACCAACTCCGGCTATGGTCAACCGGCGGCACAAAAGCCGACAGTGAGCGACATCGAGGTGCGAAAGTCCGCGCTGCTCTCCGAGTTGCGAATCCTCGCGTCTGATTCTTTGAAGTTGGATAAGCCGCTCGCGCGTGCGCTGGCGCAGGCCGAGATCGCGGATGCCGCGTGGACGCTTGATGA
Source organism: Pyrinomonadaceae bacterium (assembly GCA_035645855.1). Taxonomy (GTDB): domain Bacteria; phylum Acidobacteriota; class Blastocatellia; order Pyrinomonadales; family Pyrinomonadaceae; genus JAIVJZ01. The sequence goes on from DASQLU010000038.1 coordinate 67,331, forward strand.
GGAGTGGGCGCGGAAGTTGCTGCGCGAGGCGTTTGAACTGACGCTTCCGCCCGAGGCGGAGCAGATCAGGCTGCGTGCGAAGCCGCGCGGCGCACCGCTCGAATTATCGACGGGCGAGGAAGTGTCGAGAAATCTGGTGCGCGGGCGCGTGCTGAGAGTCGCCAGCCGCGATCATAACTTCGGCGACGAATTGGTTAAGTTGAGTCTGGAGAAATTGGGCAGCTACGAAGCGCATCAGAACTACGCTTCCTTAGCCTATCAAGCAGCCAGGAGCGGCGATAAAGAACAGGCGAGTGATTATATCCTCAAAGCCATGGAAGCAGACCCTACTTATATCGGGCCTGTGGATGCAATCAACGAACTGGCATTGAAAGACCGCGCGGCGGCTGACGGTCTCATCCTGCAATACATGGAACAGCTACGAAGATTTCCTCTCGCTTATGAAAACCAAAGCTACTTGAGGACTGGCTTCGGGCTGAACATGCTCATTTATCCGAGGTCGCTGTTGCGCCTGCACGAGCAGCAAGACATCCCGCCTCCGGGAGCCGCCGTGATGCGGGCTTATGTCATATACGAAATTGAGCGCATCGGTAAATCGGGGGAGGCGAGGCTTCGGAGACAGAGATTAAGTCTGCTGGCCGTCTGGGAACCCCTCAAAAAGTACGCGCCCGAGTTGACGCCGAGATTTATGGAACTGGAGGCGCAGAGCCGCGCCCCCGGCGACAACTCGCCGTTGCCCACCAGACAGAGCAGCCGGGAGCAAAACAAAGAGCGTTACGAAAAGCGACTCAAAGACGCGCTCGACTCCGGCGTGGCCGACGACCTGACGATCAACTTCGCCATCTCGCGCGCCGACTTCGAGCGCGCGCGCAAGCTCATCGCCAAACTTTCCGAAGGCGCGCTGAAAACTCAGTTCACGGACATGTGCAACTCGCGCGAAGCCGTCGCCCTCGCCGCACGCGGCGACATCGCCGGCGCGGAACGCCTCGCCGAACAACTGACGCGCGCCACCTCTTTGCTCGAAGCCTACCCGGCCATCATCAACCGCTGCCTCGCCGACAAGAACAGGACGTGCGCCGCGAGCCTCTTAGTCAACAAAGCCGTCGGCCAGCTCAAGCGCGCCGATTCGACGCCGCACACGCCGCCCGCCGGCCTCCCCTTACCCGTCGTCACGAATCGAGAGTTCGACCCCCTCCTCTCCGGCCTCTCCAAACTCGCCCTGCTCATCGCCCCGCTCGACGCGCAACTCGCTCTCGAAGTCCTCGACGAAGTGGTCGCCGCCGCCAACGCAAGCGCGCTCGACACGGAGCAGGCACGCACCGGGCTGGACGTCGAACTGTTTCGCAAACTCGCGCCGAAGCATGAAGTGAGAGTGAGGCAGTCGGCCGAGGCGTTCAAGGATCGCTTGCGCCGCATCGTCGCCGGCGCGGCCGTCTACGGGGCGCAGGCCGCAGCGCTGTCGGCACAAGAGGCCGCGCGGAAGTCTCCGCTCAACTAGATTCAGCCTTCCCTGCCAAACGCCTCCGCACGCGCGCGGCACATCGCGGCGAGCGCGACGATTCTCGGCAGACGCTCCTTCAAGGCGTTGGCGGATTGCAGGGCACGCGCCTCGTTTTTCGCGGCGAGCGTTTTGAAGATTTCGGCGTCGATGCCGGGACGACCGAGTTCCGCGTCTTTGAAGTTGTCGGCGTTGACCGCCGCCACTGCTTCGTCGAGCAGGTCGAAAGCCAGTTCCGCGTTGACCGGCGCGACGGCCTGTGCCAGACGGCTCAGGCTCCCGGCGAGCGCGGTCGAATCGCGCGCGCCCGCTTTGAGTTGCTTGACGGCCTGATAGGCCAGCGCGTTCGCGCACGCCGCGTCTCGACGCTTCACGCACGCGCCGATCAAAATCGGATAGACGCGCTGCACCGACTCGGGCTGGCGCAGCAGTTGCGCCAGTTTCTCCGCGCCCGCCCCTTCGTCTTTCGCCGCCAGACTCAGAGCTTCCTCGGCGTTGACGTGTTCCATCCGGCTCGACTTCTTTTCGCCGTCGGGCAGCAGTTCGATCAACTTGCGCGCGTTGACGAAATCTTTGCGCCCCAGCGCGATGCCGATGATCTGTTCGTCGGCCTGACCGCTCTTGAGCGCGTCTTTGATGGCCGCGTCGGTTCTCGCGCGCCGCGCCTCGGCGTCGCTTCCCGGTCGCGGCAGGCTGCCGTCGTCGCCCGCCCCCCGGCTCAACTTCTCCAACTCCATGAACGCCCCGGTCAACTCCGGCGCGTACTGCTTGATCGGCAGCCACGCATACATGAGATACGTGCGCAGGTGCTTCAAACTCTCCGGCTCGGTGCGTGCTAACTGCGTCATGCTTTCGACGACGTAGCTCGCGTATGCCTTGATTAAAGCGGGATTGGGCGGCGCGGTCTGCTCCCTGTGACCGAGATGACCCGCCATCATGGAGAACAGAAAAAAATGCACCCGCAGCGCGCTCACAGTCGCCATTGAGAGGGGTGTGGTTCTCAACTCTTCGATGTACTCCATCAGCAATTTGTCGGCGGCCGCCCGATCTTGCTTGGCAAGAGTGGGGATGATCTCCCAGACCGCCCCTAGTGTCGGCTCGGCCTTGATGGACAGAGAGGTGTAATGACCGGCGGCTTCGATGTCGTCCGCGCGCAACGATTGGAAAGCGAGACTTCGATACCTTTCGACCTCTTCCATGCGCCCCAACTCCCGCGCCCCGAACGAAGTCAACTCGTCGGCGAAGGCTCTCTCGCGCCCGGCGACGGCGAACACGCGGTTGCGCATCTCGGTGCGCGGCCAATCGAGACCCGTCGGCGGCGTCAGCTTCGCCCCGATGGGCTGGCTGCGCAGGCGTTCGCGTTCCTTTTCCTCCGGGAACGTCAGGACGTAGGCTTCGCGCAGCAACTTCTTCGCCCACTCGCGGTCTATCGTCCACGCGGCGTCCGCGATCTCCACTCTGGCGCGCGCCTGCGCGAGCGGCGGCACGAGTTTCAACGCCTCGGCCTCAAGGGCTTGCAGGTCGAAGCGCAGGGCGTTTTGCCTCTGCATCGCTTCCGCCTCGCCGTCCGGTTTAGCCGCGACCGTCTGTGCGTGAGAGGCGCAGGTTGTGAAAAGGATGAAAGCTAAAAGGAGTTGAAGTCGTCGCATCATAAATCACCACGAGTTGAGGAAGCGGAGAGAGGCGGCTCAGGTTCCGGCTACGACTAAGAAAGAATGTGAGTTCATTCGGCGAAGCCGGAGAGTGTGGGACTCTCCGGCAAGCACGCGCGCTAAGCGCAGCCTAACAACGAAGACTCAGGTGAGTCAACGTTTTTTCGCAGGCCGTCAGCCTTCCGCTTCGCGCGCGACCTCGTCCGCTTTTTGTCTCTCGCGCCCAGCCCGGTTGCGCTCTCGCCGCTCGCTCCAACGCGTCTCCGAGATGATGATCCCGGCGAACACGAGCGCCGCGCCCAGCCAGCCGCGCCCGCCCATCCATTCGCCCGCGCCGAGAACCGCGACGGCGAAGGCCGTGGCGAAGATGGGTTCGAGACTGAAGATGATGGCGGCGTGCGTGGGCGTGGTGCGCGCCTGCCCCCACGTCCAGCAGAGGAACGCGCCGACCGTGGCGACGGTCGCCAAATAGACGAGTTGCCACACGATGCGCCCGTTCCACACGAGTGGCAGCGTCTCGCGCGCGAGCGCATCGGGCAGCGTCTCCGCGCCCCACACGCTTCCCCACACGCGCAATCCGCCCCACACCACAGCGAACAGCGCGGCGATGCACGCGATCTGCAAGACGGTCAACTGCCGCACGTCGTAGCGGCGCGCGTAGACGCTCATCAGCGTGATGTGCGTGGCGAACAGGGCGATGGCGGCGAGCGTCAGCATGTCGCCGAGGTTGACGCTCGTGTCCGCCCCCTGCGGCGCGAGGATGAGCAGGCCGCCGAGCGACGCGAACACGACGCCCAGCAAGTTTTCGACGCCCGGCCGCGCACGCAAAATCAGGTAAGCGACGAAGGGCACGAGCGGCGTCGTCAAGCCCGTCACGAAGGCGGACTTCGAGGCGGTGGTGTACACCTGTCCCGCCGCCTGCAACCCGAAGCCGACGCCCATCAGCAGGCCGAGCGTCGCGCCCGCGCGCCACTCCTCCCCGCGCGCCCGCAAGAGCCTGCGCGGAAACATCGCCGCCAGCAACACGGCCGCCCCCGCGAAGCGCACGAACATGTAGGCCATCGGCGGCCACACGCCGAGGATGTCCTTCGCCATGAAGAAGGTCGAACCCCAGATGAGCGTCGTCAACATCAACGCGCCGTCCGCCGCCAGGTTGGATTTCAGTCGCATATCTTTGAACAGTGACAGGTGACGGGTGACAGGTGACAGGATTTAAAATCCGTCTTCATCCTGTCACCTGTCACCTGTCACCCGTCACGCTTTCACGGTCTGAGCAAAACTTTCAGGACGCCGCTCTCGGTCGCGCGCTGCATGGCGCGCACGCCCTCGGTGAGCGGGAACTCTTCTGTGATGAGGCTCGCCACGTCCACGGCGTCGCGCGCGAGCAGTTCGAGCGCGGGAGCGAAGCGTCCGCAGCGCGAGCCGACGACGCTGATCTCGTCCACGACGATGCGCGCCGCGTCGATCTCGGTCGCGCCGTGAAAAGTAGACTTCAGGACAAGGACGCCGCGCGGCCGCGTGAGGCTGATAGCGAGCGCGAAGCCCGCCGGTGCGCCCGACGCTTCGACCACCACGTCGAACGCGCCTGCCGAACGCGCGGGCGGCAACTCGGCGGCGTGCGCCGTCTCGATGCCGCGTGCGCGCGCGATGCGTAGTTTGTTTTCGTGCCTGCCGATGAGCGTCACGGCCGCGCCGCTTTGCGCCCTGACGGCCTGCGCCGAGAGCAGCCCCAACTTGCCGTCGCCGACGACGGCGACGCGCGTCTCGCGTTTGATCTCCACGCGCTCCATGATGCCGCAGGCCGCCGCGAGCGGTTCGGCGAAGACGGCGCGCTCGTCCTCGACCTCGTCCGGCACGACCAGCAGATTCACGATTGGCAGACGCAAAAATTCCGCGAACGCGCCGTCGCGCCCGACGATGCCGAGCACAGTGCGTTGCGGGCAATGGCGCGCGTCGCCCGCCGCGCACAACTCGCACAGCCCGCACCCCGCGTTGATCTCGCCGACCACGCGCCGCCCCACGAGCGCACCGTCCGGCGCGCTCTCCACCACGCCGACGAACTCGTGGCCGAGCGTCCCCTCAAAACCCGCGTAGCCGCGCGCGATCTCCACGTCGGTATTACAAATACCTGCCAGCCGGACGCGCACCACGGCCTCGCCCGCCGCTTCCCCGGCGCGCGGCGCGGCCGTCTCCGCCAACTCCAAACGCCCGTTTTCGTATCGCAGAGCTTTCATAAATGCAGAGGTCTAACTAGAGAGGTCAGAGGTTAGAGGTCAGAGGTTAGTAAAAATCAGTTCCTGTTTAAACTGACCTCTGACCTCTGACCTCTGACCTCTGACCTCTGCTTTCAAAATCTTTTCGTCTTCATGTAAGCGTTCGCGGCGTTGAGTTCGACAATTTGCTCGCGGCCGGCGACGTTGACGGGAAGCCGCCAGACAACGTCCTCCGCGCCTTCCTGCGTGGCATGTATCCACCAGCGGCCGGGCGGGACGTAGAGAACGGTCTGGCCGCTGCCGTCGAGTTGCGTGCGGATGGGCTGGCGCGCGCCCATGCGGCGCACGATGAAGTCTTCGAAACGCTGGCCGGGGCGTCGCTCGTCCAGAAACTCGCGCTGCGCCGCCGCGACATCAATCGAGTAGAGTTGGATGGGCGTCGCAGGAAGGTTGTCGGCTGCGCCGGCATCGGAGTTGCGCACGCCCTCGGCGCGGCGCGTGCGGACGATGATGCGCAGGAGCGTGTCGCGCGTCTGCCCGGCCGCGCCGAGACTGTGCGGGGCGTCGTCCGCCGGCAGGCGGCGATAGACGAGCCAGCCCGCCCCGACGAGCGCGAGGACGAGCGTGACGCGCAGGACGGCCACGAGCCAACGATGTGCGGGGCTGGAATTGCTCACTTAAAATCCACGCGCGTTCAGGCCGTTGAAACTTACGCGTGTTCAGGCCGGTAAAAACCACGCGTGTTCAAGCCGTCGAAACCTACGCGCGTTCAAGCGGTTGAAACCTGCGTGCGTTCAAGTTGTTGCAACCTGCGTGCGTTCAGGCCATGAATCCCTTTTCGCGCAACGCGCTCTCCAGTTCCCTGTTGGTCGGGACGGAGAGCACCTGCCCGGCGATGTCGAGCGTGGGCTTGCGCTCCTTGCCCTCGTTGTGCTGCCGCACCCACTCGGCGGCCTGCGCGTCCTCTTCCACGTCGATGTACGTGTGTGCGACGCCGAGCGCCTTCAAGTGCTGCAAAGTGTCCTGCGTGTCGTGACACCAGCCCGCCCCGTAAACTTTGACTTCCATGTTGTACCCCCGCGAAATTATTTTGACGGCAATCATAGCAAAGCAGCGTTGAAGTAGGAACGCGGAACGATGAACTAAAGGCGTCTTGCTTTCAGTTCATCGTTCCGCGTTCCTACTTCATCGTTACCCTACCGGGTGTTACAATGCGTCTTCAACTTACTTTTTCTACAGCAAATTTTTCCAGTGACGACGATAGCGACAGACAAATTTCGCGACGAGTGCGGCGTCTTCGGCATCTACGGCCACGCGGAGGCGGCGCGCCTCGCCTACCTCGGCCTCTACGCGCTGCAACATCGCGGGCAGGAATCCTGCGGCATCGTCTCTTCGAATGGCCGCGAGCTGCGCAGCGAGCGCGCGATGGGGCTCGTCTCCGACGTGTTCGACGCCGAGCGTCTCAACCGCCTGCCCGGCGCGAGTTCCATCGGCCACGTCCGCTACTCGACGGCCGGCGAAGTTTCCATCCGCGAAGCGCAGCCCTTCCTCGTCGCCTGCCAGCACGGGCAGGTCGCCATCTGTCACAACGGCAACCTCCCCTTCGCCGACGTGGAGCGCAAACGGCTGGAACGCGTGGGCGCGATCTTCTCCTCCACCTCCGATACCGAAGTGATCCTGCACGGCATCGCGCGCTCGCAGGCCGCGAGCGTCAACGAGGCGATCCCGGAAGTCTTGCGCGAGACCGAAGGCGCGTTCTCGATGCTCTTTCTCACGCCCGCCTCGCTCATCGCCATCCGCGACGCGCGCGGTTTCCGCCCGCTCGCCCTCGGCCGCCTCGGCGACGCCTGGGTGGTGGCCTCCGAAACCTGCGCCTTCGATCTCATCGAAGCCACTTACGTCCGCGACGTCGAGCCGGGCGAGATGATCATCATCGACGAGCGTGGCCTGCACTCTTCGCGCCCGCTCCCCCGGCGCGAACATTCCATGTGCATTTTCGAGCACGTCTATTTCGCGCGCCCCGACTCTCTGATCTACGGCCACTCGGTCAACGAATCGCGCCACAAGATGGGCAAGCGGCTCGCCCTGGAGCAACCGACGGAGGCCGACATCGTTGTGCCCGTGCCTGATTCCGGCGTCGCCGCCGCCATCGGCTACGCCGCGCAAAGCGGCATCAGTTACCGGCAGGGTCTCGTGCGCAACCACTACGTGCATCGCACCTTCATCGAGCCGAAGCAGGCCATACGCTCTTTCGGCGTGCGCATCAAACTCAACCCCGTGCGCCACCTGATCGAAGGCCGCCGCGTCGTACTCATCGACGACTCCATCGTGCGCGGCACGACCTCGAAGAAGATCGTCCGCATGGTCAGGGAAGCGGGGGCGGCGGAAGTTCACCTGCGCATCAGTTGCCCGCCGACCGTCAGCCCCTGCTACTACGGCGTGGACACGCCGAACCGCGACGACCTCATCGCCGCGCAGATGTCCGTCGAAGAGATACGTCAGTTCATCGGCGCGGACTCGCTCGGCTACCTCTCCCTCGAAGGCATGCTCGAAGCGTCCGGCATCGCCCCGCGCGCCTCCTGCGTCGCCTGCTGGACGGGCAACTATCCCACACAGATCACGCGCGAGGCCGAAACCCAGTGGGCGCGCGAGCACGAACCCGTGCCGTCCGATTGACGCCATGAATGAGCCTTCAGAGCAGTATCAACGCACGGTCGCTTTGCTCGACCGGTTGGTTGACGAAGTTGGCGAAGACGAAACGCATCCTTATTCGTCATTGATGAAAGTGCTCGGCTTGCTGATAGAACACTACGAGGCCGAGCGCGTTCCCGAATTAGCAGTCGATCAGTAATCGCCCAAGCGTGGTAGACGTGAACGCGAACCCGTCCCCTCCGATTGCTCAAGGGAAGATATGAACAGGTCATAACTGTTGATATACTGTTTGACGGTAAATGAGCTTGAAGTTCTCGTCCCGAACAAGATCATGTCCGAAAATTTACTGAAAAGAATAACCGTCAATCTCGAACAATGCGGCGGTCGCCCCTGTATCCGCGGCATGCGCATCCGGGTGATAGACGTACTCGATCTTTTTGCCGCCGGTCTAAGTTCTGAACAGATTTTAGAAGAGATGCCCGATCTTGAGATGGATGATCTAAGAGCCGTTCATCTATACGTGGCGCGGCGGCTGAATCATCCGGTAATCGCGGCGTGACCATTTGGGTTGACGCGCAACTATCTCCGGCCATCGCCGAGTGGATCAGCGTTACGTTTTCCGTGCCCGCCGTGGCGCTACGCGATCTCGGATTGCGCGACGAAACGGATCGCGCCATTTTCTTCGCGGCGCGCGGCGCGGCGGCCATTCTGATGACAAAGGACAGCGATTTTTTACGCCTGTTGGATGAACTGGGTGCTCCGCCCAAAATCATTTGGCTCACCTGCGGTAATACTTCCAACGCACGGCTCAGGCAAATTTTGACGAAGACTTTCCCCGGCGCGTTATCGCTTCTGCAATCAGAGCAACTTGTGGAAATCAACTCTGACTGAAAATGTTTATGAGATTGTCTATGGCACAACTGCCGAAAGTTGTCCCGCAAATTCAGGAGGTAGCGCAGGGTGGCTCAAAGTAGAAGCATGCGGGGGTGCGGGTGTGTGGCGGTGGTGCTGGCGCTGGTCGTGGTCGTCGGGCTGGTCGCTTATTTCAAATTTTACAAACCCGCTCCGGGGCCGCAACTGCCGCCGCCGTCGGGCGACGAACTCTCGATACACGTCCTCGATGTCGGGCAGGGCGATGCGATTTTGATCGTCGCGCCGGGGGGCAAGACGGCGCTCGTGGATGCGAGCGTGCCGGGCAGCGGCAAGAAGATTCTCGCCGCGATGGCGCGCGCCGGTGTTGACCACATCGACCTGCTCGTGACGACGCACGCGCACGCGGATCATATCGGCGGCGCGGACGAGGTGATCAAGGGCACGAAAGTTTTCAAGGTGCTCGACAGCAAAGTGCCGAACACGACGAAGAACTATGAGGACTTTCTCGACGCCATCGAAACGCGCGTGGAAAATCCGCAGGACAACTTCATCACCGCCGCGCCCGGCCAGACCTTCGACCTCGGCGGCGGCGCGATCATCTCGGTGCTCGCTCCCATCCAACCGCTGTTCACGAAAGACCAGTTGCGCTCCGGCGGCAACGAGCCGAACGCCAACTCCGTCGTCACACGCCTCGACTACGGCGAGTTTTCCATCCTTCTGACGGGCGACGCCGAGGCGCAGACCGAGGCGCGTATGATGGAGGCGGGCGCGCGGCTCGCCGCGAAAGTTTTGAAGGTCGGACACCACGGCTCGAAGTACGCGAGTTCGCAAGACTTCCTGCGGCAGGCCAAATTCAAAGACGCGGTGATCTCGTGCGGCGCGGACAATCGCTACGGCCATCCGAGCCAGGAGGTTCTGGATCGGCTCAGGGCGGCGAATGTGCGAATCTACCGCACGGACTTGCAGGGCGAGATCACGATCAAGACGCGCGGCCGGGAAGACTATCAGATCACGACCGAACGCCAGGCGGCCGCGGATGAAGTCTACGCGGGGCGCAAGGCGCAGAAGGACGACTCGGCCAAGTCGGGCTTCATTCAATACGGCGATTTCGGCCCCGCGCCGAAAGCTTCGCCCAGAGCGAAATCAGCGAATAGCAGGTGACCCGTAGATGACCGAGCGTAAAGAGAATCCGCGAGAGAGTTCCGGCCGCTTCGAAGTCCGCGCCGTCGTCGACCGCATCGAAGACGGCGATATCGCCGTGCTCAGTCTCGAAGACGAAGCGCAGTCGCAACTCGACGTGCCGCGCGCGCAGTTGCCAAAAGATGCGAATTCCGACGGCGACCACCTGCTCCTGAAGTTCGACGTTGACGCAGGGAGTGGAGAGCGCACGCTCAAGTCCGTCAAGGCCGCGCCCGGGGCACGCGCCTCGGCGGAAGACCGCATCAGGAAGATGCAGGAGCGGCTCGCGCGCATGAGCGGCGCGGCGGACAAGAAGGATTTCAAACTTTAGCCGTCAGTTGTCCGTCGTCAGTTATCAGTTGTTTTGTGATTCATGCGTTGGTGACCGAAGATTCAACTTAACAACTGACGACGGACAACTGACAACCGACGAATTTCCCCATGACCAAACCCATCACATACAGCGACGCGGGCGTCTCGATTGAGGCGGCGAACGCGGCCGTGGATCGCATCAGGCTGATGGCGCGCGCCACTTTCAACGAGCGCACGCTCTCCGAGATCGGCAGCTTCGGCGGCATGTTCGACGGCGCGTTCCCCCAACTGCGCGCGCCCGTCCTCGTGGCCTCGGCCGACGGCGTGGGAACGAAACTCAAAGTCGCCTTCGAGACGAACACGCACAACACGGTGGGGCGCGATCTCGTCAACCACTGCACGAACGACATCCTCGTGCAGGGCGCGCGCCCGCTCTTCTTCCTCGACTACGTTGCGACCGGCGCGCTCTCGCCCGAAGTGATCGCCTCGGTCGTCGAAGGCATGGCGCGCGGGTGCCGCGAGAACAATTGCGTGCTGCTCGGCGGCGAGACGGCCGAGATGCCCGGCTTCTACGCCGCCGGGGAATACGACGTGGCCGGTTTCATCGTCGGCATCGTTGACCGCGAGCGCGTGATCGACGGCAAATCAATCGCCGCCGGCGACCTGGTGCTCGCCCTGCCCTCCGTCGGCCTGCACACGAACGGCTACTCGCTCGCGCGCAAACTCTTCTTTGAAGTCGCGGGCTACGACGCCTCGACACGCGTCGAAGAACTCGGCATGACCGTAGGCGAAGCGTTGCTCGCGCCGCACCTCAGTTACCTGCCCGCGCTCGAAGGATTGCTCGACACGGGCGCGCTCAAAGGACTCGCGCACATCACGGGCGGCGGCCTCATCGACAACATCCCGCGCATCCTGCCCGAAGGCACGGCCGTCGAGATCAGGCGCGGCTCGTGGCCGCAGCTTCCCGTCTTCACGCTCATGCAGCGGCTCGGCAACGTGTCCGAGACGGAGATGCACCGCACCTTCAACATGGGCGTCGGCATGGCGATCATCTGCGCCAACGACGACGCGCCCGCCATCCGCGCGCACATCGAAGCGCGCGGCGAGAAAATTTTCGAGATCGGCCGCGTCGTCGCCGGCGCGCGCTCGGTGACATTCGTTTGAAAGAGTTGCAAATTTCAAGTTAAAGAATGAGAAACATTCAGACTTGAAACTTGAATCCTGAATCCTGAAACTCACATCTTGAAACTTGCCATCCTCATTTCCGGTCGCGGGTCGAACATGGTCGCGCTGGCCGATGCCATCAAGCGCGGGCGCGTGCCGGGCGCGAAGATCGCGCTTGTTCTCAGCGACGAGGCCGGTGCGAAGGGACTGGAACACGCCGTCAAGCGCGGCATTGAAACGCTCGTCGTCAAACGGGGGAAGCTCACGCGCGAAGCGCACGAGAAAGTGATGATCGACGCTCTCGAAGCGCGCGGAATAGAACTCGTCTGCCTCGCCGGTTTCATGCGGCGGCTCTCGCCGCGCTTCATCGAAGTTTTTCGCGGGCGCATCCTGAACATCCATCCGAGCCTGCTGCCCGCCTTCCCCGGCCTCCACGCTCAGCGGCAGGCCATCGACCACGGCGTCAAAGTAAGCGGCTGCACCGTCCACTTCGTTGACGAGACGCTGGACGGCGGCCACATCATCCTGCAACGCGCCGTTCCCGTATTGGACGACGACACGCCGGAGACGCTCGCCGAGCGCATCCTCTCCGAAGAACATCGAGCCTACGCGGAGGCGGTTAAGTTGGTCGTCAGCAAAGCTTACAAAATTGAGGGCAGGTCAGTGGTAAGGAAGACGACGACGGCGGCCAAAGAGGAATCCGTTCTCGGGATGGAAGAATTCAAAATCTACGTCGATCTCTATAAGTTTTTTTTGAAATTGTGTCTGAGCGTGAACGTCTTTTACCTGGGCTTACTGGGCGGCTTTTTGACGCTCCTTTTTCGCCCCGCCGATAAGGAGCCGGGCAATCTTTTAACATTTGTTTTCTCTACCCCTGCGAACCCGCAAGGTAACCGTTTGATAGATACCCTGACACCTCCGGCGGTCAAAGTGGTTTTACTCGTGACGCCTTTCATCATCGGCTATGTGCTCATGCTGGCCTTTGCAATGGGCGGCGCGTACTGGTGGGTCTCCACGCTAGAGATCAATAAACATATCAAGAAAAAATCCATCGAGAAAAAAAATGTTAAGGTCAAACTGGTAACGACTCCATTTTTTCACCTGCTGACATTCCTGCTCATTGCCGTCACGATCATCTTAATGTTCGTCGCGTATTTTCTGGGCACAATAATGGCGCAATACGATATCTTGTTCTGCACACGCTGCCGTTTGCCGGGGTTAAGTTTGGAAGGGATAATCATAATCCCCTTGGTGATCATCGTGGTTTTGTTATTGGTAATAATTAAACGTCGGAGCATTGGAATGCGATAGTTGAGTTAAAGAGCCGGCTCGTGAAAGGTAAGGCTAAGGCCTGATGTTTAATGCTCCTGACTCTCTCGCGTGTCCCGACGTTGAATGTCCTGCCCGCCGCACGACAGCCATCCACGATTTAATCGTCGTCACTTCTTCTTTCCCAACGCGACGGCGCGCTGGAAGGCGGCGTAGACGGCTTTCGAGAGCACGGTGCGCAGGCCGCCCTTTTCCATCTGGTAGATTGCTTCGGCGGACGTGCCGCCGGGCGACGTGACCATGTTGCGGAGTTCCGCCGGGTGCTTGTGCGATTCCATCGCGAAGCGCACCGAGCCGAGCATCGTCTGGAGGACGAGTTCGCGCGCCACCTCGCGCGAGAAGCCCATGTGGACGCCCGCGTCCACGAGCGATTCCATGACGAGGAAGATGTAGGTCGGGCCGGTCGCGCTCAAGGCCGTCGCCATGTCGATCTGCCGTTCCTCCTCGACGCGCATCTCGCGCCCGAGCGCGCCGAGCATCGCGCTCACCTGCCGGCGCTGCGCGTCGTTCACTTGCGGCGTCGTTGTCCACACGGTCATGCCCTCGCCCACCTGCGCGGGCGTGTTCGGCATCGCGCGCACGATTGCCGCGTGCGACAATTCGTCCGCTATCGTCTCCAGCGCCGCGCCCGCGATGATGGACAGCACGAGGTCTTCCGGGCGGAGCGCGCCTTTCAACTCGCGCAACACGCCGTTCAACTTCTGCGGCTTGACCGCGAGGACGACGATTGCGGGCGAGACTTGCGCAACGCCGCCGCCCTCGTTGCCGTTATCGCCTTCCGCGCCGCCGACGCCCGCCGGTGCGGCCGACACCGCCTCACGGTTGCTTTCGACGACGCCGATGCCGTAGGCCGCTGCCAGTTCGGCGCGGCGCGCGGCGCGCGGGTGGCTGCCGGAAATTTGCGCGGGCGCGACGAGCCGCCGCTTCAACAGCCCCGCGATCATGGACTCGGCCATCACGCCGACCCCGACGAAGACGAGGCGCACGCCGCCGAGCGGATTCTCTCCGCCAGTTTCCTCCGCCGCGCGAACCACTTGTGAGTCGGTCATGCGGAGAAAAGTAGCTCAAACCGCGTGCGGATTCAAAGCCCGCGCCTGGCCGCCGTCGAAAGTGGTCTTCGTCTATTTACGATTTACGATTCACGATTTACGATGAAGCCATGACGATTGACGAACAACTCGATTACCTGCGCAAAGGCGCGGTCGAGATCATCCGCGAAGCAGACCTGCGCGCCAAGCTGGAGCGGAGCGCGCGCGAAGGGCGTCCCCTGCGCGTCAAGTACGGCGCAGACCCGACCGCTCCCGACATCCACGTCGGTCACACGGTCGTCATCCGCCGCCTGCGCGCTTTTCAGGAACTCGGCCACACCGCCATCTTCCTCATCGGCGACTTCACAGGCCTCATCGGCGACCCTTCGGGCAAGAACGCCACGCGCCCCCAACTGACGCGCGAAGAGATCAACGCCAACGCGGAAACCTACAAGGCGCAAATTTTCAAACTGCTCGACCCCGAGAAGACCGTCATCGATTTCAACTCGCGCTGGCTCGACAAGCTCGGCTCGGACGGCTTCGTCCGTCTCGCCGCGCGCACTACGGTCAAACAGATTTTGGAGCGCGACGATTTCCAGAAGCGGCTCTCAGAAGAACGCCCCATCGCACTGCACGAACTGCTCTACCCGCTCGTGCAGGGCTACGATTCCGTCGCACTCCATGCCGACGTGGAACTCGGCGGCACCGATCAAAAGTTCAACATGCTCGTCGGCCGCAACCTCCAGCGCGAATACGAACAGGAGCCGCAGGTGGTCGTCACCATGCCGCTCCTCGAAGGCACGGACGGCGTGCAGAAGATGTCGAAGTCATACGGCAACTACATCGGCATCAACGAGCCGCCGCAGGAGATGTTCGGCAAGATCATGTCTATCTCCGACTCGCTCATGTGGCGCTACTACGAACTCCTGACAGACCTGCGCACGGACGAGATCGCGCTCCTGCGCGCCGGCACGGAAGCGGGCGAGCGCAACCCACGCGACCTGAAAGTCGAACTCGCCAAACGCATCATCGCGGACTTTCATTCAGCGCCGGACGCCGTTGCGGCGGAAGCGGAGTTCAACCGCGTCTTCAAGCGCAGGGAAGCGCCGGACGAGATTGAAGAGCGCGCCGTAACTGCAACCGACTGGGGGCTGCGAGCTTTACTTGTTGAAACTGGACTAGCTGCCTCAAACGCTGAGGCCAAGCGACTGATCGAACAGGGCGGAGTGTCGATAGATGGACATTCTGTAACTGTGGTTAATCACATAGAGTCAATAAAGTCTGGGATGACTGCTGTAATCAAGGTCGGCAAACGCCGCTTCCTGCGTGTGCGCGGAGTATGAACGCTGCATTTAAATATCAGCGCGCGCCTGTTTTCATCCTGTCACTTATCACCCGTCACTTGTCACTGTTTTAAAAATGTCCATCGCCGTCGCCAACGAAGAGACGCTCGTGATCGAGACGCCGGAGCGCGTGCCGCTGCACTTCGCGCTGGCTTCCATCGGCAACCGATTTCTGGCCTGCGCCGTCGATCACGGGTTGCAATTGCTGGCGATGCTGCTCGTCGCGCTGGTGTTTTTGTGGACGGGCTACTGGACGCAGTTGGGGGATCGCGCGTCGCAGATGCCGAAGTGGTTGCTGGCGACCGTGATCATTCTGGTGTTCGTCTTGTGGTCGGGCTACTTCACCATCTTCGAGTGGCTGTGGAACGGGCAGACGCCGGGCAAGCGCATGTTGCGCCTGCGCGTGATCCGCGAGGACGGCCGACCCGTCACGCTCTGGGAGGCGGCGGCGCGAAACCTGCTGCGCGCCTTCGACATGATGCCCTGGTTCGGCATCCCTTTCTATTCGGTGGGGCTGATCTCGGTCTTCGTCAGCAGCCGCGATCAGCGCGTGGGCGATTTCGTCGCGGGCACGGTGGTCGTGCGCGAGCGCGAGGCGCAAGCCCCGACGTTCGCCGAAGTGTTCGCCGCGCCGACGAGCGACGTGGCCTTGCGCCGCTCGTTCAAGCCCGTCGCCTTCAGCGGCGACGTGAACGCGCTCGCCGAGCGCGAGATCGAAGTGGTCGAGCTATTCCTCCGCCGGCGTTGGGAACTGGCCGACACGCCGCGACAGTGGATGGCCTGGCGCGTGGCGACGCCCATCCTCTACAAACTCAAGCCCGGCTTCGACCCGGAGACTTTCACCTACGAAGGCTTCCTCGAAGAACTGCTCCACCGTTACCGCGCCGCGCACCGCTTCACCGACTGAGCCGGAACTCGAACCCGACACCGCGTTCAAACGAGAGCCTCCCCACAAAGAAAAAGCGCGGGAATCACTTCCCACGCCCTTCCCTACTGAACGAATTGCCGCCGGGTTTACTTCTTCCACTCGACGGGGAACATCGCGCCCGCTTTCGCCGGGTCTATTTTTATCCCCGCGAGTTCGAGCGCGCGTGCCAGAACCACATCGCGCTTTGCCGCCATGTCGGTGGCTTTCGGCAGGATTAATTCGTTGGGGATGACGCCGACCCGCTCAAGGCTCTTGCCGTCGGACATGATCACGTCGGCGTTCGTGATGTTCGCGCCCCACGACACGATTCTCTCAGTGCCCATCTCGTAGTTGCGGAAGTTCGAGCGCATGACCGCCCCGGCAGACTTGTCGCCGATGACCGTGCCGCGCCCCTCAAGCTGCATTACGCGCGCGAACACTTCCGAGGCCGATCCCGAATCGCTGTCCAGCAGCACGATGACTTTGCCCTCGAACAGGTTGTTCTTGCCGCGCGTCTTGGCGACGACGGGTTTCACCTCCTTGCGGGTCTTAACGTCGGCCACCTTTACGTCCTGTTCGAAGAAGTAGCCGAGCAGCCGCAGCAGCGTGGTTTCGTATCCGCCGCCGTTGCCGCGCAAGTCCAGCACCATGGCTCTGCGCCCGCGCGCCTTGCCCATCAGTTCATCCACACCGCTGTCCGTCAGATCGAACGCGGGCATCTTCCAGACGAACACGCCGCCGACGTCTTCGTAAAAGCGATGGCGGCCTGACTTGGCGTCATCTTCCATCTCCCGGAGAATCGCGTTGACCTCCATGCTGCTGTTGAGATCGATCACACGCTTGCCCTGCGTCACCTTCGCCTTCAGGTTCATCTCGCGCGGCTGGCCGCCGGGGCTTTGCACGACGACGTTGAAGCCCGCGCGCGGGCTGAGTGTGTTGTAGAAATAACGCATCTTCCAGAACTCTTTGCGCGTCGGCTGAAAACGCTCGACGGCGATGATGCGGTCGCCCTCTTTCAACCCCTGCGCCGCCGCGTCGCTGCCCGGTTTAACGGCCACGACGTAGCACTCGTCGCCGATCATTTGCATCTCCCAACCGTACTCGACGCGCTCGGGTCGCGACGGCGGGTAGAACTTGGTGTGCGAATCGTCGAGTTCCAGTAAGACCTGCGCGATGATCCCGAATGCCTGTCCAAGCGAAGTTGCCTGTTTGATCTTTTCTTCGGCTGCTTTGAAACGTGTGTCCACGTCCATGCCGCGAATGGTCGGATCGTAGTAATGCTTCTTGAGTTGCTCCTTGACGTTGCTGAGCATCGTGAGAGCGCGCTCGCGTTCGATGCGGTCAAAAGATTGTGCGCGGAGAGGCTGCGGCGCGAGCACGGCAACAAAGAGGATGGCGACGGCAGCGAGCGCGCTCCGGCGGACGAACGCGGGGCGAGCGGGAAGGGTTTGTCTGTAATACTTCACGGGGGTTTGCTCCTTCAAGTTTTACGCCTTGAGTAAGGTGGAAAGTTTCGAGGTTCGCGTCACGATTGGAACACCGTGGACGACAACTGTGAGGCGGGAATTTTGCCACAGGCGCAGTTTATTTAGCAAATCCCTGCTGCGGAGGTGCGAAAACGCACCGCATTTAATCGCGTGATTTGGACGCCGGCAGCGCGAAACGGGCAGCTTGCGCTCGCTCGTTTTCATCTAAAATTCACGGCTCGAAGGCGAGTGCAGGAGCCAGGTTTGACGCGAAGTTTGCGCGTCTGTTACTTTCGTCTGTTTCGTAATCAGGTCGTTTTTCAACCATCAACCAGGAAGTAGGAAAATAATGGCTCAAGACATTTTTATTTTAGGCGGCAAGCGCACGCCGATGACCGAATACGTCGGCTCGCTCAAGGATGTCAAAGCGATAGACCTCGGCGCGGCCGCCGCGCGCGGCGCGCTCGAAGCGGCGAAAGTGGCCGCCGAAGAGATCGATCACACGATCATCGGCAACGCCCTGCAGACTTCGGGCGACGCCATCTACGGCGCGCGCCACGTCGCGCTCAAAGCGGGCGTGCCGGCGGATCGCCCCGCGCTCACCATCAACCGCCTGTGCGGCAGCGGCATCCAGTCGATCATTTCGGGCGCGCACATGATCATGCTCGGCGAAGCGCAAACCACGCTCGTCGGCGGCATGGAGTCGATGTCCATGGCGCCGCATGCCATCTACGGGGCGCGCTCCGGCTTCGG
>DASQLU010000039.1:0-10395 GCA_035645855.1 Pyrinomonadaceae bacterium
GCGCCGACGGCCGCCGCGCAGCCGCCGCTCGAACCGCCCGGCGTCAACGCGAAATCGTGCGGGTTGTTGGTACGCCCGAACACCTCGTTGTCCGCGTTGTACTCGATGGCTAACTCGGACGCGTTTGTTTTACCGAGCACGATTGCACCCGCCGCGCGCAGGCGTGCGACGGCCGGGGCATCGCACGCGGGCACGTGCTCGGCGCGCACGCGCGAACCGCTCGTCGTCCGCAAGCCGGCCGTGTCGATGGTGTCTTTGATCGTCACGGGCAGGCCGTGCAGCGGCGGCAAATTGTCGCCGCGCATCACGGCACGCTCGGCCGCGCGCGCCTGCTCCAGAGCATCCGGCGCAAACGTGACGATTGCGTTCAGGGCAGGGTTCAGAGCCTCTGCACGTTGGAGGTGCGCCTCCATGATCTCGACGGGCGAGAGCGCGCGTCGCCGCACGAGTTCGCACAGCCGTGCGGCCGTGTGTGAAGTGATCTCGTCGGCGCGGCTACTTCTCACTTTTTTCCCTGAGCAGTTGGATGAATTTTTTCGCCGCCGTGCCGAGCGTGCGGTCGCTGCGGTAGATGACGCCGACCGAGCGCGTCCATTCAACTTCGGCCAGCGCAACGACGGACAGGCTCCCGACACGCGCCTCGTCGATCACGCTCGGACTCGGCACGATGGCCGCCCCGATGCCGACCTCCACGGCGCGCTTGATCGTCTCGATGTTGTCGAACTCCGCCACGCGCCTGACGCTCACGCCATGCGCGCGCAAAATCTTGTCAATCGCCCGCCGCGTCGGGATATCGCGCTCGAACAGCACGAAGTCCATCTCGTGCAGGTCGCGCGCGCGCACCTTTTTATGTCGGGCGAGCGCGTGTCCGGGCGGGCAGATGAGGACGAGCCGGTCGCCGCCGAGCGGGACGACCGAGAGGCCGCGCTTCTTCTCCGGGTAGGCGACCACGCCGAGTTCCACGGTGCCGGCCAGCACGTCGCGGACGATGCGCGTCGTGCGGCTGTATTCGAGGTCGATTTTCGCCTCCGGGTGCTCGCCCATGAAGCGACGGACGACCGCCGGCAGCGTGTGCAGGCCGATGCTGTAGACGGTGGCGACGTGTACCGTGCCGCTGACGGTGCCGGTCAGCGTCCGCATACGCTCTTCGAGCTGCGCGTAGGCGCTGACGATCTGGCGGCTCTCCTGATAGAAGACTTCGCCCTCCTCCGTCAGCCCCACCTCGCGCCCGCCGCGCATCCGTTCGAGCAAACGCCGCTTGAACTTCTCTTCCAGCCCCCGCACCTGCTGGCTCACGGCCGACTGCGTGACGAAATTCCGCTCGGCCGCCCGCGACAAACTTTTCGTCTCCACCAGATCACAAAAGATTTTCAGGGTTTCGAGTTGCATGCTTCGTATTATAAGAATTTCTCAACTGCGCGCGCAACTTTTTTCATTTTACCTAATATCCGGCGCGCGTTAAACTGGCCGCGAGAATGGCGTTTCCCCTCTTCGCAACGCTTCGGCCGGAAGGATGTGACGCATGAGTCTCTACAATCCCGAATCCACCCTCCGCGACGCCCGCGAGCGCTATTTCGAGATCAATCATTTCGAGGGCGGCGGCTACGAAGAGGGTTGGGTGAAGATGCGCGCCGGTTTCATCCCGATCTGGTTTCCGAACACGGTGGCGCGCGTCAAGGCCGTCAAGTTCCACGACATCCACCACATCCTGACGGAATACCCGACGACGTGGCGCGGCGAATCCGAGATCGGGGCGTGGGAGGTGGCGACGGGTTGCGCCGCGCATTATCAAGCCTGGCTGCTCAACCTGCTGGCCTTCTCCATCGGCCTCGTCATCAACCCGCGCGGCGTCTATCGCGCCTTCATGCGCGGGCGTCGGAGCCGCAATTTGTATCGCACGAAGTTCTCCGACGAGTTGCTCGCGCGCCGCGTCGGCGACGTGCGCCGCGAGTTGGCACTGGACAGGGCTGCCGCGCCGCCCGCGCACGCAGACCGCGGGGCTTTCGTCTTCTGGTCGCTCGTGAGCGCGGCCCTCTTCGCCGGGACGTGGGCGGTCGCGCTCTTGCCGGCGGCGGCCTTCGCGCTCGTCGTCTACGTGCTTGCGACTAACAAGTGTCTGCCATTCTGGAGTTTTTAACTTTCTGGAGTTTTTAAGAGGCGGCGATTGCATTTCTGGCCGCGCGCTTTATAATCATGTCCGTTCCAACTAATCTTGAGCGTCCGGCGCGTCGTCCGCGCTCCTGCTCCGCGCCCGTCGTATCTGCAAGGCGACACGCGCCTGTGCGCCGGAGGGCGGCGAAGGGGGTCATTCCTAAGTTATGGCTGTTCGTCTGAGTAGAACTTTTGTGCTGCGCAAGCTGCACCAGTTGTCGGGCATCGTCCCGCTCGGCGCGTTTCTGTTGGAACATCTCTACACCAACTCGAAGGCGGCGCACCCGGAACGCGGCGTGGCGGACTTCAACAAGGCCGTCACCGATTTGCAGGCCATTCCCTACATCCTTTTCGTAGAGATCACGTTCATCTTCATCCCGCTGCTCTATCACGCGGTCTACGGCCTGTTCATCACCTGGGAGACGCGCCCGAACAACCTGAGCTACCCTTACCCGCGCAACTGGTTTTACACCATCCAGCGCGTGACGGGGATCATCCTCTTCTTCTTCATTCTCTTTCACCTGCTCAACTTCCGGTTCGGCCTCATCCCCGGCCTCAACACGGAGGCCGTCGCGCATCATCCCGAGAGGTCTTTCGAGATCGTCCAACGGGAGTTTCAAATGCTGCCGATCCTGATCATCTACATCATCGGCATCGCCGCGACCGTCTGGCACTTCGCCAACGGCATCTGGCTCTTTTTAGTTGATTGGGGGATCGTCATCGGCGAGCGGGCGCAGCGCGCGACCGGGTACGCCTGCATCGGCTTCGGCGTGCTGCTCTACATTCTGTGGGTTAACGTGACCTTTGCTTTCTTACGCCCCGGCGGACTTCTGGGAGGACTACTTTACTAATGGCGGCGACTTCTAAAGGCACCAAGATTGCGATTGTCGGCGGGGGCTTGGCCGGACTCGCGGCGGCGATGAAGATCGCCGAGGCGGGGCACGAAGTTGATCTCTTCTCGGTCGTGCCCGTCAAGCGTTCCCACTCGGTCTGCGCGCAGGGCGGCATCAACGGCGCGGTCAACACCAAGGGCGAAGGCGACTCGACGGACGAGCACTTCGACGACACGGTTTACGGCGGCGACTTCCTCGCCAACCAGCCGCCCGCCAAGGCCATGTGCGAGATGGCTCCCGCCATCATCTATCTCTTCGACCGCATGGGCGTTCCCTTCTCGCGCACCAAGGAGGGCTTGCTCGATTTCCGCCGCTTCGGCGGCACGAAGCACCACCGCACCGCGTTCGCCGGCGCGTCCACCGGCCAGCAACTTCTCTACGCGCTCGACGAACAGGTGCGGCGTTACGAGGTGGGCGGCAAAGTGAAGAAGTACGAAGGCTGGGAGATGCTGTCGCTCGTCCTCGACGATCATCAGGTCTGCCGCGGCCTCGTCGCGATGAATCGCCACACGCTCGAACTCAAAGCCTTCCCCGCCGACGCAGTGATCATGGCGACCGGCGGCCCCGGTTTGATCTTCGGCAAATCCACGAACTCGATGGTCTGCACGGGCAGCGCCGTCTCGGCCTGCTACCAGCAGGGCGCGCGCTACGCGAACGGCGAGTTCATACAGGTTCACCCCACCTCGATTCCGGGCGAGGACAAGCTGCGCCTGATGTCCGAGTCGGCGCGCGGAGAGGGCGGGCGCGTGTGGGTTCCGCGCCAGAAGAATGATAAACGTGCGCCCGCTTCCATCCCCGAAAAGGAACGCCTCTATTTTCTCGAAGAGAAATATCCGGCCTACGGCAACCTCGTTCCGCGCGACATCGCCACGCGCGAAATCTTTCAGGTTTGCCTCGACGGCATGGGCGTCGGCGGCGAGAACCAGGTCTACCTCGACCTCACGCACATCGACGCCGCAACGCTCGACCGCAAACTCGGCGCGATTCTGGAAATCTACGAGATGTTCGTCGGCGACGACCCGCGCCACGTGCCGATGAGAATTTTTCCCGGTGTCCATTATTCGATGGGTGGTCTCTGGGTGGACTCAAACCAGCGCACGAACATCCCCGGCCTCCTCGCGGCCGGCGAGTGCGACTATTCGATCCACGGCGCGAACCGGCTCGGCGCGAACTCGCTCGTCAGTTGCGTCTACGGCGGCTTCATCGCCGCGCCCGCCGCGCTGGAATACGCCGCGAACGTCGAACGCAACGGTGCGGACGGCTCGAAGATTTACGACGACGAGTTGAAGCTGCAACGGGAGTTCAACGACGAACTGCTCAAGCAATCCGGCGGCGAGAACCAGCACATTATCCACGACGAGATGGGCAAGTGGATGACCGACAACGTGACGGTGGTGCGTTACAACGACCGCTTGAAGGCGACCGACAACAAGTTGCTGGAGTTGATCGAACGCTACCGGCGCATCTCCATCAGCGACTCGAACATGTGGGCGACGATGGCGCTGCCGCACGCGCGCCAGCTCTGGAACATGCTGCAACTGGCGCGCGTCATCACGCTCGGCGCGCTCGCCCGCGACGAATCGCGCGGCGCGCACTACAAGCCGGACTTCCCCAACCGCGACGACGAGCGTTTTCTCAAAACCACCATCGCCGAGTATTCCGGCGAAGGCCCGGTGCTTTCTTACGAAGAAGTTGACGTGTCGCTGATCGTCCCGCGCAAGCGCGACTACAGCAAGGGCAAGCAGGAGCAGCCGAACACGGGCGCGGTGGCCGCGCAGGCGAAAGCCTCCGGCCTGCCGACGACCGACGGCGCGCAGCAAATTCCCGTCGAAGGCTGGGAACAGAAGCCGAAGGATTTGAGTAATCCGGTCGTGTGGACGCAGGACAAAGAGAAGGTCGTCGATGTGAATCACGGCGGGGCGGAAACGCGCGGCGAGCGCGGCAAATCAATCGAAGACGCGGGGGGCAAATCGGACGAGCTATGAGCGCACACACCAACCACACCAACACCACGGGGACGACCGCCGACAAATCCTACACGCCCGCGCCCGGTCGACAGGAGGAGCGTAAGTTCGTCGACATACGCATCAAGCGACGCGACCGCCCAGACGCCGAGCAGCGCTGGGAAGAGTTTCGCGTGCCCTATCGCCCCAATCTCAACATCATCTCGTGCCTGATGGACATCCAGAAAAATCCTGTGACGAAAGACGGCGCGAAGACGACGCCCGTCGTCTGGGACATGAACTGCCTGGAACAGGTCTGCGGCATCTGCACGATGATCGTCAACGGCAAGGTGCGCCAGTCGTGCTCCGCGCTCGTGGATCAGTTGCTCAAAGAAAAAGACCCGATCACGCTCGAACCGATGACGAAGTTTCCGAACATCCGCGACCTCGCCGTCGACCGCTCGCGCATGTTCGAGCACCTGAAGCAGGTCAAGGCCTGGATCGAGATCGACGGCACGCACGACCTCGGCGCAGGCCCCAAAATGACGCAGGACGAGGTGGCCGAGCGTTACGCCTATTCGCGCTGCATGACGTGCGGCTGCTGTCTCGAAGCCTGCCCGCAGTACGACGAAGACCAGTACATCGGCCCGCAGGCCATCGCACAGGTGCGCTACCAGAACATGCACCCTTCGGGCAAGATGACGCGCGATGAGCGGCTCGAAGGCATCATGGGCGACGACGGCATCACCAACTGCGGCAACGCGCAGAACTGCGTCCGCGTCTGTCCCATGTCGATCCCGCTCACGAAAGCCATCTACGAAGAGAACCGCGAGACCGTGTTGCACGGTTTGTTCGGCTGGCTTAAGCGTTAACGCGGCCACGCCGTTTGAAGGCGAGCGCGACGGAACGGCGTTTGGCGACAGGGAGGCTCGTGCGTGCTCGCTTACGTTCTCTTAATTTTGTTGCTCACGGCCGTGTCGCTCGTCGGGCTGCTGCTCATGGTGAAGAAATTCTACTGGGGGCCGACGGGTCGCCCGCCGCAGTTCCGACAGCACGGCGGCAAGCTCCGGCCGGACGCGGGCGACGCGCCCACAAACACAAACGAAAAGGCGGCGGGAGAATGAAACTCCCGCCGCTTTCACTTTGCGCCCAGCCAGCACAATGCGTAAGTTCGGTTTAAGAAAGAAGCCGTATGACGAAGCCCCGCTACCGGCGAGAGGCTAGGGGCGAGAGCTTGCGTGTGATGAAGCCCCGTTAGAGGCGAGAGATGTCGTGTTATGAAGTCCCGTCAGGGGCGAAAGATTGCATGTGACGAAGCGCCGGTAGGGGCGAAAGATTGCTTGTGGCGAAGCCCCGTTAGGGGCGAAAGATTTATAGCCCACGGCGTAAGCCGTGGGATCAGATGGCAGGCAACATTGGAAAGCCCCGGCAGGGGCGAAAGAAGTTCAAGGTTGAATCTCTTTCGCCCCTGCCGGGGCTTAGATCATTCAGGGATGGCGACGATCCCCACAGCTCACGCCGTGGGCTATATCTCTATCGCCCCTACCGGGGCTTCCAAACATTTCGCCCCCGCCGGGGCTTTCAAAACACCTTGCGCGCCCGACGCATAGAACGGTAACGCCCTTTCGCTTGAAAAAGATCATTGCCGCCCTTTCGCTTGAAGTGGAATAACTAATTCGCGCCTCACGTATTTTTGCTCCGGCCCAGTGAATCGAACGATCAACTGCGCGTCACCGCCGCGCCCATCGCCGTCTCTGGTCACAACGTCCGGCGCGCTTCCGAGCTTGTGCGGCGTGCGCACGCCAAGTGTATACGTGTGCCCAGCGCGACCTTCGAGCAGGAGGCGCAACTCGTTCGCATCCGCGCGTGCTCGCAGGATACGCAAGCCCTCGCTCGTCGCGCCTCTCGCCGGTGCGCGCCGCTCGTGATAAACGTCCGTCCCTTCGTCGTAATCGAAGACAACCTCGGCGTCGGCCAATCCGGCGTTGAAAGTAACTTCCGGACGCTGCACATCGCCCGTGCGCGCGGTATTAAAGATCGTGGCTCGCCCCTGCACCGACACGCCACGCACGCGCGCGTCGAGCGGCAACGCGGGGGCAACAATGAAGACGGCCGCGCCCGACTCGTCCTTTGGGGATTTTGCCAGGACATTGTTGTTCGCCCCCTGTCGCTTGAACGCGACATGGATGCGCCCGGCGGTGCGTTCGTAAGTGAGCGTGTAAAGGGCGGAGCCGAGCCGTATGTTGCGCACACGGAGTTGGTTCCAATCTGCGGGAAGCTGCGGGGCGAAGCGCAGTGCGCGTCCGGCGTCCGTAATTTCGATTCCGAGCAGGCCGTGCACGGCGGGCGTAACGACCATCGCCTCCGACCACACCTGATGGTGCGAGGAACGGCCGAAGGGCGCGTTGAAGTCGCCGGACAGAAGCTCCGTGACGTAGCCTTCCGCGCCCGCACGCGTCAGGAGCGCGTTCGACATCAACGCCTGAAAGCCGACGTGTGGGCGTGCGTAAGAATACGCGCCCATGCTCGCCCAGCCCGTAAACAGCGGCCACACCGAACCGCTGTGATAAGAGAGCGGGTCGTAGAGTTGGCTTTCGTCGGAGAGCAGGCGCGCGCCCCAGTCGGTCGCCAGCGCGCCCGCGCCGAGATGATCGATCTGGGTCTGCGCGCGTTCGTCCCGGAGAATTTTGAACCAGAGCGGCACGGCGGGCAATACCGTGTCTTCGGGATAGAGAGGCGCATCTCTGAGCGCGTTCAGGCGCGACTGGCGCGCGGCGCGATTGGGGCCGGGGTCTGCCTGGGGCGGCTCGGACGAACGACGCCGGGTGGCAAAGGCGTAGAAGCCGCGTTCCGCGAGCCAGTAAGTTTGTTCCGTGGCGGCGCGCGTGCGCTCGCCGTTAGAGCGTGCGCGCGCGGCCGTTGTCCCATCGTTCAAGGCCGCGGCCAACTCGGCCAGATCGCGCGAGGCGGCGACCCACAAACCCTGCATGTAAATCTCTTCATGCGCGGGATAGAGCGCGCCGCCCTCCACCCAGCCGTGGCCGAATTTCGTGTTCTCCACGAGGCCGTTCGCGTCCGTGTCGGTCGCTTCCGTGAAGCGATAGGCGCGAAGTATCGAATCCCAGTTCGCCTGCAAAAACTTGAGATCGCCGCTCGTGCGAAAATAATCTGCGTGCGCGATGATGTAGAGCGGCGTCGCGTCCGCGCTCGCCCAGGGGTACTCGTAATCCGTAAACCAGGGGATGAGCGACGCGCTCTGCGAAATCTCGTGCGGGATTTTGCCGTCGGCGCGTTGAAACTTTTTGAGGAATGAGAGCGCGGCGCGCGTCGTCTCGAAATCGCCGTAGGCGTCGAGCGCGAGCGCAGTCCAGAGGGCGTCGCGGCCGAAGAACCAGGCGAAGCCCGGACGCTCCGACTCGCCGGACGTGCGATAACCCGCGACGAGTCCCGTGCCAAGCAGCGGGTTCGTCACGACGCCCTTGTCCACGCCGACCTTCGCCCAGGCGAACGCTTCATCGAGTTCGCGATTCGGCGTCGAGATGTCGAGCGTCTCTTCGGCGAGTCGCCCGTAATGCGCGACGTTGCGCTCGTAGAGCGCGGGGACGGAAGCGAGCAGGCGGTCGTAGACGGCCTTCGCCCGCTCGCGCCCTTCGACGCTGCCCGCGATGATTACGGGGACGACCTTCCCTTGCCCGTCGCCCGCCGGAACATCCACGCGAAAACGCGCGGGCACGTCGCGCGGCTCTTCCTGATAGGGCATGACTGACACGTCGCGCGCGCCGGGCGAGCCGACGACGCCCGCGAATCGACGCGACTCTTCGGTGATGTAATAGACGCGCGTTTTCTCGTCCCAACTGAGGCTGCCGGTCATCAATCCGGCCGGCCAAGAGAGGCGCAGGCGCGGCCGGAACGAGACGTTGACGACGAGCGGCAGCGCACTCTGCACGTCGAAGAGCATCACGATGCCTGCTTCGTCGAGCGGCGCGAAGATAACCTGCCTGACGGTGAAGGCGGCGTGCGAATAGGTGAAGGTCGTCGCTTCGGGGCGCACCTCGACGCGCGCGAGCGTGTCCGCGCCGTTGAACTCCAGCGGGTAGCCTTCGATCTCGAACGACACGCGGAAGTCGTCCAGAATCTTCAAAGGGTAGACCCACGCTTCGAGCGCGCGATGCTCGTAGCCGAAGGCTGCGGCGCGTCGCCCCGTGACGGCGTAGAACGCGCCCGCGCGCGTCGCGCGTTCGAGTTCGAGACCGCTTTTGCGCAGGGGAAATTTCGGGATGGAGGCGACGCCCGTCTGCGCCGTCGCGCGTGGGATGGGGGCGAGCGGGGAGAAGAACAATAAGCAGCACGCCAGGCGAATGTAGATTTGAAGTGGGCGCAACGCGGTGCTCCTGAAAAATTTGCAGGGGCACGGGCGCGTGCCCTGCCCCTGCAATTGTTTCGTTCCCGCAGTGTTTTGCTAGAGGCCGAGCACGTCGACGAGTTCCTGCACGGAGGCCGCGCTCTTTTGCAGCGCGATGCGCTCCTCGGCCGTCAGGTTGATCTCGACGATCTGTTCGATGCCGCGCGCGCCGAGTTTGCAGGGCACGCCGACGTAGAGGCCGTTGATGCCGTACTCACCTTCGAGATAGGCCGCGCACGGGAGAATCTTCTTCTTATCTTTCAGGATCGCCTCCGTCATCTCGACGCTCGCCGCCGACGGAGCATAATAGGCCGAGCCGGTTTTGAGCAGGCCGACGATCTCCGCGCCGCCGCCGGCCGTGCGCTTGACGATAGCGTCAACCTGTTCGGGCGACAGCAACTCCGTGACGGGGATGCCGGCGCAGGTCGAATAGCGCGGCAACGGAACCATCGTGTCGCCGTGGCCGCCGAGCACGAAGGCCGTCACGTTCTCGACCGACACGTCCAGAGCTTCGGCGAGGAAGCAGCGCATGCGCGCCGAATCGAGCACGCCCGCCATACCGATCACACGATGCTTCGGGAAACCCGAACGGCGCAAGGCCACCTGGCACATCGCGTCGAGCGGGTTGGAGACGATGATCAGGATCGAGTCGGGCGAATACTTGACCACTTCGTCCACGACCGACGAGACGATACCGGCGTTCGTCTTCAGCAAATCATCGCGGCTCATGCCCGGCTTGCGCGCCAGACCCGAAGTGATGATCACCACGTCCGAATCTTTCGTCAGCGAGTAGTCGTTCGTCGAGCCGACCATGCGCGCGTCGAAGCCCTCAACGGGGGCTGCCTGCGCGAGGTCGAGCGCCTTGCCCTGCGGCATGCCCTCGATGATGTCCACGAGCACCACGTCGCCCAGTTCCTTGCTCGCCAGCCAGTGCGCGGCGGTCGCGCCGACGTTGCCCGCGCCCACCACCGTGATCTTGTTTCGCTTACCCATCGCTTTTCATCCT
>DASQLU010000040.1:0-50159 GCA_035645855.1 Pyrinomonadaceae bacterium
GTCCAGCGGGAAGGCTGGGCATCGCAACTCGGCCTCGTGCTGGCGATGGCCGGAAACGCCGTGGGGTTAGGCAACTTCCTGCGCTTCCCCGCGCTCGCGGCGCGAAACGGCGGCGGGACGTTCATGATCCCGTACTTCATCGCGTTCCTGCTGCTCGGCATCCCGCTGATGTGGATCGAATGGGGCATCGGGCGCTACGGCGGGAAGCACGGCTATTCGACCTCGCCCGGCATGTTCGAGAAGCTGTGGGCGAACCCGCTCTCGAAATACCTCGGCGCGCTCGGCGTCTTCATCCCGCTCGCCTTCGTTATCTTCTACACCTACATCGAATCGTGGACGCTCGGCTACGCCGTGCTCTCCTTCGCCGGACAGATGCCGAGCATCGCCGGGCAAAGCCCCGATCAGGCGTTCACGACGATGGGCAGCTACCTGGCCGCCTATCAGGGCACAAACAACGGGCTGGCGTGGTCGGGCAGCGTCATCGGCGTTATCTTTTTCGCCATCACGCTCTTCGTCAACATCTTCATCATCTCGAAGGGCATCGCGGGCGGCATCGAGCGCATGGCGAAGATCGGCATGCCGCTTTTGATCCTCTTCGCGATCATCGTCGGCATCCGCGTGCTGAGCTTGCCCGGCGCGATGGGCGGCATTGCCTTTGTCTGGAACCCGGACTTCTCGCGCATCACGGACGGCGCGGTGTGGCTCGCCGCCGCCGGGCAAATCTTCTTCACGCTCTCGCTCGGCACGGGTTCGATTCAAACCTTCGCGAGTTACCTGAAAGAGACCGACGACATCGTGCTCACCGGCCTGGCGAC
Organism: Pyrinomonadaceae bacterium; assembly: GCA_035645855.1. GTDB lineage: Bacteria > Acidobacteriota > Blastocatellia > Pyrinomonadales > Pyrinomonadaceae > JAIVJZ01. Next base: position 816 of record DASQLU010000040.1, read on the forward strand.
CTCTTCGATGAACGAGTTTTGCGAAGTGATCCTCGGCGGCTCGATTGCCATTCCGGCGGCGACGGCCTTCTACGGCGCGGGCGCGGCCACCGCCATCGCCAACTCCGGCACGTTCAACCTCGGCTTCCAGACGATGCCCGCCGTCTTTTCCGGCCTGCCGGGCGGCGCGCTCTTCGGCGGTATCTGGTTCACGCTCCTCTTCTTCGCGGGCATCACGTCGTCGCTCGCGCTGGCGCAACCCGCGATGGCCTTCCTGCAGGACGAGTTGAGGATGACGCGGCAACGGGCGGCGATGATCGTCGGCGCGATCATCTTCGTCGCCGTGCTGCCGATCATCATGTTCCTGCAATACGGCTACCTCGACGAGTTCGACTTCTGGTCGGGCGAGTTCCTGCTGCTGGTCTTCGCGCTGGTCGAAACGATCCTCTTCTTCTGGATTTTCGGCGGACGCAAGGCCTGGGACGAGATCAAGCAGGGGCAGCAGATTCCGCTGCCGCGCTTCTTCTATCCGATCATGAAGTACGTCGTGCCGATCTTCATCAGCCTGATCCTGATCAAGGGCATCATCGACTCGCTCATCCCGCGCCTGCTGTCGCAGAAGTGGGTTGACCTGCCCGGCTGGAGCAAGGCCACGGCCACGTTCGGCGAACGCGTCTCTTACGAGTTCGGCTTCCACGGGCGCGAGTTGGTGGCGAACGCCGAAATCGCGGCGCAATCGGGCTATCGCTGGGCGGCGCGCATCGAGATGATCCTGCTCTACGCCCTCATCCTGGCGCTTACCGGCTACGCCTGGAACAAGTACAGACGATCCGACAGAGGAGGGGAGCACGCACAATGACTCTAATAATCGGGACGATTTTAATGTTGTGGCAGGCCACCGGCGCGGCGACAGGCCGACCGGCGGACGTGGAGATGACGACGGGCGGCTGGGTCTTTATGATCGGCGCGTGGACGTGCATCCTGACGCTCGTCATTTACACGTTCAACAAAGTCCTGCGCGGCGGTAAGTAACCGACGCATGACGGGCGACGTTCTTTAATTTCGGTTCGGGCGACGGCTGAATCCGCGCCCGAACCGAAATTCTATTTGCGCCGTCCACGCACACCTGACCTTCGACCACCCGCGATTGAAGCGACCGGAGCGAACAGTTTCAACATGCCGAGCGCGAAGACCAAGACCCACGGACGGACGAGTTCCGGCCGACTCCCGCCAGATGCCCGCCGCCTGCTCGAACTCATCATCTCCGAAGTCGAGTCGCCCACGGATACGCAGAAACTGCTCGACAAAATGCCGCAGACCGACGACTGCCACATCGAATCGCTCAGTTTTCTCAAGGCCAAAGACCGCGCGCAACGCCGCGCCGACTTCGTCGCGAACGAGGCTCTGTGGTGGCGCAAGTACGGCTGGTTCATGGCGCGCATCGTCGGGTTGTTCGGGTTGCTCGTCTTCGTCTTCGCCATGTCCGTGCGCGGCGCGGGCGTGGATTTCATCACCTTCGCGCTGCTCGGCGCGGCCGGGTATTATTTGCTGCTGATGACGCTCTCGAACATTCGCTACCGGGAGAAAAACAAGAAGCGACGCAAATTGCTCGAACGCGAGGGCGAGCAATACCAGCGTGCCATTCTGGCGGTGGCCGCTGCGCTCCTGAAGAAATTTCAGGCCGACCCGTCGCTCTACCCCATCGCCAAACCCAAAAGCGGCGCGGGACTCGTCGAGCGCGAAGAGGGCTATTTCATTCCGGTTGAATGATGCGGTGACATAATGAGGCGGAAACTTATCTACAGTCTGATCCTGCTCGCGCTCTTCTCTCTGGCGGCGCAGACGATCTTTGCCGGCGAAGAGGCGGGACAGCACGCGGGCGGCGCGGCGCACGGCCTTAACCCGGTCGTGCTGATCGGCGTCGCGCTCGTCCTGCTGATCGCGAAACTCGGCGGCGAGGCGTTCGAGCGTTTCGGGCAGCCGGCCGTGCTCGGCGAGTTGATCGGCGGGATGCTCGTCGGCAACCTCGTCCTGTTCGGCTTCACGGCCGTCGAGCCGCTGAAGACCGAAGTGGTGTTGGGCGCGCTCGCCGAGATCGGCGTCATCCTGTTGCTGTTCGAGGTGGGGCTGGAATCGAACCTCGGCGACATGCTCGAAGTCGGCTGGTCGTCGCTGCTGGTCGCAATAGCGGGCGTCATCGCGCCGTTCTTTCTCGGCTGGGGCGTGGCGGCTTATTTCATCCCCGGCGAAGCGCAACTCGCCCACATCTTCATCGGCGCGACGCTGTGCGCCACGTCGGTCGGCATCACGGCGCGCGTGCTGAAGGACATGGGCAAACTCAACACGCGCGTTGCGCGCATCGTGCTCGGCGCGGCCGTGATCGACGACGTGCTCGGCCTCATCATCCTCGCCGTCGTGCAGGGCGCGATTCAGGCGACCGCCGCGGGCACGACGCTCTCGCTCGCAAGCGTCGGCGTCATCACGCTCAAGGCCGTGGGCTTTCTCGTCGGCGCGCTCGTCGTCGGCCGCCTCGTCGTGCCACAACTCTTTCGCGGGGCGGGCAAGCTCGAAGGGCGCGGCGTGCTGCTCGCGCTCGCCGTCGCGCTCTGCTTCGTGCTGTCGTGGGCGGCGGCGGGGATCGGGCTGGCGGCCATCGTCGGCGCGTTCGCCGCCGGGCTGTTACTGGAAGAGGCGCACATCGAGCGCATGCCCGGCCGCACCAAGCACGATCTGCACGAACTGCTCACGCCGCTGACGACGATCCTCGTGCCGATCTTCTTCGTTCTGATGGGACTCAAAGTTGACCTCCGCGCCTTCGCACGCCTCGACATACTCGGTTTCGCGGCGGTGCTGACGGCGGTGGCGATCATCGGCAAACAGGTCTGTTCGCTGGCGGTTATAGACCGCGGCATCAACCGTCTCGCCGTCGGCCTCGGCATGATCCCGCGCGGCGAAGTCGGCCTGATCTTTGCGGGCATCGGCGCGACGCTCATGCTCCCGAACGCGGCCGGCGTGCCCGAACCCGTCATCAACAGCGCGACCTTCGCCGCCGTCGTCATCATGGTCATCGTGACGACGCTCATCACCCCTCCCCTGCTCAAGTGGTCGCTCGCGCGCGACACCGACGCCGAACCGCTCCCCGACTACGAGCGCGAGACGGCCGAAGAAGCCGCCAAACGCACCTCGCAATAACCTCTGCGACGACGGGTGAGCCACCTCATGCACGGCTCACGATTCGATGAGGGAGGCGCGCGCCGCCGCGATGGCTTCGGCCACGCGCGCGGGCGACGTGCCTCCCGCCTGCGATTTCGTGGCGAGCGTCTGTTCGAGCGAGAGCGCGTCGTACACGTCCGCTTCGATGAGCGGCGAGTGGGCGCGCATCTCTTCGAGCGCGAGTTCGTGTAGTTCGAGGCCGCGCTCGATGGCCGCGAGTACGATGCGTCCGACCGCCTCGTGCGCCTCGCGGAAGGGCATCCCGCGCCGTGCGAGATAATCGGCCAGTTCGGTCGCGTTCATGTAACCGCGCGCCGCCGCCTCGCGCGCGCGCTCCTCGCGCAGGCGTATGTTTCCGAGCACGGTCGCTATCACCGCGAGCGAAGCGCGCACCGTATCGGCCGTGTCGAAGACGGCCTCTTTGTCCTCCTGCATGTCCTTGTTGTAGGCGAGCGGCAAGCCCTTGAGCAGCGCGAGGAGCGAGAGCGTGTGCCCGAAGACGCGCGCCGATTTGCCGCGCACGAGTTCGAGCGCGTCGGGGTTCTTCTTCTGCGGCATCAAACTCGAACCCGTCGAGATCGCGTCGCCCAACTCAAGGAAGCCGAACTCCGTCGTCGCATACACGATGATGTCCTCGGCGAGGCGCGACAGGTGAACCATGATGAGACTCGCCGCGCCCGCAAACTCGACGCAAAAATCGCGGTCGCTCACCGCGTCCAGACTGTTGCGCGAAACGGCCTTGAAGCCGAGCGCGCGCGCTACCCGTTCGCGGTCAATCGGGTAACTCGTCCCGGCGAGAGCGGCCGAACCGAGCGGCATGACGTTCGTTCGCCGCCGCGCGTCCGCGAGCCGTTCACGGTCGCGCGCCAGCATCTCGAAGTAGGCGAGACACCAGTGCGCCCACATCACTGGCTGCGCGCGTTGCAGGTGCGTGTAGCCGGGTATCACCGCGCCGCGATGCGCTTCGGCCAGCGCGACGAGCGCGCCCTGCGCAGCACGCAGCGACGCCTCGATAGCGTCGATCTCATCACGCAGCCAGAGGCGCAAGGCCGTCGCCACCTGATCGTTGCGGCTGCGCCCCGCGTGGAGCTTGCGCCCCGCGTCGCCGACAAGCGCGATGAGCCGCGTCTCGATGAAGGAATGAACGTCCTCCGCAGTCTCGTCGCGGAAAAAGTCGGCCTCGCTTCGCGCGTGCGCGAGCAGCGTTTCGAGGCCGGTTCTGATGCTTTCAGCCTCCACCGCGCTCAACGCTCCCGCCGCGCGCAATCCTTCCGCGTGGGCGAGGCTGCCGCGCACGTCGGCCGCGAACAGCCTGCGGTCGAAATTGAACGAACGGTTGTAGGCCGCGAAGCCCGCCTCCGGCCGCCCCGTGAATCGCCCGCCCCATAGTTTTTTCTCGTCGCTCATGTCCGACCTCGGAAGTTAAGATTGCGAACTGAAAAAGTTGAAAACACCGCACGCGCCCGTCGTCCGGCTAATCGCCCGGCTTCCGGCGTGGCCGCCGCACCAATTCAAGTGACCGCAGAGATACACATAACCTAAAAGTACCTGGAAGCCTACCGGAACTTCATGAATTACCGGATTCATCGTGCCGGCTGAAGGCTCGCGCGTTGATAGAGCAAGGGGAGGCAATTGATCGCCATCCCGCTGCCGGTGATTGACGAATCGTCGCGGTTCGCTGAAGCTATGATCACACTCAAAGCAAAAACGGGGGGAAGGTGAATAGATATGGTCGTGGAAAATATGGTGAGGGACAACAAGGAGGAGCAGCGTTTCGAGTTGGCGCTCGGCGAGGGGAAGATGGCCTTCATCCAGTATGCACAGGCGGGCGAGGGCGTCGTCGAGTTGACGCATACGGAAGTGCCGGAAGAGTTCGAGGGGCAGGGCATCGGCGGCAAGCTGGTCAAAGGGACGTTCGAGCTTCTTCAGGAAGCGAATCTGCGGATGTTGCCGACGTGTCGCTTCGTCGACGTGTACCTGCAACGCCACCCTGAGTATCAATCGTTGGCGGCTTCAGCTTCCGAATAGAATCTGAGAAAAGTATTGTGAATGAAGCCGCGGTTACAGAGGCTCAAAGTATCCGCGACGGCAAAGGGAACGCTCGTCGCATTAACGGCACACGCCGGCGCACGCGAATGCGGCCGGCCGCGTCGATCTCATTTTGACCGCAGGTGAGTTAGGGGGAAGGTACCGAAGTATGAAAGAAATAAATTCCGGAATAGAGATGGAAGGAAACGGGCGCCCGCCGGAAAAGGAAGCGGCCGGCACTAAACGCCGGAAGCCCGGGCAGGCGAAGGCGGACAAGGTTTCGGCCGAAATCGAGCAATACCGCGCGCGCCTGGCAGCCAATGAGGAACGCCTACGCACCGGGCAGGCGGTGGACGGGACACCGCTGACGGACATCCAGCGCACGAACCTCTCGGAGGTTATTGCCCGCCAGCGAGCGCGCCTCCTCGAACTCTCAAGTTGAGGATCGCCGCGTCGGAGAACATCTCAAAGTCATTGATGTCACCGCCGCCCTCTACTGTGCCCGGAGCATCCGCGGATCGCGCTCGCCGCGCTCAAAGCTCCGGCCGGGAGATTGAGACGCTGCGCCCTGCTTGTCGAGACGGCTGAGCCTGCGCGAAGTCGGACAACGTAGCGCACGCGCCTGCTCCCGGTCGAAGCACGTGCCGGAGGAGAACAAATTGGAGTTGGGCTGGCCGTGACGCTTTCCCTGAGCAATCAACAGATCGCGGCGCGCGTCGGTTCCGTCAGCGAAGTGATCTCGCGCGTGCGCGCGCGACTTCAGTCAGGACAAGCTGATCGCTCTCGATGGCCGTCGGCTGACCAGTCCTGCCGAGGCTGCGCTCGCGGCATATGCTGGGGAAGAGTGATTGGTGCCAGGTTCTTACATATCTATCTAAATTGAAGTCGCCTGGGGAGGAATACGAAATGTTAAAAGTCGGGGATATGACCATCGAGGAGAAGAACGCACTATTGCTCAGAGCGCAATATGGTCATTTGGGATGCACCCGCGACGGACACCCCTATGTAGTGCCGATGCACTACGCTTTTGACGGACAAGACATCTACTTTTTCACGACCGAAGGAACGAAGACGGAATTTATCGCCGCCAATCACGAAGTCTGCTTTCAAGTTGAACAGGTTCTTGATTCGTCGAACTGGCAGAGCGTAATGGTGGTCGGCGAGGCGCGGAGGATCACCCAGCCCGATGAATCGGAGTACGCCATGCGAGTGCTCACCGAACGCAACCGGACGCTTACGCCCGCCCGCAACAAGACGGACATCGGGGCCTGGCACCGCCCGAGTCATGCTGCCATTTACCGCGTTCGGCCTAACGCTATTTACGGACGTAAGACTTCCTGAAACGACCTCTGGAAGTGGTCTTTCCAACTCGTTGATCCTAAAGCGGGCGGGATGCGTCTCGCACTCAAAGAGGAATCGTGGACGGCTCGCGGCGTGCTTCGACCGGGGTCACATTTCATAACCAAATTCTAATAATTCATCAACCTTCGTCCTCCGAAGCTATGCTATATTCGCCGACTGAAATTATTAATCTCCGAGTTATAAAGTAAGAACAGACTTCATTGTCGGATGAGCGGAAACGTGCCTGGGAAGCAGGACAACCGGCTGCGAAAACTTTTTAGGGCGACGACGCTTCAGGGCATCGCCGTCGGCGTCGCGCTCGGCGCGGCTATCGGCATCGGTGGTTATACCTTCATCTACGCCAAGGGCTATTCCTACCTCACCAACGACCCCGCGGCGTGCGCCAACTGTCACGTTATGCAGGAGCAGTACAGCGGCTGGGTCAAGTCTTCTCACCGTGCCGTCGCCGTCTGTAACGACTGCCACACGCCGGCAGGCTTCTTCGGCAAATACTACACGAAAGCATCGAACGGCTTCTGGCACTCCTTCTACTTCACGACGGGGACGTTCCCCGAACCGATCCGCATCAGGCCACGCAACCGCGAGGTCACGGAGCAGGCCTGCCGCAAGTGCCACACGGAGATGGTCGAGTCCATCGGGGGAACGCACAGCGGCAACCCGGGCGACGTGTCCTGCGTGCGCTGTCACAGTCAGGTCGGTCACCTGCGCTGAACGGGCGACTTTGAAATCATCAGGACAAGGGATAGAAGACGATGGCGGAAAACGAGAAAAAGACGGATGCACGGGAAGAGAAGCCCTCGCGGTGGGGCAGACGCTCCTTCAAATTGATGGCGCTCGCGGCCATCTTCGCCGCGCTCGCGGCGGTGGGGGGCGTCGCGCTCCTCGTCAACATCATGGAGCACAAGCAGGAGGCGCGAAATCCGTTCTTTCGCGTCGTCGAATTGACGGACGAGACGGAAGACCCGGCGATCTGGGGCAGGAACTTTCCGCTGCAATACGACGGCTACCTGAAGACGGTGGATCAGGTGCGCACGCGTTACGGCGGCAGCGAGGCCGTGCCGCGCACGCCCACGCAGGCCGACCCGCGCTCGGTCGTCGCGCAGTCGCGCCTCGAAGAAGACCCGCGCCTGAAGACGATGTGGGCGGGCTACGCCTTCTCCACAGACTTCCGCGAAGAGCGCGGCCACGCCTACATGCTCTCCGACCAGACTTTCACCGAGCGTCAGCGCGTCGTGCAGCAGCCGGGCACGTGCATCCATTGCCACGGCTCGGTCTACGTGCCCTACAAAAAACTCGGCGGCGGCGATCTCATCAAGGGCTTCGAGCAGATGAACGCGATGAAGTTCGGCGAGGCGCGCAGACTCGTCACGCACCCGGTCGCGTGCATCGACTGCCACGACTCGCAGACGATGGCGCTGCGGGTTACGCGCCCCGGTTTCATGGAAGGCATGCGCGCCCTCAAAGCCTCGCAGGGCATCCAGAACTACGATGTCAACAAGCAGGCGACCAGGCAGGAGATGCGCTCGTTCGTCTGCGGCCAGTGTCACGTCGAGTATTATTTCAAGGGGGCGGAGAAGCGTTTGGTGTACCCCTGGGCGAAGGGGTTGAACGTGGACAACATCATGGCCTATTACGACGAGGTGGGACACAGGGACTGGGAGCACGCGGAGACGGGCGCGCCCGTCCTCAAAGCGCAGCACCCGGAGTTTGAGATGTACAACCAGGGCGTACATGCGCGTTCGGGCGTGGCCTGCGCCGACTGTCACATGCCCTACCAGCGCGAGGGCGCCATGAAGATCAGCGACCACCACGTCCGCTCGCCCCTGCTGAACATCAACCGCGCGTGCCAGACCTGCCACAAGTGGCCTGAGGACGAGTTGCGCGCGCGTGTCCAGACGAATCAGGATAGCACGTTCCGCATGCGTAACCTCGCGATGGATGCGCTCGTCCAACTCATCGGCGACATCAAGGCGGCGCGCGCGGCGGGGCGCACTGACGAAGAACTCAAGCAGGCGCGCGACTTCCAGCGCAGGGCGCAGTTCTACCTCGACTTCATCGAGGCCGAGAACTCGATGGGCTTCCACGCGCCGCAGGAGTCCGTGCGCATCCTCGGCGAATCAATCAATTTCTCTCGCCTCGGCCAGGTTTCCCTGCGCGGAGCCGTCGCGCCCGCGCATGCCCCGACAGTCACGGCCGCCGGCTTCGCGCGAGCTTCGTTGAGTCGTTGATTTACGCATCCGGCGTCGGCGCTGTGGTCGGCGCGGGAATGACGGCGAGTGCCGGCGAGTATGGACGCACGTTGCGGCATGCGGAAAGATTCGCGTGGCTCATGTGCTACAGCACTTTTTGAATTTCTTCCCGGAGCCGCAGGGGCAGGGTTCGTTGCGCCCGACCTTCTGAGAGACCGCCGGGATGGCTCCCCCGGAGACGAATCGCCATTCGCCGTTCTCGCGCTCAAAGAGCGAGCGCTCCCGGTGGAAGACGGCCACACCGTCCTTATCTTCGTAACGGGCTTCGAAATTAACGTGCGCGCGGTCGGGCATCGCGGAGTCGGAGCCGAGGATGGTGAGGCCGAGCCAGCGCGATTCACGCGACCAGCGCCCGGCGGATTCGGGGTCGAATTGCTCGCGGGTCTTCGAGTGATTGCTCTGTCTCAGGAAATCAATCGACCCCGTGGCATAAGCGCTGTAGCGCGCTCTCATGAGCTGCTCGGGAGACGAGGCTTGAACCTCACCGCCGATGATGGGTTGGCAACACTGTGCAAACTCCCCGCCGCCGCAGGGGCACTCCTGAAGATTAGTATCCAAGTTATTCCACCTCGACCGGGTTTGTCGCAGACGCCATGATACAACAACTGTCGGGAGCCGCCCCCGGGGACGCGTCGTCGGGCAAAGCCAGACCGAATTAATTCTCGCCGTGATTGAATGACAGACCCTACAAGCGCGCCGGGCTTCCGCGCTGCTACTCTCTTTTACCCTTACTACGCGCCGCCGGCCTCTTCTTAGCCGTCTTCTTCCCGCTCGTTAGCTTCAACACGTCGCCCGGCTGACATTTGAGACCGTCGCATATCTTCATCAGCGTCTCGAAGTTGATCCCGAGCGCCTTACCCTTTTTCAGCCGCCACAGCGTCGTGTGGCTGATGCCCGTCTCTTTTGCCAGCCAGTAGAAAGTCCGGCCCTGCTCCTCCAGCAGCCTGTCGAGTAATACCTCAATCACAATTGCGCCTCCGCCGGCGCGGGTCGTGTGAGGGCGTTTACGAAATATCTCATATCCGCACTATAACACATGTAAGATATATCCTACATTTGACACATACCATTATGTGTCGTAAGGTGGTTGAGAACCGAGACCAGCTCACTCCTTCTCAGCCCATCTGGAATCCTCCGGATTATCTGAAGTCACCAGCTCAACATTCAGGGAGAATACAAAGATGGGATTATTCGACAAGATGTTTGGAAATGGCGCCGACGCGGCGAGCCAGCAGCCGGATGCGGACAAGCGTTTTAACGAGTTGAAGCAGAAGTACCAGTCGGTGCTCACCGTTGCCGACCAGCAACACGTTCAATTCCAGAACCTTCACGTGCAGGACAATAAACTCTTCATCAAAGGCACCGCGCCGTCCGACGAGGCCAAGGGCAAGTTCTGGGATCAGATCAAGCTCGTCAGCCCGACGCAGGACGACATTACGGCTGACATCAATGTCGATTCCGGTCGTGCGGCGGGAGCCGCCGTGGGCGGCGCGTCCGCAGGTGACACCTACACGGTCAAGTCCGGCGATACGCTCTCGAAGATCAGCAAGGAACTGTACGGTGACTCAAACGAATACATGCGTATCTTCTACGCCAATCGCAATACCCTGAACGACCCGGACAAGATTCAGATCGGTCAGCAATTGACCATCCCCGCCAAGTCCTGAACGGTCGAGGCTGTGGCGACTATATGACGCTCGCGGCGCGAGCGGGCGCTCCACAGGCGCCCGCCCGCCGCGCCGATGGGTGATGCCCGCTTCAAGCTTTCAGGCTGATATATAGAGAGGATAATTCATGAATACTGACGAAGGAAGAGTGCAAAAAACTCACGTCGTTGTCGATACTCCTACGGAGCATCGAGAGGTTATGACGCAGCGAACTGAAACCGCCCACGAGCCGTCCGGCCCCTCGACCGGAACGATAGCTCTCTTCGCGATTGCGGCCATCGCGGTGCTCGGCATCGTCATTTATATGGTCAGCAACAGGAACGCGGAACGGGCTGCCGACAGGAACGCAAACCTGACTGCCGCCGCGATCAACAGTAACCAGCAAGTCCAGCCGCCGCCGACGATTATTCAGCAGCCGGCCGCACAGCCGCAGCAGCAGGCTCCGGTCATTATTCAACAAGCGCCCGCACAGCAGCAGCAACCGCCGGTAATAATTCAGCAAGCCGCGCCGCAACCCGCGCGCGACGCCGCCGGCGCGGATGCGACCGTGCAGGAGGCTGCGATCCGAAAGCTGAGTGAGAGCGACGGGATGGCCTTGGTGACGATTAGGGTGAGCGGCGGCACGGCGACCCTGAGCGGGTCTGCAACCTCGACAGCGCTCAAGTCTCAGGCCGAGCGGGTAGTGAGAAACGTCAGGGGCGTGACGGCAGTCGATAACCAGATCACCGTTTCCAGCTTATAGAAACAGGCAAGCCGGACTTAGGACGGCAAAACATTTCCGATCTCAGGAGGATCACCATTATGTCAATCGCACGCATCACGGAAATCAGTTCCACCTCGGGGAATAGTTTTGATGAAGCCATTCAAAGCGGCATCGCCCGCGCGACCCAGACGCTGCGCAACGTCCGCAGCGCGTGGGTTAAAGAACAGCAGATCAGAATTGATAACGGCAAAATCGTCGAGTATCAGGTCAATCTCATGATCACTTTTATACTGGACGAGGGCGAGCAATCCGACGTCGCATAACTTATAGCTGAAGCAGCCTGCGCCCCGGCGACAGGTACATGAGGCGAGCCGCGTCGATGCGGCTCGCCTCTCACTTTATAGAGCAGACGTTAAGCTTTTGATGATGTGCGGCGGAAAGCATGTCGCCTTCGAATTAGGCTCTCGCAGACCCCGGCCAATTCGCACAACTCTTTCGCGGAGAAACCCGCCTTTAGCCGACGACTACCGCCGGCAGCTAATCTACATTCGGACGCAAGCCTCACTTCGGTCTTATCTCGCCGGAGCGCGTGAAAACGATGTGAAGCGGGAAGAGTTGGTCGAGGCCGACACCCTCCCGGCGTTTTACGCGGGCTAACCTGACGCGATGACTCTCATCACCGTGGCCGGGGAAGTCTTTCGGGGAAAAATGATGTTCGATTCAGCAAAGTGCGCGTGCGCGAGGTAAAATGTCCGCTCCCGGCCGCCCGACGAACATAGTCCTGATGCGGGCGGCCGGCTCAGACAAAATCAGGGAGACCCATATATGAACGACGACGATTTCGACGATACCCCGGCGACCGAGTTGACGGCCGACGAGGAGGCGCTGTTAAAGGAGATGCCGACGTTGACCGACATCGGGCAGGCGCGACGCACCTTCATGGGGCAGACGATTGCGGGCGGTCTCGGCGCCTTCGCGCTGATGCTGTTGGAGAAGGAGAGCGCGCTCGCCGCGCTGAAAGTTTCGCCCGACGCCGTCTTCGCCCCGGCACCGGCGCTGGAGAACCCGGTCAGGGTGGTGCTCAAGGTCAACGGCGCGGCACGCACGCTCGTCGTCGATTCGCGCATGGTGCTGCTGGACGCCCTGCGCGAAAGGCTGGAGTTGACCGGCACGAAGAAGGGCTGCGACCAGGGGCAGTGCGGCGCGTGCACGGTGCTCGTCGACGGCCGCCGCGTCCTCTCCTGCCTTACGCTGGCCGCGCAGGTGGAGGGACGTGAGGTGACGACCGTCGAAGGGCTCGCCAAAGGCGACGAGTTGCACCCCTTGCAGGCGGCCTTCATCAAGTACGACGGCTTCCAGTGCGGTTACTGCACGCCGGGTCAGATTTGCTCGGCCGTCGGCCTGCTCGAAGAGGCGCGTCGCGGCGAGGTCAGCCACGTTACCGCGGATGTGACGGCCGGGAGCACCAGGCTCTCGGACGACGAGATACGCGAACGCATGAGCGGCAACATCTGCCGCTGCGGAGCCTATCCGAAGATCGTCGCGGCCATACAGGAAGTTCATTCGGGCAAAGAGTCTGCGCGCACGTGGCGCTTCGTCGAAGGCGAGGAACTGGCACGCATCAGGAAGGAGGGCGCATCCGATGAGACCGTTTAAGTATGTGCGCGCGAGCGACGCGAGCGCGGCCGCGCGCGCGGTGGCGGCGAACCCGCGTGCGAAGTTCCTGGCGGGCGGGACGAATATCCTCGATTTGATGAAGGAGGACGTCGAGCGTCCGGATGAACTCGTGGACGTGTCAAGGCTGAAGCTGGCCGAGATCAAGGCGGCGGGTGGAGGCGTCTCCATCGGCGCGCTGGCGAAGAACACGGACACCGCCAACCACCCGCTCATACGCCGGAACTACCCGCTGCTCACACAGGCCATCGTCGCGGGCGCTTCGGGGCAACTGCGCAACATGGCGACCAACGGCGGGAACCTGATGCAGCGCACGCGCTGCCAGTATTTCTACGACACGGCGATGCCCTGCAATAAACGCGAGCCGGGCACGGGCTGCGGCGCGCTCGAAGGGCTTAACAGGATACACGCCATCTTCGGCTGGAGCGAGAAATGCGTCGCCACCTATCCCGGCGACATGGCGAACGCGCTCTACGCGCTCGACGCCGTGGTGCGTGTGAGGAATGCTTCCGGGCGCGAGCGCACGATCCCCGTCGTTGATTTCCACCGCCTGCCGGGCGACACGCCCGAGCGGGACAACAATCTACAGCACGGCGAGTTGATTACGGCTATCGAACTGCCGAAGTCCAACTTCGCGAAAAACTCTTATTACCTGAAGGTCAGAGATCGGGCTTCCTATGCCTTCGCTCTCGTCGCCGTTGCCGCTGCCGTCGAACTCGAAGGCGGCCGCATCAGGCAGGCGCGCGTCGTGCTCGGGGGCGTGGCGCACAAGCCCTGGCGAAGCCTTGAGGCCGAAAGCGCGCTCGTTGGTAAAGCGGCGTCGGAGGAGATTTTCGGCAGGGCGGCCGAGGCGGCTCTCAGGGAGGCGAAACCGCTCGCGCACAACGCCTATAAAGTCGAACTGGGGAAGCGTGCAGTCGTCCGCGCCCTGATGCGCGCGGCACGTATGGCCTGAAAGGAAAAGGGGAGACTATGCCTAGATACATCGGGAAAGAGATGAGCCGCGTGGACGGCGTGGCGAAGGTCACGGGCAGAGCGAAGTATGCGGCGGAGTTTCAGGTGCCGAACCTCGCCTATGGATTCATCGTGCTCGGCACGGTGGCGAGGGGTACGATCAAGTCCATCGACACGCGGGAGGCGGAACGCGCGGCCGGCGTCGTCCGCGTCTTCACGCACCTGAACGCGCCGAAGCTCGGGCCGAAGGCTTCCACGGAGTACGCGCCGCCGCGAAACACGAGAGAGCAGGACAAATCTTTCCGCGCGCTCCAGTCGGACAGAATCTACTTCAACGCGCAGCCCGTCGCGCTCGTCGTCGCAGAGACCTACGAGCAGGCGCGCTACGCGGCGCGTCTCGTCAAGGTCGCGTATAACGCTGAGAAGCACGAGACCGACACGGAGGCAGTGCGCGCGAGCGCGCGCGTGCCCACGCAGGGGCAGCCGCCGAAGACGCGCGGCAACCCGCAGGAGGCGATGCGCAGCGCGCCCGTGAAGGTAGAGGCCGAATACCGCATCCCCATCGAGCACCACAACCCGATGGAGCCGCACGCGGCCATCGCCGCCTGGGAGGGCGACCGCCTCACCATCTTCGACAAGACGCAGGATGTTTACGGCGTGCGCGGGCACCTCGCCACGAGCTTCGGCGTGCCGGAGGCGAACGTGCAGGTCGTCTCGCCCTACGTCGGCGGAGCCTTCGGCGCAAGCCTCAGACCGAACTACTATCCGGCGCTCACCGCGATGGCGGCGCGCGAACTCAAGCGCCCGGTCAAGTTGGTCTACACGCGCACGCAGATGTTCACAGGCCACGGCTATCGCCCCTACACGATCCAGAAGATCGCGCTCGGAGCCGAAGCGTCGGGGAAGCTCACCTCGATGATCCACACGGCCGTGCACAACAGCTCGACCATCGAGGAGTTCAACGACAACACGACCGGCTTCACGCGCCAGGTCTACGCCTGCCCGAATCTTTACGCGCCGACGATGATCGTCGCCACAGACCTCCCGACCCCGACCTGGATGCGCGCGCCCGGCGCGGTCAGCGGCATGTTCGCGCTCGAATGCGCGATGGACGAACTGGCCTACGCGCTCAAGATCGACCCGCTGGAACTGCGCCTCATCAACTACGCCGAGGTAGACCCGGAGAGCGGCCGCCCGTTCTCCAGCAAGGCTCTGCGCGAATGCTACCGGCTCGGCGCGGAGAAGTTCGGTTGGAAGGGGCGAAAGATGGAACCACGCTCGATGCGCGACGGGCGGCTCCTCGTCGGCTGGGGGACGGCCACCGGCATCTGGGGCGCTTTCCAGCGACCAGCCAGCGCCAAGATCACTTTTCGCCTCGACGGCACGGCGCACGTCACCAGCGCGACGAGCGACATCGGCCCCGGCACCTACACGGTGATGACCATGATCGCCGCCGAGTACCTGGGCAACAGGCCTGAGCAGGTGAAGTTCGAACTCGGCGACACGAACTTTCCGCGCGCGCCTTCGCAGGGCGGCTCGCAGACGACTTCGAGCGTCGGCTCGGCCGTGCACGGCGCGGCGCTCGCCATCACTGCTAAGTTGCTGGCATTAGCGAATCAGGATGCTTCCTCGCCGCTGAAAGGTGCGGCGGCCTCCGATGTCGAAATGCTCGACGGCCGGCTGCGACTCAAAAGCGACACGTCGAAGTCCGTCAGCATCGCCGAAGTCATGCGCCGGAACAACCTCGCCGAGGTGACGGAGACTTTCGAGTCGAGACCCCTGCCGGAACGTCAGAAGTACGCGACGATGGCGCACGGGGCGCAGTTCGTCGAAGTCAAGGTCGACCCCGACCTGGGGCAGGTGCGCGTGACTCGCGCCATAGAGGTTTCGGCCTGCGGCAAGATCATCAACCCGAAGGCCTCGCACAGCCAGGAGATCGGCGGCGTGGTGTGGGGCATCGGCATGGCCTTGCAGGAGGCGACCGAGATCGACCACCGCTACGGCCGCATCATGAATCCGAACCTACAGCACTATCACGTGCCCGTTAACGCCGACGTGCACGAGGTCGAGACGATGTTCGTCGAGGAGGAAGACACGATTGTCAATCCGCTCGGCGTCAAGGGCATGGGCGAACTGGGGATGGTCGGCATCCCCGCGGCCATCGCCAACGCCGTCTTCCACGCCACCGGCCGGCGCGTGCGCGACCTGCCGATCACGCCGGACAAGCTGTTGTAGAGGGGGTTGCGTGTATGAACGAAGTGCGAGTCTTGGTTGAAGCGTTCGACAGGGCGAACGAGAGCGGCGGGCTATGCGCCCTGGCGACCGTGGTGAGCGTGGAGGGTTCCGCGTACCGGCGGCCGGGCGCGCGGATGCTGGTCTGCGAGGGCGGGGCGAGCACCGGCACGATCAGCGCCGGGTGCCTCGAAGGCGACGTGATAGAGCACGCGAAGCGCGTCATCCGTGCGGGCAAGGCCGTGCTCGTCGAGTATGACACGGCCTCGACGAGCGACGAGGTGGCCTGGGGGCTGGGGCTTGGCTGCAACGGCATCGTGCGCGTGCTGGTCGAACCTCTCACGCCGGATTCGCTCTATCTGGAGGCGCTCAGGCGTTCCTGCGAGGCGGAAGCCGACGCCCCCATGTCAATCGCTACCGTGTACCGACATGAGCCTTCCGGCACGATTGCCTCAGGGGCGCGAATCGAGATCGGCGGCCGCCTTTTTATCGGAGCAGACGGCGAAGTCAGGCGCGAGAATTTGAGCCGCGAGGCGGCATCGCTCATAGAGGGTGACGTGCGCGCGGGGAAGGCCGGGGCTAGACTCTTCGAGGTCGCGGGCGGCTCCCTGAATGTCTTCGTTGAGACGCTTCAGCCGCCTGTCCGAATCGTCGTCTTCGGCGCGGGGCATGACGCGCTGCCGGTCGTCGAGTTCGCGCGCGAACTGGGCTGGCTGACGGAGGTCGTCGACCCGCAAGCGCGCCCGGCCAGTCGCTCCCGGTTCGCCTCGGCCGACAGGGTCACGCTGGCGCGCCCCGAAGAAGTCGGCGCGCGCGTCAGGATTACGCCGCGCACGCTGACGCTTCTCATGTCGCACAATTATTCGCACGACCTGGCGTTGCTCGGATTTCTGCTGGCCTCGCCCGCCCGGTACATCGGGGTCATGGGTCCCCGCAAGCGCACCGAGCGCATGCTGAAGGAGTTGGCGACGGGTGACGATGACGTGTTCAGCTCGGGGGAAGCCGACAGGACTCGCCTCCACTACCCGGCCGGGCTGGACATCGGGGCGAACACTCCCGACGAGATCGCCCTGTCGATCATCGCAGAGATGCGCGCGGTGCTGGACGGGCGGCGCGGCGGGATGCTGCGCGAGCGCGTTGGCGCCATTCACGGCGTCCCGGTTGACCGCGAGCGAGTCCCGCAGACCGACAGCCAATCACTGCATACGGCGACGGCGTGAGGGTCGAAGGGTGGCGCGGAGGACATTTTCGAGATGGTCGAAAGTAACCCGCCGGGCGTCGGGGCGGTGATTCTGGCGGCGGGGTCGTCCTCGCGCATGGGCAGCCCGAAGCAGACTCTTCAATATCGGGGCGAGAGCCTGCTCAGGCGCGCGGCTCTCGCCGCGCTCGGCGCGGGGTGCCGTCCCGTCATCGTCGTGACGGGCGCGAACGCAGAGATGTCGAGACGCGAGTTGGAGAATCTCGACGTGCGGGAAGTGTTGAATGATTTTTGGGAGACCGGGATGGCGTCGTCGATCCGTGCGGGCATCGAAGGTCTCGTCGGCGAGAACCCGGACGCGGCCGTCTTCATGTTATGCGACCAGCCCCACGTCACGGCCGAACTCATATACGGGCTGATCGCTGCGCACCGCGCCACCGGACGCCCCGTCGTCGCCTCGACGTATGGCGGGAGCGTTGGCGTGCCGGCCTTGTTCAGCAGGGCGCTCTTCGCCGAGCTGGCACGGCTCGAAGGAGCGGCCGGCGCGAAGCGGATTAT
This sequence comes from Pyrinomonadaceae bacterium, assembly GCA_035645855.1. GTDB lineage: Bacteria > Acidobacteriota > Blastocatellia > Pyrinomonadales > Pyrinomonadaceae > JAIVJZ01. Next base: position 18,633 of record DASQLU010000040.1, read on the forward strand.
TAAGCAGCACGCTGCGGAGGCGCACTACATACCCTTCCCGGGGGGCGAGGTGGACGTGGATACTCCGGATGATTTCTCGCGCCTGACTGCCGATAACTGAGAACAGGACGGTTGAGTCCCGTGGAATAAAAGCGCCTGAATTTACCAGGCCGTGCGGCGGCGCGTCGCCGGTCGCCGTGGTGCTGGTGACCACAGGCGCACACGCACAGCTCCGTATCATGAAGTTAAGCCACGCGCCCTGAACTTAACGCGAAAGGCCGCAGCCCTCATCAAAAGAGGCCGCGGCCTTTCTGCTTAGCGGTCAACAATGTTCCGTCTAACTACATGCACCTGCCACCCGCCAACTATAACCTGCTGTAACTGTCGCACCTCAGTTTTACCGTTACGGCGGGAACTCGTTACTCAAATCTTCCAACAGAGGGTGCACATTACTTAAAACTTATCACGAGCCTCACGGAACTTCATGAGCTACCGGATTTAATCACGGCCGTACAGTTGATTTAATGCAACTATGATGCTAGTTTATTCATCTATGCAATATCTATGCAAAATTTCTGCATAGATATTGCATAGATAGTGAGAAATGGATAAGGAAAAACGGCAACAGAAATTGTTGAGCTTGATCCGCGCGAAGCCGGTCAGCACGCAGGGCGAGCTGGCTTCGCACCTCGAACGCGCGGGGTTTCCCGCCACGCAGTCGAGCATCTCGCGCGACCTGGAAGAGTTGGGCGTCGTCAAACGGCGCGGGCGTTATATTGCGCCGGGCACGGCGGATGGAGCGAAGGCTACGGCGGCGCGCGGGCTGTTGAGTTTGGATGTGGCGGGCGATGCGCTCGTCGTGGCGCGGTGCGAGCCGGGGCTGGCGTCGGCGGTCGCGGTGGAGATCGATGGCGCGGCGATCAAGGAGATCATCGGGACGCTCGCGGGCGAAGACACGATTTTCGTCGCCGTGGCCGAGCGCAAGGCGCAGCGCGCGGTGATCAAAAAAATCTGGGAACTGTTCGGTTGAAATGAGTTTCAAGTTTCAAGTTGCAGGTTTCAAGTTAAAGAATGAGCGACATTCAGACTTGAAACTTGAAACTTGAAACCTGAAACTTGAAACCCATTCAGTCCTGAAACTTGAAACCTGAAACTTGAAACTGATCGTGAGGGGTGAGGCGTGGCCGAGAAGATAAAAAAAGTTGTGCTGGCTTATTCGGGCGGGTTGGATACGTCCGTGATGTTGCACTGGCTGCGTGAGCGTTACGGGTGCGAGGTCGTCTGCTATTGCGCCGATGTGGGGCAGGGCGAGGAACTGGACGGGCTCGATGAGAAGGCGCACGCGACGGGCGCATCGAAACTCTACGTGGAAGATTTGCGTGAAGAGTTCGTGAGCGATTACGTGTGGCCGGCGGTGAAGGCAAACGCGGTTTACGAAGGTGTGTACCTGCTCGGCACGTCTCTGGCGCGACCCGTGATCGCGAAGCGGCAGATCGAGATCGCGCGGCGTGAAGGGGCGGATGCGGTCGCCCACGGCGCGACGGGCAAAGGCAACGATCAGGTGCGCTTCGAGTTGACTTACTACGCGCTCGAACCGGACATCAAGGTCGTCGCCCCGTGGCGCGAATGGGAGTTCAAGGGGCGCAGCGACCTGATCGCTTACGCGGAGCAGCATCGCATTCCCGTGACGGCGACGCACGCGAAGCCCTATTCGACCGACCGCAATTTGATGCACGTCTCCTACGAGGGCGGCATCCTCGAAGACCCGTGGGCTGAGCCGCCGGCCGACATTTTTCAGATGACGACGGCGCCGGAAGAGGCGCGCGCCGAGGCCGAATACGTGGTGGTCGGGTTCGAAGCGGGCGTGCCGGTGACGGTCGGGGGAGAGCGTCTGGGCGCGGTCGCGCTGCTCGAAGAGTTGAACCGCGTGGGCGGGGCGCACGGCATCGGGCGGGTCGATCTGGTCGAGAATCGCTTCGTCGGGATGAAGTCGCGCGGGGTGTACGAGACGCCGGGCGTGACGATTCTGCAAGCGGCGCACCGCGCGCTCGAATCCATCACGATGGACAGGGAAGTGTTGAGGCTGCGCGACGCTCTGAGTTTGAAGTTTGCCGAGAGCGTCTATTACGGCTTCTGGTTCGCGCCGGAGACGGAGTTGATGCGGCGGACGATTGACGAGACGCAGAGGGACGTGACGGGCGAGGTGCGGCTCAAACTTTATCGCGGCAACGTGATCGTCGCCGGGAGGCGCGCGCCGCGTTCGCTCTACAACGAACGCCTCGCGACCTTCGAGGCCGATACGGTTTACAACCAGCGCGACGCGGAAGGCTTCATCAAACTCAACGCGCTGCGCCTGCGCTCGCTGGCACAAGCCAATAAGTAATGCGGATTGTGGATTGCGGAATGCGGATTGGAAAATAAGACCTTCCCGCTTCTTCAAATTCTTTAATCCGCGATCCGCAATCCGCAATCGAAAGGGTGGGGGCATGACGAACAAGCTGGAAAAAATCATGGGCGTGCAGGTGAAGGTGGTCGAGGCGGACAAGATCGGGTCGGCCACTTCGCCGCTCGAATTGTCGAAGACGCTGGCGGTCGTGACGGAGCGCGAGCGGGTGCGCGCGGGCGATGTGGTCGTCGTGCGCGCGCTCACGGAGAGCGCGACGTATAACCAGTTGGAACTCGTGACGGGGCGGCTGGCGAAGATCAATGCGGGCGACGTGCTGGTCGGCGTGCTCGGCAGCCGTCGCGCGCTCAAGGGGTTCGTCGGCGACGTGCCGGAGACAATCGCGGCGGGCGACGAGTTGCACCTGCTGAACATGGGCGGCGTCGTCGGCCTCTGCACGGGGCATCATTCGAGTTTGAGCGACGCGATCCGCCTGGAGGTTGTCGGCCTCGTGTACGAGGAGGGGGCGCGGGTGCGAAACATCGGCGACGCGGCGTTGCCGTTGCGCGAACAGTTGGGCGAGAGCGCGCCGCTCGTCGTCATCGCGGGCGCGTGCATGAACAGCGGGAAGACTTATGCGGCGACGGAATTGATCCGGCGGGCGACGGCGGCCGGGATGCGCGTGGCGGCCGGCAAACTCTCCGGCGTGGCTGCCTTGCGCGACACTCTCAACATGGCCGACCACGGCGCGGTCGCGACGGCGAGCTTTCTGGACTGCGGGCTGCCCTCGACGGCCGGCGTGGGCGACCTCGCGCCGGTGGCGAAATCGATCATCTCGAAGCTGAACGAGAGCGCACCCGACCTGATCGTGATCGAACTCGGCGACGGCATCCTCGGCGGCTATTCGGTCGAGTCGGTCTTTGAAGACGCGGAGGTGCGCGGGGCGATGGCGGCGCTGGTGTATTGCGCGTCGGATTACGTGGGCGCGTGGGGCGGCATCGAGTTGCTCCGGCGACGCGGCCTGACGGTTGACCTCGTGGCGGGTTCGGTGACGGATTCGCAGATGGGCGAAGACTACATCGAGGGGGAGTTCGGCGTCGCGGCGGGCAACGCGCGCAGGGATGGGGCGCGGATGTTCGGCATCATCGGGGAGAAGGTTTCAGGTTTCAAGTTACAGGTTTCAGGTTCGCTCCGCGTGGAGGCAGTTGAACCGGCGTTGGTCGAGGCGTGAAGTCGAGAGGCAGTTTCAAATTTGAAATTTGAGACATGAAATTTGAGACATGAAACTTGAGACATGAAACTTGAAATTTGAAATTTCAAGTTTGAAACTACTTTCAGTCCTGAAACCTGAAACTTGAAACCTGAAACTATTCCTCAGTCCTGAAACCTGAAACTTGAAACCTGAAACTATTCCTCAGTCCTGAAACATGAAACTAAAGGTCGGCATCTTCGGCGGGTCGGGTTATGGCGGGGCGGAATTGCTGCGCATTCTGCTGGCGCGCGCGGATGTCGAGATCGCGTTTGTGACGGCGAACGAGGGAGCGGGAAAGCTCGTCGGCGAGGTGCATCGCAATCTTTACGGATTGACGGCGCTGCGATTTATCCCCGCGCCGGACGAGTTGGAGAATCTGCCCGCGGTGGATTGCGTGTTCCTGGCGTTGCCGCACGGGCAGGCTTTAGAGATCGCGCCGCGCCTGCCGGAGAGCGTGCGCGTGATTGACCTGTCGGGCGATTTTCGTCTGAACGACGCGGCGGAGTTTCTGGAGCACTACGGGCGCGAGCACACGGCGACCGCGTTGCAGGGCGAGTTCGTCTATGGTTTGACGGAGATGAACCGGGAAGCGATCAGGCGCGCGCGACTCGTCAGCAATCCCGGCTGCTTCGCCACGGCGACGTTGCTCGGCCTCGCGCCGCTCGTCGCTGCGGGGCAGTTGCAGGGGCGCGTCATCGTGGACGCGAAGACGGGTTCTTCCGGGTCGGGCGTAAAGGCGGCGGCCAATACGCATCACCCGCAACGCATGAACTCGTTCTACGCCTACAAGCCTTTCACGCACCAGCACGTGCCCGAGGTCGAACAGGAACTCAGGCGCGTCGGTCGTTGGGCGAGCGAAATCGTCTTCATGACACATTCGCTGCCGGTGGCGCGCGGCATCTTCGCCTCGATCTACGTGGAGACGAGGGATGCGTTGACGGCGGACGCCGTGCGCGCCTTGTATGAGAACTTTTACCGCGAGAGTTTCTTCGTCCGCCTGGTCGAAGGATCGCCCGACATCAACTGGGTGAAGACGACGAACTTTTGCGATCTCGGTTTCGCCACACGCGGGCGTGCGCTCGTCGTCTTCTCGGCGATAGACAATCTCGTCAAAGGCGCGGCGGGGCAGGCCGTGCAGAACATGAATTTGATGTTCGGGCTGGACGAGCGCACGGGGCTGATGCTGCTCGGCAGCAATCCGTGAACGGGTTTCAAGTTTCAGGTTTCAAGTTTCAGGTCTGAAAGTCATTTCTTCTTTAACCTGAAACCTGAAACCTGAAACTTGAAACTAAAAGAGATGATGATGAAAACGATCACGAACTTCGAAGACGTGTCGGCGCGCGAGGGCGAGTTTCAACTGGCGACTTATAAGAAGATGCCGGTGGCGGTGGTGCGCGGGCGCGGGGCGTGGGTGGAGACGAGCGAGGGCGAGCGCTTTCTAGACCTCTACGGCGGGCACGCCGTGGCGGCGACGGGGCATTGTCATCCGCACGTCGTCGAAGCGATCAGGGCGCAGGCCGGAGAGTTGTTGTTCTACTCGAACCTGGTCTATTCGGAGGTGCGCGCGCGTGCGGCGGAGAAATTAGTCGGTTGCGCGCCCGCGCCCATCTCGAAAGTTTTCTTCTGCAATTCGGGCACGGAGGCGAACGAGAACGCGATGCGCATGGCGCGCCTGCGGACTGGGCGTGAGAACATCATCACGTTTACGGGCGGCTTTCACGGGCGCACGGCCGATTCGATCAGCGCGACCTTCCTCGGCAAATATCGGGAGACGGGGCGGCCGAACGTGCCCGGCCACCTGTGCGCGGAGTTCGGTTCCATCGCTTCGGTGGCCGCGCTGGCGGACGAGACGGTGGCCGCGGTGATGCTTGAACCTATTCAGTCGATAGCGGGCATCAGGCAGGCGCAGCCGGAGTTTTACGGCGCGCTACGCGAGTTGTGCGACGCGCGCGGGATGCTCTTGATTTATGATGAGGTGCAGACCGGCATCGGGCGCACCGGCGAATGGTTCTTCGCGGGCGGCGCGGCGGGCGCAGGCGTGGTGCCGGACATCATCACGCTGGCGAAGTCTCTGGGCAGCGGCGTCCCCGTCGGCGCGTGCCTGACGACCGATGCGGTGGCCGCGCGCATCAGGGAGAACGACCTCGGCACGACGTTCGGCGGCGGGATGCTCGCGATGGTCGCCGTCACCGCCACGCTCGAAGCGATTGAAGCGGACGGGATGCTGGAGAACGCGCGCGCCTGCGAGCGGCATATGCGAAAATCGCTTGAAGACGTGCCGCATGTGGCGCGCGTGCGCGGCGCGGGGTTGTTGCTGGGTCTGGAGTTCGCGGATGAGATCGCCGCGAAGGTGCATCAGGCTTTGCTCGGCGAACGAATCATCACGGGCACATCGAGCGACGCGCGCGTGCTCAGGCTGTTGCCGCCGCTCTGCCTGACGCGGGAAGAAATCGATCTGTTCGTCGCGGCCCTGCGCCGCGTCGCGCAGTCGCTTCGAGCCGGGTCCACTGTCGGCTAAAGTTATGGCTTTCAGTATGCGCCGTGCGAGGCGCGAGGATAGCGAAGCGATAGGGCGGATGCACGTCGCGTCCATCAGGAAGCTGTGCGGCGGCCATTACAGCCCGGACGAAATCGAAGCGTGGGCTGCGCCGCGCGAAAGCGGCTTCTACGTCGAGGCGATTGAGCGGAAAGCTTTCTACGTGGCGGAAGAGAGCGGCCGAGTCGTCGGCTTCGGGACGTTGGACGTGGAGAGCGGCGAGGTGGAAGCCGTCTATGTTCATCCGCGGGCGGCGCGGCGGGGCGTGGGGTCGAAACTATTGAGCGCGCTTGAGGCGCATGCGCGCGCTGCCGGGTTGGAGCAACTGCGCCTGTGCGCCTCTCTGAACGCCGTGCCGTTTTACGAGCGCGGAGGGTTCGTGCGGCAGCATGAGACGGCGCACCGGCTGGCGGGCGGAGCTGAGATACGATGCGTCTCGATGTTAAAGGAACTGCGAAGAGGAGCGGCCTGAGTTTAGCCGGACGACTATGCCGAGAGATTTTCTGACCACTGGAGACTGGACGCGAGACGACCTCGAACGCCTGCTCGAAGCGGCGGCGCGATTCAAACGCGGCGAGGATACGTCGCGGCCGCTCGCGGGAAAGTCCGTCGCGCTCGTCTTCTTCAATCCCAGTTTGCGCACGCGCGCTTCGATGCAGGTCGGGATTTACGAACTCGGCGGCAACGCGGTCGTGCTCGAACCCGGCGGCACGAGTTGGACGCTCGAACACCGCGACGGCGTGGTGATGGACGCGGATAAGACGGAGCACGTCGCCGAGTTTGTGCGCGTGCTGGGGCGTTACTGCGCCGCGATAGGCGTGCGCACGTTCGCCGCGCTCAAGGACTGGAAAGAGGAGCGACGCGATCCGATTCTCGCGGCGTTCGCGCGCCACAGCGAGGTGCCGATCATCAACCTCGAATCGGCGATGCACCACCCCTGCCAGGCGCTCGCGGACATGTTGACGATCAGGGAGAAACTCGGCGCGGAGCGCAAGCGCGTGCTGCTGACGTGGGCGTGGCATCCGAAGCCGCTGCCGATGGCCGTGCCGAACAGCTTCGCGCTCGCGGCCGCGCAGATGGGGCACGAACTCACCATCGCGCACCCGCCCGGCTACGAACTCGACGACGAACTCGTCGGCCAACTCAACGAGCAGGCGTTCGACGCGGGCACAACCGTCAACGTGACAAACGACGTGGACGCGGCCTTCGATGGCGCGGAAGTCGTCTACGCGAAGAGTTGGGGCAGCAGGATGTTTTACGGCTCGCCCGAAGAGGACATTGAGGCGCGCGCCGAATACCGCGCACGCTGGATCGTGGACGAGGCGAAGATGCAACGCACCCGTGGCGGCCTCTTCATGCACTGCCTGCCCGTGCGCCGCAACGTCATCGTGACGGACGGCGTCATCGACTCCGCCGCCTCGGTCGTCATCGACGAAGCCGAGAACCGCCTGCACGCGCAAAAGGCCGTGATGGCAAAATTAATTGCGGATTTCGGAATGCGGAATGCGGATTAAAGAACCATGCCTTTAATCCGCATTCCGCATTCCGAAATCCGCATTTGGAGGAAAGATGAGCCAGCCGCGACTCGACCTGTTGCGCGAAGCCCTGCCCTACATTCAGCGTTTCAAGGGCAAGACTTTCGTCGTCAAAATCTCCGGCAAGCTGACGGAGGATCAAGAGAATCTACGTTCGCTCTGCGAGGAGCTGGCGTTGATGCACCAGGTGGGCATACGCCTGTGCGTGGTGCATGGCGGGGGCAAGCAGTTGACGGAGCTGGCCGAGCAGTTGGGCGTCGAGCAGACGATCATCAACGGGCGGCGCGTCACCGACGACGCCACGCTCGACATGGCGAAGATGATCTTCGCCGGGAAGATCAACACGGACATACTGGCCGCGCTGCGCAATCACGGCGTGAGCGCCGTCGGGTTGTCGGGCGTGGACGGCAACATCGTGCTGGCCGAACGTCGCCCGCCGAAAGACGTGTTGAATCAGGCGACGGGCGAGAGCAAGCGCGTGGACTTCGGCCACGTGGGCGACGTGTTGGAGATTGACGACCGGCTGCTGCGCGTGCTGCTCGACCACGACTACCTGCCCGTCGTCTCGCCACTCGGCGCGGACTCAGGGGGGCGCGTCTTCAACATCAATGCAGACACCATCGCCGCTGAAATCGCCGTGCGCCTGGAGGCCGAGAAGCTGATTTTGCTGAGCGACGTGGACGGGCTTTATCTCCGGCCGGGCGAATCGGCGACGAAACTCTCGCGCCTGACGGTGGACGAGGTGTCGAAACTCGTCAGGGACGGCGTGGCGACGGGCGGCATGATCCCGAAACTGCAAAACATCACGGAACTACTGCATCGCGGCGTCCGCAGCGCGCACATCATCAAAGGCTCCCTGCGGAACACGCTGCTCTCCGAAGTCTTCACGGACGAAGGCACGGGCACGATGATCGTCGCATAAGCAGCGAATGGAATAGACGGCAGCCCCGGCGGGAAGGGGCGAGCCGGAGAGGCATTAAGCCGTCCTGGGCGTCAAGGCATAGATGAGTTCCCGTGCGTCCTCCAATCGGTTCGGAGCGTTCTCTCCATAGAGGAGGGAGGCCACCTTGAACACATCAATCGGGGGCGCGGCGTATCTGACGATCCGGCGCACGATTTCACGCTCGACACTATGCAACAGCGTCCTCTCGACCGCCACTTTCAAGCCGATCACCTGCCTATCTTTGTCGAGATGGAACTGCCGGAGGGCGAACAGAAATCCGCGGAGCTTGTGTACCAACGAGGGGTCGGAGTCTAGCCCGGCGGCATTGAGGCGCACCTCCAGTTTCCCTTCCAGATCGTCGAAAGAAGCAATCTGCCTTTGCGGCGCGTCCCTGAAAATCTCATCAACAATCAGGACGGCCTCGCGCCACCAGGGGGTGGGTAAGTGATGAACGTTCCCGCGCTTCAAAATCAGTGCGTAGTCTTGTTCGCTTACCGGGGACACCGGCGGCTCCGGATCGCTCTTCGCGCCAGTCTGTTCGGCGGAGTTGCGTAGGCGAACTTTGCCGCCCGAGTCGTCGGTGATGTCTTCCACCACATCGGAGAAGGCTTTCAGGAACGAGCCGAAATTGAAGAATCCCAGGTTGGCCTCGTCGAAGGTGGAATCCATCCGCTTCATCATAACTTTCAAAGTTCCTCTGGGAACTTGATCTTCACCCTTCTGCGCGGTCACGCGGCGTAGCGCATCGAGCATCAACTTGCGTGCTTCTTCGAGCGACATGGTTTTCACTGCCGGCTCTTCTTCTTCGTCTTTGTCCAGCCCCTTGGCCTCCGTCGCAGGCGGCACATCCTCGGTCAGTCCGAGCAGCGTATCGTAGTACTTGAACTCGTCGCAGCTTTGCGCCCAAAAGGCGTTCGTCGCCTGCTGGACGCCGATGCCGATGACTGACACCCCCGATTGCTTGAGCTTCTGCGCGAGACTGACGAAGTCGCTGTCACTGCTGATGATGATGACGTGTGTGATACGTGGATAGCGCAACACGTCCTCCAACGCATCGAGGGCGAGGCGAATGTCCGCACCGTTTTTGGCGCGCGCGCCCTTCGGGTAAATTTGAATGAGGTCGAGTCCGGCGTTATTGAACATTTCACGGTAGCGGGAAAACCATTGCCAGTTGTTATAGGCGCGTTTGATGGCTATATCGCCGATGCTGCGAGCGTAATCCAGCACCGCCTTGATGTTGACGAGCGCGTCCTGCTGGCTGTAGCGGTTATCACTGTAACTTTTGCTGCCGCCCCACTCTCTCTCGTACAGTGCGGCGTGCAGATTTTCGAAGTCGAAATAGACGGCCACCACATTGCTGCTCGATTCGGTCTTCATGTTGTTCCTCCCGCCGCGAGCCAGAATAGCTCCACTCCATAATTACCCAACACCCTTAAGGAACTAAAGAAAAAAGTAGCAGGGGCAAATCCTGCTACTTGCTCTGTTGTCCTTACTATCAAGTCTGCTCATCACAACAGGGAAGACGGCGGGGCGATTTTTGGTGCGGATATTTTCGCGGGCGCAAATTTGACGTGATCCCTTTGCAGACAAAATCCCGCGTTAGTAGATGGGACGATAGACGGAGACGCACGGATGGATTTTTATACGACTTTCAAACGCGTCGCCGAACTATCGCCCGAACACTTTTTATTCATTTTGCGGGAACTCATCGTGTCCCGAAGTTATAAATCGTTCTCACCACAAGGAGCCAATTCAATGTCACCCCGAAAGAAATCGTTAAGGAAAGTTTTCGCATCGTGCCTGCTCGCGTTCGCCATTTTACCGTTGACCGCATTCGCCGATAATTCGCAGGCGCGCCCCTACGGCGACGTGCGGACGCTCGGCACGTTTCCCGTGCCCCCCGGCTCGCCCGAAGGCATCGCCGTCAAAGGCAACAAGGCATACGTCTCCGGCCCGGCGCGCTTCGGCACGGCGGGAGGGCCGCCTTCAATCGTCGTCGTGTACGACACGCGCACCGGCGAGCAACTGGAGACCATCCAGATTAAGGACGAAGACCTTGAGCAGGAGCACGCCAATTCCTGCGTCGCCTTCGACGGACAAGGCCGCCTCTACGTCGTCAACACGCAGCGCGGCATCGTCCGCATAGACCTCGGCAGCGGCGAGCAGACAATCTATGCGCCGCCCGTGCCGAACCTCGCGCCCCTGGAAGTGCCGCCGCTGCCGAACGACATCGCTTTCGACCCGGCCGGCAATCTTTATCTCACCGATTCGTTGCAGGGAATCATCTGGCGCATCGCGCCGGGCGGGGGCACGCCGGAAATCTGGTTTCAGGACGCTAAAATCGCCACGCCCTTCGGCCCCAACGGCATCCGCATCAACCCCGACCGGACGAAAATTTACTTCGTCGTCACGGCCGAAGGCGTCAATCAGTACGGCTTCACGGGCGGCAAAATCTACACGCTGCCGCTCGTCGATGCGCCGACCGCAGAGCAGTTGGAAGTCTTCCACCAGTACAACGGCGAAGGGCCGGACGGCATCGCCTTCGGCAACTCCGGCAAACTCTATGTGATGCTGGCCTCGCCGTGCGCTTCCGGCGTGTCGGTGCTGAGTCCGACGGGCACGGAAGTGGCGCGCATCGGAAACGCGCCCTGCACGCAGGACGCGCCGCCCCCCATCGCGCCTTTCAACTCGCCGGCCAACGCCGCCTTCGACAAGCACGGCTCGCTCCTCGTGACGAATCATACCTTCATCTTCCCCGGCAACGAGAGCGTGCTCAGCGTGTTCGTTAACGATAAGGAATCGCCGCTCGTGAAGCCCTAACTTCACGGTCGGAACAGCGAAGCCCCGGCTTCATGTTCGGAATAGCGAAGCCTTAGCTTCAAGGGCGGATAATTGCAGGGGACGCGGACTCGTTCGCGTTCCCTGCTTTTCTTTTGCGCGCGAGCGGTCTCGCGAGTCGACGGCAGCGACGCGTGGTTCGCCGCCCCTGTGGTTTTACACCCCGTCGAGATTCGCCTTATGCTGTGAGCGGGCGCGCTTCCCGGTTGCGAAGACGACACACGCGCGCCGCCCGCTCGAATGAAGAAATCCGATTTGATGCAAGTTGCGCCGGACGCCGCGTCGAAGCAACCCTTGAGTAGCTTCGCACGGCGTCTGGCGCAGGCGTGGCGACGACTCGCGCTGCCCCGCGACGGGCGCGTCGTCGTCGCGGTGTCGGGTGGGGCTGATTCAACCGCACTCCTGCTGGCGTTCGATGAGTTGAACCGTGCGGGGCGCACGGCTCTCACGCTGAAAGTCGCGCATCTGGATCACGGGCTGCGCGGCGAGGCCGGCGCGTGCGACGCGCGCTTCGTGGCGGAGCTGGCGCGGTCGCTCGGTTATGAGGTCGAGACGGGGAAGGCATCGGTGGGGCAGCGTGCGCAGGCAACGCGCGACAATCTGGAGCAGGCGGCGCGGCGCGAGCGTTACGAGTTTTTGGGCGGCGCGGCGCGCGCATGGAAGGCATGCGCCGTCGCGACGGCGCACACGGTCGAGGATCAGGCGGAGACCTTGTTGCTGGCGCTTCTGCGCGGCAGTGGCGCGCGCGGACTCGGCGGGATGCGTCCTGTGCGCCCGTTCGACGAGCGCGGCGACGAGTTGCTGCTCGTGCGCCCGCTGCTCGGCTGGGCGCGGCGCGCGCAGACCGTGGAGTATTGCGCGGAGCGCGGCGTCGGCGTGCGCTCGGATGAGATGAATACGGACGAGCGTTTCGCGCGCGTGCGTGTGCGGCGGCAGTTGTTGCCGTTGTTGGAGACGTTCAACCCGCGCGCCGTCGAGACGCTGGCGCGCACCGCAAGTTTGCTGCGCGCGGAGGCCGACACGCTGGAGAACCTGGGCGAGCAGTTATTGGCCGAAGCCCGCCGCGCGGGTCGTTTGAAAGCGGAAGCGTTGCGCGTGAAAGACGGTGCGGGGCGGCGGCGATGCAGCGGGGCGGCGGAAAACAATGGCCTCGCCGTTGAAATCGACGCGGCGGAGGCCGGGCATGACGCTGACGCTGCGGCTGATGCCGCCGTTATTGTTGCGGCTGATGCTGCCGTTGTTGCGGCCGATGCCGCGGGTGTTGTGGCGGCGGATGCCGCCGGTGTGGTGGCTGAGGATAGCGCTGTTGAAGAATGCGTGCCGCTCAGCGTCGAGGTATTGCTGGAGGCCGACAGGGCTGTGCTCGGTTACGCGTTGCGCGGTTGGCTGAGGTCGAAACGCGGCGACTTGCGACGCATCGAGGCGACGCATATCGAAGCGGTGGCCGGATTGTTGGAAGGAGCGCGCGGCGGGCGCGTGGCCGAGTTGCCGGGCGGCGGGCGGGTGTTGCGCCGGCGCGGGCTATTGCTGTTTCGCGCGGGCGGGCGGCGCGCGGGAAAGAGTTGAAAAAGGGCGGGTGGGGCTTTAGAATCGAATGTGTCGCACATGGCCGCTCAGTTTTCGCGAGCGGTCTTTAGTTTTTAACGGGCAAACTTTTTCGAGGCGCAAAAACCAGATGGCAGAAGGCATCGTTGAACTGTACAGCGCGGCGCAGATCGCGGAGCGCGTCGAGACGCTCGCGGAAGAAATCTCGCGCGCTTACGCGGGGCGTGAATTAACCGTACTCGGCGTGGTCGAAGACGGCTTCATGTTTCTCGCGGATTTGCTGCGCCGGCTCGACGTGCCGCTGCGCGTGGCCTTCGTCCGCTACGACCACCGCACGCTCGGCGGCGTACAGGATTTGAATTTCAGCACGTCACTCGACCTCGCGCGGCGCGATGTGCTGCTTGTCGAGGGCGTGATGGAGACCGGCGTGACGCAGGAATACCTGATGAAACAACTCGAATCACGCGGGGCTTCGGCCGTGAAGCTCTGCGTGCTCATCGACAAGGTTGACAGTCACCGTGTCGAATTGACGCCGGACTGGTGCGCGTTCGAGACGCGCGAGAATTACGTCTTCGGGTACGGTCTGGGGTTGAACGAGCGTTGGCGGAATTTGCCCTATCTGGCACGCCCCGCCTGAGACGGGTGTGCGGCTAAAGCGCGGAAGCGATTTGTCACGAAAGCGCAACGGTTTCCGCATCCGGGGCGCTAATGTCAGGGCACAACGCCGCGCGCTTCGCGGGCATCTTAAGAGCGCATTGATAAAGCCGGGTTTTCAAGCGCCAACGGGCGCGTTTTCTTTCCCGGCGACGGGGGCATTGGAACGGGAAGCGCGCGGAAGCGACAACGGACGCCTTTATGAGTTATGATCGGCGTCGGAGGCAATACGCAATTGAGTTCAACAGCCAGACAAATAATCTTTTGGGTGCTCATCCTGGTGGGCGCGGTGGTGCTTTACTCGGCTTTCGCGGGCAAGCAGGGCGGCCCGGCGAAAGTTGACCTGAGCGCGCTCAACAAAAAAATTCAGCAGCGCGAGATCGGCACCCTGGTCGTCAAGCAGAGCGAAGTGTTAGCCACGGATACGAAAGGGCAGCAGTTGCGCGCCGATTTGTCGAATCCGGCGCAGCAGAGCGCTCTGATGACTGCGGCGTACAAAATCGACGAAAACGGCAACCCTTACGTCGCTAAGGTCGAAGATTTGTCGAGCGGCAACAGCATGCTGTGGGGGGTGCTTTTGACGTGGGCGCCGATCCTGCTCTTCATGGGCATCTGGATTTTCATGCTCCGGCAGATGCAGGCGGGCGGCAACAAGGCGCTCTCGTTCGGCAAATCGCGCGCGAAGTTGCTGAACAACCAGCAGAAGCGCGTCACGTTCAAGGACGTGGCCGGCGTCGAAGAGGCGAAAGAGGAGTTGCAGGAGATCATCGAATTCCTCAAAGAGCCGCAGAAGTTTCAAAAACTGGGCGGTCGCATCCCGAAGGGCGTCCTTATGATGGGGCCTCCGGGAACGGGTAAAACCCTCCTGGCGCGCGCCGTCGCGGGCGAAGCCAACGTGCCTTTCTTCTCGATCTCCGGTTCGGACTTCGTCGAGATGTTCGTCGGCGTGGGCGCATCGCGCGTCCGCGATCTGTTCGAGCAGGGCAAGAAGAACGCGCCGTGCATCATCTTCATAGACGAGATCGACGCCGTCGGCCGCCATCGCGGCGCAGGACTCGGCGGCGGTCACGACGAGCGCGAACAGACTTTGAACCAACTGCTCGTCGAGATGGACGGCTTCGAGTCGAACGACGGCGTGATCCTGATGGCCTCTACAAATAGGCCTGACGTGCTCGATCCGGCGCTGCTCCGCCCCGGTCGCTTCGACCGTCGCGTCGTTGTCTCGCGCCCGGACGTGCGCGGGCGCGAAGGCATCCTCAAAGTTCACACGCGCAAGATTCCGCTCGGTGAAGACGTAGACATCAGCATACTCGCGCGCGGCACACCCGGCTTCACCGGCGCAGACCTCGCCAACCTCGTCAACGAGGCCGCCTTGAACGCGGCACGTTACAACAAGAAGATCGTCATGCAGGTCGATTTCGAGTTGGCGAAGGACAAGGTGTTGATGGGCGCGGAGCGCAAGTCAATGGTCATCTCCAACGAGGAGAAGCGCATCACGGCCTACCACGAGGCGGGGCACACGCTCGTCGGCCTCAAAGTGCCGAACGCAGACCCCGTGCACAAGGTCACGATCATTCCGCGCGGCATGGCTCTCGGCCTCACGCAGCAGTTGCCCGAGGGCGACCGCTACAGTGCAACCAGAGAATACCTGCTCGGCCAGATCGCGATCATGATGGGCGGCCGGCTGGCGGAAGAGATTTTCCTGAACGACATCACGACGGGCGCGTCGAACGACATCGAGCGCGCGACGGAACTCGCCCGCTCGATGGTCTGCGAGTACGGCATGTCTGACCTCGGCCCGCTCACCTACGGCAAGAAGGAAGAACAGATTTTCCTCGGCCGCGAGATTTCGCAACACCGCGACTTCTCGGAGGACACGGCGATCAAGATCGACCAGGAAGTGAGAAGGATCGTCTCGCAGCAGTACGAGCGCGCGCGCGACATCATCACCGAGAACCGCGACGTGATGATCCGTCTTTCGGAAACCCTGCTCGAACGCGAATCGCTCGACGGCGTGCAGATTCGACGCATCGTGGCGGGACTGCCGCTCGACGAAGATCAGCCGCCCGCCTCGAAAGACGACGGGGAGCGTCCGCAACTGAAAGAGCCTACGACGACTCCGCTCAAGCCGATCCTGCCGCCCATCACCGGCCCGGCCACGGCTTGAGGACGGCGAATGGGTAAGGGTTAAAAGGGGAAGGGGATAAAACCTCTTCCCCTTTTTCTTTGCCAGGTTCGACTCCTTTTTGCCCTTGAGACGCCGCGCGCGTGGCCGTAAACTTTCCCGATGCCACAACCCCGCGAATGGAAACTCGCACGCCGCACGCTCTCCTGCGACGGGCGCACGCTCGTCATGGGCATCCTGAACGTGACGCCCGACAGCTTCAGCGATGGCGGACGCTTCTTCGATCTCGAACGCGCCACGGCGCGCGCCGCCGAAATGCTCGCGGACGGCGCGGACATCATAGACATCGGCGGCGAATCGACCCGTCCGGGCGGAGCCGTTGTTTCGACGCAGGAAGAACTGCGGCGCATCGTGCCCGTCATCGAACGCCTCCGCGCGCACCTGCCGCAGGCTCTCATCTCCGTCGATACGTCGAAAGCGGAAGTGGCGCGCCGCGCGCTCGACGCCGGCGCTGAGATCGTCAACGACATCTCCGCGCTGCGTTTCGACGAGCGTGTGGCCGACGCAGCCGCGCACGCCGGGGCGGGACTCGTGCTCATGCACTCGCGCGGCACGGCCGCGACGCTGCACACGCTGCCGCCCGTCGCGGACATCCTGCCGGAAGTGTCCGCAAGCCTTCGCCTGAGCATCAGTGTGGCCGAGGGGCGCGGCGTGCGGCGCGCGCAGATTGCCATTGACCCCGGCATCGGGTTCGGCAAGAGCCAGGAACAGAACCTTGAACTGCTCGCCCGGCTCGACCTGCTGACTGCCGAGTTCGCGGACTTTCCGCTCCTCGTCGGCACGTCGCGCAAGTCCTTCATCGGCCGCCTCCTCGGCGACGCGCCGCCTGAACGACGCCTGCACGGCACGATGGCCTCCGTCACGGCGTCCATACTCGGCGGCGCGCACATCATACGCGTCCACGACGTGCGCGCCGCCGTCGAAACCGCGCGCATCGCGGACGCGATAAAAGCCGTGACAAGTGCAGGTGACAGGTGACAAGATCAACGTGACAGGTGACAGTTGACAAGATCAATGCGAGTTCTTGTTTTATCCTGTCACCTGTCACCCGTCACCTGTCACCTGTCACTTGTCACCTGTCACTTGTCACCTGTCACTTGTCACCCATCACCGTCTTATCGTATCGTGCGGCGTTCGCGTTTGGTGCGCGGGGAGAGAGAGGGGAAGTGTTGAAAATGACGTTTGCGAAGAGAGCGGGGCGCGGGGCATGGCTGCTGGGTTTGCTGCTGTGCGTTTCGGGCTTCACGGAATGCTACAAACCCGTGAGGAAGAGCGGGCTGCCGACGCACGTGCGCACGGTGGCCGTGCCGCCCTTTCAGAATCAGGCTTTGCGCTACAAGATCGAGTCGCGTTTTACGGAGGCCGTCTCGAACGAGATCATCCGGCGCGGACACGGCCTGCGCGTGCAGAGCGAGACGGAGGGCGCGGACGCCGTGGTTGACGGCGTGATACGCAGTTTCACCTTCTCCGGCGTGCTCCTGGACGAGCGCGGCCGCTCGCGCGTCTTCGAGGTAACGGTTGTCGGCGCGGTGACGGTGCGCGACCAGGTGCAGAACCGCGTGCTCTACGACAATCAGAACTACGTCTATCGCGGCGAGTTCGAATTCACGAGCGACCCGCGCACCTTCTTCAACGAAGAAGACCCGGCCATGCAGCGCATCGCGCGCAACTTCGCCGAGTCGCTCGTCTCGACGCTCGTACACGGTTTCGGCGTCAACGAAGAGAAGAAAAAATGAGCGTCCTGACGCGCGAAAAACTGCGTGGCGAGTTGAAGGCGAAGCGCATCGCGCCGCTCTATCTGCTCTTCGGCGCGGAAGATTATTTGCGTGAAGCGGCGGCGCGCAAAATCGCCGACGAAGCCCTGCGCGGCGCGGGCTTGCGCGAGTTCAACGAGGCGACTTTCAGCCTCGCCACGGCCGATGTGCAACAGGCAATCGCCGCCGCCGAACAACTCCCGATGATGTCCGAGCGGCGCGTCGTGCGCATCACGGACTTCGGCAAACTGCGCGAAGCGGACGAGGGCGCGCTCCTGCGTTACCTTGCGCGCCCCGTCGATAGTTCGGTCGTCATCTTCATCGCGGACGATCTGGACAAGCGGCGCAAGTTGTCGAAGACGCTGCTGGACGCTTGCTTGAGCGTCGAGTTCGCGCCGCTTCCCGAAAACGAGCTGGCCGCGTGGGCGCGCGATTACCTGAAGAAACTCAAGGCGGACGCCGACGAGCGCACGCTCCGGCAGATCATCGCGCTCGTGGGGACGAGCGTCCGCCGTCTCGTGAACGAGTTGAACAAACTGGCGACCGCCGCGCTGCCCGACGGCCGCATCTCGATGGAACTGGTGGATGCGCTCGTCGGCCGTTCGCGCGAGATGTCGAATTTCGAGTTGACCGATCACCTGATCGCGAAAGACCGCAAGGGCGCGCTCCGCACCCTGCGTCGCCTGCTCGACGACGAGGCCGAACCCGTCATGCTCCTCGGTCTGATCGCGAGCAACTATCACCGCCTCGCGCTCGCCAAAGAATTGATGTCGGCGGGCAGGCCGAAGGAAGAAGTCTTCCGCCTCGTGCCCATGCCCTTCCACAAGCGCGAAGACTTTCTCGCCACCGCGCGGCGCACGGACGCGGCAGACCTCGTGCGCCGCATCTCGCGCATCGCTTCGGCCGACCTCGCCATCAAAACCTCTCTCGGCGGGGGCGGGGGGCGCGGCGCGCGCCTCCAACTCGAACTGCTCATCTGCGAACTGTCCGGCTGACGCCGCGCGCCGCATCGCGCACGCTTCCACGCGCACGCTCTCTCAAAAATCCATCGGCTTCAAGTCCGGCTCGACCCACGCTGCTTTAGCCTCCGGCGTCTGCACGAGCGCGCGGCTGTAATACTCGAAGACGAGTTTCGAATTGCCGTAGGTCGAGAGCAGTTCGTCGGCGCGCTCTGCGAGTGAGCGTTCATCGCCGTCAACAAACTGGATGAGAAAGCGGCGCACGAGCCTGAGCCAGAAGATCGTCAGGGTTTCGTTGTAGTGCGAGCGCGCGTTGTGGTGCGCCGTGTAGCGTCGCAGGGCGGCGCGCATGCGCCCCACGGCGTCCGCGTATGGGAGACGCGAGAGATACCAGAGGGCGACCGCCAGGTGCGCGCCGTGGTCGAACTCCGCGGGCGCGACGACGCACGACTCGAATCGCTCCACCAGTTCTTCGATCTCCCGGTCGCTCAGGTAACGACGCTCACGCGACTCGCTTCCGACCTCCATCGCCCTCCTCCGTTTTCTGCCCGGTCGCCCAAAGCAAAAGCAGCGGGGCGGGTCGAACTGCTCGACCCGCCCCGCTGCCTTAAAGTTGCGTAAAAACTCTCTTTTTACTTCGCGCCCGCTTCGTTCACGCGCGCCGTCAGACGCGACTTGTAGCGCGCGGCGGCGTTGCGGTGCAGGACGCCCTTTTGCACCGACTTATCAATGGTGGAAACCGCGTGCGAGAGCGCCGCCTGGAGCGCGCCCGCGTCTTCGCCGGTAATGGCGGCGCGCAGTTTCTTGATTTCGGTGCGCAGGCGCGTGCGGTTGCTGCGGTTGATTCCTTTGCGACGCTCGTTCTGGCGCATCCGCTTCTCGGCTGATTTATGATTAGGCATCTACTGAAACTCCGTCGGTAATCTAAATAACTGGTGTTCTATCCTGCTCGCGCCGCCACAGACAGCGATTTGGCTGTGAGCGCAAAGGGCAAAGTATAGGTATCGCGGCGGGTTCTTGTCAAGGCGAGGCTCCGGCGGGCGCGGCGGGCGGTTCCCCGTCTTCGTTGACACATTATGGGGCATGTAGTAGCGTTTTCCCTGCAACATGCAGAACCAAGATCGCTCACCCGCAACCCCAATTCCTGCCCCGTGGCACACGCGCGCCGCCTACGCTAAGGAGATATTACGCTCACTTGAAGAAGATTGAATTACCGCCGCGAGGAATCGAAACGCTTTTTGGCGTCCACGACCAGAACATCAAATATCTGGAATCACTCCTTGACGTGCGCGTCGATGCGCGCGGACAGGACTTAACCATCGACGGCGACCCGAAAGACGTCGCCACAGTCGAACGCATTCTCGAAGACTTCACCGCGCTCTTTGCGGAAGGCAAGACCTTCACCGACAAGGAACTGCGCGAAGCCTTCGCCCAGATCGCCGAAGACCGCGCCTATTCTTTGCGCGACTATTTCACCAAGGCGCGCTTCAACCCGGCCGGCAAAAAACAGGTTGCGCCCAAATCGGCCAACCAGCGTCACTACATCGAAGCCATCCAGAACAAAGATGTCGTCTTCGGCGTCGGCGTCGCCGGCACGGGCAAAACCTACCTGGCCGTCGCGATGGCCGTGCAGGCGCTCATGCAGAAGCAGGTGAGCCGCATCGTGCTCGCGCGCCCCGCCGTCGAAGCGGGCGAGAAACTCGGATTTCTCCCCGGCGACCTGCAGGACAAAGTCGATCCCTACCTGCGACCGCTCTACGATGCCCTCTTCGATCTTATCGACGCCGAGCGCGTGACGAAACTCCTTGAGAAGCGCGTCATCGAAGTCGCGCCGCTGGCCTTCATGCGCGGGCGCACGCTCGCAGACGCCTTCATCATCCTCGACGAAGCGCAAAACACCACCGGCGAGCAGATGAAGATGTTCCTCACGCGCATCGGTTTCGGCTCGAAGGCCGTCATCACCGGCGACGTGACGCAGATCGACCTCCCCACGGGACGCCGCAGCGGTCTCGTCGAAGCCGAGCGCGTCCTCTCCGGTGTCGAAGGCATCGAGTTCGTCTATTTCACGGACAAAGATGTCGTCCGCCACCGCCTCGTCCAGATGATCATCCGCGCTTACGAAAACCACGCGAGCAAGAGCGGCTTATGATTTGGTAAATCGTGAATCGTCAATCGTGAATAGAGAAAAATCAACTCTCCCTGTTTGCGATTCATGATTCACGATTCACGTTTTTATGATTGAAGTTGTTAACCGGCAGCGGAAGCGCGCGATGGATTGTGAGCGCTGGGAAGCGTTTGCGGCGCGGGCGTTGAAAATTGTGCCGGCGGGTGGGGCGGGTGTGACAATCGCGTTCGTGTCGGATCGGGCGATGCGGGAACTTAATCGTAGGTGGCGGGGGAAGCGTGGGACGACGGACGTGTTGTCGTTTCCGGCGGAGCAGGATGATTTTGAGCGCGCGGCCGGGGCGATGTTGGGGGACGTGGTGATTTCGGTGGAGCAGGCGGCGAGGCAGGCGGCTGAGCATGGGTTGAGTTTTGAGCGGGAAGTGGAGCAGTTGATTTTGCATGGGATGCTGCACCTGTGCGGCTACGATCACGAGCGGGACGAAGGGGAGATGAACGCGCTGGAACTGCGCCTGCGTCGCCGACTTGGAATATAATTGGTGAGTCGTGGATGGTGAATCGCGAATAGTTGAAGACGGGTTCCGGCTATTTGCGATTCAGGATTCAAGGCTCACGATAAAGCTATGGAAATCGAGATAGGAATCACGTGTCTGCTGTTGGTCGCGCTGACGTTTGTGGCGTTGATTGATATGGCGTTCGGCGAGTTGAGCGACGTGGGCTTGCGCCGCCTGATCGGGGAGACGGAGGATGGGAGGCCGACGGCCACCACGTCTTTCCTCACGGAGATTCTGGAAAACCGCTCGCGCTTTCGTTTCACGCTCACCGTCACCATCCTGATTCTGGTCGTCGCTGTTTCAGCCCTCATCACCTTTATCACTTTCGAGTGGACTCGCGCGGCGTCGGAGACTGAGACAATTGCGCCCCGCATCTCCCTCCTGCTTTCCATCTTCGTGGGCGTGATCCTGACGGCCGTCGCGCGGCAGTTGATTCCGCGCCTCCTGGCTTCGCGCAACCCGGAGGGGACGCTCGTCAAACTGTTGCCGATCCTGCGCCCGTTTTATCGCCCGCTGTCGTTCGTCGCTTTCGCGTGGCACAGTTCTTTCGACCGGCCGCGGCGCAACGAGCAACCGACGGAGACGGGCGTGGCCGAAGAGGAAGACGATAACGGCGACGACCTGCAGGCGTTGATCGATGTGGGCGAGGAAGAGGGCATCCTCGAAGAGGAGGAAGGCGAACTCATCCACTCGATCATCGAGTTCGGCGACACCAGCGTCAACGAGGTGATGACGCCGCGCACGGAGATCGTCGCGCTCCCCGTGACGGCGACGGTGCGCGAGGCGCGCGATTGCGTGGTCGAGTCGAAGTATTCGCGCCTGCCGGTCTACCGCGATCAGATCGATAACATAGAGGGCATCATCTACGTCCGCGACCTGCTGCAATGCTGGGCTGAGGGCAGCGAGGACGGTTCGATCCACACGCTCATTCGTCCCACGCTGTTCGTGCCCATGACGAAGCCCGTCGCCGAGCTGCTCGAAGAGATGCAAAAGGAGCACGCGCAACTCGCGATGGTGATCGATGAATACGGCGGCGTCGCCGGGCTGGTCACGGTCGAAGACATACTGGAAGAGATCGTCGGCGAGATCGAGGACGAGGATACGGCGCGCGAAGAGGTGGTCGAGATCATCGAAGCGAGCGACGGTTACTACGACGTGCTCGGCTCGACCGAAGTGGACAAGATCGAACGACTCTTCGATTTCGAGATCGAAGAAGACGACGATGCGACGACCATCGCCGGTCTCGTCATCGGCGAACTCGGCTACCTGCCGCGCCCCGGCGAGCGACTCACCTTTCGCGGCCTCGACGTGGAAGTGCTCGAAGCCGACGAACGCCGCATCGCGCGCCTCCGCCTGCGCCGCGCCGAAGCGCAGCCGGCGGAAACGGAATAGTAAAAGATCGATTCATTGATTCAGCGATTCATTGACGGATTGAAATATCGAATCAATGAATCAATGAATCAAGCCTTAATTAATCCTTCCGGCTTGCATTTCATCCTTCATCCTTTATATTGTCGGCATGGCGAAAAAGAAGAGTAAATTCCTGCGCGGGCGACACATTGACCCGAAGCCCATCACGGGCGACATCGCGCTCGCCGATCTGGTCGACGAAACGTTTCTGGCCTACAACGCGGCGCGCTTGCGCGAGGCGTGCCAGTTGTTCACGCAGAAGATGCTTGAGCCGGACGTGACGGTCGGCGTCTCGATCACGGGCGCGCTGACGCCCGCAGGCCTCGGCATCTCCGCGCTCATCCCGCTGATGCGCGCGGGCTTTATCGACTGGATCATCACGACGGGCGCGAACCTCTACCACGACACGCACTTCGGCATCGGCCTCTCGCTGCACCAGGGCAACACGAGCACTTCCGACATCACTTTGCGCGACGAAGAGGTGGTGAGAATCTACGACATCTTCTTCGACTACTCGGTGCTGCTCGACACCGACGAGTTCTTCCGCCGCATCATCGAGGGCGAGGAGTTTCAGCGTCCGATGTCCACGGCGGAGTTCCATTATCTCTGCGGTCGTTACGTGCGCGAGCGCGAACACAAACTTGGTTTGGAATACAAATCGCTGCTGGCCGCCGCCTACGAATTCGGCGTGCCCCTCTACACCTCCTCGCCCGGCGATTCCAGCATCGGCATGAACGTGGCGGCGAAGGCCTTGCAGGGAAACAAACTCGCCTTCGATCCCTCGCTCGACGTGAACGAGACGGCGTCAATCGTGCTCGCAGCCAAGCGCGGCGCGATTCACGGCAAGGGCGACCGCGGGCGCAAGCACGGAGGCAAAAGCGCGGTCTTCATTCTCGGCGGCGGCTCGCCCAAAAACTTCATGCTGCAGACCGAGCCGCAGATTCAGGAGGTGCTCGGTATCGACGAGCGCGGCCACGACTTCTTTCTACAGATCACGGATGCGCGCCCCGACACCGGCGGGCTTTCCGGCGCGACGCCCGGCGAAGCGGTCTCCTGGGGAAAGGTCGATCCGGATCGTTTGCCCGACGCTGTTGTGTGTTATGTTGACTCGACCATTGCGCTGCCGCTCATCACGGCCTACGCGCTGGCGCGCCACCAACCGCGCGAACTCAAGCGCCTCTACGAGCGGCGCGGCGAATTGATGAATTTGCTGTTATCCGAATATGAGAAATCCGAAAGAAGATAAATAGGTTTCAAGTTTCAGGTTTCAGGTTTCAAGTTAAATGCACAAACTTGAAACCTGAAACCTGAAACTTGAAACCCGTTGAGGGTGGGCATGGGGAAGAAAATTACTGACGAGCAGAAGCGCGTTTTTTTCGATTGTTCCAAGTGCCCGGCCTATTGCTGCGGGCTGTATGAGCGCATACAGGTGTCGAAGCGCGACCTGAACCGCCTGGCGAAGCACTTCGGCGTGACGCCGGAGCTGGCCGCGAAGCGTTATACGAAGATGTGGGACGGGAAGGAGCGCGTGCTCAAGCGCACGCCCGACCCGATTCTCGGCGAGGCCTGCCAGTTTCTCGATCACGAAACGCGCGGCTGCTCCATCTATCACGCGCGCCCCGAAGTCTGTCGCACGTATCCTGATCGCCCGCGTTGCGTCTATTACGACGTGCTGAAATTCGAGCGGCAGCAGCAGGACGACGAGACCGTCCTCCCGCTCTTTCAAATCACCTTCCGCGAGGTGGAGAAGAAAGTGGTCACGGATGAACACGGCAGCGAAAAAATTTGGGAGTGGAAACAGAAGAAGAAGTGACTGGTGACAGGTAACGGGTGACAGGATGAGAAATTCTGTCTTCCTCCTGTCACCCGTCACCTGTCACCCGTCACTAATTTGGAGGTGCGTTAAGAAGATGCAGGATTTTCTGTCGAAGATGGTGGGTCAGACGTTGGATGTCTTTTGCGGCGGCGTGTCGAGTTTGCACGGTGAGGTGGTGCGGGTCGAAGGTGGCGTGCTGCACTTGAAGGATACGGAGGGGACGCTCTGCTACGTGGCGATTGAGAAGATCATCGCCGTGTGGGAACGGCGCGAGGAGAACGAACATCGCGCGGGCTTCCTCGGCAGCCTCGTGAAGTAAAAAGCAATCGCCGCCACCGCTTTTTACCGGGCGGCGAGCGGCGCATAAAATTTAACAGGCCGGCGATTCGGGATTAACCGGATCGTCGGCCTGTCGTTTTTAAGGAGCAACCTTAAATTTAATCAGCCAGCATCAAGGCGTTGACGGGGACGCGGCGGAAGCCCGTAATGCGGCTCGTCCAGTATTCGTTGAAGGGCGAATAGGTGACGCCCTGGCTGGTGGAGGCGTGATAGAAGCCGTTCTCATCGGCGACGATGCCGACGTGCTTGAGATTGTTGAAGAAGACGAGCGTGCCGAATTGGTACTTCTCGTCGTCGCTGACGTGGCTGAAGTTTGCCCAGAAGTTACGCGCGCTGCCGCGCTCGAAGTTGACGCCCGCCGACTGAAAGACGCTCCACACGAAACCTGAACAGTCGAACACGCGCGGCCCCGAAGAGCCGTAGACGTAGGGCGAGCCGATGCGCGTGTCAATGGCGGCCAACATCGTCTGTTTGAACTCGAACAGGCGGGGGGCGACGAGGCGCGGTTTGGCGAGTTCGGTTTCGTACCGGCTGACGCTGGCGGGCGTGGCCTCGGAGACGACGAAGACGTCGGTCTCAAGACGATGCGAACCGTCGGGTTGGGTGCCTTGCGCGACCTGGCGCGGGCGGGACAAATCGGTCTGTGCGACGGCGCCGAAGGCGAAGAGGCAGAGGGCGAAACAGGCGGCCAGCGCGCGGGAGAACGGGGTTTTAACAGACATAGAACGGGGGCTTCTTGCTCCTTATTCAAAATCCACAATTGCTTTTGGGAATCTTCCGGGGTAGGAAGGATGTAAGCTGCATTTCGTGCAGCCAGAACATCTTACAGTCGCAACATGAACGAAACAAGAGGCAATGTGACTGCTTTGTGACAGGGCACGACGGCAAAACGCGCGGTGAACTAAAAGTGACCGCGAACTCAAGCGCGAATTGGTTCAAGTTGAACGATTCGTGCAGAGACCATGCACTGATAGTTGCGGCATCGGAGGAATTTGCGCCTTTTAAGCGGAAGAAGGTGGATATATTTTTGCGCGTTCGTGATAGCATCGGGCGGCGAGAGAGAGAGGGCGCGGACTATGTTATTCATCGAAAGCAAAAGTCTCGATTATGCGGTTAACGGCCGGACGCGCACGTCGCTGTTGGAAAGTTTGCAGGAGCAGGGATTCGTGCCGCTGATTCGTTCGGCGCGACTGCACCTGTATGAGACGGCGCTGGCGGGCGCGGAGAACGCACTCGCACTGGAGTCTGCGCTCTCGGCGCGCGCCGAGGCGGAGACGGAAGCGCCTTACGTGCGCGGCGACCTGTTCTGCGTGGAAGACTACGCGCACTTCCTGCTGTTCGGCGACGAGCCGGGCGAAGGCGTGCGCGCAGGCGTAGTCTATGAGAGCGGGACGGCCGACCCGCTCGAAAAGCTCGACGCCTTTTGCCGCAGCGTCCGCGAATCGCTCGACGTATCGCGGGGCGCAGGCGCACAGGGCGCGTCGAACGTCGGTGCGTCTGCGGGTGCGCCCCCGCCGGACTGGGAGACGCGCCCGGCGCGCGTGTCCGAGAGTTTCCGGCGTTTCGCGGCGGACGTGAACGCGACGCCCACGGGCACGCGTAGCGAGATGGTCGAGGGGTGGCTGCGCACTTCGGGGATGCTTGAAGATTCGCGCGCGCGCGGCTTTCTGCACCGCCTGAGCGAGGCGCACAAGGAGGGGCGTGCGCGCGCCGCGCTCGCCGCCGGAGACGAGAGCGTGCCCGACGCGCTGCTCAACCGGCTCGCGGAAGTGGGTCTGTTGAAACGCGAGATTCTGGTCAGTTGCCGCAAAGACGGGCGCGCACTGTTTCGCCTGCCGTCGCCCGACGCATTCTCCATGCTGAGCGGCAGCAACGCCGTCTGCAACGAATGCGGCGCGGCCATCGCCGACGAGCGCGCGGAGGAAGTGACCGTGCCGACCTCTCTGACCGCCACTCTGCTGCAAAACGGCGCATGGCTCGCCACGCACCTGCGCTCGCTCATCTCCAGACTCGGCGTGCCGGACAGGCAGATCGTCACGCGCCCCACGGGCGGCGACGGCGAGGTGCGCCTGATGGCGAACGTCTGCGGCGAAGCCTTTCTCTTTCTCCTGCACGACGGCGACTGGACGACGGCGCAGGCGCGGCGCGCGCTCGACGAGCACACCAGAATCGAGAGCGCGCATCTCGTGCTCGTCGCGACGGGGAAGATACAGGAGGACGCGCGCGGGCGTCTGCGCGAACACGCGCGCCGACGCACACAGGGCGGCCGCGAACTCGAACTGATTCTCATCGAAGGGATGGATGCCGTGGTCGGCGAACTCCAGCCCGTCTTCGAGCGCGTTTCGGCCGACGCCCTGGCCGAAGAGTTGTGGGAACTGGACACGAGTCTCGGCCTGAGCGCGGGGCATTTGCTCGCCACGCGCTTCCGCCTCACGCGCGGGACGGACGCGCGGCGCGATCTCGCGGCCTCCGCCGCCTCGATTTAAGTTTCAAGTTTCAGGTTTCAAGTTTCAAGTCTGAACATTCTTCATTCTTTAACTTGAAACCTGAAACTTGAAACTTGAAACCCGTTTGACAACCATGAGCCTCGCAAGTGAATCTTAGAGATGTCTGGCTCCCGCCAGAGACGTACCGCCACCGCCCGAAGGATTTTACAGAAGCATGAAAACAGTTGCCGTCCCTTTGCTACTGGTGTTTGCCTTCGCCCCCGCGAACGCGCAAAAGGTCTCACCGACTTCAGCGCCGCCTCCGCCGCAGTTCAGCCGCCCGCGCAGCGTCGCAAGCGCGCCCGCGCAGGAGACGCAAGGCCAATCGATCCAGCAGCCGGCGCGCGTCGTTGCCGCACCCGTCAAAGTGCCGACTTCGCAGCAGCCGCCCGCCGGAGTTGCCGCGCCGGGCACGCCGAACGTCGCCGCCGCGCCCGCGCAGCAGCAACCCGCCGCCGTGCCGCCGGTCTACACTCCGGTCGTCGTGCCCGCCATCGCCTTGAAGCCCGCGACGCCGATCAGCCCGGAGAAGGTGCGCGCGCGCATACTCGAATCGCAACGCATCTTCAAGACGCGCATCACGCCCACCGCGCTGGGGCAGACGCCCAATCTGAACTTCGTCACGCTCGCCGCGCTCGACCCCGATACGTCGCAGATTCATCTACTGACGCTGGCGAAGGAAGTGTTTCTCAAAAAAGATAACGAGATGACCGTGGCCTCTTCGCACGGCGGCTTCCTGCGCGTGCGCATCGTGCGCCCGAATTACGTCAACACCGCCGTCACCGTCTCCGATCTGACCGGACGACAACTCACGCCGCTGCTCGTCGAGTATCCGATTGAAAAGTTCGGCAGGTATCGCGAGACGGCCTACTACACCTCCGCGCATCCCGCGCTGGTCACGCCCGAACTCGTCAGAAATGGTCAGCATTACGTGCGCACGATGGTCGATCTGGCCGCGAGGCGTCTCAAGGACAAGGGGCATCACATGACGCCCGAAGTGCTGGACATGGCTGAGCGTCTCTGTCTGGTCGAACACGTCGATCACGAACGCTTCCGCAAGGAGTCGCGCCTCGCCACATTCAACGAGGTCTACGCGCTCTACGCGCTGAACGAACTCGACACCTATCGCTATTCGGTGAGCACGGCCGGGGCTGGCGGCATGGTGCAGATGATTCCCTGGACTTATCAAATGCTCAGGCAGCGTTACCCGGCCGTCGGCCTCAATCCTGATTTCGTGCTCGGCATGCGCAACCACGGCAACGCACTCGAAGCGATGCTCCTCTACATCCGCGACACCTGGAGCGACCTGCTCTCGAACGAAACCATCGCGGGCGCGCTCTCAAGCGGTATCGCCACGCCCGCAGACCTGATCGCCGCCGGTTATAATTCCAACCCGGCGAAACTCGCCGGTTACATCCGTCGCGGCGGCGCGGCCTGGCGCACGCTCATCCCGCGCGAGACGCAGATGTATCTACAGATTTACCAGTCGATGGAATCGCTGACGCCGATCAAGGCACGCGCCAAACAGCCATCGAAACCGGCAACGCAAACGCCGTCGGTCGAAGGTCAACCGGCCGGTTAAACTCGTCGTTTGACGCGGGGGTGCAAAGCCCGAAGCCGTTTGCGAGGTGGTCGAAAGGCGGCCGTGTAAGCGCAAAAGGGCGGGCGGCGAACGGATGTTTTACCTTCCGGTTCGCCGCCCGCCCCTTTGTGTCTTCCCGACTATTCAATCGCCGCTTCCGTGTCTCTCCGAACTATTCAATCGCCGTATTGCATCGTGCCGGGAAGCGGCAAATCCGGGACGGCCTCGTCGCGCGACTTGTCCGCGTATTGTAGTTTGTAGAGCCGCCAGTAGAGGCCGCGCAGGGTGAGCAATTCCTGGTGCGAACCCTGCTCGCGGATTTCGCCGTGGTGGAGAACGATGATGCGGTCGGCTCGCTGGATGGTGGAGAGGCGATGCGCGACGAGGATGGCCGTGCGGTCGCGCATCACGCGCTCGATGGCCTGCTGGATGAGTTGTTCGGTCTCGGTGTCGATTGAACTCGTCGCCTCGTCGAGAATCAGGAGCGCCGGGTCGAAGGCCAGCGCGCGCGCGAAACTGATCAACTGCTTTTGCCCGACCGACAATCCGGCTCCGCGCTCGCGCACCTCCGCCTTGAACCCTTCCGGCAATTTCTCGATGAAGTTGTTCGCATGCACTTCGCGCGCCGCCCAACTGATGCGCTCGTCCGGCATCTCGCTGCGCCCGAGCCGGATGTTGCTCTCGACCGTGCCGCTGAACAGGAACACGTCCTGCAAGACGACCGCGAAGTTTTCGCGCAGCGCCTTCAAGTCCCACTCGCGCACGTCCACGCCGTCCAGGAGGACGCGCCCGCGCTGCACGTCGTAGAAGCGCATGAGCAGATTCGTGATCGTCGTTTTGCCCGAACCCGTGTGGCCGACGAGCGCGACCGCCTGCCCCGGCTCGACGGCGAACGACACGTCTTTCAAGACCCAGTCCTCGTCTTTGTAAGCGAACCAGACGTTCTCGAATTCGATGCGCCCGCGCGCGCGTCCCGTCCGCGCGGGCGCGGCGGGCGTCGTGATGGCGAGCGGCAAGTCGAGCGTTTTAAAGAGGCGGTGCGAGGCGACCATCGCCGCTTGCAGGACGTTGTACTTGTCGGAGATGTCGCGGATCGGCTGAAAGAGAGCCTGCGAATATTGAATGAAGGCGACGAGCGCGCCGAGAGTCAACAGTTGCGGCGCGCCGGGCGTCGTGCCCATCACGCGGTAGCCGCCGTACCAGACGATGAGGGCGATGCCGATGGCTCCGATGAAATCGACGAGCGGGAAGAAGACCGCGTAGTAAAAGATCGTCTCGATGTTGGCGTTGCGATAGTCGTCGTTCAGTTCGTGAAACTTGCGCTCGGACTTGGTCTCGCGGTTGAAAATCTGGACGGTCTGCGCGCCCGACAGGTGCTCCTGCAAAAACGAGTTGATGCGCGCAAGACGCGTGCGCACCATGTCGTAACCGCGCCGCGCGTGCTTGCGAAACCAGGAGGTCGCGGCGAAGAGCAGCGGGACGGTGACGAGCGTGAGCCGCCAGTCCATCGCGAGCATGATGCCGATGATGATGAAGATCGTGGCGAGATCGCCGAGCACGTCCGTCACGCCGGAAGTGAACAGTTCGTTCAGAGCGTCAACGTCCGAAGTCAGGCGCGTCATGATGCGCCCGACGGGGTGGCGGTCGAAGTAGGCCACCTCCTGATGTTGCAGTTTCTCGTAAAGTTCGGCGCGCAGGTCGTACATGACGTGCTGCCCGACGGTGTTGAGCAACACGGCCGCCGCGTATGAGAAGAGGAACGTCAACAGCAGCACGCCGAGCATGGCGAGCGCGAGCCACATCAGACCGCCCGGCAGGCAGGGAGCGCTGCCGGACTGACACGGCAGGATGTACCAGTCAATCGCATATTGCGTGAACTTCGGTTGCAGCACGCGCAGCCCGTTCAAGGCGAGCGTCAGCAGCAGCGCGGGCAGCAGCAGGCGCAGGTAGGGCTTCAGATAACGCAGGAGACGACGCGCGATCTGCGAGTCGTAAGTTTTGCCGATGGCCTCTTCTTCGTGAAATTGTTGAACTGCTGTCGCCATGCTTGAAAAATATCCGCCGATTAAAAAGCCGTCTGATTTAAATTCGCGCCCGCCTTGTTCGCCTCAATCCCGTCGAGCGCGCCGCGAGCGGGAAAATGCAGCGCCAGCCCGGCCGCCGCGAGGATGAACGAATGCAGCGCGTAGGACAGCCCCGTGATGATGTAAGAGACGAAGCCGAGGACGGCCGTCATCTCGCACATGGCGAAGGCCAGCACGTAAGCGGTCGTGCCGATGTCGATGCGTTGCTTCGCGGCGGCCTGAGCCAGCAGCTTGCGCCTGATGAGAAACGAAAGGAGAAAACTCATCAAGCCGGCTGCGCCGAGCGCCCACGCCAGCGTGTGATTGCCGTCGGCGCTCGCCTGCGGCCGGATGACATAGGTCAGAAAGAAAAGGAACACGAGCGACAACAGTTGCGCGCCCCAGATGAGCAGCAGCCCGCGCCGCCTCGCTTCGGCAGTAACTTGAATCGGACTTTCATTCATTGGCTTCACACTCCAAATCTCCGCCGCGCGCGCGCCCTCCGCCCTGCATACAGACTTTAATCGAACTCAACTCGCCGCGAGATCTTCTTCCAACAGTTGTCGCTCGTAGAGCGCGGCGTATTCGCC
>DASQLU010000041.1:0-86235 GCA_035645855.1 Pyrinomonadaceae bacterium
GGCGCGCACGGTGATCTTCGGGTTGTGCTTAGCCAGCACCTTCGTGATGGCGGCCGTTAAAGTGGTCTTGCCGTGGTCGACGTGCCCGATGGTGCCGATATTGACGTGCGGCTTCGAACGGTCAAACTTCTCCTTGCTCATTGTGTGATAGCCTCTTTAATAAAGTAATTGTTACGAATCGCCTGTTTGATGGAGCCCGCGATGAGATTTGAACTCATGACCTCCTCCTTACCAAGGAGGCGCTCTACCCCTGAGCTACGCGGGCGCGTCTGCCGGTTGCCGTGCGCCCGGTTGACCGCTTGAAATGTGGAGCGGGAGACGAGGCTCGAACTCGCGACCCTCAGCTTGGAAGGCTGATGCTCTACCAACTGAGCTACTCCCGCCCACTCGATTGCGGAACGCGGATTTCGGATTGCGGATTTTCAATTATGTCGCCAAATCCGCAATCCGAAATCCGCATTCCGCGATAATATCTGGTGCAGGGGGTAGGATTCGAACCTACGTAAGGCGTTAGCCTGCCGGGTTTACAGCCCGGTGCCATTAACCACTCGACCACCCCTGCACGGTTTGTCCAAATATCTGTTGGAGCCGGCGAAGGGACTCGAACCCCCGACCCTCTGATTACAAATCAGATGCTCTACCAACTGAGCTACGCCGGCACACACGGATACGCTCCGAGCACTTCCGACAAAACGCGAATAGTAACAATAGCTTCGCTAAAACGCAAGCCGCAGAAAGCCCCTGCGTTGATTCCGGACAGGGGCACGGTCAGTTTGAAGAAATTTGTTGACGCTCCGCGTTGCCAGCAAGTAGGATTGAAATCGCCCTGTGTCGTGCGGCCACAGACGCCTGCCACGGCTCCCACCTCATCCCTAATGCCTGTTTGAAGCTACAACAGAAGCCCCTGCGGCTCGTTTTGAGCCTGTCTACGCTGCTTGGATGAGCGTACTTTCGTCCCTATAAATCCAGGAGATGTCCCGTGCATACCCGTAAACACTTTTCGCGTCGCGGCGGTTTTGCCGCCCTGCTTTTCATTTTCATCTTCGCGCAGACTTCGGTCGAAGCCCAGACCGCGCCCGGCGGCGCGAACCGGACGCAAAACGCTCCCGCCGCCGCAATGGCGACGCCCCTACCCGCAGCGCTCGAAACCGAACTCAGTTGCGCCGGTTATATAGAATATGCGCCGAATCACAGCGGACTTGAAGTGGTCGGTGCCGAGCAGGAGCAGGAGCAGGCCAGTTTCAGCACCGGCCAATTAGTGTTCATCAACGCCGGTTCGCAACAGGGCGTGAAGGTGGGGCAGGAATTTCAGGTGGTGCGCCCGCGCGGGCAGTTCTCGACGAAGCTGACGCGCAAAGCGGGACACCTCGGCGTCTTTACGCAGGAAATCGGCCGCCTGCGCGTGACGGTCGTCAAAGAGCGCATGTCCGTGGCGCAGGTGGCGAATAGTTGCGACACGATCCTGCTCGGCGATTTGCTGCGCAATGTGCCCAGACGCATCTCGCCGCCCGCCGGCGACACGGCCGACCTGGATCGTTTCGCCGACCCGACGGGCAAACAGAACGGCCGCATCGTGCTCGCGCGCGACGCACGCGAGATGATTTCGCGTCACCAGATCGTCTACATAGACCTCGGCACGGAAGACAATGTGAAGGAAGGCGACCGCCTCACCGTCTATCGCCCGGCAGGGACGGGCAACATCTCGCGCTTCCGCGACGAAGAGGTGGCTCTGCCATCCAGCTACGGCTTCGAGAGCGAGGCTTACCGTGGCGGCAGATTTTCCATCAACTCGCAGCGGGTCGAAGACCCGAACCGGGGCGACATGAAAGGCCCGGTGATGACGACGCCGAAAGTGAAGCGGCGACGACCCGCGATGCCGCGCAAGATCGTGGGCGAGATCGTGGTGCTCGACGTGCAGGCGCGGACGGCAACCGCCGTCATCACGCGCATCGCGCAGGAGATTCACACGGGCGATTTTGTGGAAGTGAAATAGGCGCGCGAGCCGCGTCGAAAGTTCGCCCAGAGTTTTCAACCCGCTCGCCTGATAAAGACAGCGCAGCCCGGAGATGCGGCCTTCGCCGTGCTTCCGGGCTGCGCTCTGTTTTTTCGCCGCGTCCTCAATCGGCGGACTGACTTGTCGGGCGGCGGGGGATTCACCCTGTGGGTATGCGTCCGGCCGCTGGCGGCGTCCGCGCCAGCGCGGCTTCGCGTTCGAGCGCGGCGCGCGCCACGGCCGATTGATAGAAGGCGCGAAAGTATTGATACATCGAGAGACAGGCGGAGAGCACGACGACCCAGAGCGTCGCGCGCCCGAGCGTGTAGAGCAGCACTTGCCAGTCGGTTGCGGTGGTCGCGCCCGCGCCGATGAAGTGGCTGACGGCGGCGCGTAGTTCCGGCACAGACCAGACCTGTATGGCCGGGAAGGCCTGCCCGAAGTTTGCCACCGGCGGCGCGCCGCGCACGCTCGACAGGATGAGCATCGTGATCGCAAGCACCTGTGCGCCCATCTTGAACTTGCCCATCTTCGAGGCGGCGATGACAAGGCCGTCGGCCGCCGCAATCGAACGCAAACCCGACACGGCCAACTCGCGGCCGATGATGATGACGACCGCCCACGCGGGCGCGAGACGGTTTTCGACGAGCGAGATGAGCGCGGCCGAGATGAGCAGTTTATCGGCGATGGGGTCGAGCAGTTGGCCGAGCCTGGAGACCTGCCCGCGACGGCGCGCGATGTGGCCGTCGAGATAGTCCGTGAAGGCGGCGGCGAGAAAGAGCGAGGCGGCGAGGATGTGGCGCGGCACGCCGAGCCAATCTTCCGAGAACGGCGTCAAGAGCACCGCGACGAGCAGCGGCACGACGAAGATGCGCGACATCGTCAGCGTGTTTGGAAGATTCACCCTTCTCGACTCCCCTTCGCTTTTGTCCCGCCAAGAGACATGAACGGCTTCGACTGAAGTACGATCTGCGTTTGCCGCGAAGTGTAGGAGTCGCGCGCGAAAGGTGTCAAGGGACGCGCCCCGGCGCGTGTGTTTTATCTTCCTCTGCGCGCCCTTCAAGTATTACACGCACCGGCGTCGGCGCACGCCGCTGCGACGGCCATTCACCGCCGAGACGTAAAAGACACGGAGAGGGGACGCGGAGAGCGTCAATCGGCGTCGGGTTGCCGAGAGCGCCTATCGGCGTTGAATTTACGAGTCGCCTTGTTTACGAATCGCCGGGTTTACGAGTCGTCGTGCCGGGCGCGTCTTTCTTCAACGGCGCGGCCGGTTGTTGTGGTGGCGCCTGTTCGAGACACTGGGAGGAGAGACCGAGGATGGCGGTTGAGCGCAGGGTGCGGTCGGACAGGTTGCGCGCGAGGGCGAGCGCGCCGTCGAAATCGCGCGGGCCGAGTTCGCGGAAACTGTTTTCGAGGTTGAAGCCGGGGATGTTGTAGCCGCTGTAGACGGAAAAATTTTTGCCCTCGATGCGGCGCAGGATGAAGCCCATGCTGAGTTCCGGGTTATCGAGCGCGTTGATGGTTTTGACGGCGTCGCTCAACACTTCGGCGGCGCGCAGCGCGTCGAACTCGGCCAGCAGGTGCGTGATGCCGAGCAGCGTGCGCGCTTTGACATCCGTGTTCGGGGCTTTACCGGCCGCCGTCGCCACCTCGTCGAGCAGTTGGCGCGCGCGTAGTTTGTCTTCGAGTTTTTTGATGCCTTCGCGCGCGATCTCGAAGTAGAGGATGGCGCGGTGGTCGAGTTCGTCGATGGTGTCGGCCACGATTTTCGCCTCGTCGAGCCGCGCCTCTTTGACGAGCAGTTGCGCGCGTTTGAAGTTGAGCCAGTTCGACAACTGCCGCCGCGCCTCCGACTCGCCAATCTTCTGCGCCAGCGATTCGACCTGTTCGAGTTGGGTGATTGTGTCGGCAACCTGCGCCGCGTTGGCGATCAGACGCTCCTTCTTCTCCGGCTTCGCCTCGCGTTCGATCTCTTCGATGAGCGAATCGAATTTGCTCTCCTTCTCTCGGTCGCGCCGTCCCTGTAGAAACTCGGCCGCGCGCTGCTGCTCCTTCTCATTGTTGGCCGTGTGCATGTTCGATTTCAGGGCTGCGATGCGCTCGGCATAGGCCGGGAAGCGCTCGGCGGCGAGCGATTCGAGGGTCGTCAGCGCAACGAGCATCTGCATCGGCTCAGGCCAGAACTTGTTCGGGTTCTCGGCATGCTGTTCGGGATTTTTCAAGAGCGTCTCGGCGCGCGCCATGTAGGCTTTGAGCGCCAACTCCTGCAATGCGGCGTTCGGCTCGAATCCTGGCGGCACTGTGTAATGCATCATCATGGTGAGCGGCGAGATCGCGCCCGGCAGGCCGAAGGCGTAGACGGAGACGAAGGAGAGGTCTTCGGTCGTGCCCTTCCGCGCGTAGGTTGTGATGGCTTCGCGCGCGAGTTCGTCTGCGAGCGTCCGATTCGCGGCGGCGAGTTCGTAGAAGAGTCGCGCCTGCGTCACGTTGGCCGGGTAAGCGAAACTCTTGCGGATGAGTTCGAGCGCGACCGGCTGGTTGATCGCAAGCAGCGGCGTGGCGAGTTCGAGCAACTTGTAGCCGGGACTTTGCACGCCGAGCACTTGCGGGGCGGGCGTCGATTTCGTCTCCGCCGCGCGCCGCGTATCTTCGGCCGCCTCCAGCGCCAGCTTGCGCGCCCACTCGGCGTCGCGCCGCGCGATGGCTCGCATCACGACGACACGTTGATCCGGGAGAATGATCATCGCGCCGCGTCCCTCATGCTTCGCCTCGTCGCCTTTGGCGAGAAAGTGCGTCGTGGCGCGCTGGAAGGCGTCCGCGAAGACGGCGCGCGCCGCAGCCTGTTCGTAAGGCCAGAGGAGTTCGGCGGCGCGGGTCATCACACTGATCTGGCCGAGCGGCTTCTCGAACGATCTGGCATCGGCCGCCTGTTGCTGCACGAGCGCGAGGGCGCGTTGCTGGTCGCAGGAGACGGGCGCGCTTGCCGTGGTCGCCGCGCGCTTCTTCGTGGTTTGCGTGAAAGTTGTCTGCGCCGCGCAGAGAAGACACAGCGTAAGCGCGACGAGACGACGGGGCGACGAGGGATTCACAATTTACCTCCTGAATATTAAATGGAAAATCTCTAACCAGACCGGCGGCCTGCATGGTATGACGGAAGGATTCTTACTTTTGTTGCGGAAATTTTTGAGGTCTTAAAAATCGCGCCCGCGCAGGCGAAACGCGGTTAAAGCCAAGCCACTTGCGATGACGAACATTCCGATACAGGCATAATCCCACCAACTCGCCATGAGTAAGGGCATCCAATTGATGTTGGTGTAATACGCCTGCGCGTCCGGCGGGAAAAAGAGACTGTGCCCTTCATAGATGTACCAGAGGATAAATGTCGCGGCGTAGAGGCATCCGGCGGCCATCCAAAATTTGCCTGCAAGGCCATGTGGCGAACGCATGTTTACCATTTCTATTGCCTGCTTGTGCTGCGTTGCGTGGTCGCGTAGAATAACTGTTTCTGCGCTCCCGGATTTTTTCAACTGTAACGGCGCAACTTTATTTTAGCAATGGCAATTGACCGGATCACGGTGCGCGGAGCGCGCCAGCACAACCTCAAAGACATCAGTGTCGAAATCCCACGCGACAAGCTGACCGTCATCACCGGGCTTTCCGGCTCCGGCAAATCATCGCTGGCCTTCGACACGATCTATGCCGAAGGGCAGCGCCGCTATGTGGAATCGCTCTCGGCCTACGCGCGTCAGTTTCTAGACCAACTCGAACGCCCCGACGTGGATTCCGTGGACGGCCTTTCGCCCGCCATCTCCATCGAACAAAAGACCGTCTCGCGCAGCCCGCGCTCCACCGTCGGCACGGTGACGGAAGTTTACGATTACCTGCGCCTCCTCTTCTCGTCCGTCGGGCAGCCGCACTGCCACATCTGCGGCGCGGCCATCACGCGCCAGAGCGTCGAACAGATCGTGCATAGCGTCCTCGCCCTGCCCGAAGGCGAGCGCGTAATGATCCTCGCGCCCATCGTGCGCGGGCGCAAGGGCGAGTTCAGGAAGGAACTTGAGAAACTCGCCAAGGACGGTTTCCTGCGCGCGCGCGTCGACAACGAACTGCTGTCGCTCGACGAGGAGATCAAACTCGACAAGCGGCGCAATCACACCATCGAGGCGGTCGTCGACCGGCTGCTCATCAAGCCGGGCATCGGCGAGCGGCTGACCGAATCAGTCCGCACGGCCTTGAAGTTGACGAACGGCGCGGTGCTCGTCTCGGTCGTGGACGGCGAAGAGAAGATGTACTCGGAGCGCATGGCCTGCGTGAACTGCGGCATCAACGTCGCGCCGCTCGAACCGCGCTCCTTCTCTTTCAACTCGGCCTACGGCGCGTGCAAGCGTTGCCACGGTCTCGGCACGGTGCTCGAAGTAGACCCCGCCAAGCTCATCACAGACCCGCACGAGCGCGCCGACAAGCAACTCTTCATGGGCGCGGCCGACAAGCAAGGCTCCGCTTATTTGCGCAGCGCGCTCGTCGCCGTCGCCGAACACTTCGGCGCGAGCGCGGCCGTCCCCTTCTCCGCGCTGCCGAAGAACGCGCGCGAGGCTTTCTTTCACGGTCTCGAAGGGCAGATCACTTTTCGCCAGGGACTCTACACCTACCAGAGCGACTGGAAGGGTGCGGTGCGCCACCTGCGCGAGCGGATGAACGATGCGCCCTCGGAGAAAGTGCGCGAGGCGCTGGAAGAATTGGTGTCGCCCGTCGAGTGCCCGGATTGTCGCGGCCAGCGCCTGCAACCGGAATCGCTCGCCGTGCGCGTCGGCGGCCTCGGCATCACGCAGTACACGGCCATCCCGATTGAGGAAGCCGTCGCCGTCTTCGACCGTCTGACCTTGAACGAGCGCGAGAATCAGATCGCCGGGCTCGTGCTGCGCGAGATACGCAACCGCATGCGCTTTCTCGAATCGGTCGGCCTCGGCTACATCACGCTCGACCGCCCTTCGGCCACGCTCTCCGGCGGCGAAGGCCAGCGCATCCGCCTCGCCACGCAGATCGGATCGCAACTGCGCGGCGTGCTCTACGTGCTGGACGAACCTTCAATCGGCCTGCACCCACGCGACAATCAACGTCTCATCGAGACGCTCTGCGCCCTGCGCGACCTCGGCAACACCGTCCTCGTCGTCGAGCACGACGAAGAGACGATTCGTCGCGCCGATTACGTCGTGGACATCGGCCCGGCGGCGGGCGTCCACGGCGGCCAAATCGTCGCGACGGGGACGCCCGAAGAGGTCGCCTGCAATCCGAACTCCGTCACGGGTCTTTACATCTGCGGCGCGCAGAAGATCGACCTGCCGGTCGAACGACGCGCGCCGAACGGCCACAGCGTCACCGTGCGCGGCGCGCGCGAGCACAATCTCAAAGACATCGACGTGACCTTCCCGCTCGGCCTGCTGACGGTCGTCACGGGCGTTTCGGGTTCGGGCAAGTCCACGCTCATCGACGACATACTCTATCGCGCGCTCGCGCGCCACCTCTACGGGTCGCTCGAAGAACCGGGCGCGTATGATTCAATCGAAGGTCTGGACAACGTGGACAAGGTGATCGAGATCGACCAGTCGCCGATTGGCCGCACGCCGCGCTCCAACCCGGCGACCTACACAGGCCTCTTCACCCCCCTGCGCGAACTCTACGCGATGCTCCCCGAATCGCGCGAACGCGGCTACAAGCCCGGCCGCTTCTCCTTCAACGTCAAGGGCGGCCGCTGCGAAGCCTGCGAGGGCGACGGCCTCAAGCGCATCGAGATGAACTTCCTGCCCGACGTCTACGTCCTCTGCGACGTCTGTCGCGGCGCGCGCTACAACCGCGAAACGCTCTCCGTGAAGTACAAGGGCAAATCAATCGCGGAACTGCTGGACACGACCGTCGAAGAGGCTCTGCCGATTCTCGAAAACATTCCGCAGATCAAACAGAAGATTCAGACGCTCCTCGATGTCGGCCTCGGCTACATCAAGCTCGGCCAGTCGTCCACCACGCTTTCGGGCGGCGAGGCGCAGCGCATCAAACTCGCCAAGGAACTCTCGAAGCGCGCCACGGGGCGCACCATCTACATCCTCGACGAACCGACCACCGGCCTCCACTTCGCCGACGTACACAAACTGCTCGATGTGCTTCAACGCCTCGTCTCCCTCGGCAACACCGTTCTCGTCATCGAACATAACCTCGACGTCATCAAGAGCGCCGACTTCGTGATCGATCTCGGCCCCGAAGGCGGCGGGGGCGGCGGCCGCGTCGTTGCCTGCGGCACGCCCGAAGAAGTGGCGCGCGTCAAAAAATCCCACACCGGCCAGGCGCTCAAGCCCCTCCTCGGCGACCACGCCGCCAACGGCAACGGCCACAAGCCGGCGCGCAACGGAAAAACCCACGCGGGTGCGGTCAAAAAGAGTGCTTGAAATGCTGACCGTCGGCGGGTAGCATGTTGCCGAGCCGTGAAGTGTTCAGCCCCCGCGCGCTCAATTTTGCGGGCGGCAAGTGCGACGGCGGAACATCGCTGCGTCGCACCTTCCGGCATCCGAACATAAGGAGAAACCCCCAATGACCAGTCTTCGTGCCCGCGCATTCATGCCGGCGCTCTGCTTACAGTTATTCATCGCCTTCGTTATCTCTCAACAGGCATTTTCTCAGGAATCGCGTACGACGCAGACGGCGCAGCCCGCCCTCGCCTCGACGACCGAAAAGGTCGCGTCGAAAGACGAGATGTGCGAACAGTCGCCGGCCACGACCGTGCCGTCCGCGAGCATCGAAAAAATCGGCGCGGGCAAGGCGCAGATCGTCGCCTCTCAATCTTCAAGTTTCCCGTTTGCGCCGCCCGCTCGAATTGTCCCCGCTCGCGCTTTCTCGTTTGCAGCGAACGAGCGTGCCGCGTCGAACTCGTTCGCCGCCCCCCATCTCTCGACGCCGAGAGACGCCGACCCGTCCGGCGAGCAGCAGACGGCGGCCGCGTCGCCCTACACGCCCCTGACTTCGAGCGAGAAGATGCGGCGCGGGTTCAAGGCAGCGTTTCTCACTCCGCAGGCGTATGGGCTGCCGCTCGTGAGCGCGATCCTCACGGAGGCGGGCGAAGACGACCTGCCGCACAAGGACACCGAAGACCGCGTCGCCGACGGCCTCTCGCGCTTCGCCATCAAGTTCGGCCGGCGCAGCACCAACAACCTGCTCGCCGGCGTCTACTCTTCCGCCTTCCGCCAAGACCCGCGTTATGAACGCGCCGACGGCAAGGGCATCGGGGCGCGCATCGGCCATGCCGTGAGCCGCGTCTTCGTCACGCGCGGCGACAGCGGCCGACTCCAACCCAACTTCACACGCTTCGCCTCCCAGCTTTCCGCCAGCGCGCTCTCGAATCTCTGGGAGCAGAGCACGCCCGGCCACGACCGCATCGGCACTGATGCCACCTTCCGCCGCTTCGGCAACTCTTTCCTCAGCGGCGCAATCAACAACGTGCTCAGGGAATTCGGGCCGGACATCAAAAAGATTTTCGGCAGGTGAGTTCTCGCCAATCTGCGCGCGCCCCTTCCTCCGGGTTGGCCGTCTCGTCATCACCTGATGACGAGACAGCCAACTCGCACACGGATTTTCCCGCCGGTTCGTCCCTGCTTTCAAATGAACTCCTGCCGCGGTTTCCCGCAGGCGA
The DNA here is from genome assembly GCA_035645855.1 of Pyrinomonadaceae bacterium. Taxonomy (GTDB): domain Bacteria; phylum Acidobacteriota; class Blastocatellia; order Pyrinomonadales; family Pyrinomonadaceae; genus JAIVJZ01. Next base: position 9,672 of record DASQLU010000041.1, read on the forward strand.
CGACCGTCGGGCGTGTTTGCGCCGGAAGCGTCGGGTAAGATACCTTCTCTTATCCAATGCGCCGGTGCTTTTTCTTGGACGCGACCCGTTATGATCGAACACATCTCAAACATCGTCGCCGAAAGCTGTGAGGTCAAGCGGCGTTACTTCGACGGGCACGCCGTCGAAGTCGTGCGCGCCGCCGAAATCATCGCCGGCAGTTTCCGCGCGGGCGGCAAAATGTTGCTCTGCGGCAACGGCGGGTCTTCGACCGACGCGCAGCACATCGCCGGCGAATTCGTGAACCAGTTCTCGCGCGTCAAACGGCGCGCGCTGCCCGCGCTCGCTCTCTCAACCGACGGCGGCGTGCTCACTTCAATCGCCAACGACACGGGTTTCGAGAACGTCTTCGCACGACAGGTCGAAGCCTTCGGCGCGCAGGGCGACGTGCTCATCGCCCTCACCACTTCGGGCACGTCCGCCAACATCGTGGCGGCGGTCGAGCGGGCGCGTGCGCGCGAGTTGAAAGTGATCGGCCTGCTCGGCCGCGACGGCGGGACGGTCGCGCCGCTCTGCGACCTTGCGCTCGTCGTCGAAAGCGCGGACACGCAGCGCATACAGGAGACGCACAATCTCATCGGTCACATCCTCTGCGAACTCGTCGAGCGGATGATCTTCGCGAGCGCGCGGGATTGAAGAAGGGACGCCCAGTTAACCGTGTCAATTTACGATGAAGACCTGCGCCCGCTCGACCTCGAACGCGTCAACACCTACCCGCTCGCTTCACGCCCGAGCAAGGTCGCCACGGCGGATTTCGCGCGCCCCATCTCACCCGGCGCGACGCTCGGCGAATTTCTCCACACGCTCCCGAACATTCTCGCCGTGCGTTCGCTGCGAGAAATCGCCGCGCAGGTGCGCCGCGCGCGCGCGCTCGGCAAACCCGTCATCTGGGGCATCGGCGGCCACGTCGTCAAGACCGGACTCGCGCCCGTCATCATCGATCTCATGTCGCGCGGCTACGTCTCGGCCATCGCGGCCAACGGCTCCGTGCTTGTCCACGATGCGGAGATCGCGCTCGTCGGTTCGACTTCGGAAGACGTTGACGCCACGCTCGGCGAGGGCGCGTTCGGCGCGGCCGAGGAGACGGGCAAACTCCTGAACGGCGCGGCGCGCTCCGGCGCGCGCGACCACATCGGACTCGGCGAAGCCATGGGGCGTGAACTCTCGCAAATGAATCCGCCGCACGCCGGGCTGTCGCTGCTCTGCGCCGCATACGGGGCGCGTGTGCCCTTCACGGCGCACGTCGCCATCGGCGCGGACATCGCACACTTCCACCCGACCGCCGACGGCGCGAGCCTCGGCCAGACCTCGCACGCCGATTTTCGATTGTTCTCCGAACTCGTCAGGCGCATGGACGGCGGCGGCGTCTACCTGAACATCGGTTCGGCGGTCGTGCTGCCCGAAATATTTTTGAAGGCCGTTACGCTCGTGCGCAACCTCGGCCACCCGCTCGCCGATTTCACCACCGCCAACTTCGACTTCATCCAATCCTACCGCCCTCTCACCAACGTTGTCCGCCGCCCCACCCTCGGCGGCGCGGGTCGCGGCTATTCCATCACAGGCCATCACGAACTCTCCATCCCGCTCCTCGCCGCCGAAATCCTCTGCGGTGAGTCCTGATGAATTAACGACTCTCACGCGCCCCGCCTTCTACAGCGAATTGCATCTGTATGAGTCCCCTTTCCTTCTCTCCCTATGCCTTCATGCGCCCGCGTCGGCGTGTGCCAATACATCTATAACGCACACAGCCGGACACGGAGACACGGAGAGGGCACAGAGAGCGTCAGTCAAGGCGCACGCTAGCAGTAATTCGCTATAAATCTCCCCCGCCCCAAAACTTCGGCTTGACACGAAAACCTTAAAGGTTTAATTTCCCATCGCGTCTGAAAATGAAAATGACTTTCATTTTCAGACTATCTTCTAAGTTTTGCCAGCACGTTCAGGGCTCTCATTAAGGAAAAAATCATGCGGATAGGTTTCGTGCGGAGTGGGGCGGCGCGGGTGCTTTTCGGATGCGCGGTGGTCTTCGCGTTGTGCGGGTGCGCCTGGAGCGCGGCGGCGGCGCAGTCGAAAGGAGTCTCACTGTCGGGGCGCGTGCTCGATCAGTTTGGGGCGGCGGTTGAAGGCGCGACCGTGACGCTCAGGCGTGAGCATCGTAACGACGAGAGCACCGCCATCACGGATGCGGCCGGGGCTTTCGCGTTCGAGCATCTGGATTCCGGCTCTTACCACCTGCGCGCGACGCATCAGGGCTTTGCGCTCGTGGATCAAGAGGTGTCTATCAGAGACGGCGCGAGTCGCAGCAACGTCGAAGTCACCTTGCAGGCGGCTTCCCTCGCCGAGGCGGTCGTCGTCACATCGAGCAGCATCGCGGGCATTCCCGAAGTGGTCGAGCGCACGCCCGGTTCGGTGGACGTGCTCGAACGCGAAACGCTCGAACTGAGCCGCGTCTTCACTTCCAGCGAGGCTCTGCGCAAAGTGTCGGGCATAAACGTGCGCGACGAAGAGGGCTTCGGGCTGCGGCCGAACATCGGCATCCGCGGTTTGAACCCGACGCGCTCCACCAAAGTCCTGCTCCTCGAAGACGGCATCCCCCTCACCTACGCGCCCTACGGCGACAACGCCTCTTACTACCACCCGCCCATCGACCGCTTCGAGAGCGTGGAAGTGCTGAAGGGTTCCGGGCAGATTCTCTACGGGCCGCAGACCGTCGGCGGCGTCATCAACTACATCACGCGCACTCCGCCGCAACAGACCTCCGGGTCGCTCACGCTCATGGGCGGCAACCGCGATTACTTCAACGGGCACGCCAACTTCGGCGGCACGTTCCGTAACACCGGCCTCCTCTTCGATGTCACGCGCAAGCAGGGCGAAGGCGCGCGCGAACAGCACCGCTCCGGCCTCTCGGACTTCAACTTCAAGAGCGTCACCACGCTCGGCACGCGGCAGGCGCTCACCGGCAAGTTCAACTTCTACCGCGAGCGTTCGCAGGTCTCCTACTCAGGCCTCACCGAGACGGAGTATGCGGCCAACCCGCGCGCGAACCCTTTCTTCAACGACCGCTTTTACGGCGACCGCTTCGGCGCATCCGCCACGCACGCCGTCGCCTTCAACGCGAACACGACGCTGGCGACCACGGTCTACGGTTCTTACTTCCGCCGCCACTGGTGGCGACAGTCGAGCAATTCCGCACAGCGTCCGAACCGCCTGAACGTCGATCCCGATTGCCGCAGCCTGGCCGATCTCAACACGACCTGCGGCAACGAGGGGCGTTTGCGTACCTACTACTTCTTCGGCGTCGAGCCGCATTTGAATGTCAGGCACAAACTCTTCGGCGTGCGCAGCGAGACCAACTTCGGCGTCCGCGCACACTACGAGACGCAGGAGCGCGTGCAGAAGAACGGCGACCTGCCGAACTCGCGCGACGGCGTCGTCGCCGAAGATAACAGGCGGCGCAACCAGGCCTATTCCGGCTTCGTCCAGAACCGTTTCCACTTCGAGAAATTCAGCATCACGCCGGGCGTCCGCATCGAGCACATCGAGTTTCAGCGTACCAACCGGCTCGCCAACGCGGGGCGCGGCATCTCCGGCCGGACGTCGCTCACGCAAGTAATCCCCGGCCTCGGCGTCTCCTATCAGCCGGCCGCGCAACTGACAATCTTCGCGGGCGCGCATCGCGGCTTCGCGCCGCCGCGCACGGAGGACATCATCAACAACACGACGGGCGGCAGCATCGAACTCGACCCCGAACTCAGTTGGAACTACGAACTGGGCGTTCGCGCCACGCCGCGCCGCGGTCTCAGATTCGAGGCCACTCTGTTTCGTATGGACTACGAGAACCAGATCGTCCCGGCGACGCTCGCGGGCGGCGTCACCTCCGCGCTTACCAACGGCGGCTCGACCCTGCATCAGGGCGCGGAGTTCACGGGACGCATAGACTCCGGCACGCTCCTCGGCAACCGCCACAATTTTTACCTGCGCGTGGCCTACACGTATCTGCCAACGGCGAAGTACACGGGCACGCGCTTCAGCAGCGTTCCGGGTTTTGCGGGCGTTTCCATCACGGGCAACCGCCTGCCCTACGCGCCGGAGAATTTGCTGAACGCCAACTTCGGCTACTCGCACCCCTCCGGCATCGACGCGCTCGTCGAAGGCGTGTACGTCGGCCGGCAATTCGGCGACGACCTGAACTTACTCGCGCCGCCCCGCAACCGCACCGACGGCCAACTCGGCCTCCTGCCCGGCTACGCCGTCTGGAACGCGACCGTTAACTACAACGTCGAGCAGTTGCGTTCCACCTTTTTCATCACCGCCAAGAACCTCTTCGACCGTACCTACATCGTAGACCGCGCGCGTGGCATCCTGCCGAGCAGCCCGCGCCTTGTGCAGGCCGGATTGAAGTTCCGCTTTTAACCCGCACGAGCGCGGCGTACGAAGTTCGTCGTGCGTGGCGCGTTCTGGCGGCGCGCAGAAAAAAAGAGGGACGGCGAATATTACTGTTCGCCGTCCCTTTTTTTGTTCGGCGCATCCGCCCGCAACTCGCGCCGGCAACTCGCGCCGGGTCTTTATCGTTATAGCCCGGCGGGAGCGCAGATGTATCGGCCTCCGTGTCTGTGCTTACTCCTCGCGGGCATCGGTATTTATGCGCGGGCGTCGGTGTTTATGAGCCGATGTTGCTCTGCTCGATCTCTTCGCTTTTCGTGGCGGCAAGGCCGAGATAATGCTCGCGGTGTTGCTGCGGAGTGAGGCGGTAGACGGCGCGGAAATCACGCGCGAAGTGGCTCTCGTCGTTCAGCCCGACGAGAGCCCTGATCTCTTTGATGCTCAGGAAAGTGGTCTCCAGCAATTCCCGCGCGCGTTCGAGTCGCAGGGCTTTGAGGTAGCGTGCGGGGCTGCTGCCCGTCTGGGCTTTGAAGAGATGGCAGAAATGAAAAGTGGTCAGGTTGACGGCGCGCGCCATGTCGCCGAGCGTCAGCTTGGCGCGCAGGTCGCGTCGCATGGTCATCACAATCTTTTGCACTCGCACGTCCAAGATGAAACTTCCTTTCCGGCAAAACGCGAGAAAAGTTTTGCCGTGCAAAGATAAAGCCTACCGGGAGCAAGCCGTTTTCCGATTCGTGTAGTTGCGCCAATCAGGGGGCACGCCGCTTGAGAAGTTCCTGAGAGCCAATCTCGCGGCGTCGAGAGTAGAATATAAAATTACTGTAGGCGGCAAAGATTGTAAACCTCTAACTATCATCCGGCGCTTTTGACGGCGGCGAGCGCGCCGCGCGGGCATTTGAAATTTCAGGGCGCAAGAGGGGACGGAGGGCGGGAGGGCGTGAGGCCGCGTGTGTTATAATTCTCGCGTTCGTACACACCGACAGCATCGGCGGAAGCGCACACACACCTTCATCCGTAATCAGGGGGCACTACTTTCATGGACGCAGACCGTTTGGAACATTTTCGCGGCATACTGACGAAGCAATTACGCCAGCACACCGAACTGGTGAGAGACAACCAGCAGGCCGCGCTCGACATGATCGCCGACGACGGCGTGAAGGACAGCGTGGACATGTCGCTGCAGGATGTCAACCAGGAACTCCAACTGCGCCTCGGCGAGCGCGAATCGCAGGCCGTGGCCGACATCGACCAGGCGCTCCTCCGCATCGAAGAAGGCTCATACGGCATCTGCCAATCCTGCGGCGAACCCATCAGCGAACGCCGCCTCGAAGCCGTTCCCACCGCGCGCTACGACGCCGCCTGCCAGTCACGCCTCGAAGAACAAGAGGGACTCGACGACCACGCCACGCTATAAAAGTTTCAAGTTTCAGGTTTCAAGTTTCAAGTCAAAGAATGAAGCGCTTTTCAGACTTGAAACCTGAAACTTGAAACTTGAAACCTATCTTATGCTTTCGGGTGCGACTTGTCGTAGACCTCGATCAATTTTTCCATCGAGACGTGCGTGTAGATTTGGGTGGTGGAGAGACGCGCGTGGCCGAGTAGTTCCTGTATGTGGCGGAGGTCTGCGCCGCTGTCGAGCAGGTGCGTGGCGAAGGAGTGGCGCAGGGAGTGTGGGCTGATGTTGTGGACGCCCGCGCAGATCAGGATGTACTTGTCCACCATGCGGCCGACGGAGCGCGTCGTGATGCGCGTGCCCTGATAGTTGAGGAAGACAGCCGCTTCGTCGCGCTCGGCGACGGGCGCGTTATTGAGAAACGCGCCGCGCACGGCGAGGTATTGCATCAGGGCGTGCAAGGCCGGGTCGCCGAAGGGCACGACGCGCTGTTTGCGCCGCTTGCCCGTCACCTTTGCCAGCTTGTTTTTGAAGTCGATGTCCTGCAGATTCAGCTTGACTAGCTCGGAGACGCGCACGCCTGTGCCGTAGAGAAATTCGAGGATGGCGCGGTCGCGCTTCCCCAGGTCGGTTTCCGTGTCGGGCGTCTCGATGAAGCGGATGGCCTCTTCGATGGAGAGATGGTTCGGGAGTTTCTTTTCCAGCCGCGGCGTGGAGACGAGTTTCGCCGGGTTCATCTCGACGATGCCCTCGCGCAACAGAAACTGGAAGAACGTGCGCAGGGCTGCGAGTTTGCGCGCGACGGAGGTCTTCTTTTTGTTGGCGGCGTGCAGGGTCGAGAGCCATTCGCGGATCGTGATGTGATCGATCTGCTTGAGGTCGAACTCGCGGCGCGCGCCCGTCGCGGCCGAAGGCGGCGCGAGGTGGTCGTAAAACTGGCCGAGGTCGATCCGGTAATTGCGCAGCGTGTGTTCGCTCACGTTGCGCTCGTAGCGCAGGTGTTCGAAAAACTGCTCGAAGAGTTGTTCGATCATGTGCCTCGCTTCGCCGTGAACTACAGGCTGAACGTGTAGGTGATGAAACCCGAGACCGCGACGGCCTGACCGGAGACGAGCGCGGGCGTAAATCTCGCCAGCAGCGCGGCCTTCACCGCCGCCTCACGCAACAACACGTTCCCGCTCTCCGCCCGCGCGGAAATCACTCTGCCACTCACATCAATCGTCACCAGCACTTTCACCGCGCCCTGCACTCTCATCCGCCGCGCCGTTTCCGGGTAGAGCGGCTTCGGGAGGCTCACGGCTTTCGAGTTGAGTTGGCCGACGTTGAGCGGAGACTGCGGCGCAGGCTGCGCCGGTGCGGGCTGGGCTGAAAGTTGTTTTGCGGGCTGTGGCGAAGATGGCGACGGCGGCGGGATTGTTTCCGCTGTCTGTGCGGGGGTGCTTGCCTTTGCCGGTGCGGGTGTCGGCGCCGGTTCGTTCATGGCGGCGGGAGACGGTGCACCTCCGGTTTGCGTGTTCGTCAACTCCGGCTTCTCGGTGCCGCGCGGCGAGCGTTCGTCCGGCGGCGCGGCGGCCGGCTCGGCCTTCGCCTCCGGCATCTTCGCCGCTATCACCTCCGGCATCTTCGCCGCAGAATTGACGACTCGCACGTCCGTCGCGGCGCGCGCCTGCGGATCGCCGCTCGTGTCGGCGTCCATGTTCTTGCTGCCGTGTGCGGGCGCGCCGAGCGTGATGGTGGAACGCGCGTCTTTCAGCGCCAACTCGCGCGGCATTGTGAGCGGCGGGTTGAGATCGGACGGCGGCTCGCTGCGATAAGAGGCCGTCTCCGTCTCGCCCGCGAAGCCGCCGTTTGACGAAGACAACTGCTGCGCGCTGCGCCGCGGATAGTAACCGCGCCGCGCGCGCACGCGCAGGTTGGGGCGCGTCTTGACACGCAGGTTGATGACGCGGAAACGCGTGTCGCGCCCCTCGTCGCTTGGGTAGTAACTGAGCACGTACTGCTGCGCGAGGTCTGACGAAATTTGCGCGAAGGCGGCGTCGAGTTCGCCGTTCGTCTTCGGGACGTAGACAGCGCCGCCCGTGCGGTCGGAAAAAGTTTCGAGCCTGCGGATAGCTATCAGATCGACCAAATTCGCGCTCTCGAAAGCGCCCGTCTGCACGGCGTAAATCTGGCAGTCGGCGGCCAGGACGCGGCGCAACGTCTCGTCGAAGGTGATGTCGCTGACGGTGTCAGCGCCGTCCGAGACGATGACGAGCACTTTGCGTCCCGGCGAGAGGCGCAGGTATTCGGCGGCGTGCGCAATCGCTTCGAGAAGTTTGGTCGCGCCTTCGGGCTTATCGAACTGTTCGATGGTGCGGACGAGTTTGCTCACGTCGTTCGTCAACGGCTGCGCGAGTTCGAAAATTGTGCCGACCGAATAGATCGCCGCCTGGTCAACCGGCCGCAGCACGCTTTTGAAGAAACGGATCGCGGCCTGCTTCTCGAACTCGCGCGACGAACGAATGCTGTCGCTGTTGTCGAACAGCATCACCATGCGCACGGGCGTCTCGGCGTGGCTGAGGCCGCCGATGGGTTTCGGTTGCCCGTCAACGCGCAACTCGAAATCGTCCGCGGTGAGATCGGTGATGGCCTTGCCGCGCGCGTCCGTGACGATGGCCGAGACGGGCACGAGGTTCGACGTGACGCGCACGACGTCGCCTTCATCAATTTCGACCGCCGCATCGTCGGCGGCGGAAGCTGTGGGGGCGCTCGCCTGCGGGGACGACGTGCCGCTCTCAGGCGTGGGCGTCGGCAGAGGCCTGATGCTCGGCGCGTCGGGCGTCGAGGGCTGGCCGGGAATGCTATCCGCCCTGGCCGGTGTGGCGCGACGCGGGCGTTGCGTGTTGGGTTCGGGCGTGGCGGAAGGCTCCGGCCGGCGGCGACCTGATTGCGCGAGCGCGTGCGGCGCGAAGGGGCAGAGAAAAATTCCGACGATGAAGAGACACGCCGCGCGGCGCACGAAGACTGAAAGCGCGTCTCCCCGCGCAGTATAGGCCGGGGAGCGGCGCGCGCCAGCAGATGATTGCGTCAATCGCCGGTCGCGGCTCGCGGCGCGTGTGCTGGAGTCGTCGCGGAGTCTTCGTGGTGAAGATTGTGCAGCCAGTTGTTCCACTCTGTTAATGCTCGTTCGACTTGCAGTTGATGCCGCTCGCGCTTGCGCCGGATGCGCTTGCGATCCGCCTCGGGCAGCGGCTCAAGGAGCGCGAAGGTGATGTTGACTGGTTGATAGTTGTCCGTCTCGGCCGACGAGACGTAGCGCGCCAGTGCGCCGATGGCCGATTTCGGCGGGGCTTCGACGAGAGCCATGCCCTTCAACTGTCGCGCCGCGTTCAAGCCCGCGAGCCAGCCCGTCGCCACCGATTCGACGTAGCCCTCGACGCCGCTGATCTGCCCTGCGAAGTAGACGCCGGGACGTTCGCGCATCCGCATCGTGGCTTCGAGCACGCGCGGCGCACGGATATAAGTATTACGATGAATCTGCCCGTACTGCAAGAACTCCGCACGTTCCAGCCCCGGAATTAAACGAATCACGCGCGCCTGTTCGCCGTAACGTAGATGATTCTGAAAGCCCACGAGGTTGTAGGCGTCGGCCATCAAGTTTTCCTGCCGGAGCTGGACGGCGGCGAAAGGCTCGCGCCCTGTGCGCGGGTCGCGTAAGCCCCGCGGCTTCATCGGCCCGTAGCGCAAAGTGTCGTAGCCGCGCCGCGCCAGTTCCTCGACCGGCAGGCACGCCTCGAACCAGCGCGTCTCCTCGAAGCGTTGCAGCGGCACACTTTTAGCTTCCCTCAAGGCTTCGTAAAAAACCCTGTACTGTTCCTCGTCGAACGGGCAGTTGACGTAATCGTCGCCGCCCTTGTCGTAACGCGCGGCGCGAAACGCGATGGTGTGGTCAATCGAATCGGCGGCGACGATGGGGGCGATGGCGTCGTAAAAGTAGAGCTGCCCGTCGCCCGTCAGGCGCACGATCTCTTCTGCGAGCGCGTCGGAACAGAGCGGCCCGGCGGCGATGATCGTGAGGGCGTCATCCGCAACGCGCGTCAACTCTTCGCGGACGAGCGTGATGTTCGGGTGCGCCTCGATTCGCTGCGTGATGAGTTCGGCGAAGCGTTGACGGTCGACCGCCAGAGCCGCACCAGCCGGCACGCGCGTCTCCGCCGCGACTTCCAACACGAGCGACCCGCCACGCCGCAACTCTTCCTTCAAGAGATACGGCGCGGTTCCCGGCTCGTCCGATTTCAGCGAGTTGGAACAGACGATCTCGGCCAACTGTGCGGTGCGGTGCGCGGGCGTCTGCCGCACGGGGCGCATCTCGTAGAGGCGCACGCGCGCGCCCGCCTGCGCAGCTTGCCACGCCGCCTCGACCCCGGCGAACCCGCCGCCGATAACTACAATTTCATTCATTGTCTTTCTCAAACGCTCCCGCTTCGTTCCACCCCTTAACCTTCGCCGCAAAATCCGACGCGCGTGCCGCCATAGTTGCACGGACGATCCGCTTCGCGTTCAAGGCTCTTAAGGCTCTTTCGGCGACTCGACTTTGGCGTCGCCCGCGCTCGCCGCGAAACGTTTGAAGTCCCGGACTTCTTTTATGGTGTTGACTTCGACGCCGTTGAAGACGCTTTTGCGGCCGATGGTGTTGATACGCACCAGGCTTTCGAGCCACATGCCGTCCGCGAGCCGCGTCTCCGCATAAATGATGGACGGCTCGTCCGGCCGTGCGAGCGGCGTGGCGGAAGCCGTGGCCGGCGCGCTCCTCTCCCGCATGAGAGGCCATGCTTCGAGCCGCGCGAGCGCACGGTCTGCAACGTCCAGCCAGACGCGCCCGACGAGTTTGGCATAAGGCTTCTGCAAGTCGTTGGCCGGGATGAAATCGGCGCGCGGGCGGAAATCCAAAACGATCATTTCGCGCCCGTCAAGACTCTCGCGGCGCGGGGCGAAAAATTCACCGGCGCGCAATACTCTCCACGGCGCGAACGAAAACTCGCCCGTGCTCAAATTTTCTCTGAACCTGAAGCCGTTGCTGAAACCGAAGGTCGGGATGCCGGTCGCGTCCACCGCGCCGCCCGGTGGGGGCGGCGCGCCCGCTGCGCCTCGCTTCTCTTCTTCGCGCGCGGCTTTCTCAAGGTTCGCCACCGCTTTCTTAAACTGTTTCTCGGCCTCCTGCGGCGAGACCGGCACGCCGTTCTCGCTCATCAGCTTCCTGATGAACTCGCCCCGCACCGGGTACACCTCGTAAACCTTCACCGTCTCCCGCTTGACCTCGCCGCGCTTGCCCAACTCCCGATCCGTCACTTTCGTCGTCCAGGTGTATTCGAGGCGGCGCGGCTGCATCGCATGCTCGCTTTCGGCCACCTCGCGAATCAGGGCGCGCGTGTCGAGTCTCGCCAAGTCCGCCGGAATCTCGGCCTTCGCGCGAACTGCGGCGGAAGGGGCGGGCGCGCTTTGCTGGCAACGCGCGGGCGCGGCGTTGAAGCCCGCGCCCGGCCACAGGGCAAGACACAGCACGGCACACGCCGCAGACGGAACAGAAGGCCGTCGCCTGCCCGGCGTGTGTGAGACTAAGGCGCGGATAGTTAACTCCATCAAATTTTTCATCGCGGATCGTCCGGGGGCGAAGCCGGGGAGGGCGGTGGTGGCGAGTCCAAATTCGCGTCGCCGGTGGTGGCACTGAAGCGTTTGTAGTTGCTGTATTCGCGGATCGCGTCGAGACGGAAACCGGCGAAGAGGAAGATTTTGGCCGAGGCATTGATCTGCGCGAAGCGCGGCAGCCACACGCCGTCGGCGAGCCGCGTCTGCTCCAGCACGACCGCCGAGCCGGGACGCACGGAGGCCAGCAGACCGCCGCCGACTTTGAAACTTTCCGACAGGCGGGCTTCGAGCCGCATCACCTGCTTGTCCACCGGGTCGATCCAGACGACGCCCGCCAGTTTGGCGACGAAGGATTCGTTACGGTTGGCCGGTTTGAAATTGGGGCGTGGGCGAAAATCGAAGACGATGGCGTCGCGTTCTTGAAAACGCTCGCGGCGCGGGCTGACGAATTCGCAGGCGCGCAGGAAGACCCCGACGCCGACGCTCTCATCCTCGTCCGCGTTTCCCGCCTCGCCCCCACGGCGCGCACGTTCGGCACGCTCGCGCGCCGAGCGTTCCATGCGCTTCTGATTGTCGCGCGTGAGCTTTTCCAGAGCCTCGCCCACGCGCTTTTCTTCCTTCGCCGCGCGTTCCGGCGAGAGGGGCACGCCGTCTTCGCTGATGAGCTTCGCCACGCTCCCGCCGCCCGCGACCGGATAAATTTCGCGCACGGCCTTCTTCTCTTTTTTCACCACACCCTTGTCATCGATCTCGCGCTCGGTCTCCGTGCGCGTGAAGGTGTAATCGCCGACGCGGCGGTCGAGTTGCTCCTGGTTGCGCGCGACGGCGCGCAGCAGTTCGGAGATGTTCAGAGATTCGTCGCTCGGCGGCTCAAAGAGCGCATCGGCCAGCCCCGTGTTATAGCGCACGCCGGCGAGACTCAGGGCGAGCGTCCCTGAGTCTCGCGTCCTGATCTCGACCTGGTGCGGTTCGAGCAGACCGTTTTGCGCCGCGCGATAATCTTTGTAACGGATGGTGAGTCCGCGCGAGTCGTCGGCGACCTGCAGCGGCAGTTTGCTCTGCGCGCCGAAGTGGTAGTTCAGGCGCGCGCCGTTGCGGCGCGAGAACTCGACGACGTAGGCCGGTTCGAGTTGATTGCCGCCGTCCGAGAATTCGATTGTGCGCGCGAGCACGTCCTGTTTTTTGTAATCGACGAGCCGGCTCGCATCGAGCGAGGAGAGCAGCTTGGCGATGTCCGCGTCCGCGCCGGTCAGCGTTTGCGCTGTGCCGCCGTCGCGCCGCAGCCAGGCGGAACGCGAGGTGGCCGCCGCGTTCGTCTCGCCGCGTTCGAGTTTGATGTCGGTGCGCGTCGAGGCCGGAAATTTCGTGTATGTGCGTGCCGTGCCCTGCGCCCCGCCCGCGCCCTCTCGCACTTTCCACTCGTAGGTCGCGTCGCGCACCGCGCCCTGCCGTTTCTTCCCCCCGACGGCCTTCAAATAGTCGCCCACGATCCGTTCGGGCGAGGGTAATTTCCGCGCGCCGCTCTTTTGCGCGGGCGTGCCCTGCGGGCTGGCGAGCAAAGCCACGATGAGCAGGAGGAGCGACGCGTGCATGCGACGCACACGCGCGGCGGCACGGATGTCTGTCGTAGACGGGCGAACTATGCTGGAATTACTTTTCATCATTCATGTGGGACGAGAACTTTCAAGCGGGCAAGAGCGCGTACGTTGACCGATCCATCTTAACTTACTTCGCGCCCGCCGACACATCACACAGCAAGGGCGAGCGGTTTCTGATGCGCCGCTCGCCCTTAAAGCTGGTTTCGTATGTTAGTTGCCGTGAGAACTCAGGAGGGTTGTCCCTCTGTCGTCTCCGAAGCGTCGGGCGGCTGCGGCACTTCCGCATCCATCGCCGCCGCGGACTCCTGCTCGGCCTCCGGCTCGCCCTCATGCCCCGCGCCCGCCGCGCCCCCACGGTTCTCGCCCGCCTGCCCGCCGCCGGCCGTCGCCGACGTATCCCGCTCCTCACCTTGTCCAGCCATTCGTCCAACTCCTTCCCGGTTCGTTGCCGCCCGCTGAAAACTCTCGCACGCCGCGCGCTCACACGCGACTTTGCAACTTAACGTCCGCCGCCCTTGCGCGTCGCACCTTTGCCGCCCGACTTTGCGCCGCCAGACTTGCTACCGGCCGCCTTGCTACTGCCTGACTTGCTACCGGCAGAGCGCCCGCCGCCGCCAGCGGCCTTCTTGCCCGCAGACTTAGCAGCCCCGCCTTTCGCGCCCGACTTCGCGCCCGACTTCGCGCCCGCTTTCGCACCGGCCTTTGCCCCTGCCTTCGCACCGCCCTTGACGGCCGCGCCCTTCCGCGCGCCCGCCGAGGCGGCTCCCGGCGCGGCTTTCTTAGCAGCGCCCTTCTTGCCGCCGCCAATTGCCGGAGCGTTCCCCGCACTCTTCGATGCACCCTTCGACGCGCCCTTCTTCGCAGCCCCTTTCGCTCCCGCCGACTTCCGCGCGCCCGCCCCGCTGCCCGCCTGCGCACGCGCCGCCGCGCGCGCCTTGCTGCGCTTCGCGGCCGCGCGCGCCGCCTCTTTTTCTTTCTCGCGCTGCACGCGCTCGTGCACGTCGTCCATCAATTGCTGGATGCGTTCGGCCTCGGTCTGCGGCGCGTTAAACTGATCTCCGCTCTGGCGCTGCTGGTCGCCGAAACGGTTGCGTTCCTCCTCCGTGATCGCACCGTGGCTCTGGGTAAATTCGTACTCGTTCAACTTCTGGCCGTCGATCTGATAGTTCTGTTTGTGCTTCGTAGGGTCTTTTGCCATCTCTGTTTTCCGCTCCTCCCTCTCTTGGCAGAGCGCCTGCTTGACAGCGCGCGCCTCGCTTCGTATTCTTGCTTCGCAAACTCGCGTGCCGCCTTAGCTCAGTGGTAGAGCAACGGTTTCGTAAACCGTAGGTCTCCGGTTCAAGTCCGGAAGGCGGCTTCAATTTTCTCACATTCGCTTCTCGCTTAAATATCACCGTCCGCTTCTCCGAACAGCTTATAATTCAGTTGCCCACTTCCTGTAACCGAACTGCTGGATGGTGTGCTTCTGATGATGATTAGCGCACAGCACCCTACACTTTCTTACCTCTGCCTCAATCGTCTTTCTCGCATATGATTGTTGCGCCATCTGGCTGACTTCCCGCCGTTTAGTCTGTGGGTCGAGATGATCGAAGACCAGCATATCGGGATCGCTCACCGTACAACCTTCCCACTCGCACCGCTTCGTTTTCAGCAATTCGTATAGCCAACGCCGGTTACTATGAGCTTTCGCTTTATTACGCTCGTAGTTGCGGCGCGGATGGGTTTTGTAATGTTCGTTATCAATGGCTCTCTTGCAGGGACGGCAATATGGTTGCAGCCCATCAGGGTTGCGCGCGAACTTATGGAATTCGCTCGTGTCCTTCGTCGCTTTGCAACGGAAGCATTGCTTCTCCATTGACGTCACCCCAACGATTCAACTCTGAACGGGACGCAACTCCGTGTTGCGGGTTGCGTCCCGTCCAACGTCGAAACATTCCGCGCGCGCCCGTCACAGGCTTCAGCGCGCGGCGCGCGTTTATCTCCCGCCGCGTCCCTTGCCGGCCGACTTCGAACCGCCCGACTTCGAGCCACCGGACTTCGTGCCGCCCGACTTTGCAGCGCCTGACCCTGAACCGCCCGACTTCGTGCTGCCTGACCCGGAGCCGCCTGATTTAGCGCCGCCCGATTTAGTGCCGCCCGACTTTGCGCCGCCCTTCGCGCCGGACGACTTGCCCGCCGCACCTTTGCCGCCGCCGCTACCGCTGCCGCCGCCCGAGCCGGTGGCTGCCTTAGCCGTGCGATTCATGCCTTTGCTGACGGACTGCGCCGAACGCGACGTGGCGCGTCCCTCACGCTCCGCCGCTTTGCCCGCGCGCTCGGTCGCCTTGCCCGCCTGCCGCGCGATGCTCCTGACGGCGCTCGACGTTGAAGTGGTGCCGCTGCGCCCCGTGGACGAACGCCCGGACGAGCGGCCGCCGGACTTTTCAGACCCGCCCGGTCGCACGATGTCGCCGAGCGAAGGGCTGACGCTGCCCACCGTGTCGGCCAGAGTTTCGAGCAGCGAACTTCCGAGGTTCGACCCGCGCTCGGCCACTTCGCCCGCCACCTCCGTCGCCTGATTGATCACGCCCGTCTCGGCTTCCGTCGCCGAGTTCGCCATGTCGCCGCCGCCGGTGTTCCCCCGGCTGTTAGATTGGCCGCCGGTGTTGCCCCGGCTGTTAGATTGTTTACGTCTGCTTGCCATGATGCTTTCCTCCCGTGTGTGTCGAGTTGAATAAACTACCCGCTCGGTTCAAGGCGAAATAAACAACCTTGCGCCATACGCTTTCCGATCTTGCTTCGCGCGTTTTCAGTAGCTTTGAGATTTACATGATGTGTGGCGCGGCCGTCAATGAGAAAGTGCGCGGGGCGCAGGCTGCGACCCGCCGCCGTCGCTTCAATCGACAGGCGCGCGTCGCAAGTAACGTAAGCGAACGTTCGCGGCGACGGCCTGTACGGGTTTGTGCGAGCGAACAGGGCTCGCGCCGGATTTTCGGCCGCATTCAGCCCGCGCGCTCGCTGGCACGCTCTTTGCCGATTTGTTCCGGGGACAATCCACCTTACGAGTTAGCGAAACGGACGCCGCCTACGGCGTCTTTTGAGAATGAGCATTAACGAAGGAGTCAAATTGATGTCGAAGCAGGAAAGCGCCACGAAGAAGGTCGCCATATTGATCGAGAGCCACGTCGAGGACAGCGAATTTCTAATTCCTTACAACGCGTTGCGGGAAGCGGGGGCGGAAGTGACCGTGCTCGGCTCGCGCGTCAACGAAAAGTATCAGGGCAAGCAGTTGAAACTCTCGTTGGCGGCCGACCGCACCACCACCGACGCGCTCGCCGAAGAGTTCGACGCCGTCATCATCCCGGGCGGCATGGCTCCGGACAAGATGCGCACCAACATGAAGACCGTGCGCTTCGTGCAGGACGCCGTCGAGCGCGGCAAACTCGTCGCCGCTGTCTGCCACGGGCCGCAAGTGCTGATCGAAGGCGACCTCCTGCAGGGCAAACGCGCCACCGGCTTTCGCGCCATCCGCAAAGACATGCAGAACGCCGGCGCGAGCTACGAAGACGCGCCGCTCGTGCGCGACGCGAACCTCTTCACGTCGCGCCGACCGGGCGACGTGCCCATCTTCACGGCCGCCATCCTGCGCCACCTCGGACTCGAAGGCGCGCTCAAGGAGCCGCTCCCGAACGAGGATAATTTATCGGCCGATTGGTGGAAGCTGGCCGAAGGGTGGGGCGGTTCGACGAAGGCCGAGATCGTGGACGGCATCAACACGGCGATTCGCGGCGAGCGTTATGCCCTGACGGCCTTCGAGCATTACGCCGAGAAAGCCACCGCCGCAGACCTCGGCGCGGCCTGCCGGGAAATCTGCGCCAACAAAGCGCGGCACATCGCCTCGCTCGAAGCGCGCCTCGCCGCGCTCGGTGCGCAGGAGACATTTCAGGCGGCGGGCAGCGGCGCGTGGGCGACGCTCAAGAGCTGGCTGCAATCGAACGACGACGTGGCGCTCATGCGCCGCGCCATGGGCGATTTGCAAACCGGCGTCGTGGACTCGTTCAACCTCGCCAACAGTTTCACCGACCCGGCGACCGCGCAAATCTTCGACGACATCAGCGTCGATATCGCCAAAGACGAGCAGCGCATCGCAGACCTCTACCACGCGCACCTCGCCGGGCAGGAACCGGACGCCGCCACGCCCTCGACGGGCGCGGCCGTCAGCGCGTGAGAGACTCCGGAAGCTAGCAACACTGATAAGGCGAAAGAGGGAGACGGAACGCGCGCGTTCCGTCTCCCTCTTTCGCCTTTCGGCGTTTCAACTGCTTTCGGCCGTCTCCCTGGCTTATGCCGCCGGGCGGAGCAGGCCGCGGAAGATGCCCTGCACCTGCACCTGCGCGGCGGGCAGGCGGATCGGCTCAAGGCGGGAATTGGCCGGACGGAGTTCGACTTCGCGCCCGTAGCGATAGAGGCGTTTGAGCGTGGCGCGCGAGCCTTCGACGAGGGCGACGACGATCTCGCCGTCACGTGCGTCGACGCGGTTTTCGATCAGTGCGATGTCGCCGTCGCAGATGTGCTCGTCGATCATCGAGTCGCCGGAGACGCGCAGCGCGTAGATGCGTTCGGGGCGCACGCGCCCCAGCAGGAAACGCGGCACGCCGATGGTCTCTGCGTTGTCGTCAACCGTCTCCAAAGGCGCGCCCGCCGCGATGCGGCCGAGCAAGCGCACCTCGCACAGCCCATCGCCCGCAACCTCTTCCACGTGGACGTTCAAATTGAATGAGCCGTTCGTGTGGCTGCGCGCGAGCAGGCCGCGCTTTTCCAGCGCCTCGATGTGCTTGGCGATGGTGGCCTTCGAGGCGATGCCGAAGTGGCGCGCGATCTGCGCGTAGGAAGGTTCGTACCCGTGCCGCTCGATGAAGCGTTGAATGTAGTCGAAGATTTCCTTCTGGCGCTGGGTGCGGGGTTGCATGAATTCGGTCGTTCCTTTCAAACACGAGCGGCCGTGCGCGTCACAGCATCAACTCGATCCTTGCGCCTTCTGTGAGGGCGTGGTCTGGATTCTAAAGTCGCCCTCACAGAAGCGTCAAGTTTTTACTTCCCCGCGCCGCTATACGCCCGGCATAGACTTCTTCAGGGGGCGTAGCAGCAGTAGCAGCAGCAGGCCGACCGCCGCGCACATCACCGCGACGACGAAGAAGAACTTCGAGTGCGTCCACGTCGTCCACTTCACGCCGATGGTGCCGACCAGGTAGTTGCCGATTGAAGTGGCCGCGAACCAGCCGCCCATCATCAGCCCGCGCATCCTGATGGGCGCGACCTTCGAGACGAGGGAGAGTCCCATTGGCGAGAGCATCAGCTCGCCGAGCGTGATGACGCCGTAGGCCGTGATCAGCCACCACGGTGAGACGCGGCCGGTGTTGCCGCCCGAAATCGCGCCCTGGTACATGATTATGTAGGCGGCGGCGACGAGGAACATCCCCAGCGCCATCTTCGCCGGCGTCGAAGGCTCCATGCCCTTCTTGTCCAACCAGCCCCAGAACCAGATCAGGGGGAAGGTCAGCACGATCACGAAGAACGGGTTGATCGCGTTCGAGATGACGCCCGACACGTCCGAGCCGTCGATTAGTCCCAAAGTGAAGATGCCGATCAGGATCGGCACGACGGAGGACGCGCCCCAATCCGTGTTGTCGTTAGCCCAGTAAGTCCACGTCGCGCCGTTCTGATGGAAGGCCATCCAGAAGACGACGACGATGGCGAAGATGACGATGAGCGCCGTGATGCGGCGCGTGTCGGAGACGGCGTCGAGCGCGCTGGCCCGTGCGGCGTTGCCGCCCGCGTTCGCGGCAGGCATCCCGCCCGGCGTCTGCGCGCGGCCGCGACGAAGTTCGTCCTCGTTGACTTCGGTCGCGACGGGCGGCAAATCTTCGGTCACGAGCGACGACTTCGGCTCGTTGCCACGCACGGCGCTCGCGCTCCCGCCGCGCCCGGCGATGTCGGTCTGCTCAATGTGCCGCCTGAAGAGGGCGAGCGTGGCGACCGAGATGACCATCCCGAACGCGGCGACGGCGAAGGCCCAGTGGTAACCCTTTTTCTGCTTGACGACCTCCATCACGAGCGGCGCGAGGAAAGCGCCGACGTTGATGCCCATGTAGAAGATGTTGTAGGCGCGATCCTTGAGGTGGCTGCCTTCGGGGTAGAGCTTGCCGACCATCGCCGAGACGTTCGGCTTGAAGAAGCCGTTGCCGATGACGAGGCAGGCCAGGGCGAGGTACATCACCCAGACGATGGGGAAGGACAGGAGCAGGTGGCCGGCCATGAAGAAGAAGCCGCCGATCATGACCGACCTGCGGTAGCCGAGTTTGCGGTCGGCGATGATGCCGCCGACGAGCGGGCTGAAGTAGACGGCGGCGAGGTAGATCGCGTAGAGGCGCGTGGCGTCGTTGCGCGCCCAGCCGAAGCCGCCCGTCTTGTCCTGGAGGTAGAGGGTGAAGAGCGCCAGCATCGAGTAGAAGCTGAAGCGCTCCCACAGCTCGGTGGCGAAGAGCACGTAGAGTCCCTTCGGATGTCGGTCGTCGTGTCCCGCCAGGGCGGCATTGTTCATTGCTGCTGTTGTAGCCATCGTTGTTACAAGCTCCTCTTCAAGTTTTACGATCTCAAAGCCTTAGCACAACCTTTAACTGCCTCTACTTAAGTCTCCGTGAATAAGTTTCCCGGCGTGGTTTTCGCGTTTCAAAACTACCGTCAACGTCTCGAATAACGAGCGAGCGTGACGGGGAAGACGCGCACGCCCGCCGGCGCCTGCTCCGCCTTGAGCTGCGTCGCATCGCTCAGCAGTTTGTCGGCCTTCATGCCGTAGACGGCTTCGTTCAATTTGTTGTCGGGGTTGACGACCGCCCCTTTCAGTTCCAGACCGGCGAAGAGACCTTTGCTGCGCGAATAGGAAAGAATCCCCGCGTCGAGCGTGAGGTTGGTGGTGGCGCTGGCCGTGCGGCCGACGGGGCCGGCCGCCGCGCTCGCCTCGCCGCCCATCTCGAACTTGTCTTCGAGCAAACCCTGCACGGCCGACTCGTTCATAAAGAGCAGGACGAAATCGGTCTTGGCCGCGCCGATCTGCGCGCCGAAACTCCCGCCCCGCATCGTGAAGAACGCCGGCGCGCTCCACCCGCCGCGCACGCGGCGACTGATTAAACCGCTGCCGCCCCGCCCGCCCACGACGAAGCCCGCCTTGAGCACGCCGGGGAACACGGCCACCGCCTCGGCTTTATCGATCAACTCTTTCGGGATCGCGTTGTCGCGCGCGCCCATCGCCTGCTCGAACACACGCGCCGCGTTCGCGGCCTTGCGCTCCGCCTCTTCTTCCTTCTTCGTCGGCGGCGCGTTCACACGCCGCTGCCGCTGCTGCTGCTGCGCCTCCTGCCCGCGCGCGACGCCCTCCGCGGGCGCGGCCGGTGCGAGCATCACGAGCAGGATCGCACCGATGGACAACAGCCCGCCGCGCGCGCGCGCAGACGTAATTCTCAAACGCGATTTCTTCATCCGGCTTTCCCTTTCAACTGCGCAACGAAACATACACGTCGATTTTCCCATCCCTACTTACGCGAATAACGCGACAGTTGCAAAGGGAAATTGCGCACGCTCTGCGGAATGTAAGGCTTGCCGCCGCGCTTCAAGCCCTCACCCGTCAGCAGTTCTCTGGCCTTCATGCCGTAGACGGCCTCGTTGTCTTTGTTGTCCGGGTTGATGACGACGCCCTTCAGTTCCAGACCGGCGAAGAGACCCTTGCTGCGTGAATAAGAGAGTATGGCGGCGCGGAGTTGGAGGTCGGTCGAGGCGCTGGCCGAGCGGCCGACGGGGCCGGCGGCGATGCTGCCCTCGCCGCCGATCTCGAATTTGTCGTCCAGCAATCCCGCCACCGCGTCTTTGTTCATAAAGAGCAGCACGAAGTCGGTCGAAGATGCGCCGAGCTGCGGGCCGAAACTTCCGCCGCCGAGGTTGAAGAACGCGGGCGCGCTCCATCCGCCGGGGATGCGCCGGCTGATCACGCCGCGCCCGCCGCGTCCGCCGACGAGCAAAAAGCCGGCCTTGATCACGTCCGGAAACACGGCGACGGCCTCCGCCTTGTCGATCAACTCCCTGGGGATCGCGCGCTCCGGCGTGGACATGATCTGGCGGAAAACCGCGGCGGCTTTGTTGGCCTGTTTGCGCGCGTCTTTCTGCGCTTTGAGATAACCCTTGTGGGTCTGCGCCGTCGCGCCCGTGGTGGCCGCCGTCGCGAGCGCGAGCGCGCACAACAGCGCGCAGGCCAGTTGTCTCCAAAATGATTTCATGCTTCTTCTCCTTCGCAACTAAAAAAAGGTGATGCGGCGGCGACACCGGAGGGGAAGAACAAGCGTGCTTGCTGTCCGGAGGGGAGAAATCAATTCGACTGTGTCGCGCCTTTTGTTATTACGCGCACATCTTAGCAAGCGGAAGGCGAAAGGGAAAAGGGAAAAGGTGAAAGGTAAAAGATAAAAACTCAAGCTGCCCGGCGTTTAGCTTGTCTTTACCCTTCCCCTTTTCCCTTTCCCCATTCTTAGAACGCGATGCTGTAACTCACGCCCGGATATTTGCTCTTCACCATGACGAGGGAGAAGGCGTGGCGGTTGTACGTGTAGTTGAGGAGCGGGTGGAGGTTGATGCCGTTGTGCGTGACGAGTGCTGAGAGATTTTTGCCGAGCCTGATGTTGACGCCGCCGACGGGCAGAAACCTGTCCTGAAACGTGCCGTAAACCACGCCGACGTAAGGCGCGACGGGCAGACCCGTCTCACGCTGCAGGTTCTTGCTGAGCGTCAGGTAATAAGACTGGCCGGAAGGCGTGCCGATGCGATCCGAACTCGTGCCGAGCATCAGTGCGGGACGCCGCTTCGTCTCCGTCAGGAGCAGCAGGTTGGCGATGGGCGCAACCTCGTCCGCTCCGGGGTTATATTCCACGCCGGCCGTCAGGCGCGGGTGAAATTTGTATGTGATAGTCATGCGCACGGTCGCGCGCGGAATCTGCTTCGAGAGCAGCCGCGCCCCGTACACCCAACGTTCCTTGTTTTCGTTTCCTGCCCCGCTCACGGCGCGGCCTTCTCCCGGTCAACTCGGTCAGGAAGGGACGCTCGACGCATGCTCCTCTTCCGGCGACTCCACACGCGCGCCTTCCCCACTGCCCCCGCGCCCCTTCACGACTTCCGCCTCGCGCTTCGTGTCCCCAGCCTCACGCTTCGCGTCCCCTGCCTCATGCTTCGCGTCCTCCGCCTCGCGCCCGGTTGCCGTAGCCGCCTGCGCCAGCAGTTCGTCGATCTTCTGCTTCAAGTCAGCCTCTTTGACGATGCCGCTCCGCTGCCACGCGACGCGACCGTCGCGCCCGATGATGACCGTGCCGGGAAGCGCGGGCGCGAGTCCGAAGCGTTGCATGTCGCCCACCTTCGCGCCGAGCCAGACGGGGAAATTGATCTTCGTCTCCCTGATGAACTCCATTACCTTCGTGCGCGCCGCCAATTCGTCGGCCGACGCGCCGACGACCTGCACGCCGAGCGCGGCGTAGTTGTTCTGGATGCGCGCCAGATCGGGCATCTCCCGCCGGCACGGCTCGCAGTAGGTCGCCCAGAAATTGAGCACCACGATGCGGCCGCGAAACGCGCTCAGACGCTGCTCGACGCCGAAGAGGTCTTTGAGCGCGAAGTCCACTTCCGTACCGATCACTTTCGCGTCCTGCAAGACCGAAGCATCCGCGCCGCCCCCGACCACGCTCAAATCGTCAACCTTGAAATAGCTTTTCTCCGCCGTCGCACCGCGCCGGAGCGTGCCCGCGACCTGCACGCGCTTGCCCATGTAGGCCAGCCAGTTCTTCGCGCCCTTGTCGAAGCGGCCGTCTTCGAGCAGGTAGAGCGTGAACTTATCTCCCCCGCCCTCGCGCACGGCGAGCGCGGCGTCTATGCCTTTCGCCGCGCAGTCGGCCGCGCACTTTATGTCGTCGGCCGTGCCGTAAGGCGTCTTCGCACGGTCGTCCGATTCAAACCAGCAGACGGAGCAGACGATCTGCCCTTCCAGTTTCAAGGCCGCCCTTCCCGCCTGCGGTTCCCCCGACTGGGCGCGTGCCGCCGTCGCCCCGAAAGAGACGACTAACAGCGATAACGTCAGGCTTTGCAAAAATCTTTTCATCCTTAAATTCTCCCGCGCGCGAAGCGCAGTTCAAGTAGTGACGCAACTCCCGTTCGCAGAGGCTTTCGCACGAAGCGCGCAAGCGGCGCGTCGTGCGCCCCTCTCTCAGCGCGCCTACTGCCCGTATTGCGCGATGATCCGCTCGCGTATCTGCGCCGGGCTGAGCCGCTCCTCTTTTTGCAGTTTGTAGGCGAGCAGCGCCTCTTCGACGCAGACGGCGCAATGCGCGGCGTGGTCGTCGACGAAACAGGTCTGCAAACTCTTGTGGCCGAAACCTTCGTCGCAGTGGCAGTAGCAGGGGAGTTGCGCGATGGTTTGCGGTATCTCCTTGACGGCCGCGTAGGCCTGGCGCGTCAAACCCGTGAACTGCGAGGCCGGCAGGACGGGCGGCAAATTCTTCAAGTCCGCGGCCGTCGCGGCGAAGCGCGGCACGCGCCCCGGCGCGCCGTGCGAATGACCCTCGTGCGAATCGCCCGCGCCTCCTGACGCCGTCGTCCCGCCCGTGTCGTGCGCCGCCTGCGGCGCGAGGGGCGCAGCGGGAGCGGCCGCGCGCGCGGGCGTCGCCGTCGTGGCGGCGGGTTGACGCCCACCCGAAGCGGCCTGCTCGGAAGACGCGCCGCCGCACGCCTGTAACATCGACGCGAACGCGAACAACAAGCCGCACGCGAGCGCGAGTTTGATCTTTTTTGCTGCCTTCATCGTGTCTCTCTCCTTCAAATTATCGGGACGGTAAATGGCAAATTATCGGGGCGGCCTTTGGACGGCCGCGCCCGCTCTCAATGTTTGTCGTGCGCGTCGTGCGCGTCCTGCCTGGCGTCCGTGGTCTTGCCGTGGCCGGCGTGGCCGTCCATCTTCATGCGGCCGGGGCGCAGGCGCAGGAAAAACTTGTAAGACCTCGGGCTGCCGCCGTAGAGGCTGTCGAGTATGGCGGGCTTGGAATAAAACGTTAAGTCGCCGCCGAGGCCGACCGACAACTTATCCGTGTTCCACACGTCGCGCACGTAACCGAAAGTGTACGCGCCGACGCGAAACTGCGGGTGCGTGTCGTGTTCGAAGCCGAGGCGGTCGGCTTCGGAGTGCGTGAGCAGTTCGCTCTTATCGACGAGTTCGAGCCGCGTGTAGAGATAATTACGGTCGCGGAAGTTGGCGGTCGTCTCGAAGGTGTAGCCGTTGAGGTTGAAGATTTCGCCGTCGTGGCTTTCGTGATTGCGTCCCCAGATGAAAGCCGCCGCGACGTTGCCGCGCCGGAACGGGCGGTTGTACTGCACGGAGGCGGTTGTGCGCCGCACGTCGCCCTCGTGGAGTTGTTCAGGGTTGCGCAGGAAGCCGTGGCTCACCTGAAACGCCCAGTTGGCGTTGGGGGCGAAACTGAGACGCGCCGAGCGCGAGTCGAACGCGCCGCGCTCGAAATTGTAGCGACGCTCGTCCGGTTCGCGGCCGTTGAAGACGGAGCCTTCGAGTTTGAACCAGCGATAGGTAAAGCCCGTGGTGAGGACGCCGAAAGAGATGTGCGTGGAGTCCTGCAAGTGGTGCGTGAGCGGCGCAGACGGGTTCTCGGAGGCCGAGGGGCGGTGCATGAAGGCGACGGGGCCGAGCGCGGGTTCGCCGGGAAAGCCGAAATAGGTGTACCACGTCGCGCGCTCGCCGAGCGGCACGGTGTACTGCGCCGAGAGTTCCATGAAGAGATCGTGCGGGTGCTGCGCGTCGATGATCGGCCGCCCCTTATAAACCTCGCCGGTCTGGAAAAGCTGCGGCGACCCCGCGCCTGAAAGCGTCAGCGGTTCGAGGCTGAGCATCGCGCGCAGTTGCAGCGTGCCCGCGCCGACGCGCCGGTAGGCCATCGGCATGATCCAGTTCTGCGACTCGAATTTCGTCACGCCGCGCGGCCCGCCCTGCGCGTTGACGCCGATCTTCGCCTCGCCGTGGAACATGAAGAGCCAGTCGCCGTAGAACTTATGGCTCATGTACATCGGCGACGTGGAGGGCTGCCAGGCCGTGCCCGAACCCATCTGCCCCATCGGCGTGAAGTTACCGCGGCTCCCGCCGTTGCGAATCCCCATCATGTCGCCCGACATCACCATCAACTCGTTGATTTCCGCTTCCGAGACTTCTTTGACGTCCGAGGCTTCCCCGCCCTTCGCCGCCGCGTCGTGCCCCGTGTGCATACTATGATTGATCGGGGCAGCCGGGGCGGCGGTCGCGGGCTGCGCAGACGGCGCGTGTGTGCTGTGGTCAACCGCGGGCGCGGCCGTGGGAGCGGGGGCGGTCGTCGCATCATGCCGGTGCTCGTGTCGTTCGGGCGCGGGCGGCGTCTGCTGCATGGCGGGCGTCTGCGGCGCGGCGGGCGCGGCCGGTTGAAACTGCGGCGCGGCGGGCACGGGAGGAGCGGCCGTCGCCGGCGACGTATGCGAATGAGTGGGCGTCTGCGGCGCGGGCGGCGCGGCCTCGGTCGTCGCGTCAGAGGGCGCGGCGGAGGGCGCAGGCGTTAAGGGCGCGACGGCCTCGGCGGCCGGGGCGGCGGGCGTCATGTCGTCGTGCCCGTCGTGGCCTGCTTGCGGCGCGGGCTGCACGGCCGAAGCTTTACGTAGGCGAGCGCGTTGCGCACCCCTGCGCGTGGCGGCCGTTTGCCCGTCTTGCGTGGACTTATTAGCGGCGGCCTTCTTCACGGCCTTCTTCGGCGCAGCCTTCTTCGGCGCGGCGTGGCCGCCGTGGCCGTCGTGTTGCGCCCACGCGCTGCCGCTCGCTGCGGCCAGCGCGAAGACGATGCCGAACACACGCAGAGTCCTGCTCAAGTCGGTCTGCAAAAGTTTTAATATATACATGTCTGAACCTCTCAAAAGCCTGTGAAGTTGCGGCGGGCGGCGAATGCCGCTCGTGCCGCGTACCCGTTTAATAATGTCGGATTAATTTGGCGACTCGGGCGCGCGCTTCCGGCCGGACATCGCGCGGAGGCGCGAGGCCGGAAACGTCTGAGAGAGGTTAGATGAGAAAGACGCTGATCAATATGTATCGACGCTCCGTAGACGCGGGCGGCGCGTGCTGCGTGGGCGCGAGGTGCGAAATGCGTGATGGCGAGAAAGCGTAAAAACCGTACGTCCCCGCACGCACGCTTTCGGCGGCGCGCTTGAACTTGCTCTGTTCGGGCGCGACCGACAGGGGCGTCGCGGGCGTCTGTCCTGAATTGCCCGCGCAACATTCGGCGCACGACAGGCCGGAGGCGGTCGCGGCGCGGATGGCGGGCATCGCGTCGGCGGCAGCGTCCGCGTCCACGCAGTTCACTCCGGCATGCGCGGCGGCCTGGTTTAGTGTGTTTGATTCGACGTGCGAAGCGTTGTGCGTAGAAACGTCCGGCGTGGAAGCGTCGTGCGTGGAAGCGTCGCGCGAAGCTCGCCCGGATGCGTCGTCGTGCGCGGCGGGATGAGCCGCGTCGGGCGCGCCGATTTTGGCGCGGCAGCAGTCGTGCTCGTCGGACGCGGCGGGCGCGCTGCTCCCGGCGTGCATACACCACTCGGAGGCGGCGGCCAGCGCGCTGCCCCACACGCCCGCCGTGAGCGTGAGAAGGATGCCGTAGATGAGCGCCAATCGTCGCATAAATTCGTCCGCTTTTCCGAAGCCCGCCTGACAACCTTACGGTTGCTGTCAATTTAACACGAACGACGACGACGCCCTAATTTGCAGCCTCCCGTAGACGCGCGCCGCTGCCGCCTTTTCAAATATACGCGAGCCCCAAGCGACGGGCGCGCTGCGAGTCAGCCTTAATCTTCCACGATCAACTTGCCGCGCACCATGTTCATGCCGCAGTTGAACGTGAACGTGCCCGCGCGTTCCGGGGTGAAGTTGATGCGTGTCGTCTTAAAGGCGGGCAACATGCGGCTGATGCCGAAGTCGCCGAAGACGACCTGCTCGGTGCAGGAGTTGGTTTCCTCTCGATAAAAGTCGAGTTCGACGGGCGCACCGCGTTTGACGATGATCACGTCGGGCGTGTAGCCGCCCCTGACCAGCACGCGCAGACGTTGCGCGCCCGTCGCCGTCAAATTCGCCGCCGCGCGCACGCCCTCGCCCGCGAAGAAATACCAGAGCACGAAAGCGATGAGCGCGATGCCCGCCGGCAAGACAATAATTTCCGTCGTGTCCATTTTCATTCCCCCAATCAAGCCGATGTTGCAAACTGACCCTCACGCTTTTTTTCTTTGCGTCTTTGCGCCTTTGCGTGAAAACCAGCCTCGCGCAAAGGCGCAAAGACGCAAAGAAAGGCAAAACGAATCAAAGGCGAAAGCGCCTGAGCCGCAGGCTGTTGGCGACGACCGAGACGGACGAGAGCGCCATCGCCGCGCTCGCCACCACGGGCGAGAGCAGCCAGCCCGTGAACGGATAGAGCGCGCCCGCCGCCAGCGGGATGCCCAGCGTGTTATAGACGAACGCCCAGAACAAATTCTGCCGGATCACTTTGATCGTCCGCCGCGAGAGCGTGACGGCCGTCACCACGCCGTGCAGGCTGCCGCGAATCAAAGTGATGTCCGAAGCTTCGATGGCAACGTCCGTGCCCGTGCCGATGGCGATGCCGATGTCGGCGGCGGCGAGCGCGGGCGCGTCGTTCAGCCCATCGCCCACCATCGCCACGCGTTTCCCTGCGGCCTGCAATTTTTTCACTTCCGCCGCCTTACCCTCCGGCAACACTTCGGCCAGCACGCGCGTGATCCCGACGGCGCGCGCCACCGCTTCCGCCGTCGGGCGGCTGTCGCCCGTCAGCATCAACACTTCCAGCCCCAAACGTTCGAGCGCGGCGACGGCTTCCTTCGAGTCGGGCTTAATTTCGTCCGCCACGGCGAGAACGCCCGCCGCCGCGCCGTCCACGGCGACGTAGACCACCGTCCGCCCCGCCGCCGTCAAAGCGGCCGCGCGCTCGCGTAAATTTTTCAACTCGACGCCGCTCTCCTCCATCAACCTGAGATTGCCGAGCAGCACGCGCCGCCCCTCCACCTCGGCCTCCACGCCGTGACCCGCGCGCGCGTTGAACGAAGAGACGTTCGCGAGCGCGAGTCCGCGCTCGGCTGCGCGCCGCACAATCGCCTCGCCGAGCGGGTGCTCGCTCGCGCGCTCGGCCGAGGCGGCGAGAGCGAGCAGTTCGTCCTCCGAGAAATTTTCCGACGCCAGCACATCCGTCACGGCGGGCTGCCCCAGCGTGATCGTGCCCGTCTTGTCGAGGACGATGGTCGTCAGGCGGTGCGCGGTCTCCAGCGCCTCGCCGCCTTTGACGAGAATGCCGTGCTCCGCGCCGCGCCCCGTCCCGACCATGACGGCGGTCGGCGTCGCCAGACCGAGCGCGCACGGGCAGGCGATGATCAGCACCGAGACGAAACTGACGAGCGCGTAACTCAGACGCGATTCCACGGGCGCGGCGATGAACCACACGACGAAGGCCGCAATCGCCACGCAGATCACGATGGGCGTGAAATAACCGCTCACCACGTCCGCGAGGCGGGCGATGGGCGCGCGTTGCCCCTGCGCCTGTTCCACCATCTGCACGATCTGCTGCAACACCGTCTCGCGCCCGACCTTCGTCGCGCGAAAGTTGAAACTCCCCGTCCCGTTGATGGTCGCGCCGAAGACCTCCGTGCCCGCACTCTTCTCGACCGGCATACTCTCGCCCGTCAGCATCGCCTCGTTGACCGCCGACGCGCCCTCCAGCACCACGCCGTCCACCGGAATCCGCTCGCCCGGCCGCACGACCAGCACGTCGCCGCTCGCAACCTCTTCGACGGGCACGTCAACTTCCACGCCCCCCTCGCGCACGACGCGCGCCGTGCGCGGTTGGAGTCCCAGCAGTCGCTTGATCGCGTCGGAAGTTTTGCCGCGCGCTCGCTCTTCGAGCAGGCGTCCCAGCAGGATGAGCGCGATGATCACGCTCGCCGCCTCGAAATAGACGGGCGCGACCATCGACGCGCCGCCGCCGTCGCCCATGCCCGCCATTCCCGCCGCGTGTTCGCCGATGAAGAGACCGGGCGCGATTGTCACGGCGAGCGAATAGATGAAGGCCGCGCCCGTGCCCGTCGCGATGAGCGTGTTCATGTCGGCCGCGCGATGTTTAAGCGCCGTCCACGCGCCCCTGTAGAAAGGCCATCCGCTGTAACAGATGACGGGCAGCGTCAGGACGAGTTGCGCCCAGTTGATCCACGCGACGTTAAAGAGCGCGATGCGTCCGTGCGACATCGCAATGAGGAGCACGGGCGCGGAGAGCACGGCCGCGACGATGAAGCGACGTCGCAGTTGCCGCTGCTCGGCGTGCGCGGCCTCCTGCTCGCGCTCCGCCGCACCCTCTTCATCGGCGTCGCTCGCGCCGTAGCCGATCTCTTCGACCGTCCCGATGAGGCGCGCGGGCGCGGTCGAGCGCGGGTCGTATTCCACCGTCGCACGCGCCGTCGCGAAATTGACGTGCGCGCTGCGCACGCCCCCCGCGTTCTTCAGCCTCCGCTCGATGCGACGCGCGCAGGCGTTGCAGGTCATGCCCGTGAGCGACAGATCGACCCGCTCGTTATTGCCCGCGTCGGAGTCAGCGTCCGCGCCATCGGCGACAGCGGGCGCGCTGCCGTCGTGTAACGGGGCGTGAGTTGCGATGTGATCTGACGGGGCGTGCGCGCCGTGGGGGGCAACGTCTGCCGCGCCGTACGGCGTGGACGCGCCCTCGCCGGGCGTGTCGCCTGTCGCTCCGTTCTTCGCCGGTTCTGTGATGATGGTCACGCTCATGTCCGTTTCCCCTCGCTTCTCTTTTTGCGCGCGGGCGGCTGCGGAACGGCCGCCACGGCGGGCGCGTGGACGTGGCTGTGCTCGATGAGGCCGCAGAAGTGGCCTTCATCAATGCCGCGCTCGTCCCAGTCCGCCAGCGTGCGCGCCAGTTCGTTGCGGTAGCGGCGCAGTTCGCGCAGGCGCACGTCGAGTTCCGCGAGTTTGCGCCGCGCCGCCTCGCGCACCTCCACACACGGTGCTTCTCCGCGCCCGCGCATCTCCAGAATCTCCGTGATCTCGTCGAGCGAAAACCCGATGGCCTGCGCCCGCTTGATGAACGCGAGGCGTTCTAACACCTCTTCATCGTAGGCGCGATAGCCGGAGGCCGTGCGCGCGGGGCGACCGAGCAGGCCGCGCCGTTCGTAAAAGCGCAACGCCTCGACGCCGATTCCCGTCGCCTCTGAAACCTCGCCGATGCGCAGCGTGCGCCCCTCTCGTCGCTTTTCAAATTGTCTCTCCGTTTTCAACATGGCGACATTGTAAACCCTGTATCTGGGTACAGAGTCAAGCCCCCGCGTAAAATATTTTCGGCGACCATCGGTGGGGGCGACGATTTGACCGCGCCGCGCCAACAGTGAGACCATGCCCGAAATAATTTTTCACGCTGGCAGTGCTTCTTAAAGAGGAGGTTGGAGATGTCAATTGACCCGGACAAGGTGACGACGCAGGAGGAGACGGGCGAACCCGCCGCGATAGACGAAGTGGAGGCGCGCGTGCAGGCCGAGATGAAGATCGCGGAAGGCCGCGCCAAGGAAAGTGTCGCGCAGGGCTTGCAGGACAAGGAACTCGAACGCAGAGGGCGCGAACTCATAGAGGAGGGCGAGCGCGAACTGGAACAGGAGCGGCAGGGCGCAGACCATTCCGCCAGCGGCGGCGACGCATAAGCGGCCGCGCTTTCGTCGCGCGAAGACTGTTACATAGCGATTCGCCCTCGCGTTCGCGGGCAGAAAACTACCGGGGGCGACGGGCGGAAGGAATAGCGGATAAGAGTAACGGCGAAGAGTAACGAAAAGAGCAGAGGCAGCCGGCACGCAATTTAGACGTGCCCGGCTGCCTCTGCTCTTAACATCTGAAACGTTCGCGCCGTTGAATGAGGCGTGCGAGGTCTCTAGCGTCCGCCCGTCGCCGTGTTGCCGAGAGCCTCGTCGGCGATCCCGCGCACCATCACTGCCACCTGCGGGCTGTAGCCGACGAACTTCCGGATCAGGTTTCCGTCCGTCCCCAAAACGTAGGTCTGCGGGATGCTGTAGCGCGGCGCGAGGAAAGCCTCCCAGCCTGTCGCGTCAACCCACACCACCTTGTAATTGATCTTGAAATCCCTGGCGAACTGGCGGACGGACTCGGCCGTGTTCCGCTCGTCCTCCGACGTGATACCGAGCACCTCGACGCGCCCCCGATAGTCTTCCGCTATCTTGATGAAATCGGGAATCTCCTTGCGGCACGGCCCGCACCACGTCGCCCACATGTTCACCACCACGACCTTGCCCTTGAGGTCAGACAATTTCAAAGCCTGCCCGTCGAGCGTGGTCAAAGCCGCGTTGAGCAGTTCATCCGGCAGAGGCGTCGGCATTTGCTGCGCGGGCGGCGTTTGTTGATTGGGCAGGCGTGGCGTCGCCGCCGCGCCGTCGGAGCCCGCGGCCGGTGGCGGCGCGGGCTTGCTGCCGGCGCGCGAGCTATCGGTCGGGTTGCAGCCCGAAGACAACGCCACGGCCAACAGCGTGAAGACGAGGGCGGCCAATGCGAGGCGCGCACGCGTCCAGATTTTCTTCTCCGGCGCGCGCGCCGTGTGCTCAGAGGTCATGCGAAAATAACTTCCTTCGGGTTGACTAAATTCTCTGCTCGACAATTCATAGACTAAAGCATGGGGCGGGATTTGTCAGTTGTCCGTGGTCAGTGGAGGGCTGTCCGCCGTCAGTTGTCCGTAGTCAGTTGTCCATAGTCAGTTGTTTGGTTGAATCTTTAGCCACGGCCGCATGAATCACAAAACAACTGACAACTGACCACGGACAATTGACGGCTTTACTTGACGACGATGTTGACCAGGCGTTGCGGCACGACGATCACTTTGACCACCTGACGGCCT
The DNA here is from genome assembly GCA_035645855.1 of Pyrinomonadaceae bacterium. Classification (GTDB taxonomy): domain Bacteria; phylum Acidobacteriota; class Blastocatellia; order Pyrinomonadales; family Pyrinomonadaceae; genus JAIVJZ01. Next base: position 41,741 of record DASQLU010000041.1, read on the forward strand.
TCCATGTGCGCGCGCACTTTTTCGTCGGCGAGCGCGGCCTCGCGCAATTCGTCTTCGGGCGTGTCGGGCGTGGCCTGTATGCGGCCGCGCAGTTTGCCGTTGATCTGCACGGGGATTTCCAGAGCCTCTTTGCGCGCCAGTTCGGCGTCGGCCTGCGGCCAGCGCGCACCGCTTCCCAGCAACCCGCCCGCGTGCCCCAGAGATTCCCACAATTCCTCCGCGACGTGCGGCGTGAACGGCGCGAGCATCAGCGTCAACGCCTCCAACGCCTCGCGCACGACGGTTTTGTCCGCGCCCGTCGCCGCTTCCGGCTTGACCTCGAAGTCGCCGAGCGCGTTCAGCAGTTCCATCAACGCGGCGATGCTCGTGTTGAAATGCAACTCGGAGAAGTCCTGCGTGATGCGCGCGATGGTCTGGTGCGTCTTGCGCCGCAGGGCGCGCGAGGCGTCCGTGAACTCTCCCGCATCGGGCACAACGCCCGTCGCATCTGTCAGGTCATCGCGCCAGCGCCAGACGAAATTGTAGACGCGGCGCAGGAAACGCACCGCGCCCTCGATGCCCGTCTCCAGCCAGCGCAACTCGTTTTCGGGCGGCGCGGCGAACATGACGAACAGGCGCACGGCGTCCGCGCCGTAAGCCTCGATCATCTCGTCCGGGTCGACGCCGTTGCCCAGAGACTTCGACATCGCCTTCCACTCGCCCGTGCCTTCGACGACGTTCGTCACCATCCCCTGCGTCAATAAATTCCTGACCGGCTCGTTGAACTCGACCAGCCCGATGTCGCGCATCATCTTCGTCCAGAAGCGCGTGTAGAGCAGGTGCATCACGGCGTGCTCGATGCCGCCGATGTACTGGTCAACCGGCGTCCAGTAGGCGGCGCGCGCCGGGTCGAAAGGCGCGTTTGCGTTCTGCGGATCGCAGTAGCGGAAGAAGTACCAGGAGGAATCCACGAACGTGTCCATCGTGTCCGTCTCGCGCCGCGCCGCGCCCGCGCACTTCGGGCAGGTCGTGTTGACGAACGCCTCGATGTTTGCCAGCGGCGACTTGCCCGCTCCCGTAAATTCCGCGCGCTCCGGCAACAGGACGGGCAAGTCCGACTCCGGCACGGGCACGATGCCGCACGCGTCGCAATAGACGACGGGGATCGGCGCGCCCCAGAAGCGCTGGCGCGAGATGCCCCAATCGCGCAAACGGTAAGTGACCGCGCCGCCGCCGAAACCCTTCTCTTCGGCGTAAGCCGCCATCTCGCGCATCGCATCCGCGGACAGCTTGCCGCCCCACTGCGCAGAGTTGACGAGTATGCCGTAGTCCGTGAAGGCGTGCGGCATCACGGCGGATTGATCCAGTCCGCCCGTCTCGCGGTGCGGAATCGACTCCTGCTCGTGCGAGACGCGTTCGATGACGCGGCGGACGGGCAGAGAGTATTTCTGCGCAAACTCGAAATCGCGCTCGTCGTGCGCCGGGACGGCCATCACCGCGCCCGCGCCGTATTCGATGAGGACGTAGTTCGCCACCCACACCGGCATCTGCTCGCCGGTGAAGGGATTCATGGCGAAGAGGCCGGTGTTGATGCCCTCTTTCTCTTCCTCCTCGCCCGGCGCGTTGCCCGCACGGCTCGCGCGCTCGGCGCACACACGCTCGACGAAGGCCGTCACGCGCTCTTTCAGCGGCGACTCCTCCAACTCATTCAACAAAGGGTGCTCGGCCGCGACGACGATGGCCGTCGCGCCGTAAATGGTGTCGATGCGCGTGGTAAAGACGCGCACTTTCGTCTCGCTGTCCTTGATCTGAAAATCCACATACGCCCCCGTGCTGCGCCCGATCCAGTTGCGCTGCATCGTCAGCACGCGCTCCGGCCAGCCCGCCTCGATCTCACGCATGTCGGCCAGGAGCGCCTCCGCATACTCGGTCGTGCGGATGAACCACTGTTCCAGGTCGCGCTTCTCCACGGGCGTCGCGCAACGCCAGCACACGCCGCCCGACGATTGCTCGTTCGACAACACGGTCTCTTCCTTCGGACACCAGTTGATCGGCGACGTGCGCCGGTAGATCAACCCGCGCTCCAGCATCTTCAGGAAGAACCATTGATCCCAACGGTAATAGTCCGGCCGGTGCGCCGCCATCTCGCGCCGCCAGTCGAAGCTGATGCCGAGACGCTTGAACTGCCCGCGCATGTGCGCGATGTTCTCTTCCGTCCACTCGCGCGGTTGCACATTGCGTTTGATGGCCGCCTGTTCAGCCGGCTGCCCGAAGCTGTCCCAGCCAATCGGGTGCAGCACGTTGAAGCCCTGCAGGCGTTTGTGCCACGCCAGCGCGTCGCCGATGGAATAGTTGCGCACGTGCCCCATGTGCAGAAAGCCCGACGGATAAGGCAGCATCTCCAGACAGAAAAACTTCGGCCGCCCGTCGTCGTGCTCAACCTCGAACGCGCCCGTCTCCGCCCACACGCGCTGCCACTTCTCTTCGATCTTTTCCGGGTAATATTTTTCGTCCATAAGTCACACTCTTCCTTGCCCGCATCACTCCGCAACGCCGGACGCGCCGAAGCCTTCTTAGCTTCCGCTCCGCGCTGCCGGCCGATTCATTGTTGATTAATCGCTCTGGTGAAGTATCGCCGCGTCGAACATAACCGCGCGTGGAAGTCAGGCGCGGTCGCCGAGCGGCACCGTAAGGAGGAGTCTGGTTGGCGGGTGAAACATATTCATCTGCATTCCGACCTGTCGAAACTCTAAGCGCGCCTATGTTAACCCGAAGGGCGCGCCGGTTGTCAATCATTTGGCACAGCCCCCGACGTTGCCCCGCTCTCCGTCGCTTACTCGATACAATCGTCCGCCGCCGTTCCATCCGCGGCCATGCCCTGCTCCGCGACGAACGAGCGCAGCATGGCGACGTTGCGCTCGTCGTCGCCGATTTCGTCGAGCGGCGTCTCTAAGATGAAAGCGGCGTGCGAGAGTTTCGCGTGTTGCGCGACGCGCGCGAGCGCATCGCGGCCGATGTGGCCGAGGCCGATGTGCCAGTGGCGGTCGACGCGCGAGTTGTAGTCGGCTCTCGAGTCGTTGAAGTGGACGGCGCGGATGTTTGCGGTGCCGACGTTTCGTTCGAGCGCGTCGAAGGTGGCGGAGTGTCCGTCTTCGTCGCGGATATCGTAACCGGCGGTGAAGGCGTGCGCCGTGTCGAAGCAGACGCCGAGGTTCAATTCGGGACAGGCGGCGATGATGTCTCTCAGGTGCTCGAAGCGGTGGCCGATGCACGCGCCCTGCCCGGCGGTGTTTTCCAGCAGGACGCGAAACGCGCCGAGGTCGAGACCCGCGCAAGCCTCGCGCAAACTCTCCCCGCACGTGCGCACGCCGTCCACTTCGCACGCGCCCTTCGCGCTGCCCGGATGCACCACCAGGTAATCCGCGCCGAGCCTCAAACCTCTCTCCACCTCTTCGCGAAACGAAGCGACGGATTTCTCGCGGATGACACTGTCGGCGGCCGCCAGGTTGATCAGATAGTTGGCGTGGATGACGACGGGCGAGATGTTCGTCTCGCGCCGCACGCGCTTAAAAGTTTCCACCTCATCGTCTGACAGCGTGCGCGCCTGCCAGCCGCGCGGGTTGCGCGAAAAGATTTGCACCGTGTCGCAGCGAAGCGCGCCCGCTTTAAACAGCGCGTGCTGCAAGCCGCCGGCAATCGGCGCGTGGAAGCCGATGCGCGGCGCGACGCGCGTTTGCGGGCGGGGAATTTTCTCCTGAGCTTTCGGCGAGGCCATCCTATTTCCCGGCGCTCGCCCCGGGCGCGACCGTGCGTTCGACTTCTTCCAACACGCGCAGCATGTTGCCGCCGAGAATCTTGTTGATGTCTGTCTCCGTGTAACCGCGCCTGAGCAGTTCGGCGGTCAAATTCGGAAAGTCCGCGACCGTCGAGAGGTCGTGCGGGACGGACTGGATGCCGTCGAAGTCCGAGCCGATACCGACGTGATCCACACCGACGAGTTTGACGATGTAATCGATGTGATCAACGACGCGCGCGACGGAGACGGGCGGCAAACGGCGCGCATACTCGCGTTCACGCACGCGGTCGCGCGCGAGTTTCCGCTGCGCTGGCGTGCCCGTGGCCGCGCGCGAAGCCTCGGCGACGAGCGGCGCGATCTCTGCGTCGACTTTTCGTTGCGCTTCCTGCCAGCCCGGCTCGATGAAGCGCGGGTAGAAGACGACGGCGCAGAGGCCGCCGGTGCGTGCGAGCGCGCGCAGTTGATCGTCGGTCAGGTTGCGCGGGACGTTGACGATTGAGCGGACGCCGGAATGCGTGGCGATAACGGGCTTCGTGGAAGTTTCGATGATGTCCCGGAAGGTTTGGTCGGAAACGTGCGACACGTCGACCATGATGCCGAGGCGATTCATCTCGCCGATGACGGCGCGCCCGAATTCGTTCAGGCCGCGCGTCTGCCCCACTTCGTCGCCCGACGAGCCAGCCCAACTGAGCGAGACAGACCACGCGGGCGACATATAGCGCACGCCGAGGCGATAATATTTCTCCACGTTCTCCAGACGCTCGTCAATGGCATAGCCGCCTTCGAGACCCATCAGCGCGGCGAGCCGACCGGCGGCCGCGATGCGTCGAATATCGGCGGCGGTGGTCGCCAGTTCCCACGTCTCCGGGTGGCGTTCGGCGAGCGCGCGCACGGCGGCGATCTGTTTGTCCGCGCGTTCAATCGCGGACTTCCCGCCCCCGCCGAAGTATTGCGGCTCAACCCAGATGGAGAAAAACTGCGCGTCGAGTCCGCCCGCTTTCATGCGCGGCGCGTCGAGGTGGCCGTCGGCGAGTTGGGCGTTGATGTCCGCGCCTTCGTCGATCATGCGTTGCACGGTGTCGGCGTGCATATCTATGAGAATGGCGCGGTCGTGTAGAGAGCGCGGGTCGTTGTCTCGGCCGCCGCTGTTAACTTCGGCGGCGGGCTGTAGCGGTGTGGGCGTCGGCGTGGCGTTTGAGTTTTGCGACATGCGGCAACCTGCGTGTGCGAGCGCGGCGAGCACGGCGAGCGCGAGGAGAGCGGGCGGCAGAACATTCATTCGACGGTGTCGCATGGCTCGTCCTCGTGTCTCGACCCGGCGCGGAATTTCGCTTCCAATCAATGTTTATAAAGACAACAAAGATGGTATGTCGCCCGGAGGCAAAGAAGCAAGGGGGCGCGCTTCTTGCGCGGCGCGCGGTTTTCTTGCTATTGTGCGGTTTAATCCGCCGCGTGTAATAGCTACGACTGGGACATGGTTTCCACAAATCCATTTTCGATAATGGATACATCTACTTGTTACTTTCGCCCACGACCGACAGGCGAAGACGAATAAAGGAGCGACTCAATGTTTGCAGACGACTCACCCGCCAAAGACGTGAAGACGCCGCGCATCAACCAGTTAATCTGGCATAACGGTGAATACATCAATTGGGACGACGCGCGCGTCCACGTCATGTCGCACGTGTTGCACTACGGCTCCAGCGTCTTTGAAGGCATTCGCTGCTACGATACCAAACGCGGCCCCGCCATCTTCCGCCTGCGCGAACACATGCGCCGCCTGTTGAACTCCGCGAAAATCTATCGCATGGATCACGATTGGACGCTCGACGAGTTGTGCGACGCGGCCGTCGGCCTCGTCCAGCGCGGCGGACTCGAACAGTGCTACCTCCGGCCGATCATCTTCCGCAGTCTCGATGAAGCGCGCCCGGCCTTCGGCGTCAACCCGTTTCCCAATCCGCTCGCCTGCTACATCGGCGCGTGGGACTGGGGCAAGTATCTCGGCGACGAGGCCATCGAAGAGGGCGTGGACGTGTGCGTCTCCTCCTGGAATCGCCTGTCGCCGAACTCGATGCCCGCGATGGCGAAGTCCGGCGCCAACTACATGAACTCGCAACTGATCAAGATGGAGGCCATCAAGAACGGCTACTCCGAGGGCATCGCGCTCGACGACCGCGGCTTCGTCTCGGAAGGTTCGGGCGAGAACATCTTCCTCGTCCACGACGGACGTGTGATCACGCCGCCGCTCTCGTCCTCGATTTTGCCGGGCATCACGCGCGACAGCGTCATCCAGATTTGCCGCGAACTCGACATCCCCGTCGCCGAGACCGGCTTGCAACGCGCCGCGCTCTACGTCGCGGATGAACTGTTCTTCACGGGCACGGCGGCCGAAGTGACGCCGATTCGCTCCGTGGACAAGATCAAGATCGGCACGGGCAAACGCGGCGACATCACGGCGCGCATCCAGGCGGCCTACTTCCAGATCACGAAGGGCGAGCGCGACGCGCCGGGCGACTGGCTCACCTACGTCAACGAGTCGAAGACGAGCGCGCCGGAGAATAACGGGCACCACAACGCAGCAAGCGCCGCATCGGACGCCGTGGAGACGGAACTCTCCGAGAGTTTCCTCACCGTCGGCACGGAATAACAATTGCCGATTTCGGAATGCGGAATGCGGATTAAAAAGCAGAATCGTTGCCGGTTCTTCTGCCTTTTAATCCGCATTCCGCATTCCGCATTCCGAAATCGACGGAGATATTCATTGACGCGACCCCGACCGCTCGCTAGAATGAATTCGGCGTCTTTCGGGTTGCTAATCTTTCCCGTGGCGCAATCATTCCCCAACAACCCTTGAGCCCGCCGCAAGTTCTCAACTTTTAAGCATAACGCGATAGCTTCGGGTTTCCCTTGCCCGATGCGCCCTGTGCGCGCTTTCGAAACTGACCCGGCGAAAGTTTTTCCAACTCAATTTATGGTAGTCAAGATCGACGATTTACTGCGCGGCGCGACGGCGTGCGGCGCATCCGACCTGCACATTAAAGCCGGTTCGTTTCCCGTCATGCGCGTTGACGGCGAGTTGAAACCCGTCACCAACTCCACGCGCCTGACGCAGGACGACACGCTCGACATGGCTTTTTCCATCATGTCGAACCGGCAGAAGCAACGCTTCAAAGAGACCTCGGAAGTGGACATCGCCTACGGGCTGTCGGGCGTCGGGCGTTTTCGCGCCAACGTCTTCCAGCAGCGCGGCACGGTGAGCATGGTCTTGCGCGTCATCCCAGACCGCGTGCGCACCATGTCCGATCTGGGGTTGCCGCCCGCCGTCGAACAGATCGCGTCGGAACAGCGCGGCCTCATACTCGTCACCGGCGCGACCGGCTCCGGCAAATCTTCCACGCTCGCCGCCGTCATCGACTATATCAACTCCACGCGCGGCGGACACATCGTCACCATCGAAGACCCGATAGAATTTCTCCACCGCGACAAAAAATCGTTCATCTCGCAGCGCGAGGTCGACGTGGACACGCGCTCGTTCGCCGAAGCCCTGCGCGGCGCGCTCAGGCAAGACCCGGACGTGATCCTCGTGGGCGAAATGCGCGACCACGAGACGATTGAGACCGCCCTCACCGCCGCCGAGACCGGCCACCTCGTCCTCTCCACCCTCCATACGCTCGACGCCACCGAAACCGTCACGCGCATCGTCTCGGTCTTCCCGCCGCACCAGCAAAAGAGCGTCCGCCTGCAACTCGCGGGCATTCTGCGCGCCGTCATCTCGATGCGCCTCGTGCGCGCCGCGCACGGCACGGGGCGCGTGCCCGCCGCCGAGATCATGGTCTCCACGGGCACGATCCGCGATTACATCGCCAACCAGGAAAAGACCCCGCTCATCCGCGACGCCATCGCCGCCGGCACGTCGCAATACGGGATGCAGACCTTCGATCAATCACTCTTCAATCTCTACCAGTCCGGCCTCATCACGATAGAGGAAGCGCTGCGCGGCGCGTCGAACCCGGACGAGTTCCGCATGCGCGTCTCCGGCATCTGCACGAGCAGCGATCAGGCGAAGCAACAGATCGTCAGCATGAGCAACGGCTGAAAGGCAAACGATGAAGGAGGAACGCGGAACGATGAAGTAAAAGCTGTCAGTTGTCCGTGGTCAGCCGTCAGTTGCCTGTGACTATCATCCGAGTTGCTAAAAACTGACTTGAACAACTGACCACGGACAACTGACTACGGACAGTCTTACAGTTCATCGTTCATCGTTCATCCTTCATCGTTTCTTTACGCGTGTAAAAGTCCACGACGGCGCGCGCCGCGGCCGACACCTTTTCGCGCAACGCCAATGGTTCCAGCACCTCCAACTGCGTGCCGAACGAGAGCGCGTACTCGCAAGCCATCTCCTCCGCGTCGAACCTGAGCGAGACCTCTACGCAATTGTCCGCGTCCGGCTCCCCCGTCCGTTCGATCCGCGCGAATCTGCCCGCGTAAGGCATCCGCGCCACGATCTCGCGCCGCACGCGCACGCGCGCATGGTAGCCCGGCAGGTGCGCTCGATACTCGGCCGCCGAACGCTCCCAGAAGGCCGCCAAATCGAAATCGGGAGGCCGCCGGCACGGCTCGTCCGACACTTCCACGTCTTCTATGCGCGAGACGCGATAGCTGCGCGCTTCCCCTTCCACCGCCGCCACCAGATACCAGACGCTCCCCTTCGCCACGAGTCCGAGCGGGTCGGCCACACGCTCCACGCGCTCACATTCGCCCCGCGCATACGTCAGGCGCACGCGCCGCTCCCGCCAGATCGCCTCCTGCAAACAATGCAGGTGCGGCACGGATTCCTGCGCGCGATTCCAGCCCGTCACGTCCACGTGTATGCGCTGGCGTGCGTATTCAGCCCCGCGCCGGTGGATCGCGGGCAGCGCGGCCAGCAGTTTCAGAAAAGCCCCCTCGGCCGCCTTGTCGAGGTTCAGATCGGCCAGCAGGCGCGACGGCTTGATCGCGAACAGCGATTGAATCTCCGGCTCGTTCAACCCCGTCAGGTTCGTGCGATACTGGCCGACGAGAGACCACCCGCCGCCCGTGCCGCGCTCCGCGACGACGGGAATGCCCGCTGCGCTCAGGGCTTCCATGTCGCGGTGAATCGTCCGCGCCGAAACTTCCAGACGCCCGGCCAATTCCCTTGAGGTCAACTGCCCCTGCGTCTGCAACAACAGCACGATGGAAAACAAACGATCCGCGCGCATCCCGCCTTCTCCCCTTCTCTCAGGACGACCTGAAAATTCCCCTTGCGACTCGCAACCACGCGCCAAATTGTATCTCACGAATATGACAGGAGGTGTCATCAATCCTCACGTATCGTGAATTTATCGAGCGCGCCGGGCGCGAATTCGATGCGGCGTTGATACATCCAATTCGGAGCGAGCGACGCGAGGAGAGACGAAACTATGAGAGCCAAAAACATGAGAGCCGATACGACCGGCAAAGAGACGTTGAACAAACCTCTGGCGGGCAGGATCGCGCTCGTCGCGGGGGCGACGCGGGGCGCGGGACGCGGCATCGCGCGCATGCTCGGCGAGGCGGGCGCGCTCGTCTATTGCACGGGGCGCAGCGTCGCGGGCGAGCCGCCCGCGCGGGGCATCCACGCCGGGCGCGCCGAGACCATCGAGGAGACGGCGGAGATGGTCTCGGCGCACGGTGGACGCGGCATCCACGCGCGCGTCGATCACACGGACGAGGCGCAGGTCGCAAGTTTGTTCGAGAGAGTTAAAGTTGAGCAGGGACGGCTCGACATCCTCGTCAACGTGCTCGGCGGCGACACGCAGGCCGAGTGGAAGCCTTTCTGGGAACAGTCCATCGAGCGCGGCCTGCGCTGGCTCGGCACGGAACTCTTCTCGCACATCATCACGAGCCGCCACGCCGCCGCGCTGATGTGCGAGCGCAGGCCGCGAAACGGTCTCATCGTCTGCGTCACGGACGGTGACGGCGTGGGCTATCGCGGCAGTTTCTTCTTCGATCTCGTCAAGGTCTCGACGATCCGCCTGGCCTACGCGTTGGCCGAAGAACTCGCGCCGAAGAAGATCGCGGCCGTGGCCGTCACGCCCGGCTTCATGCGCACCGAATGGATGCTCGAACACTTCGGCGCGACCGAGGAGAACTGGCGCGAGGTGGCCGAGACGAACCCGCAGGCGAAGAGTCTCGGCTTCCAAGCATCCGAGACGCCCTGCTTCGTCGGGCGCGCCGTCGCCGCGCTCGCCGCGGATACGCGAGTACTCGACAAGTCCGGTGGCGTCTACGGCTCCTGGACACTCTCCGACGAATACGGCTTCACGGACATCGACGGCAACCGCCCGCACATGGGGCGCTACCTGGAAGAACATTTCAAGGAGATGCTTGCCGCGCCGACGAAAACCGGCTTTCGCTGGAAACTCGAACGGGAGGTGACGCCGCCCGCGCCGCATGCCACACCACGGCGCGCACGCGCTAAACGGGCGAGCTAACAGCGTATCAATCGCCATCCGGCGGAACAACTTGTTTGCAGCTCCCTGGGGAGCGACGGACAATAGCCGGGGGCGTGAATCTTGGGAACGTACAAACGAACGGCGCGAAGCCCCGTCAGGGCGAAAGAGGTTCAACCTCGACCTTCTTTCGCCCCTGACGGGGCTTCGCTCATCCCGGGTTGCGTCGATTCCCACGGCTCGCGCCGTGGGCTACTATCTTCCGCCCCTGACGGGGCTTCTAATCTTCCGCCTTTGACGGGGCTTGAAGATCATCTCTCGGATCAAGACGCGACGCGCCAGTCAGGATGGGACGCGCGGGTCAAGAGGCGACGCGCCGGTCTATATCGGGGAAGAGTGGGACGAGGACGTTCGAGGCGCGCTTGCCGGCGCGGGCGGCGCTCGTCACCTTGAACCAGCCGAGCACAAAATCGCTCGCGCTGAATCCGAGGGCGGCGTCGAGCGAGAAAAGATGGCGGGAGATCTGGCGATGCAGCGCGCGCTCGAAGGAGCGTTCGATCTCGCGTTGCGCGCCGTCCAGCCCTTCGACGAGCGTGGTGTCTAAATCCTGACCGAGGCGCGCGCGCCGCCAGGCAAACTCGTAGAGCCGCAGGCGTCCTTCATCTTCGACGGCGCCGTTGGTGACGACGACGAGGTGCGTCGCCTCTGTCTCGGCCACGGTCTCGACGATACGGCGCGCGCCGGCGGGCGTTAAATCGCCGTCCTTCGTGACGAAGAGGTAGGAGTTGCCGCACACGTCCGCGGCCAGATACGATTCGCCGTGCGTGGAGGCGGGGCCGGTGGCGATCTCGCTGTCGGGCACGCCGAGCGAGCGTATGATCTTGTAGACGCGATTGTTCAGCCAGCCGCCGTCTTCGAGGAGCGACACGGCGAGCCACGTCGGGCTGATCGTCTCTTCGATCACCTCGTCGGCGACGGGCGCGGCGCACAGGCTGCATTTCGCTTTGCTGATCGTGATGGCCGCGAGCGAATCGGGCGTGGGCAGGTCGAACAGCGCATGGCCGGACTTGCGACAACTGACGCGCACCTCGCGTTCGAGCAGCCCGACCTCAAGCATCCGTTCGAGCGAGACGCCGCCACCGCGCTGAAGCGTCGCCGCCTCGGCGAACAGGCGGCGCGGCGAATGCCCCTCGCGGCGCATCTCCTGCACGCGCCGCAAAAACCGGCGCACAGCCTGTTCCTCCATCAATTCCGAGGCGCGCACGAACTCGCGCGCGCCGCCCTTCAACTTCGCGGCCACGGCGAAATCCGTCGGCTGGATCGCCATGAATCGCGCCAGCCCCTCCGGCGCACGCATCGCGCGCGTCTTCCAGCACGGCAACTCGAACAACTCGTCGCCCGCCGCGCCGCCTGCCTCTCCCGTCGCGTCGCCTGCCCCGCCCGTCGCGCCCGCACGCACGGACTTAATCAAAGCCTCGCGCACGTCGCGGCAGAAGCGGTCGAGTTTCGTCAGCGGCTCTTTGGTCTCGACGTTGTACACGATGCCCGTCGTCAGGCCTTCCTCCGCGCTCGCGCCGAAGACGAAGAAGAGTATGCAGTCGCCCGCGCCGAAAATTTCCCCCGGCGTGTAGGCCGCGACATCGCCGCCCGTCGTCCTCGACAAAGACGCGCGCCCCGCCGCGCACTCCCGCTCAAACTCCGCGACCGCCGCACCGACCGCCGACGCGTCCCCGATGCCCGCCGCGAGCAACGCGAAACAACGACGCCGCGACGCGCGCACGAGCGGCGTCAGCCCCCTCGCTTCCAGCGCGTCGAGCAGGCGCAGGCGCGCGGCCTCGTCGAGTGAGAGCGCCAGAGTGTTGCTTTGAATGAACAGCATCTTTTTCTCCGTCCACGCCTTACCGACCTCGTTTGCCCCCGCCCGCGCGCCTCCCCCTAACGAGGCCGCCCGACGCGCGCCTCCACTTAGAGGCCGCCCGACGCGCGCCTTTCGCCATCAGGGCTTGACTCTCACCTTCCAGGTGTCGCCGCCCGTGAAATTCTTCGGGTAACGCCGCTGCCGCGCCGTCCGGAGCGCGACGGCTTCAAAAGCTTTCCCGCCGGGTCGCGGGTTCAACACGCGCGCGTCCGTCACCTGCCCGTTCCGCACTTCCAACAACACACGCACGTCGTAGCCGCCCGCGCCCGCCGGCGTGGCCGCGCTCTTTCGCGCGCCGCTCGTCGTCGCCGTCTGGATTGCATTGGAGGACGCGCTTGGCAACGCCGCCGTCGCCGTTGCGGGCACGCCGTTCTTCGACGCGCCTCCCGCCACATGATTGTCAGGCGTGGCCGCACCTCTCGCGGGCGCGCCGCCTTCCCCTTCCCGTTTAGCAGCCGCCGGGGATGCGACCGTGCGCGCCCGTTCGCCGCCTGCCTGTGCGCCGCCGTCCGCATCGAGTTTTTGGCCGGGCGCGCTCGTTACCGCCGCCGTGGAAGCGGGAGGCCTGCGAAGATTGACTAGAGCCTGGAGGGCTGTGACGACCATTAGCCCGACGAGGAAACTGATGATGACTGCATAGACCAGACGCTCGCGCGAGAAGCGACGCGAGGTGGCGTCGATGGCCTCTTCCACCGCCGTCAGGCGATCTTCGAGCGGGGCGAGCAACTCGGCCGGCATGGGCGAGAGTTGCAGCGTTGCGGGCTGCGATGAAGTGGCAATTCCGGCCGCCGACCCGGGAGGCGTCCCGCCCGCCGCCCTGATCTCCGCCAGATTTTCGCGTCGCGGACTCTCTACGAGATCGGTGATGAACTTCTGTTGCTGGCGGTCGATGCTGCGCTCCGGCGGGCGCACGAGCGGGTTGAAGTTGAAAGACGCGCCATCGAGCGCGAGCGCGGCATAGAGAGCTTCGAGTCCGCGCAAATTGCCGAGTTGCGCATCGACGACGTGGCCGTCCTCGAAGAAGAACAGGCCGGGCGCGTTCGTGTATTCGACATGCAGCCGCCCCGACTTTCGTTGCACGCGCAGCATCCTGATGAGGTCGGGCAGAGACTGATCCTCCAGGTGGCCGGTTAACACCATGAACTGCGTGCGCTCTAAGTTTTCCACTTCCACGATTCCTGACTGAAAATTTATCGCCGCCACGCCCCGCGTCCGCTAGCGTTCACGACGAAAGATCGAAAGTCCGTCCGGGCGCACCTTTAGCTCGAACCGCCGCACCGGGCGCATGCACATGCTCCGGCCTTCGGTCGCCGCCGCCGGGGGCATAAAGTTCGAGACCACATCGAAGGAAAGCGGTTCTGGCATTCGTCCAAAACACGGTGGGGACGTCGGCGTTCGGGAGCCGCGGCGGTTCGGGAGCGTCACACCTCACGAATCAAACGCATCGCGATATATTGTGCCGTCCGGGTTTGCCGGTCGCACTATCATGTGCCTGACCCGCGCCCTTCACGGCAATAGCCATTCGCGCGGAATCTACCATTTTATTAACGGCCGCACAAGAAACTTTGCGTGCTCGACGGATGCACAGATGAAGTTCGCGCCCCGGAGACCGCGCTCGACTGCTCGCCGCAGTGATCGCGTGCGGTTTCAACTCCTTCCCGTCTGTTGTGCGCGGGCTAAAACGCGGCCGTCAATGGCCGGGCGTCCTTCGCCGTTGGCCCTCCGTCCGGAACTTCACTTGATTAAACTCCGCCCCATCACGCGCACGCCCGCACGCCAGTTCTCATTGATGTCGAAGCGATACATCTCGATCTCCGGCGAGATGCAGCGCGCCAGCGTTTGGAACGCGCGGTGAAAGCGCAGGCCGGGCGCGACGAGATAAACGAGCGGCGGGTCTCGTGAGATTTCGGCGTCGCCGAACAGGCGTGCGCCTGTGATGTGTCCGGCTCGATGGTCAGCAGAGATACGCCGCCAGTAGTCCGCGCCTTGCAGGGGAAGCGCGGCGTCTTCCGAAACTTTCAATTCGATGACGACGACCGCCCGTCGCGCCGGAGCGCGAGCAGATCGACGGGACGCGCGCCCCGTGCCTGTGAAGGCGTGCGAAACTGCGCGTGGAGCGGCGCGAGGCGCAGTCCCGGGTCGAGCCGCGTGATGTCGCGGCGCAGGAGCGATTCGAGCCAGGCTTCGGGCGCGGCGGCGTAGAGCGCGTGGCGTCGATCCGGGGCTGCGGCGCGGCGGTGCGCGCGTAGTTCGTCGAGGAGTTTTGCGAGTTGCGGCAGGGTGTCGTCTTCGAGTAGGACGCGCGGCGCATGCCCCGCCCCGAACCAGACGCGCTCGCGGCGCATCCAGTTGCGCACGCGCGCGAAACTCAGGCCGTGATAACGGAGCGTCTCGCCTTGGCGCGCGCGCACCACGTCAATCGCGTCGGGCGCGAGCGCGAGGATGCGTGCGGCCGTCTCGCTCAACTCCGCGCGCGGCGGCGGACGCATGCGCGACGCGCCCGCGAAAGTTTGTTCGAGGGAAGGCAGCGCGACGCGGGACAGGTGTTGCCAGTCGTCGTCCGTCTCGAACACGCTGATCTCGCGCCGCACCTGTTCGCGCAACAACGCCACGCGCTCGACGATTGCATCTCTCAACTCGTGCGAGACGACGAGCCACAAACGGCGAGCGCACGACGCGCGGCTCGACCTGCCTGCTCCCGGCGTCCACCACAACAAAGCCTGCGCCAGGAAAGCATCCGCCTCATGCGCGCCCTGTGCGACGACCGCGCCCGTCAGCGCGATTCGCTCGCGGCCGGCTCGCAGGAGAGTGATGCGCGCGTATCGCCCCGGCTCGCCGCGACGCGCGCCCGCGCTCAAACTCGCGCGCACGATGCGGATGTTCCCCGTCGCCTCGCAGGCGAGCGCGGCCAGCTTCTCACACGCCGCGCGCCGCGCCGCCTTGAGCGCCTCTATTCCGTCGCGCACGAACGCGCGCGGGATGAGTTCCAACACCGCGCGCTCCGCGCCCATCCTCCGCGCCACGTCGAGGCGCAGCCGTTCTCCGCTCAACTCCCAGCCCGCCACGCGCCACGCGCGCAGAGCGCCGCGCTCCGTCCGGTAAGAGAAACGGAGCGCGCCGTGCCCTGTCTCCAGTTCCCATTCGCCCCTGCCGAGCGGCACGCTCGCGCCCGTGGGCGTCTCAGCGCAAAACCACTCGACGCGGGCATCGAGTATTTCCGCGAGGCGACGGCGCGCCTCCTCCCTGTCATCCAGGCTGGTGAGGACTTTCATCAATGCAAGCCGGTCGTGAGTGTTCGCCGACCGTTGAACAGGGCGAACAAGTTTCTTCCTTTGCCCCGCCGGCGACCTGGCGTGAAATTCTCTTCATGCAAAGGCGCGCGGGAAGACACGGAAAGATTTGCAGCCGGCACGTAACGTTCGGTCTTCATTTCGGGCGCGTGAGGTTTTGGTCTTCATTTCCGGCGCGTGAATTGGTTTACGTTTCAAGCGCGAGGTTTTGGTCTTCTTTGCGGACAAGCTATTATCTTGTCGCCGGTCGGCGCATCTTAAATCAGTGAGTGAGGCAATGAAAGACATTTATCTGTTGGGGGCGGTGCGGACGCCCATCGGCCGCTTCGGCGGCGCGCTCGCGAACGTCCCGGCGGCGGAACTGGGCGCGACGGCGGCCAAGGAATCTTTGCGGCGCGCGGGACTTGAGCCGGGCGCGATTCAGGAAGTCATCTGGGGGGCGGCGCGGCAGGCGGGCACGGGGCCGAACCTCGCGCGCCAGATCGGTTATCGCGCGGGCGCGCCCGAAACGGTGCCCGCCTTCACCGTCAACCAGGCCTGCGGTTCGGGCTTGAAAGCGATCATCCTCGCGGCGCAGGAGATCATGCTCGGACGCGCGCGCGCCGTGCTCGCCGGCGGCGTGGAGAACATGTCGCGCGTGCCCTACTTCGCCGAAGGCGCGCGCTGGGGCGCGAAGATGGGCAACGTCGAACTCGTGGACGGCATGTACCGCGACGGCTTTCTCGACCCGCTCTCCGGCCTCATCATGGGTGAGACGGCCGAGAACCTCGCGCGCCGCTACGAGATCACGCGCGACGAACAGGACGCCTTCGCCCTACGCTCGCAGCAGCGCGCCGCCGCCGCCATCGACTCCGGCCGCTTCGACGCGGAACTCACGCCCGTCGAGACAAAAGGCCGGCGCGGCGAATTGCTCCTCGTCGAACGCGACGAACACCCGCGCGCCGACACCACCGTCGAATCTTTGCGCAAACTCAAGCCCGTCTTCGACCGCCAGACCGGCACCGTGACGGCGGGCAACTCCTCCGGCATCACGGACGGCGCGGCCGCCCTCTGCGTCGTCGGCGAGGAGGCTTTGAAGGAGACTGCGCGCGGCGGTCAACCCGTGGCGCGCATCGTCGATTACGAGATCGCGGGCGTCGCGCCGGAAGTCATGGGAATCGGCCCCGTGCCCGCCGTGCGTGCGCTGCTGGCGCGGCAAAAGCTCGCGCTCGCCGACATCGCGCTCGTCGAACTCAACGAGGCCTTCGCCGCGCAGGTCATCGCCTGCGACCGCGAACTCGGCTTCGACGCGGCGCGTCTCAATGTCAACGGCGGCGCCATCGCCCTCGGCCATCCCATCGGCTGCACCGGCGTCCGCATCACCACGACGCTCCTCCACGAGATGCACAAGCGCGAAGCCCGCCTCGGCCTCGCCACCCTCTGCGTCAGCGGCGGCCTCGGCCTCGCCCTGCTCGTCGAGCGCGTGTAGATTGGGTCCCCGCACGGATGCGGTCACTTGAGCAACGATGAAGGCGTCAGTCGCTCACTCCGGCGTGCACGCCGCAATTCACATGAGACAACGTGCGGGCGCGGGTTCACGTCCGGTGCTCTTGCAATCGCGGCGCGTTATTTATATAACTCTCCGCAGCAGGTTTTTCTCCCCCGTCATGGCACAGCCTCCGAATTTCATACCTTAATTTCCAGGGAGAGTTTTTAGATGAAGACACCTCGTTCTAAATTCGTCGCCGCGTTCGCGGCAATTGCGTTGTTACTGTTCGGCGGGATGGTCGAGCAGGCTCATGCACAGCTTGGCGGTCTCGGCGGGTTGGGCGACAAACTGAAGAAGAAGACGCCGGGCGTCGGCTCGTTGCTGGAGGGCAAGCCGCCGATCACGACGAGTCTGCCGGACGCGAAATGGGGTGATGCGTCGAAGGACAATTACACGCCGCGCGAGGCTGCGCGTTCGTTGATGACGCTCCAGCGCACGCCGAACGGCGGCTTCGTGCTCCAACCGGGCTACTACCAGATGCAGGCGCAGAGCTACTGCCTGAAGGCCGGGACGCACGCCCCCGGCGACGGCGACGGCTACCTCTATGCGCCGCCGCTCGGCCCGGCCGAGGATGCCGTCATGACCATCGTGCGCAACTCGGTCAACCGCCCCGAAATCCCGCAACAGGAGATACAGCAGTTGCTCTGGGCGATCATCGCGCGCGCCAAGTTTGAAGACC
Organism: Pyrinomonadaceae bacterium; assembly: GCA_035645855.1. Lineage (GTDB taxonomy): Bacteria > Acidobacteriota > Blastocatellia > Pyrinomonadales > Pyrinomonadaceae > JAIVJZ01. Next base: position 59,383 of record DASQLU010000041.1, read on the forward strand.
TCGGCTCGAACCTGAAGGCGACGGCCTCGCGCCTGCTCACGCCGCGTCAACTCACGTCGCTCAACCGCAGCGCGCTCGACGTTCTCTCCAACTCACAATTGCAGAGCGCAATGGGCGGCGTTCCCGCCCCCTTGCGTCAAGTCTTGGAGGCCGAGGCGCAACTGCGCCGGATGTTGACGACGCCCGGCACGTCGTTCGCCGAGATGGAACGCGTCGCCGTGCTCTCGGGCGCGGCTCCGCGCGGTGAGGGCAGCCGCGACGTGCCGAGCGGTCGCTGGTCGCTCCACCCGGACGGCTACTACGTGCGCTACCTGCCGAGCGGCTACAGCTCGACGCGCGTCGAAATCTGGGTTCCGCAGGGCAGCCCGTCGGTCGGCAAGGAGTACGACCCGGCCGCGCACATCGCCGTGCCCGGCAACACCGCGCGGCAGAGGCTCATCCAGTCGGGGCGCACGCGCCAGTAAGTCAAGTTACCCGCGGAAAGTGTCTGAACGAACGGTCGGGGCAGCGCGCATGCCGCTGCCCCGACCGTTTATTCCGCCCGCGTCCATTGAAGCACATCGTGTAAAATCGCTCTCAACGCGCGAGGCGCGGGACGTGGGCGGGGCGTTTGAGGGTCGGCAAAATGGTGATCGAAGTTAGAGAGGATTCGGCGGCGGCTCTGGCGGAGTACGCCCGCGTTCCGATTGCCTTCGAGGTCGGAGAGATTTTCGACGTGGCCGTTCGCGATAGAGGTCTCGGCGGATTCGTCCTGACAAGACGCCGCCTCGACGTTCCATACGTCAAGGATTACGACGCGGGCGAAGGAGAGAGTCCCGAGTATTGGGCGAAACGTTTCGACGTATCGAACTGGGAGTTTCTCGCGGCGCACGCGGGAGGCGTGCGCGTCGGCGGCGCGGCTCTCACCTTCGACGCCGCCGGCATTCACATGCTTGAGGGGCGCGACGATCTGGCCGTCCTGTGGGACATCCGCGTCGCGCCGGAGGCTCGCGGCCGGGGCGTCGGCTCGTCGCTCTTCCGGGCGGCCGAAGCGCGCGCCGCGGCGCGGGGCTTTCGTCAACTCAAGATCGAGACGCAGAACATCAACGTCCCGGCGTGCAGATTTTATGCGCGGCAGGGGTGCGAACTCGGAACGATCAACCGTTTCGCTTACCCACGATTTCCGAACGAGGTGCAGATGCTCTGGTACAAGGAACTTGCGCGCGGCGCGGCGAACTGACGAACAAGGGGCGCGCGCTGAACTCAACGCCGCGCGCGTGTCGCGCCCGCGACGTTTAATGTTGCTTATTCGCAATCGGGGAATAAATTATGAACCGGAAATATCGCTCGATACTTGGGGTCGTGCTCATCTGCGCCGTGTCCGGCGCGGCGCAGGAGCAAAAAACGAAGTCGAAGTTTAAGCACCTCGGAAAAATTCAGGCTACTTACGACCGCGCCCAAGACCGGACGGTCGTCGCCTTCCAGCCCTACGTTGTGACCTCTAACTTTCACGACCCGTCCGAATCCGTCGCGATCACCGCCGGGTTTATTCATCCCGGACGGGCTCTCGCGTCCCGGCCGCAGTTCATCGAGTTCGGCATCCTGTCTCAATCGCGGGGTGGGTGGGATTTCGAAGGGGAAAAAGATCGCGAACTGTCGCTCGTCATCGACGGCGAAACCATCAACTTAGGCGCGATGAAAATCATCACGGCCAGAACATTCACGCTCGGACTGAACGCGCTCTATTACCGCGAAGACCTCGGTTTGACCATGTCCTACGAGGGTTTCGTGCGGATGGCGAGCGCGAAGAAAGTCTCCGTCAAGGTGGGACGAACCGAGTTGAAACTCAAGAACGAGCACCTCGAAGTCATGCGCGATCTCGCGAGCCGCGCGGAAGCGACTTCTTGAGAGGCGCGGCGACCCCGGACGCGGCCACGGGTCATTAAAAGTTTCACCCTGCGTGTAGCGTTTTCCCGCGCCGCAGCGTCTTAAACGGACGGTGGCGTGGCGGGCGCGACGGGCTGCGCGATCTGCCGCGAGGCCAACGGCGCGGGCGCGCGCGGCATCGGAGTGGGGTCACTCTCTCCGCAATTTAAATTTTCACGGGCGACGCCCGTTTTCAACAGGGACGGAAAGGCGTGTTGTATTTATGAGAAAGTATTTTTACGTTTTGACTTTGGCGCTCGTGGCCGCCGTTTTCTCGTCGGCGACGACGGCGAACGCGCAGACCGCGCGCCGGCGCGCGGCGGGCGCGGCAACTACCGGCGCGCAGGCGACGACGAACGCGGTGCTCGCGTCGCTCCCGGCGTCCGACGCGGTGCTGTCGATTGACGTGCGGCGACTTCTCAGCGAAGGGCTGCCGCGCGCTTACAGCGGCAATCCCGCTGAACTCGCGCGCGTCAACGCGGAGATCGATAAATTCAAGACGACGACGGGACTCGATGCCCGCGCATTTGAGCGAGCCGCCGTCGGCGTCACTTACACGCAGACGCCGGCGGGCAAGACGCTGGTCGAGACGGTCGCCGTGGCGCGCGGCAAGTTCAACGCCGCGACGCTCGTCGCCGCCGCGCTCCCTGCGACGAATGGCCGCGTGCGCGAGGAGAAGTACGCAGGCCAGACGATCCATGTCTTCACCATAGACTCTAGCGTGAAGTTGCTCGGCCTCTTCAATGCGCGCCTGACGGACGTGGCTTTCACCGCGCTCGACGCGAACACGCTCGCCGTAGGTAAACTCGAACGCGTGCGCGCCTCGATTGATGCGCACGCCGGGCGCGGCCGCGTCTCGCCCGAGATCGTCGCCCTCGCCACGCGCGACGCGAATGCGCTCGTCGGGGCGGGCGGCAACGTCCCCGCCTGGCTCACGCAGAATCTGGACATCGGCGGCGGCAACCTCTCGCGGAGCATCGCCTCCGTGCGCCAGTTCTACAGCACGCTCGGCACGACCGCGAGCGGCTTCAACTTCCTGACCGCCCTGCGCACGGAGAACGCGGGCGCGGCGAAGACTTTGAGTTCGACGATCTTGAGTTTGAAGTCCATCGCGCCTTACGCCATCGGGCAGTTGCCCGCCGCGCGCGCGCGGCCGCTGCAAAACCTCGTCGAGAACACCAGGATCGCGGCCGAGGGCAACGACGTGCTCATCACGCTGCAACTGGCGCAGCTTGACGTGGCCGGTTTGCTCGATGCGTTCTAAGCGAGTGTTTCGGCCGCGCTCGCTTTAACAACGGGCGTGTAAATTAAAAGGGGATGTCCGACTGGCGTTCGGACATCCCCTTTGTTGTATTGAGCGGCTCGTCGGAATCCCCGCTCGCGGATTCACACTGCCCGGCTTACTGACCCGGAATCGAACCGCTGAAGGGCGACGGCGGCGCAGCCCTCTCCTCTTCGTCGGCGTTGCGCGCGAGCACGTCCTCGTAGATTTTGACTTTGCCCTCGCGTTCGAGACGCGCGCGAATCGCGCTCACGTAGTCCTCGAACACGTCGTTGCGACGCGTGGACAGGAGGCTCTCCGTGAGTTGGTCGCGCTCCTTGGCAAACTCCGCGAGGTCTGCGTCGGTGCGCTTCGTGGCGGCGACGATAACCCACGTATCGCCGAGTTTGACGGGCGTTTTGGAAACCTCGCCCTCCTTCAGGTTATAGATCGCGTCGTCGGCCGCCGCGCTCGTGCCCGCGCCTTCGAGCGGCGAACCCAGTTTGTAGCTCTCGGACGTCTTCACTTCAAGCCCCAGTTTTTCGGCGGCGGCCTTGAGCGCGTCCGCGCCGCTGTTGCCCGCCAGTTCGCGCGCCGTCTGTTCGAGTTGCGATTCGGCGCGCGCCCGCCTGGCGCGATTGACCACTTCGTCGCGCACCTCCGCGAGCTCCGGAATGCGCGGCTCGCGTCGCTCGACGAGCATCGGCACGGCGAACCCGTTCTTGATGCTCACGTGGTTGCCCACGTCGTTGGCGTTCTCCAGAGGCCGGATGGCCTCTTCAAACTGCGGCGAACTGCCGATGTCCGGCACGTTGTCGCCCGGCTTGACGAAGGGCGTCTCCTTCACCATGTCGCCCGCGCTCATGTTCGCCTCGCCGGCCAACTCGCCGGCCACCTTCTGAAAATCGCGCGTCTCTTTCAGACGCTCTGCGGCGCGCGCGGCGAGCGCGGCGGCCGCCTTGTAGGCGCGCGTGTTGCGCTGCGAGACGAGCAGTTCGTTGCGGGCATCTTCAAAACTTTTCGGGACGGACGCGCCGCGCCGGAAGACGTAGTAAGCCCCGGCGGTAAAAACCGGGTCGGAGACCTGTCCTTCCTTCATGTCGAGCGTGGCCTGCAGGATGTCGTTTTTGCGGTTCGGGTCGCGGCGCACGGGCGCGGGCAGCCAGCCACCCTTCGCCGCCGTCGCCGGGTCTTCCGAGTTGCCGCGCGCCACCTCCGCAAACTTCTCTTCGGTGACGTTGGCGACCGTCGCGTCCGGGCCGCGCATGTCCTGCGCGAGTTTGGTGGCCTTCGCCAGCACCTGCTGGTCGAGGTCTTTACGCGCCACCTTCAGGACGATCTGCTGCACGCGCACGCCCGCCTGTTTATTCTCCGGCTTCAACGCATCGTAGGCGGCGCGCAAGTCCGCGTCGGGGATGTTCAACTTCTCGCCCGCCTTCGTCTGGCTGATGAAAAGATAGCGAATCTTCTTTTGCGGTTCGAGATAGCGAAAGTTGGTTTTGTTCTCTTCGTAATACTTTTGCAGTTCCTCTTCGGAAGGCTGAATGGAGGCGGCGAGTTTGTCCGCCACGACGGGGACGTAGGTTAAGTTGAACGAACTGTTCTTGCGCTTGAAATCCTCGCGCACCTCCTCCTCGGAGACGCTCACGCCGGCCGTCACGAAGGCGCGCAGTTTGTCGGCCGCGATGGAGTCGCGCAGTTCCTGCTCGAACCGCTCGACGCTGCCAAAGGCGCGTCCGGCCCGCTCCCTGTACTTGTCCACGCCGATGAACTTGCCGCTCGCATCGACGAACTGCTGGTGGACGGCCTTGTTCACTTCCGCATCCGAGGCGCCGAGCGAGAGACGCTCGGCCTCCTGCGCGATGATCTTGCCGCGCACCAGCCCGTCGAGCACGGATTTGTCCGTGAGGCCGAGTTGCGCGAGGCTGAACTGCCCGCCGAAACGCTGCTGGGCGGACTGCTTCTGCCGGTAGAGGTCTGCGACCGTTACCTCGTCGTCGTCCACCTCCGCCAGCACCTCCGTATTCGTCGCCGGGTTGGCGTTCACCTGGCTGCGCCCCGGCGCGTAGAACAGCATGAGGCTGACGGCCATCAGGATGGCGAATGAAACGATCAACCAATTGCGCGTCCGCTCCATGCGGCTAAACTGTTTCAGCATCTTCGATCCTTCCCGAAACTAACTGCGATTTTTGATATTTGAATAGTAGCGAGCGGGAATTTCGAGGCGTCGCCCCGAAATCGCAAACGGACTTCGTTTACAGTCGACCTTCACGGTCAGCCTTCTACCCATCCCCTGAATCGCCGATTGTAACGGAGACGCACGCGCCGTCGCAACCTGTAAGGGAGAGGTCAGAGGTTAGAGGTCAGAGGTCAGTTAAAACCTTCTTTTTCTGATCTCTAGCCTCTGACCTCTGACCTCTTGCACTTCGCGGCGCGGGTGCTATATGTTTAGGCGCATGGAATATTCAATCTGGGCGTGGGTGGGTTTCGCCGTCTTCATCCTTTTCATGCTGGCGCTGGATTTGGGCGTGCTCAATCGCAAAGCCCACGTGCCTTCCTACCGCGAGGCGGCGACCTGGAGCGCCATCTGGGTGACGCTGGCGTTGATTTTCGCCGGCGGCGTCTTCTGGAAATTGGGGTCGCTCACGGGCAAGGAGTTTCTGGCGGGTTATCTGATCGAGTTGTCGCTCTCGGTGGATAACCTGTTCGTCTTCCTGCTCATCTTCTCCTACTTCAAAGTTCCGGCGAAGTATCAACACCGGGTGCTGTTCTGGGGCGTGCTCGGCGCGCTCATCATGCGCATCGTGATGATCGGCATCGGCGCGGCCTTGATCGAACGCTTCCACTGGATCATCTACATCTTCGGCGCGTTTCTCATCTACACCGGCATCAAGATGATGCGGCAGGAAGAGACGGACGTGAAGCCGGAAGATAACCCCATCGTCCGGTTCGTGACGCGGTTTATCCCCATCTCGCGCAAGTATGAAGGCGAAAACTTCTTCACGGAAGTCAACGGCAAGCGCACGGGCACGCTCCTCCTGCTCGTGCTCGTGATCGTGGAGGTGACCGACCTCGTGTTCGCGGTGGATTCGATTCCCGCCATCTTCGGCATCACGACCAACACCTTCATCGTCTACACCTCGAACGTCTTCGCCATTCTCGGATTGCGCTCGCTCTACTTTTTGCTGGCCGGCGTGGTCGAAAAATTCCACTACCTGAAGATCGGCCTCGCCATCGTCCTCACCTTCGTCGGCGTGAAGATGCTCGGCGAGGGGTTCGTGCATCACTGGCTCGACAAGGAATCGATCATCGGCATCTCGCTCGGCGTCGTCGCGATGGTGCTCATAGGTTCGGTCGTGGCCTCGCTCATCTGGCCGCAGGAAGCGGAGACGCACGTCGAAGTGCAACTCCCTCCCAATTTCAACTCGCCCTTCGACGACGACCAGGGACGCCTCGGCGCAGACGAACCGCAAGCCTGAGCGCACGTGACCGCGAAAGTCGAAATCTCGGCCAAAAAACGCTGATTCCCCGTCCCGCGCGCCGCATCGGAAATCGTGCTTGATGCGGCGCGCGGCCGTGTGTTAAGTTGCTTATGAGGCCGAATGAGTCAACATTCGCCCGCCCCTTTAGCCCCACACCAGAAAACTCGCACCGTTTAAGCCGCGAGCATCTGCTTTACCAATTAGCGTCCGGCAAATTCTCCTCGCCAGTTTCGTCGCCCGTCCGACATCTGTTTAGCTATGTCTACAAAATCCAGTCGCTTCGATCTCGAATGGTGGGTTGTCTCGAAGCGCATGATCTATTTGCTGGTCGCCCTCGTCGTCTTCGTCGTCGCGGCGAGCGGCATCGGCCTCTACTCGTGGGTCTACGGCAGCCCGTTCAAAGGCGGTGCGACCGAGGCGCACGCCCCGGCCGGCGCGCGCTTCATCTCCTTCGACGGCGACGTGCGCGTTGTGCGCTCGCAAACACGCGAATCGCTGCTCGCGCGCAGCGACACCCAACTCTACGCCGGCGACATCGTGCAGACGCAGGCCGACGGCCGCGCCCGCATCCAACTCGCCGACGGCTCGAACCTCATCGTTCGCCCGAACAGCGTCGTCACCATCCGCGACAACGCGATTTCCGAGGGCGGCCAGCGCACGAACGTCCGCGTCGCCGTCGCGCGCGGCCAGATCAACGTCCGCACCGAGCAACAGCCCGCGGGCGGCAGCAACATCGTCGAGACGCCGCTCTCGAAGAACAATCTCGCCGGACAGACCGGCGCGAGTTTCGACGTGCGCGAAGACAATTCGGAAGGCATACGCGTAAGTTCCGGTCAACTCGAAACCGTAACGCGCGGCGGCGTCAAGACGACCGTCCAGGGCAACGAGTACATCGCGCTCAATCAGCAGGGCAACATCAAGAGCCGCGAGAGTTTGCTGGCGATGCCCCTGCTGCTCTCGCCGCGCGACCTCGAAAAAATCTCCGTCACGAATAAGGGCGCGACCAGCGTCACGCTGCGCTGGGTGCGCCCGCCGACGGGCGCGCCGCGCCACTACCATGTCGAAGTCGCCACCTCACCCTTCTTCGTCGCGGCCGGGAAAGTAACCGAGCGCGATCAGCTGGAGGCGACGCAGTTCGGCGTCAGCGACCTGCGCGTCGGCATCTACTTCTGGCGCGTGCGCGCCGTGGCCGCCTCCGGCCAGATCAGCGAATGGACTGAACCGCAGAAGTTCACCATCGTGGCCGCCGGGGCGGGCACGGGCGAACACATCTCCGTGTCGGGCGTCGCCTTTGAATTTATCGGCGGCAGCATCTACGTGGCGCGCGGGCACACGCAGCCGGGCAACACCGTCCGCATCGACGGGCGCGAGACGCTGGCCGCCGCCGACGGCTCCTTCCAACTCCAAATCTCCGTGCCCAGAGCCGCGCGCCAGATCATCGTCGAAGCCGAAGACTCGCATGGCACGCGCAAGGACACGCGCGTCGCTTTCACGCCCAACGCCGGACATTCATAAGAGAGAAAGAGTGACAGGTGACAGGTGACAGGTGACAAGTTTAAAGACGAGTTTTCGGTTTCAACCTGTCACCTGTCACCTGTCACCTGTCACCTGTCACTTGTCACTGTTTCATTATGCACGTCATCCTGTTAAAAATTGAGCGTGAGCCGCCGGGCGGGGCGTTGCTTGAGGCGTTGCGCGAGGCGGGCGTGTGCGCGGAGGAGTGGGCTGCGGCGGTCGAATCGCGCGGCGGTGATGAGGGCGCAGTCGCGGCCTCGCCGCCGCTGGCCGTGATCTGCGAAGTCGCGGAGGGCGCGGGGCTGGGGGAGATTCACGCGGCGCTGTCGGAGTCGGCCGCCGTCTGGCCGGACGCGCCGGTCGTCGCCTGCCGGCGCTTTGCGTTGGGCGAGCCGCAGGCCGACAACTACCGCCTCGATACGCACGCGCTCCTGCGCCTCGGCTTTCACGCCGTCGCCGACGATCCGGCACAACTGCCCGCACTCCTGCGCGATCTCGAAGAGAGCGGCGAGGCGATGCCCGCCGCGGCCTCCACGCACTCGGAAGCGTTCGCCCCGGCGACGACGCCCCCCAGCATGCTCCTGCCCGACAACCTGAGCGTGGCGCGTCTGCGCGCGGCCTTCGAGGCCGTCGCCTCGCTCCATTTCGTGAGCGATCAAAAGAGCGCGGCGCAAACCGCGCTCGTCGGTCTCGCCCCGCTCGTCGGCGCGGATCGCTGGACGATCTACCTGACCGAACTGGAACGCGGCCAGACGGAAGCGCGCTTCGAGCCGCTCGCCGTGCGCGGGCTGACACGAAGCGAGCGCGTCCTGCCTGAGGGCGACTGGCGTCGCGCCCTCCACGGCGATGCGCTGATGCTCCTGACGGGCACCGAGTCCGAAGCGGCGCGCGCCGCGTTCACCTCGAACGAGACGCAGAGACAGATTGAAGGCGAGCGGCACGTGCTGGCCGTCCCCCTCCTCGGCGGCGACCGCGTGCTGGGCGTGCTGGAAGCGGTGCGTGAAGGCGCATCGGCGCGCGCTTTCGAGGTGGGCGAGGCGGCGTTGCTCTCCGCGCTCGCCCTGCCGCTCTCGGCCGCGCTCGCCAACTCCGTCCGCATCGCCGAGGCCGAGAAACTTTCCCAGACGGATGATCTCACCAAACTTCACAACGCGCGCTTCCTCCGGCAATACGTGATCGCCGAGGTCAAGCGCGCGCGCCGCTACGGCTCGACCGTGACGGCACTCTTCTTCGACCTCGACGACTTTAAAGAGATCAACGACCGCTACGGCCACCTCGTCGGCTCGCACGTCCTGATGGAGATGGCGACCGTCATCCTGACGGGCGTGCGCGACACGGACGTAGTGGCGCGCTACGGCGGCGACGAGTTCGTCGTCATCCTGCCGGAGACGGGTCTGGAGATGGCCGTGCGCGTCGCCGGGCGGATGCGCGAAAAGATCGCCGAACACGTCTTCACCGGCGGCCGCAGCCTGAGCCTGCGTCTCACGGCCAGTTTCGGCGTCTCCTCTTTCCCGGAACATTCGCAATCCCCGCAGCAGTTGATCGCCGACGCCGACGCCGCCATGTACGAAGCCAAAGCCGCGCATAAAAACTGCGTCCGCATCGCCTCGAAATCGTAACCAAAGGCGTTAAGCCGCCACCTGCACACTGTTTTAAGGACACGGAAGAGCACGGGGAGCCGGATGGGTTTCCCCGTTCCTCCTCCGTGTCCTTATTGCATCCGGGGCGCGTCCGTGCGGGCGTAGACGTTTAAACTCCGGCCAACCGCCGCAAGAGATTCGCCCGGCGGCCGTCTCAAATCCCGATTTCCACATTAAAATCCGCGATTTGGACGTGTTGGCTTTAGTATTTGGGCTTTTTCGTTGTATCTTGTTGAGTTGTTAGGACGTCGCGGGGCAACGGCCTCGCTAGCGTGTTGCAGGAAGTCGGATTTACGTGATGTCATTTCATGTAATCCTCGAACTCCGCCGAATGCGCCCTGTTTACGTACATTTCTAGCGTAATTCCGTTCATGCTTGGATCGAAAAATTAATGGCCTTTAAATCACTCTTCAGTCTGTTTTCCAGCGATCTCGCGATTGACCTCGGCACGGCCAATACGCTCGTCTATGCGAAGGGGCGCGGCATCGTTGTCTCCGAGCCGTCCATCGTCGCGATCAATAAAGTCACCAACCTGCCGGAAGCGGTCGGCAAAGAGGCGAAAGAGATGCTCGGGCGCACGCCCGGCAACATCGTCGCCATCCGCCCGATGAAGGACGGCGTGATCGCCAACTTCGAAGTGACGGAGAAGATGCTCCAGCACTTCATACGCAAGGCGCACAACGGCAAGTCGTGGGTCTCGCCCCGCGTCGTCATCGGGATACCCTCGGAGATCACGCAGGTCGAACGCCGCGCCGTCGAAGACTCCGCCTACCGCGCGAAGGCTTCCGAGGTGTACCTCGTCGAAGAGGCGATGGCGGCGGCCATCGGCGCGGGGCTGCCCATCACCGAGCCGCACGGCAACATGATCGTGGACATCGGCGGCGGCACAACCGACATCGCCGTCATCTCGCTCTCAGGCATCGTCTATTCGCGCGCCGTGCGCGTGGCGGGCAATGAGATGGACGAGGCGATCACGAGTTTCATCAAACGCAAATACAACCTGCTCATCGGCGAGCGCACCGCCGAGATGATCAAGATTCAACTCGGCTCGGCCTTCCCGCTCGACGAACAACTCTCGATGGACGTGCGCGGGCGCAACCTTATCGAAGGCATTCCGAAGACCATCACCATTACGGACGACGAAGTGCGCGAGGCGCTGGCCGATTCGATCTCGACCATCGTCAACGCCGTGCGCGTCGCACTCGAACGCACGCCGCCGGAGTTGTCGGCCGACATTGTGGAGCGCGGCATCGTGCTCACGGGCGGCGGCGCGCTGTTGAAGAATCTGGACAAGCGGCTCTCCATCGAGACCGGCCTGCCCGTCTCGGTCTCCGACGACCCGCTCTCGTCCGTCGTGCTCGGCGCGGGCAAGATGCTCTCGGATTTCAACCTGCTCAAACGTGTGAAATGGGACAACACCCTTTCGAGCGGAACCTAAAAACAGAGGTCAGAGGTTAGAGGTTAGAGGTCAGTGAAAACTGCTTCTTACTAACCTCTGACCTCTGACCTCCAACCTCTGTTTTGCAATGGCTGTAACGCGAACGCAGAAAGAGATCAGGCAGCGCGCGCCGCTGTGGTTGCTGGCGCTGCTCGGCGTGAATCTGGTGTTGATGTCGGTGACGGCGCGCGACGAATCGGGGCACAAGCGTCTGATCCAGGTCTGGGCGCAGGCCGTGGCTTCTCCCGTTCAGGGTCTCTTTTCGGGCGCGACGGGCGCGGGGACGGGTTTCTTCCAACACCTCGGCAGCCTCAACCGCGCCGCCACCGAGAACGTAGACCTCAAACGACGCCTCGCCGAAACCGAGACCGAACTGCGCGAGGCGCGCATGGCGCGCGACGAAAACGAGCGACTCAAGGGACTGCTCCAACTCAAGGAACAGGGCGACTACCAGACCGTCACGGCGCGCGTCATCGCGCGCGACCCGTCCGAGTGGTTCGACTCGGTGATGATCAACCGGGGCAGCAATTCGGGCATCGAGCGTGACATGCCGGTCGTGACGCACGAAGGCATCGTCGGGCGCATCATCGGCGTCAGCCCCGTCACGTCGCAGGTGCTCCTGATCACGGACGAGCGCGCGGCGGCCGGGGCGGTCGTCGGCCAGCTCGGCGAGTCGCAGGCGCTCGGGTCGGTGCGCGGTTACGGCAGCAACGGATTGCTCGACATGCGCTACGTCTCCGGGCTGGAAGTGGTCAAACAGGCCGACCTCGTGGTGACGACCGGGCAGGACAGCATTTACCCGGCGGGCTTGAGCGTCGGGCAGGTGGTGGAGTTCAGGCAGGGGTCGGCCACCTCTCCGCACGAGATCAAAGTGAAACCGAGCGCGCGTTTGAATTCGCTGGGCGAGGTCGCCGTGTTGCTCTACCGTCCGCCGCCGCGCACTCCGCCGCCCGCCGCGGTGCCGTCTAACACCGGACGGCAGTGACGGGCGACAGATTGAAACCCGTAATCTGCCGTTACTCATCGCCCGTCGCCCGTCACCTGTACCCGTTTTCTTGTCACTGTTTTTATGAGACTGAAGATCGCCGTTTGTGTCGCGCTCGCCGTTTTGCTGCAGACGAACCTGCGCCTCGTCTGGCCGCCGCTGGTGCATCTCGATCTGCCGCTCATCGTCGTCACCTACTTCGCCCTGCGGCGCGACGTGGTGCAGGCGCTCATCGTCGGGTTCGTGGCCGGACTCGCCACCGACTTTTTCAGCCGCGGGCTGCTCGGCGCGAACGGCTTTTCCAAGACTTTGATCGCCTACCTCATCGCCGCGCTCGTGACGCGCGTGTTGCTCGACAACCCTCTGGCGCGAATCCCCGTCTTAGCTGGTGCGGTTGCGCTCGATGCCATCGTCATCGTGCTGCTCCACCGCATGCTCGGCCAGCCGTCGCTCGTCGCCTTCGCCGAAACGGCGGCCTACAAAATGATCGCGACCACCATCGCCGGCACGTTCATCTTTTACATGTTCGACATCTTTTTCAGCGACCGCGCGCGCCAGCGTCGCCACTTTGCTTTCCGGCGTCGCGCCGCGCGCCGCAGCCTGGTCAGAAGATAGTAAATAGAGACAGGTGACAGGTGACAGGATAAAATTCCCTGCGGGGACTTACCTGAGCACTTGTTCAGACCTGTCACCCGTCACCCGTCACCCGTCACTGCTTTATGAAATTCCACGACGAATCGCAAAATTTGCGCGTGCGGCTGCGGATCATTCAGGTGATCGTGTTCGTGCTGCTGGCCGTGCTGGGCGTGAGGCTCTACTTCCTGCAAGTCGTCCACGGCTCGTATTACGCCGAGCGCGCGGAGAACCAGCGCGTGCGCCTGCTGCCCATCCCGGCGCAGCGCGGCACGATCTTCGACCGCCACGGGCGCATACTCGTCGATTCGCGACCGATCTACAACGTCATCCTCTCGCGCGAGGAGATGCAGGGCAAAGACTTCTCCTCGCTCGTCGCCCCGCTCTCGACCGAACTCGGACTCGACCCCGAACTGTTGCGCGACCGCTTCAACGAACTCAAGTCGCAGCCGGCCTTCGAGTCCATCATCATCAAGCAGAACGCGACGATGGCCGACATCCAGTGGGTCGAGGCCAGGCAGGCGTTCGAGCACCCGGAACTGCGCATCGAGCAGCAGCCGCAGCGTCGCTACCCGGAGAACGGCGTGCTAGCGCACGTCCTCGGCTACGTCGCCGAAGTCAACCCGAAGCAGTTGGAGCGCGAGGAGTACAAGGCGAAGGGTCTCAAACCGGGCGATATCATCGGGCAGGAAGGCCTGGAAGCGACCTACGACAACTATCTGCGCGGGCGCGACGGCTACCGCAAAGTGGTCGTCGATAGTCGCGGGCGGATTCAGGACGAGATCGAGAAAGTGCCGCCGCAGCCCGGTCAGGACATCGTCACGACCATCGATCTCGACATGCAGGAGATGGCCGAGGAGCAACTGCGCAACTCGCCTTCGGGGCGCGGCGTGATCATCTCGGTCGATCCGCGCAACGGCGAGATTCTCGTGATGGCCTCCGCCCCCACTTTCGACCCGAACCTCTTCTCGCAGCGCATCTCCACCAAAGGGGGACGCGCCGAATACGCCGCGCTCATCAGAGACCCGAAACGCCCGCTCTACAACCGCGCCATCCGCGGCCGCTACCCGCCCGGTTCGACGTGGAAGATTCCGATGGCCGTGGCCGGTCTGAAACAGGGGCAGATCACGACGGAGAACTCCGGCCTCGTTTGCGGCGGCGGCATCACCGTCGGCAACAAGTTCACGCGCTGCATGGGACACCACGGCACGCCCGAGGTGCGCACGGCGATCAAGCATTCCTGCGACGGTTATTTCTATCGCCTCGGCCTGAAGATGAAACTCGAAGGCATCATGGAGATGGTGGACGAGTTTGATCTCAACAAACGCACGGGCGTCGATCTGCCGCACGAGTTAATTAGCTGGACGCCCTCGCGCGAGTTCAAAAAGAAGTTCCAGCCGAAGGCCGCCGAGTGGGGCGATATAGACACGGTGTTCGCTTCCTTCGGGCAGGTTTACGAGAACATGACGCCGCTCTCGATGCTGCGCACGATTGCGGGCATCAGCGTCGGCGGCCAACTCTACGTGCCGCACCTGCTGAAAGAAGTACGCGCGATCCCGGCGATGGGCGACGCGGGCAAGTTCGATTACCGCCCGGCGCGCGAGGCGCGCACCTTCACGCCGCTCGACGCGTCGCGCCCCAACCCGAAAATCGTGCACATTGCGCCGGATCATCACCGGTTGGTCGTCGAAGGCATGTGGCAGGTGGTGAACGCGGGCGGCACGGGCGGCGCGATGCGGATCGAGGGCTTTGACGTGGCGGGCAAGACCGGCACGGCGCAGGTCGTCTCGCTCGGCAAGGACGTGGGCGAGAACAAAGACCATTCGTGGTTCGTCGCCTACGCGCCCGCCCACAACCCCGAAATCGCCTCTATCGCGCTCGTCGAAAACGTAGGCTTCGGCGGCAAGTTCGCCGCCCCCGCGTCGAGGGCTGTCTACGAGGTTTACTATCGCAAGACTCGGCCGGACGCACCGCAGCCGGAAGGCGCGCAGAGCAAACCCGTGATTCCACAGGGCGAGCTTCACTAAGCACTCAACCGTCAGCGCATCCAACGTGATCCGCTGACGGCCGATAGCTGACAGCTAACAAGTTTTATGGTCGCAATTTTAGAAAAAGGCCGCTTTCGTGATTTCGATTGGTTGCTGACGCTGCTGGCGACGGGCATCGTTTTCTTCGGCACGTGGCAGATTCACAACGCGCAGCCGCTTGAGAATTACTGGAAGAAGCAGCTTATCGGGCTGGGCATTTCGCTCGTCGCGCTCTTCGCCGTGGCCTTCACGGACTATCGCAAGCTCGTACACTTCGCGCCCGCCTTCTACCTGTTCGGCCTCTTTCTGCTCGTCATCGTGCTGATTCCCGGCATCGGCATCAGGATCAACGGGCAGCAGTGCTGGATCAGGATGCCGGTCGTCGGCCAGTTTCAGCCCTCGGAGTTCGTCAAGATTCCGACCGTGCTGATGCTGGCCTATTATTACGGCAAACAACGCGGGAACGCTCTGAGTTGGATGGAGATCGCCGTGGGCGTCGGCATCCTTGCCTTACCCATCGGGCTGATTTTGCTCGAACCGGACGCCGGACAGGTGATCACTTACCTGCCCCTGCTGGCCGTGGTGCTCTTTCTGTCGTCGGTGCGGATGTGGCTCGTGCTCGCCTCGCTCGCCCTGAGCGTGGTGCTGATTCCGGCGGCCTACGTCCTCGGCGTCAAGACCGGCAAGATCAAGAACTACCAGCAGCAACGCATCCAGGCCATCCTCGACCCCGAAAAGGCCGACCGGCGCGGTTACGGCTACCAGACTTATCAATCCATCCTCTCCGTCGGCAAAGGCGGCGTGGCGGGCACGAGCGGCGGCTCGACCGAATACTCGCAGAGCCGTCTGAAATTCCTCCCCGAACCGCACTCCGATTTCATCTTCGCCGTGACGGCCGAACGCACGGGCTTCGTCGGCTCGATCCTGTTGCTCATCGCCTACGCCGTGCTGCTGTCGCGTCTCCTGATGGGCGCGCGGCGCGCGCCCGACCGCGCCGGGATGCTCGTCATCATGGCGATTGTCGGCGGGCTGGCCTTCCAGATTTTCATTAACGTCGGCATGGCGCTCGGCCTCCTGCCCGTCATCGGCGTGCCGCTGCCGATGATGAGCGCGGGACTCTCCTCCGTGCTCGCCACCTTCATCGCCATCGGCTTCGCCGTCAGCGTCCAACTCCGCCGTTTCGTCAACTAAACGGGAGCTCGACCGACGAGGAGGCATTATTTCCCCAGCCCCGTGAGAGGCGACATTCCACAGCCCCGTCAGGGGCGAAAGATAATAGCCCATGGCGCGAGCCGTGGGCATCGCCATCGCCGAAATGAATAAAGCCCCGTCAGGGGCGAAAGAAGTTCAACGTCGAACTTCTTTCGCCCCTGACGGGGCTTCTCAATTTTATCTCTCGCTTGATCCCACGGCTCACGCCGTGGGCTACCAATATATCGCCCCTCGCGGGGCTCTCGCTTCCCTATCGAGTTGGCGGTTGAGAGCGCAACTATTCGGTGGCGATGCCTTTGCGTTTTCTGCGTCTACCGAGCGCCGCGCCCGCCAGCCCTGTGCCGAGCAGGATGAGCGTGGTGGGTTCGGGCACGGGTTGAAGCTGCCCGCGAATCTCGCCGCCGGGGAAGGCGTTGCTGTGGATATTGAAGTAGGTCAACCCCGACTGTAAGCCGCTGAGAAAGGCGAGGCGCGCCCCTTCCACTGTTCCGCCGTTGGCGTTGATGAAGGCAGGGTTATAAGTGGAGGCGAGCGTCAGATCGAAAGTGTTTGTGTAGCTGCCGGAGGTGACGCCGGAGGGAAAGCCCGGAAACGTCGGAACCGGCGTGACGACACCGGCCGTGCCCGTCGCCGGGGCGCAACAATGGATGTGCGCGGCGGTCACGCCGCTCGGCGAACCGTTGGCCGTGGTGCTGACCAAACCGCTGAAGGTGGCGGTAACGGTCATAATATTGCCGTCCACGGTGACGACGGCGAAACCCGTGCCGGGAGAATTGTTCGGTTGCGGCCTTTCATTCAGGCCGCTGAGCGTCGCGGTGAAGACCAGCGAATCCGCTTTCGCCACCCCCGACAACGCCGTGAAGGCCGCCACAAAGACAAGAAGGCCGACTATTCTCTTCATCACACACCTCTCTCTCTGCTTAAATTGTTGCCGCACGATTAAGGCGCAAAAGCTACTCTCTTTCCAATTCTGAGTCAACATTTTTTCATATGCCGCGAGCAGCCGCCTTCCAACACCACGTCGACAAACGTTCGAGGGGCGACGTGCTATTTGCACGCCGCCCCTCGAACCGTGTCTGCAGCCAGGAAGCCTTTCGCGCCTTTACGACTTCTTACCTTTCGGCGCGGGTTTCGCAGCGGGTTTTGTTGTGGATTTCGCCGCAGGCCTGACGGGCGCGGGCTTCACATTCTCCGCCGCGATTGTCGGCGTCGCCAGCGGAGGCTGCGCGCCGGGCGGCGCGATCCAGAGTTCGACGGTCGGCCGCTCGCGGTAACCGCCGACGCCGGAGAGCGTGCGCGCGCCGTCGAGTTTCCGCGTGTTGATGGTGTAATCGGTCGCGTTGTCGGCGGCCTTCTGCGCGTCGGTGGGCTGGCTCGTGCGACCGCCGTAAGCGATGAGATAGCCCTGCGCCGAGGGGTCTCGCTGGAGGGCAAGGACGAACTTGTCGAGTTGCGCCTTGTTCGCGCTCAGATCGTCCGTCACGTACTCGCCGAACTTGACTGCCGGCGCGGTCTTCCGAGAGATGCTCGTCGTGCAGGAATTGGAGGTGCGGCACTCGCGCAGGAAACCGCCTACGTCAACGGTGGCCGTCACGGTCTGACCGCCGATGCCCGTCGTGTCCACCTTGATCGAAGACGTGCCCTGTCCCGAACTGATCGCGCCGGCCGAAACCGTCCAGTTGAAGGTCGGCGTCACGCTCGGGTCGCCGCCACTCATGTTCGCCGTGAACGTCAGTGCATCTTCAAGGTTCTCGGCGGCCGTGTCCGGGCATGACACCGTCACCGCAGGACACCCCTGCTGCTGCGGGACGTAAGAAGGCGCGGCGGGATGTGCTGCCGACGCGGGGGCGTTCGCGCCGCCACGGGAAAACAGCGCCAGCGCGACCAACAGTAAGGGCGCGGCCAGACGAACGTAGTTGCGTTTCATGTATATGCTCTCCTGCATGTGTGGAATTTCGACTTTGAATGCGGGTCGCCGGAACGGGCGCACGGATGAAACCGGCGAAACGTGGCGCGGCGTGCCGAGTTGAAGTTCGCGAGCCATTATCCCCAAAAACTTCCGCAGGTCAACGCGGCGAACGCCGCAGGCCTCGCCGTCGAGCGTTTGTCGCGCGCGGCATCCGTGGTGCGCGGCGCGGCGTTCGCTTTGCGCGCCGAGGGCATCCGTGGCACGGGGCGAAGCACGAAGAATGGCGCGGGGCGAAGCACGAAGAATGGCACGAGGCGAAGCACGGATGGCACGAGGCGAAGCCCGAACGGCGCGGGGTGAAGCCCGAACGGGCGGAGCCGTGCGTCCGTGTGGCGTGGCGTGGGGTGTGCGACGTTCGCAGGTCTCCGCTCGTCCATACTCGCGTTTCGCCGGAGCGTCGGTTATACTTCGCGTGCCTCGTCCCGGCCGGATTTACCGGCGCGGTGCGGACGCGCTTTGAGTCGGAATCAGATTCAATCTCGCACCCCGCTAGCAGACGAGACGATTTTTTTACAGCGTCGCGGACAACGGTTCCGCGATTGTTGATGAGATGTTTGAAGCCGTTGACGGCCGCGTGGGGCGCGCATTTCGTATGCTGCGACACTAGGAGGCCGTCCGCAGTTGCTCGCGAGAGTTCAGGAAATTCGTCAGGCCGGAGGGCGACACGTGTGCGCGCGGCGCGATTTATGCGCACGCGCCCTTGCTGTCAATCGCACGCCGGCGCGCCTCCCCTCTCGCAACGGCACGCGCGCACGGACGGCTCGACGGAGTTTCAGGTGAACAGTTCAAATCGCTTTTTCGCACGGGCGGAAGTGGCGCACGCGAATGCCGGGCACGTTCTGCCGTGGCAACGCGCGGCGCACTTTCATCCGGCCGCCGCAGAACAGTCGTTTGGGTTGAGCATACATCCCGCCGTCGGCCTCGAAATCCCAGCATATCTCATCTCATCTTCTACACGCGCCCGACGCCCCGGCGGCGTCGCCGCTTCCGTCGCGCGGTGCTGAACAAGCCTTGCGTCCGACACTAAACAATTGCCGCGCGCGCACCCGACCGAGGTCGCCCGCACCATTTCCACACCACGACCGCCGCCTTTTGCCCAGCGGGAGACGCGCCGGAGGGTCGCACCAGGAGTCAAAAATTTTCTCATGTCGAAAGAATTAATCGTGAGCGTCAACGGACGCGAAAAGAAGATCGCCATCATCGAGAACGGCAAGGTCACGGAGTTTTACATCGAGCGCGGCGAGGACGGCCAGGGCATCGTCGGCAACCTCTACAAGGGGCGCGTGATGCGCGTGTTGCCCGGCATGCAGTCGGCCTTCGTCGACATCGGGCTGGAACGCGACGCTTTCCTCTACGTCTCGGACTTCTTCGACGAGGAAGAAGAATTTGAGCGCATCGTCGTGGACAAGAAGAAGTCGGAGGGCGCGGACGATGCGGCGGCCGCGCGCGCCGCCGCAGACAAGATCGAACGCTCGCGCATCGAACGCGAACGCCAGATGGAGACGGCGCAGGAACGCGCGCAACCGACCGTCGGCGACGCGGGCGACCCGGAAGAAGAGGACGACGAAGAGACGGGCGACGCGGCGCAGCAGCCCATCGCCGCGCGGACGGTGGACGAACCCGCAAGCGCGCCCGCGAACGCGATCACCAATGAAGATGACGAAGGCGCGGCCGAGACCGGGCGGCGCGGACGGCGCGACCGCAAACGACGCGGCGGCAGTGGTGGCGGCGGACGCGAAAGCTACGAGCGCGAAACCGGCGGGGCGGCCTCTGCCGGCGGCGGCGGTTCGCAACCCTCGACGAGTTTTTCCGAAGACGTGCAGGCGCGTCTCTCGGCGCGCGCGGAGGAAGAATTCGCCACGCCTTTCATCGCGCCGGACAATTCATTCGAGCGCGTGATCGACGATGAGGCGGCCGCCGCCAACGGCGAGATGTTCAAGGACGCGCGCCTCCAGGAGCGGCTCACGGATCAGATACACGCCATCGAGTTCGACATGGAGACGACGGAGGAGGCCGAAGTCGGCTCGCTCCTCTCTTCCGAAAACATCTCGGCCGGCAGTTCCTTCCAGCGCATTGCCGACGACGACGAAGCGGATGCTCCGCGCGCCGTCGAAGCCGTCCAGCCGGCGGTGGCCGCCTCGGTCTCGGCTTTCATAGACGACGCCACGGAAGATTCCGCTTTGACGGCGCAGGCACAATCTTTCGAACGCGTGAGCGACGACGGCGAGGCTGCGGAGGGTGTGCCGCCAGCGGCAACGACGGGTGAGGAAACATCCACGCCTGCGCGCGGCAGAGCGAGCAAGTCGCGGCGCGGCGGCAGCAGCAAGGGTAAGAAAGCTGCGGGCACGGGGGCAGACGAAGAGACGAGCGGTGAAACCGCCAACACCTCCGATGAGGCGGACACGGCGGCGACGACCGCCGGGGCGGCTTCGAAGAAGGGCGGCCGTTCGCGCGCGACGAAAGAAGCCGCGCCGAAAGAAGCCGCGTCGAAGAAGCCCGCGACTAAGGGCAAGGCTGCGTCGAAGGGCGCGCAGACGCGACGCGGCAAGAGCAAATCCGTCGAGGCCGCGGGCAGCGAGGCCGCGGGCGACGCGACCGCCCAAGGCAACGCCCCGGACGATGCGGCCGTCGCCGCGCTCGGCGGCGATCAAGCGCTGCCCGATGCGCAGGCGAGCATCAGGACGCGGCGCGTGCGCGATGAATTTGCGCGGCGCGGCGGGCGGCGTCGCAACCGTCGCCCCGGCGGCGCGCCCGGCGAGAACGGCGGCGAAGAAGACCGCTCGAACGGTCATGCCGAAGAGGTGGTTGAGCCGGTCGAAGTTGAAACGGAGACGGCGGCGGTGGAAGAAGTTCGAGAGGCGCAGCCCGAACCGCGCGCCGATGCGCGTCCTGAACCGCGCGCCGATGCGCGCCCTGATTCGCGTCCCGAACCGAGAGGCCGCCAGGCGCGCGGCGGTCGCAATGATCGAGGTGAACGCGGCGAACGCGGCGGGCGCGGCGGCGGCGGCGGCGGCGGCGCGGCGGGTGGCGAACGCACGGAGCGCGCTGATATGAGCGTCGGTCGAACCGAGGGCAGCAGCGAAGGTGTCGCGGGGCGCAGCGTCGGCGCCGGTCGCGGCGACAGCAGGAGCGAGGGCGGCGGGCGCAGTAGTAGTAGTAGTAGCGGCGGTGGTGGCCGCGACCGGCGCGAACGCCACACGCCGCTCATCACAGACCTCCTACGCGAAGGCCAGGAGATTCTCGTCCAGATCGCGAAAGAGCCGATTGCGGCGAAGGGCGCGCGCATCACGTCGCACATCGCCCTGCCCGGTCGCTTCCTCGTCTACATGCCGACGGTGGAACACGTCGGCGTCTCGCGCAAGATCGAATCGGACAGCGAGCGCGTGCGTCTGCGCAAGCTCATCAAAGACATACGCGAGACGGAGGATGTGCCTTCGGGCGGCTTCATCGTCCGCACCGCAGGCATCGGCATCAGCGAGCAAGATTTGCGCGACGATGCGCGTTATCTCGTCCGCACGTGGCTCGACATCCGCCGCACGGCCGAGAAGCAGAAAGCGCCCACGCTCACGCACAAAGACCTCGACCTCGTGCAGCGCATCCTGCGCGATCAACTCTCGGACGACTTCGCGGCCATCCGCGTCGATTCCGAAGAGGAGTACGAGCAGATCGTCGAGTTCATTAATCGCATCCAGCCGCGTCTCGTCAAGCGCGTCAAACTCTACACGCGCGAGGAGCCGATCCTGGAAGCCTTCGGCGTGCAGGCCGAGATCGATAAGGCCATCAAGCCGCGCGTGTGGCTGAAGTCGGGCGGCTATCTCGTCATCAACCAGACGGAGGCGCTCGTCGCCATCGACGTCAACACGGGCAAGTTCGTCGGGCGCGGCGGTACGCGCCTCGAAGACACGATCACGCGCACGAACCTCGAAGCGGCCGAAGAGATCGCGCGCCAGATACGCCTGCGCGACCTCGGCGGCATCATCGTCCTCGACCTCATCGACATGGAGGACAGGCGCAACCGCAACCGCGTGATGGGCGCGCTGCAAGACGCTCTGCGCGATGACAAGTCGCCGACGAAGGTGCTCTCCTTCAACGATTTCGGCCTCGTCATCATGACCCGCAAGCGCGTCAAGCAGTCGCTCGAACGCACGCTCTGTAGCCCCTGCCAGTATTGTCAGGGCGCGGGGCTGGTCAAGTCGGCGCAGACGATCTGCTACGAAATCCTCGACGAAGCGCGCCGCCTCTCGCGCGGCATGAACGGCGACAGCATCAAGCAGACGACCCTGCGCATCAACCCGGAAGTGTCGCGCGCCCTGCGCTCGACCGAGCAGGACGTGCTCAGCGAGATCGAAGCCTACCTCGGCGCGGTGGACATCACCAGCGACGAGCGCGTTCACCAGGAGCAGTTCGACTTCGCTTTCGTTTAAGCAAGAGAGGTCAGAGGTTAGAGGTCAGAGGTTAGTAAAAATCAGTTCCTGCTTTTAACTGATCTCTGACCTCTGACCTCTATTTTTATGAGTGTGAAGCAAAAGTTTTGGAAGGGACTCTTCGTCGCGGGCGGCGCGGGGGTGGCCGCGCTGGCGGCGGTCAATGCGTCAATCGCGCGCGGCGTCCCGGCGGCCGAACCGGAGGAAGACAATTCTCTCGGCGGCGAAGCGCGCGTGTTCGCGTCCGCGCACGGAGGCGTCTATTACCGCGTGGCGGGCGCGGAGGCGCACGGGGAACCGCTCGTTTTTTTGCACGACATCGGCGCGGGCGCGTCCTCTTTCATGTGGCGCAAAAACTTCGACGCGCTCGCCGCCGACTTTCGCGTCTATGCCCCGGACATGCTCGGCTTCGGTCTCTCGGGCAAGCCCGCGAACGCGCCCTACTCGGCAGACCTCTACGTCGCGCTCATACGGAACTTCCTCGGCGAAGAAACGGGGCGCACGCCCGCGCATCTCGTCGCAGGGGGCTTGAGCGCGGCCTTCGCCGTGCGCGTCGCCGACGAGCATCCGGCGCTCGTCCGCTCGCTCACGCTTATCGCCCCGACCGGCGCGGGCGCGTTCGATTCGCGCCCCGATCTGCCCGGCGCGGCCTTCTACGGGCTGTTGCATTCGCCCGTCCTTGGCGAATCTTTCTACAACGCGATGACGAGCGAACGGAGCCTGCGCGATTATGCCCGCAAGCGACTCTTCTACGAACGCCGCTTCGCCACCGAACGCCTCATCGCGCACTACTACGCGGCGAGCCACCAGCCCGGCGCGCAGCACGCCGTCGCGGCCTATCTCTCCGGCTACCTCAACGCCGACATGCGCGAAGCCTTCGCACGGCTCGCGCAGCCCGTCACGCTTGTCTGGGGCGCGGACGACATCACCACGCCCGTCGCACAGGCGGACGCGCTCCTGCGCCTCAACCCGCGCGCACGCCTCGAAGTCTTCGAACGCTGCCGCATGACGCCGCAGACCGAGCACGCCGAAAGATTCAACCACCTCCTGCGCGCCACGCTCCGGGCACGCTCGGCCGCCGCATAGAACAATTCGGAGCAACGCGAGAAGCCGCGCCGGGGGCGAAGGCTGATAACCCTCCGCGCTGTAGCCGTGGAATGATTTGCCGGAGCGAAGGCGAGTCCCGCCGGGACGTTTGAATCAAACATTCAATCGTCCCGGCGGGACTCGTTTTTGTAACGCGCCGGTATTTCACGGCAGTTTTATTAGCGCACTAAAATTGCCCGGCGCTGTTTACTTAACGCGCCGTATTCCCCGGCACTGCTTACTTAACGCGCCGGATTTCCCGGCGCTCCGGGGCTGGGCTATTATCAATCGTCTCGCAAGTATCGACGGTCTCGCAGGGACGGCAATCCGACTTTCCGCATAACGCTCGGCCACGGCCGTCCGTGGCCGCACGAAGCACATGCCTAAACGCTCAAGCGCGTTGACGATTCTGTACGCGGCGACGTTGTTCGCCAGCGCGTCGCTGCTCTTCTGGGTGCAGCCGATGATGGCGAAGATGCTCCTGCCGCTCCTCGGCGGCACGCCCGCCGTGTGGAACACCTGCATGCTCTTTTTTCAGGCGATGCTGCTCGCGGGCTACGCCTACGCGCTCGCCGTCTCCCGCTGGCTGCCGCTGCGCTGGCAGGTCGTCGTCCACGCGCTCCTGCTGCTCACGACCGCGCTCACTTTTCCCATCCTCATCTCGGACGAGACCATACGCTCCGTGCCGCGCGAGGGCAACCCGACGCTCTGGCTGCTGGGGAGTTTATTGACGACCGTGGGCTTGCCCTTCTTCGCCGTCGCCGCCAACAGCCCGCTCCTCCAAAAGTGGTTCGCCGAGACGCGCCAGTCCTCTTCGCGCGATCCGTATTTTCTCTACGCGGCGAGCAACGCGGGCAGCCTCCTCGCTCTGCTCAGTTACCCGCTCGTCGTCGAACCGCGGCTCACGCTCGGCGGGCAGAGCCGCCTCTGGTCGCTCGGCTACGCACTGCTCCTCGCGCTGCTCGCCGCCTGCGCTTACGCGCTCCTGCGGCGTCAGTCGAAGCGCGACGAGACCGGCGCGCGCGCCGCTTCGCCTGAACCGGGAGAACGGGGCGACGAGGCGACGAGCCCTGAAACAAACTCCGCGACAGCCGCGCCCGACGAGGCGACCGGCAAAGCGAGCGTTGACGCGACCGGCAGAGCGAGCGTTGACGCGACCGGCAAAATTAGCTTTGACGCGATTGACGAAGCGAGCGTTGAGGCGATTGACAAGGCGCGCGTCGAGGCGACCGGCGGCGAGTTGGGCGGTGTGGAGATTCTTACGTGGCGGCGTCGCCTGCGCTGGGTCGCGCTCGCCTTCGTGCCGTCGAGCCTGATGCTCGGCGTCACGACCTACTTCTCGACCGACATCGCCTCGCTCCCGTTGCTCTGGGTCGTCCCGCTCTCGCTCTACCTGCTGACGCTCGTCTTCGCCTTCGCGCGGCGACAGTTATTCAAGCCGCGCAAGGTCGCGCGCGTGTTGCCGGGCGTTGCGCTCGTCTTCGTGCTCGTCTACCTGTCGGGCGCGACGCAGCCCACCTGGCTGCTCCTCTTCTCTCACCTCTTCTTCTTCGTCGTCGCGGCGCTTGCATGCCACGGGCTGCTGGCCGAAGACCGCCCCGACGTCCGGCATCTCGCGGAGTTCTACCTGCTGATGTCCGTGGGCGGCGTGCTCGGCGGACTCTTCAACGCGCTCGTCGCGCCCACCTTCTTCAACACGACGCTCGAATACCCGCTCGTCATCGTGCTCGCCTGCCTGCTGCTTCCCCGCCCCGTTGCCGCCGCCGGCGCGCCCGAGTCGCCGCGCGAACGCTGGCTGGACTTAGGCGTTCCGGCCGGCATCGCGCTCCTCACGCTCCTGCTCGCGGTCGTGGTCAATCGCTTCGTGTTCGACTGGGTGCAGAGCCTCGCGCTCGTCGTGGGCGTGCCGCTCATCATCAGTTATCTGTTCAAGCGTCGCCCCGTGCGTTTCGCGCTCGCGCTCGGCGCTTGTGTGCTCGGCAGCAGTTTTCACGTCAACCTCAAACGCCACACGCTCTTCGCCGAGCGCAACTTCTTCGGCACGCTGCGCGTCACTCAAGACGCGGGCGACGACATCCACTGGCTCTATCACGGCACCACGATCCACGGGCGGCAATCGCTCGCCCTCGCGCGCCACTGCGAACCGCTCTCCTACTATCACCGTGAAGGGCCGCTCGGCCATGTCTTCAAAACTCTCGATGCCGAACTCGCGGGCGCGAACGTCGCCATCGTCGGCCTCGGCACGGGCGCGACCGCCGCCTACACACGCCCCGGCCAGCGCTGGACGTTCTATGAAATCAACCCCGCCGTCGTGCAAATCGCGCGCGACCCCGCCTACTTCACCTATCTCTCTTACTGCGCCGCCGCGCCCGTCGAAATCTCGCTCGGCGACGCGCGCCTGCAACTGCAAAACGCGCCGCCCGCGCACTACGAACTGATCGTCCTCGATGCCTTCAGTTCCGACGCCATCCCCATGCACCTGATGACCGTCGAAGCGCTCGACATCTACCTCTCCAAACTCGCTCCCGGCGGCCTCATCGTCTTCCACATCTCCAACCGCACCCTCGACCTGCACCCAATCGTCGCCGACCTGGCACGCGCCCGCGCGCTCGCCTCCCTCGGCTTCGACGACACCTCGCGCAACCAGCCGAGCGGCAAAGAACCCTCCCAATGGGTCGTCATGGCGCGCCGCGCCGAAGACCTGCACACGCTCGCCGCCGACACGCGCTGGCAAACGCTCGCAGGCCAACCCAATCGCCCCCTCTGGACGGACGACTTTTCCAACATCGTTACCATCTTCAAATGGCGTTGATGTTCCTGTAATGTTGGTTTCCGACTTGGTTATCTTATACAACGCCCGCGAATCAGGGGAAGATAACGTATTCACCTTGCGCTCCGCAGCGAAGCACGCTAATTAAGGATGATATACTACAACCCGCATTATAATTAGAAGTTGGATTATCAACCTTACGAGACTAAGTGGCTGAACATTTGGATTCACCTAACCTCGAAGTAAGCTGCTTTTTAAATTGCCTGAAAAGGCGTAACACCGACCTTAGCAGCACATACCGATAGGTCAATGTAATTCGGTGAGGATATTTAGCAAGAATAAAGTTAATACATAAAGAGTCTATGACTAGAAGCGGTCTCATAAATAGCACCTGAGCAGAATCTTGATACAACCAAGATGCACAAAGCCCAAGTAGTTTTCCGCATGGTAGTCGAAGCGCGTCGCGATCCGACGGAAGTTCTGGAGCCATGCGTTGAGTCGTTCGA
>DASQLU010000042.1:0-6355 GCA_035645855.1 Pyrinomonadaceae bacterium
CGCCCGTCTCGCACATCGAGCCTTCACGCACGAATGCGGAGACGGCCTATGTCTCGTTTGACCGGCACATGCTCGATGACTTGCGTCCCTACGTTTATAAAACGACCGATGGCGGGCGCACCTTCCGCAACATCACGGGCAACCTGCCCGCGAATGCCTATGTCTGGGTCGTGCGCGAAGACCCGAAGAACACGAATCTGATTTATGCCGGGACGGAACTCGGCCTCTACGCCTCTTACACGGGCGGCAATTCGTGGCAAATTTTAGAACTCAAGAATCTGCCGCACGTCGCCATCCACGACATCCTCGTCCATCCGCGCGATAACGATCTCATCCTCGGCACGCACGGGCGCAGCATCTGGATTTTCGACGATGCCACACCCATCCAGCAGATGAGCGATAGTGTGCGCGCAAGTGATCTGCACATGTTCGACATCCGCCCGGCGCTTCGCTTCGCCACGCGCTTCACGCGCTACGGCATCGGCGACGAACCCTTCACCGGCCAGAACCCGCCCTACGGCGCGCTCATCACTTATCACCTCAAGGCGAAGCCCGACGAGAAGGTGAAAGTGCGCATGGAAATCCGCGACGCGAAAGGCCAACTCGTGCTCGAAGAGACGCGCGTGCCGAAAGAGCGCGGGATGAATCGCTATGCCTGGAATCTGCGCTACGGCGGCGCGCAGGTGCGGCGTCCGCCGACGACGGAAGAGACGCCGTTCGGCGGCGGCGCGCGCGGCCCGCAGGTGTTGCCCGGCACTTACACCGTCAAACTCTTCGTCGGCGACAAGTCGGTCGAGCGACGCGTCGAAGTGCGCCTCGACCCGACCGTCAGCGTGCCCGCGACGGATTTGCAGTTGACGCACGACATGAGTCTGAAGTTGCGCGACATGCAGTCCACGACGAACACGATGTTGCGCGCGCTCGACAGCATCAAAGGCCAACTCCAGTTCATCGAACGCACCGTGAAGGAACGCCTGCCCGACCCGCCGAAGGATTTGACAACCGCCATCACCGACAACCTGAAACAGGTTGACAGTGTGCTCGCCACGCTCGCCCGCCCGCAGGAGGAAGGGCTCGGCTACAATCCGGGGCGCGCGCAGCTCGGCGACGAGGTCGGCGGCCTGTTCTTCACCATCGACGCGACGAACGCCGCGCCCACACAGGCGCAGCGTGAGTATTACGGCGTGCTGCAGACGCGCTTCCGCGCGACGCTCGCCGAGGCCAACAAGTTCTTCACGCAGTCGGTGCCGAAATTGAACGAGACGCTGCGCCGCTTCGACGCGCCGACCGTGATGGTCGGCAAGCCGATTGAGATTCCGGCGCAATAGAAAAGCAGTATCGGGGCGTGGAGAGCGCGGAAAGTATGGATCAGGCCGAAGGAGGCCGGCTTCAAATTTGAGAATGCAGTTTGCGGATTAAGACTGTTCCCGTCCTTGAAGGGACTCGTTCACATGCTGCCCGGAAAGAGACCTATGCGTAAATTAAGACACCGCCTCGTCGCCCGCTTGCTCCTCATCGCCGCGCTCTCGATTCAGACGCCGGGCGTAGCAGCCCGGCCGGCGCAAAACAATTCTCCCGACGCGGACAGGCAACAACTGCGTGAAATCTTCCAGGAGTTGATCGAAATCAACACGGTAGACCCGAACGGCGACGTGACGCGCGCGGCCGAGGCGATGCGCGCGCGCCTGCTGGCGGCCGGGTTCGCAGCCGCGGACGTGCGCGTCGTCGTGCCCGCCGGGAACGCAAAGAAGGGCAACCTCGTGGCGCGCTATCGCAGCCCGAACCCCGTGGGCAAGCCGTTGCTGCTGCTCGCGCACATCGATGTCGTGGAGGCGCGCAAGGAGGATTGGTCGGACGGACTCGACCCCTTCAAGTTCACCGAGCGCGACGGCTACTACTACGGGCGCGGCACGATGGATGATAAGGCGATGGCCGCGATCTTCATCGCCAACCTGATCCGCTTCAAACGCGAAAACTTCCAACCCGCGCGCGACATCATCGTCGCCCTCACGACCGACGAGGAGACCGGCGACTTCAACGGCGTGGAGTTTCTCCTGAAGGAGCACCGCGCGCTCGTCGATGCCGCGTTCGGCATCAACGAGGGCGGGCGCGGTTATCACAAGGCGGGCAAGCCTCTGCTGAACGCCGTGCAGGCGAGCGAGAAGGTCTACCAGAGCTTTCGTCTCGAAGTGCGGAACAAGGGCGGGCACAGTTCGCTGCCCGTCAAGGACAACGCCATCTTTCGTCTCGCCGCCGGACTCGACCGCCTCGCGAAGTTCGACTTTCCGGTCAACCTCAACGAGGTGACACGCTCCTACTTCGAGCGCATGTCGAAGATCGAGACGGGCGCGGTCGCCTACGACATGCAACTTCTCGCCTCGGCGCACGGCTCCGGGGCAAACCGTCCGCAGCCCCTGGACACGGCCGTCGCGCGCCTCTCCGCCTCGCCCTACTACAACGCGCTGATGCGCACGACCTGCGTCGCCACACGGCTCGAAGGCGGCCACGCCGACAACGCCCTGCCGCAAGTAGCGCGCGCCACCGTCAACTGCCGCATCCTCCCACAGGAGAAGGCCGCCGACGTAGAGGCCACGCTCCGGCGCGTGCTCTCGGACGAACAGATCAGCGTGACGCCCATCGCCGTCTCGAAGCCCAGCCCGCCCTCGCCCCTGCGGCCGGAGATCATGGGGGCGATTGAACAACTCACGAGCGAGATGTGGCCGGGCGTGCCCGTCGTGCCGATCATGGGCACGGGCGCAACCGACAGCCTTTTCTTCCGCCAGGTCGGCATCCCCGTCTACGGCGTCTCCGGCATCTTCGACGACATAGACGACAACCGCACGCACGGCCGCGACGAACGCATCGCCGTCAAGTCTTTCTACGACGGCCGCGAGTTTCTCTACCGCCTGACGAAAGCCTTCTCGTCCGCTAAATGACGTGAGTTCGATTTAAGAAGCTGCCGGGTTCCTCAAGCCCCGATAGGCGCGACGCATAGCAGCCCCGGTAGGGGCGACACATAGCAAGCCGCCCCGATAGGGATGACACATAGCAGCCCCGATAGAGGCGACGCGCAGCAGCCCCGATAGGGACGGCGGATAGTAGCCCCTATCGGGGCGGATGATTAGAAGCCTCGGCAAGGCCGGAAGATTTATAGCTCCGACAGGGGCGATAGATAGTAGCCCACGGCGTGAGCCGTGGGATCAAGCGAGAGATAAAGTTGAGAAGCCCCGGCAGGGGCGAAAGAAATTTTCAAGTTGAACTTCTTTCGCCCCTACCGGGGCTTCGCGCATCTTGTGGTTGTGGCGCGTCCCACGGCTCGCGCCGTGGGCTACTATCTATCGCCCCTATCGGGGCTGCAACTCTTACGTTCCTGTCGGGGCTACATTCTTACGTTCCTGTCGGGGCTGCTATCCGTTGCCCCTATCGGGACTTCTATCCGTCACATTTGAGCGGCTTGCCGGTTACACATCGCCGGGCTCGGGTTTATCGTCGTGCGCGCTAGGGGCGAAAGCCGACGCTCTGCCAGAGCGCGGCGCAGTCGTACATGCGCCCGCGCGTGACGACGTATTTCACGCGGCGGATGTGGCTGATGGAGTCGAGCGGGTTGCCCGCGACGAGTATCAGGTCGGCGCGCTTGCCCGCCTCCACCGTGCCGAGTTCGCCATCCATCCTGAACGCGCGCGCCGGGACGAGCGTAGCCGCGCGCACAGCTTCCAGCGGCGACAACCCCGCGCGCACCAGCAGTTCCAACTCGCGAAACATGCTGTGGCCGGGCACGACGAGGTCGCTCCCGGCCATGAGCGGCACGCCCCCGCGATGCAATCTCCCGGTCAACTTCAGAGAACGCTCGAACGCGGCCTTTGCGCGCTCGCCCGCTTCGGCCGGCACGCCCGTGTTGTTCAGCACGACGAACAACTCGTAAGGCAGTTTCGCTATGCCCGGCTCGAAATCCGCGAAGTCGCTCGCGCGCGGGTGCAGATTGAGTTCGGCGCGCGCGAGCGTCGGCTCGACGACGGTGCCGTGTCGTCTCAGGTAATCGATGCCCGCCTGCGCTGCCGGCGATTCGAGATCGAGAGGCGGCGGCGGGCTGCCGGGCGCGAATTTGAAGTCGCGCGGGTGCATCAGGCGCGTGATGAAGTTGATGTGATTGATCTGATCCATCCCGGCCTCGACGGCGTTGAAGGCGTTCGTGCCGATGGGTACGTGGCCGGTGACGGTGAGGCCGAGGCGGTGCGCTTCCGCCGCGACCACGCCGACGAGTTCCGGCTTGAGCGATTGGTAAATCTTGATCTGCTCGTAGCCGAGACTGTGGTAACGTGCGACGGCGGCGCGCGCCTCTGCGGGCGTCTCCGCCGTGATTGTGCCGAGCGGGCTTGCGCCGCCGTCGATCACGCCCGCCAGCAGCAGGCGCGGGGCGAGCGCGCGCCCGCTCCTGATCGCGTCGCGGATGGGCACGATGAACTCAGGCTCGTTGCCCGCATCGCGCACGGTCGTGACGCCGGCGGCGAGCGAGGCCGGAAACCACTCGACCTGCGTGTTGTGCCCGTGTGTATCCCACAGTCCCGCGAGGACGCTCAGGCCGCGCGCGTCCACACGCGCCGCGCCGCGCGGAATCCGCACCGTCGCACGCGGCCCTGCGGCGAGGATGCGGTCGCCGTCCACCACGACGATTGAATCGGGCACGGGGGCATCGCGCCTGCCGTCTATCAAAAGCCCGCCGACGAGCGCGTAGAGGCCGGCGCGCTGCGGCCTGATCTCGCGCTGCAACTGTTCGAGTTGGGCGACGGCGTCTTCCGCGCCGCGTTTGACGAAGACGGGGAGCGCGGCTTCATAACCTTCGCGCACGGCCTCGAAGCGATCCAGTTCGGCGTCCGCGCCGACGACGGCGACGAGTTGACCGGCCGCATCGAACCAGACGGTCTCGCGCCCCCAGGTCACGCCCTCGACATGGTAGCGTTCGAGTTGAACCTGTTTGCCGTGCGCCGTCACGGCGTCGCGCCCGCGCCGCTCGATGCGCGCGCTCCCGCCGGGTAGCAACGCCAGCGCGCGCCCCCGCTGCCCGCCGCGCTGTTGTCGCTGCCAGTAGCGAAACAGCCACATCTGCATCGAGACGGGAGCGAGGCCGCCTGTCGGGTAGAAGTTCTCTTCGATGCGGACGCTTCTCGTCCGCGCGCCTTCACGCACACGCGCCACGCCGTCCTCGACTTCCACCGATGCGTCGATGTCTGAACGCGTGGAGGTCTGGCCTTTGATCTCGAACCGGACGGGCGTCAGGTCGCGCCGCGCGTCGAGCGTCGCCGTGAGCTGAACTTTGTCGCCGATAAAGGTCAACTCGGAGCGCGCCGCGAGTTGTAAAGAGTCGCCGGCGCGGTTGATCTCGTAAGTCTCTTCGCCGACCGGAACTTGATACTTGTAGAGCTTGAACTTGCCGCGTTCCTCGACCGACCGCGCGGCCGCCCCGTGCGCATCGTGCGCGGCCACCCGGTGCGCGTCCTGCGCCGTCGCCGTGCGCGCGTCTTGCGCGGTCGCCGCGTGCGCTCCTTGCGCGGTGGCGGCGGGCGGAAGAGTCGCCGGAGGGGGAAGCAGGGCACAGGCGGCGAGCGCGAAGAGCGCGATTTTTAAACGGCGGTTGATGGTCATGGGGTTTGTTTCATCCGGCGGCGCGGTCGATCCGCGCCAGTTCCGGTTTGTAGTTTTCACGCGCGCTCTCTTCTTCCCCGGCCGGTTCGGGGGGCGCGGCTTCTACTTGAAACGGGATTTCGAGCGTGACGATCATGCCGCGCGGGGTGGCGAGCGCGAGGTCTAGACGCCCGCCCGCGCCGTAGAGATGTTCGAGGCGCGCGCGCGTGTTCGCCAAACCCACGCCGCCGGCGAGCGTGCGCGCCAGCAAATCGTCGGGCGCGGCGAGCGCGTCTGCTTCGCCGACGAGCGCGAGGCCGGGGCCGTTGTCTTCGACTTGCAGCCGCAGCCGCCCGCCGCGCCGCGCGGCGCGGATCGAGAGGCGTCCCGGCGCGCTCTGGCGCGAGATGCCGTGGCGGATGGCGTTCTCGACGAGCGGTTGGAGGATGAGGTTGGGTACGAGCGCGTCGAGCGTCTGCGGCTCGATTTCGGTCTCGACGCTGAGGCGGTCGTGGCGGATGGTCTCGATCTCAAGGTAACAGCGCAGGAAGGCGATCTCCTGTTCGAGCGTCACCTCCTGGTCGCCGGAATTCTCCAGCGTGAGACGCAGGAAATCTCCGAGACGCGCGACCATCTGGTCGGCGGCTTCCGCGTCGCGGTGCAGGAGCGCGGAGATGGAGTTGAGCGTGTTGAAGAGAAAGTGCGGGTGGAGCTGCATCTTGAGTGCGCGCAGTTG
>DASQLU010000043.1:0-3505 GCA_035645855.1 Pyrinomonadaceae bacterium
CAGAGCGCGCCGGGACTGACGCGTGGCAGAACGGTGCGCGCGACCGATCCCATTTTCGGCGGAGCCAATAACGCTCTGCTGCGCAACGGGCTGCCGGTCTTAAATTCGAACGACGTGACGCCGCAACAGTTCCGCACGCCGCCCGCGTTCGGCGTCAACACGCTGACCGTGGTTGACCCCGACCTCAGCTATCCGCGCACGCACCAGTACGGCGTCAGCTTCCAGCGCGAGATCGGAAAGGGCAATGTCCTTGAGGTGAACTACATCGGTCGTCAGGGTCGCAAGCTCTTCGGCGGCTACGACGTGAACCAGATGGACATCACGAATAACGGTCTTCTCGCGGCGTTCCGCCAACTGCAAGACCCGGCGACGCGCGCGAGCGTCCTGACCGATCCGAACTTCCTGATCAACCGCCTGCTCGCGGGCGACACGCGCCTGCGACCCGTCTCGACGGGCGGGCCGTTGGAGACGGGCGCGCAGTTGTTGCTGCGGCAGGCTGCCGGCCCGTTGCGCGCGGCGAACGGCGCAATCGTCACAAACATCGTGGACGCGGGCGGCGTCGCCAACGCGGCGGCCTTCATCAATGCGGGCGTGCGTACCGGCAACACGGCCATCCCCGTCTTTCAGGCGAACGGCTTCTCGCCGTTCTTCTTCCAACCCTTCCCGCAGTTTTCGGGCGCGGTCAACGTGCTCGACAACAACGACATCTCGCGCTACAACGCGCTTGAGATTCAAGTCAGCCGCCGCAGCCGCGGCGGGTTGGGCTATCAGGCGAGCTACACGCTGGCGAAATCCATGGATACGCGCTCCTTCGATCCGACCTTCGCCATCGCCAATCGCGGCAGCGCGCAGTCAACGGCCAACACGCCGTTCGACATCCGCGACCGCAGACGCAACTTCGCCCGCTCCGACTTCGACCGTCGCCACGCGCTGCAAGGTTATTTCACCTATGAATTGCCTTTCGGCAATGGACGCCGCTTTCTGTCCGACGCCAACGGATTTGTCGACAGGCTCGTCGGCGGCTTCGAGTTGGCCGGGATCATGCGTGCCTATTCTGGTCGCCCGTTCACGGTCTATGCGGGCATCAACACGCTCAGCCAGGTTCTGCAATCGCCTGCGAGCTGTAACGGGTGCACCTCCGACATGGGTCGCATCGGCCTGAACGCCGCCGGCCGCAACGCCTTCTTTACCGCCGAACAGACGGCGCAGTTCTTCGCGCCTGCGGCTGGCGAACTCGGCAACACGGGGCGGAACTTCTTCACCGGCCCGCGCTTCTTCCAACTCGACGTGACGGTCGGCAAGCGCATCAAGTTCGACGAGACGCGCAACCTCGAACTCCGTATGGAGGCGCAGAACGCGACCAACACGCCGATCTTCGATTTCCCGAACGCCGTCATTTCCAGCACGTCGTTCGGTATCATCAACGACGCCGTGATCAGTTCGTCGAGGAAGGTGCAGTTCTCGGCGAAGTTCCACTTCTAAGCAAACGCGCGAGCGGCAGCCCTCTCCGCTTTTGAGGGCTGCCGCCGTGCCAATTTCAACAAAGACTGTTTGATGTCGAAACAAAAACTCCCGCCGCGCGCCGCGCTGTTTTCCCTCTTGCTAGTGGCATTAACCTGTGCGCTTCCTGCCGTCATCCAAAACGCACAGCCCGACCCACGCTCCGGCGGCGAGAAATCGGCGGCCTACGATCTCGTCATCACGAACGGGCGCATCATTGACGGCACGGGCAACCCGTGGTTTCGCGCCGACGTAGCCATCAGGAACGGGCGCATCGCGCGCATCGGGCGCATTGCCCCGGCAGAGGCGCGCGCCGTCGTGGATGCGCGCAATCAGATCATCGCGCCCGGCTTCATAGACGTACACACGCACGCCGAAGGCATCTACAATCAGCCCGCCGCCGAGAACTTCGTGCGGATGGGCGTTACCTCGGTCGTCACCGGCAACTGCGGCTCGTCGGCGACGGAGATCGAGGAGTTTCTCGGGCGCATTCGCCAGCAACCGCTCGCCGTCAACCTCGCCACGCTGATCGCGCACGGCGACGTGCGCCGCAAAGTGCTGGGGCTGGAAGCGCGCACGCCTTCGGCCGAAGAGTTGCAAAAGATGGAGGCCATCGTCGAGCGGGGAATGCGCGACGGCGCGGTGGGTCTTTCAACCGGACTCATCTACGTGCCCGGCACTTATGCGAAGACCGACGAAGTGACGGCGCTCGCGCGCGTCGCCGCCCGACACGGCGGAATTTACGCGACGCACATGCGCAGCGAGGGCGAAGGCGTCTTTGAAGCCATCCGCGAAAGCATCGAGATCGGCGAGCGCGCGGGCTTGCCCGTCGAGATTTCGCATTTCAAGATCAGCAACAAAAATTTGTGGGGGCAGACACCGGCCACCATCGGCCTTGTCCGCGAGGCGCGCGGGCGCGGTCAGCAGGTGACGGTTGACCAGTACGCTTACACGGCTAGTTCGACCTCGCTCGATTCGCGTCTGCCCAGTTGGGTGCTCGAAGGCGGGCGCGAGGCCGGGAAGAAGAGGCTCGCCGATTCGGCCACGCGCGAGCGCGTCATGAAGGAACTCAAGGCCTCGCTCAAACGCAGCGGCTTCAAAGATTTTTCCTACGCGATGGTGGCAAGCTACGCGAAGAATCCGGCCTTCAACGGCAAGTCCATCGCGGCCATCGCGAAAGAGGCGCGCGGCAAAACGGACATCGGCAGCCAGATCGAACAGATATTGGAGATGTACGCCGAAGGGGGCGCGGGGATGGTTTATCACAGCATGGGCGAGCCGGACGTGCAGGCCATCATGCGCGAGCCGTTCACGATGATCGCGTCCGACAGCGGCGTGCGTCGCTTCGGCGAGGGCGCGCCGCATCCGCGCGGTTACGGCAACAATGCGCGCGTGCTCGGTCGCTACGTGCGCGAATTGCGCGTGCTCACGCTCGAAGATGCGATCCGTAAAATGACTTCGCTCCCGGCTCAGACCTTCCGCCTGCGCGACCGCGGACTCGTGCGCGAAGGCTTCGCCGCCGACCTCGTCATCTTCGACGAAGCGACCATCGCCGACCGCGCCACCTTCGAACAGCCGCACCAGTACCCGTCCGGCATCAGCCACGTGCTCGTCAACGGCCAGCCGGTGTTTGCGGACGGGCAGATGACGCCGGCGCGACCGGGGATGTCTCTCCGGCGCGGCGAATACGAAGCAACCACTAAATGAACGAAGAGATGAGCCATCAGCCATCGGCCATACCCGCTTGCGCCCGGGTGGGAATGCGAGGCCGGGTTTCGTGCCTGCGGCCGTGCGGCATGTCCCGGATTGTTGAAGTGTTTTTCAGACACGCGCTTAGTGAAACTAAGATTTCAGAGCGTGACGTAAGGTCTGACTTTCGATTTTAAACCTGTCATCACAGGAGAGGAGTTATAGGTATGAATAAGCATTTGAAAGACGGGCTACGCGGGGTCTTGCTCACCCTCGCCGTCTGTATGTGCCTCGGCGGCAGCGCGCTCGCGCAGGT
>DASQLU010000044.1:0-104288 GCA_035645855.1 Pyrinomonadaceae bacterium
CGTCGGCGAAATAGTGATGTGCGCTTTCGGCAAGGCGGCGCGCTCGGCCATCGGCGATCAGGAGATGTCTATCGAGGCAGCGGTCGTCGGCATCGTTGATCGCGTGGACGTGCAAGGCTCGCCGTCGGATGACCTGAACGAATCCGCGCGCGAATTACGTGGCGGGGATAACGGAGCGAGAAAGTGAGCAGTAAGCAGTAAAAACGAAAAGACTGCTCACTGCTCACTGCTCACTGCTTACTGAACAATGGCAAACGAGGAATTGATCTACCGGATCACGCGGGCGGTGTACGGGCGTTTAGGGGCGCAGGCCGACGAGCGCACGGTGGAAAATCTGGTGACGGATATCTACCGCGCGATTGAGCCGGTGGTGGAAGGCGATGGCAGTGGCGGCGGCGCGGGCGCGCGCGGCGCGGGGCGGCGGGGCTTGACGGCGCACGGCGGCGAGGCCGAGGGGTCTTCGAATCGCCTCATCGTGTCGGTCTTCGGCGTGGATCATCCGGGCATCGTGGCGAGCGTGGCGCAGATTCTCGCCGAGTCGGGGTGCAGCATCGCGGACATCAACCAGACGGTCGTGCAGGGCAAGTTTGCGATGGTCATCATCGCCGACTCGACCAACTCCGACGCGCCCGTCGCGACGCTCAAGGAACGCTTCCGCGCCGCCGGCGACAAACTCGGCGTACGCGTCTACGCCCAGCGCGAAGACCTTTTCAACGCGATGCACAGAATATGAAAGCAGAGGTCGGAGGTCAGAGGTCAGAGGTCAGTGAAACCGAAAACTGATCTCTTCTAACCTCTGACCTCTAACCTCTGACCTCTGTTTTATGGAACCGGAAATCGCACGTCGGTGTTTGAGTTGCGGCGCGTCTGTGCGCGGGCATGCGAGTTTTTGTCCGCAGTGCGGAAGCCAGATGGAGGGGGCGGCCGAAAACGCACGGGCTGCTGACGCGGCGGCGGCGACGCGGGGAAAGGACGAGCCGCGAACGCCGGCGCGTGGCAGCGGTAGCAGCGGCGCGCTCGTCGAGGAGGCGGCGCGCGTGGCGGCGACGCTCAACGAAAAGCTGCCGCCGCTGTCGCAGGAGACGCACGCCCCGGACAATTATACGGGACACGCACGGCGGCAGGAGGCGCGCCGTGAAGACGCGGCCTTCGACGCTCCCGCGGCGCAGCAGTTCGCGCGGGAAGAGAGCGTCGGGGAATCGGCGTCGGCGGCGGAAACGCCGGGGGCAGAGGGCGAGCCGCGCGGGCAAGTGGGGCGACGCGCGGCCACGGTCGGCGCGAGCGTCGGGGAAAATTTACGGCCGCGCGTGGAGAAGTTGCGGGAGGCTTCCACGGGCGTGC
This sequence comes from Pyrinomonadaceae bacterium, assembly GCA_035645855.1. Taxonomy (GTDB): domain Bacteria; phylum Acidobacteriota; class Blastocatellia; order Pyrinomonadales; family Pyrinomonadaceae; genus JAIVJZ01. Next base: position 1,342 of record DASQLU010000044.1, read on the forward strand.
TCGACGAGGCGTCGGACGACCCCGGCCTGCGTTTCGTCATCATCGCCGGCGCGCTCTTTCTCCTCTTCCTGTTCATCTTCCTCTTCAGCTACATCCTCGGCTAACCGGACAGACACGCTTCTATGGAATATTCACAGGCGGAAATCTTGCAGACCGTGCGGATGACCGAGATGGAGCACCTCGACGTGCGCACCGTCACGCTCGGCCTCTCTCTGCGCGACTGCGCGGGCGACTCAATCGAGCGCACGGCCGAGCGCGTGCGCGCCAAGATCGAGCGCACGGCCGAACGGCTCGTCTCGACCGTGGACGAGATCAGCGGCGAACTCGGCATCAGCGTCGCCAACAAAAGAATCTCGATCACGCCCGCCTCGCACGTCGCGGGGGGCGCACAGAGCGTCGCCGATTGTTTGAAACTGGCGCGCGCCATCGACGAGGCGGCGACGCGCGTCGGCGTGGATTTCCTCGGCGGCTATTCCGCGCTCGTGCAGAAGGGTTGGACGAACGTCGAAGATTTGTTCCTCGCGTCGATTCCTGAGGCGCTGGCGACGACGAAGCGGCTCTGCTCGTCGGTCAACGTCGCGACGACGCGCGCCGGCATCAACATGGACGCCGTGGCGCGCGTCGGGCGTCTGATCAAAGAGGCTGCGGAACTGACACGCGCAGAGGGCGGGCTAGCCTGCGCGAAGTTTGTCTGCTTCGCCAACGCCGTCGAGGACAACCCGTTCATGGCGGGCGCGTTTCACGGCGTCGGCGAAGGTGAGGCGGTCATCAACGTGGGCGTGTCGGGGCCGGGCGTCGTCAATCACGCCATCCGGCACGCGCCGCGCGATTTGCCGCTGCACGAACTCGCCGAATTGATCAAAAAACTCTCCTTCAAACTGGCGCGCGCCGGCGAACTCGTCGGGCGCGAGGCGGCGCGTCGCCTCGGCCTGCGCTTCGGCATCATCGATCTCTCGCTCGCGCCGACGCCTCTGCGCGGTGATTCGGTCGCCGAGATCATAGAGGCCTTCGGATTCGAGCGCGCGGGCGCGCCCGGCACGACCGCCGCGCTCGCGCTTCTCACGGACGCGGTGAAGAAGGGCGGCGTGATGGCTTCGAGCGCGGTGGGCGGCATGAGCGGCGCGTTCATTCCCGTCTCGGAAGACGCGGCGATGATCGACGCGGCGCGCGTCGGCGCGTTGACGCTGGAGAAACTGGAGGCATGGACGAGCGTCTGCTCGGTCGGCCTCGACATGATCGCCGTGCCCGGCGCGACCTCGGCCGAAACCATCGCCGCCATCATCGCCGACGAGATGGCAATCGGCGTGACCAACTCGAAGACAACGGCCGTCCGCATCATTCCCGCACCGGGCAAAGTGGTCGGCGACCTGGTGGAGTTCGGCGGACTGCTCGGCACCGCGCCCGTCATGGCCGTCAACAATTTCAACTGCGCCGACTTCATACGACGCGGCGGCCACATCCCCGCGCCGATCCATTCGCTGAGAAATTAAATGCCGGAGATGTGCTGCGCCCGGTTGAGCGGAGTATGATATTGAAGAACAACGTAATCGGAGGGGCGTCGGATGAAATTAACTATCGAGCTTGATCGAGAGGACGATGGCCGCTGGATCGCGGAAGTGTTAGACCTACCCGGCGTGTTGACTTACGGGCAAACCCGCGAGGAGGCCGTGGCGCGCGTGCAGGCGTTGGCTTTCCGGGTGCTGGCAGATCGGCTCGAACATGGCGAAAGTGAGCCGGAATTGATGAACGTCTCGTTTCTCGCGGCATGAGCGGGTGGCCTGCGACAAAGGCGCGGCTTGTCTTAGCTGCGCTGCTACGCATCGGTTGGCGCATCAAACGCGAGTCGGGCGGCTCACACCGCATTCTTTCTCGAACCAATTGGGCTGACGTAGTTTTTTCCTTCCATGACAAAGAAGAGATCGGGCCGCGAATGCTGGCGCGCATAGCTAAAAGAACCGGCCTTAAACCGGAAGATTTATGAGCGGCGGCCTTATTGCCGGGTCATTCACTACTCCTCGCCGCCCATCCATTCGCTGAGAAATTAGTAAGGAGAATTCAACCTCGTGACTTTGTTGTTCTCGCACGGAGTTTGTCGCGGGTCTCATTTGCGGGCGGCGCGCGGGTTCGTGTTGTTGCTCGCCGTGTGCTCGTTATGGTCGCTATGGCCGATATGTCCGGGGGCGGGCGCGGCTGCGGTTCGGGCGCAGCAAGCGCCGCCGGCGGGGCAGATGCGGCTGGTTAAGATTGAGGTGTCGGGGTTGCAGCGCATGACCGAGGCGCAGGTGGTGGAGGCGAGCGGTCTGGAGGCCGGGCAGCAGGTGGACGCGGCCGCGCTCGACGCCGCCGCCGAACGCCTGCTCGGCACGGGACTTTTCACGAAAGTAAGTTGTCGCTACCGGACGAAGGGCGTCGAAGCGTCGGTCACGTTCGAGGTGGAAGAGTCGAAGGCGGAGCGCAACGTGCCCGTAGTGTTCGACAACTTCGTCTGGTTCACGGACGAGGAACTGGCGCGTGCCGTGCGGGGCGAACTGCCGACCTTCGACGGGAAAGCGCCCGAATCGAGCGGCGCGGTGGCGGCCGTGACGCGCGCCCTGGAACGGCTGCTGCGCGCGCGACAAATCGCGGGGCAGGTGGATTACATTCCCTCGGCGGACATGGCGGGCGGCAACGCCAAACACATCTTCAGTGTGAAGGGCGTGCGCACGCCCATCTGCGCGTTGCAATTTCCGGGGGCATCGGCGATCCCGGAAAAGGAGCTGGTCGCAAACTCGACGCCGCTCCTGAAGGCAGACTACTCGCGGGAGTTCGTCGAAGGGTTCGCGGAGGCAACGCTCAAGCCGCTCTACTGGCAACGCGGCCACCTGCGCGCGGACTTCAAACATCCCGGCGCGACCGTCGCCGTCACCGCTGCCCCCGCCGCCGCTGCGGGCGCGGACGGCAGTTGCACGGGGGGCGCGAGCGTGAGCGTGCCGGTCGAAGAGGGACATGCTTATTCGTGGGAGCAGGCCGTGTGGTCGGGCAACGCCGCGCTTTCGACGGCGGAACTCGATGCCGCGCTCGGCATGAAGCGGGGCGAGATCGCCGACGGGTTGAAAATCAATAAAGCCCTCGGGGAAGTGCGCGAGGCTTACGGGCGCAAGGGTTATATCTTTCTGAGCCTCAAGCCGCGCCAGGAATTCGCGGACGACGCGCGGCGCGTCACTTACGGGCTTGACGTTAAGGAAGGAGCGCAGTTTCGCATGGGCGCGCTCGTCGTGACGGGGCTGGCGACGGCCGATGCCAACCGCCTCAGGGAAAAATGGGCGCTACGTCCGGGCGACGTTTACAATGCCTCTTACCTGAACGAATTTTTGAAAAAGAACCTGATGAGCGTCTCCCGCGCGGGCACGATGCAGAGAATCGAAACGTCCGCGAAGGCCGACCGTCAGAAGTTCACTGTCGACGTGACGCTCGCCTTCAAATGAACAATGCGCGTGCTCGCGGGCGCGCATCGGTTATAATGGGCGGACTCGAAAAACGTGTGAGGAAACTTTATGGATGCACTCGGCATGGTTGAATGTATGGGGCTCGTCGCGATGATCGAGGCGGCGGACGCGATGGTCAAGGCGGCGAACGTCGAACTCGTCGGTTACGAGAAGATCGACGCGGGGCTGGTGACGGCCATCGTGCGCGGCGAAGTCGGGGCGGTGCGCGCGGCGGTGGACGCGGGCGCGGCGGCCGGCGCGCGCGTCGGGACGGTCGTCGCCACGCACATCATCCCGCGCCCGCACGCCGAAGTGGACGAAGGCATCCCCGTGCTGCGCACCGGCGAAACGACGCGCAAGAAGATCAGCGGCTCGGTGAGATGAAAAAGTGACAGGTGACAGGTGACAGGTGACAGGTTAAAACAAAAGACTTGCTTTTAACCTGTCACCTGTCACCTGTCACCTGTCACTTGTCACTTGTCAGCGTCTCATCCGGTTCGGGGATGAAGCGATAGCCGACGCCGCGCACGGTCAGGAGGTGGCGCGGCTTGGCGGGTTCCGTCTCGATGTACTTGCGCAGGCGCACGATGAAGTTATCGATGGCGCGCGTGTCCGTGTCTTCGCGCAGGTTCCACACTTCTTCGAGCATTGATTTGCGCGAGACGGCGCGCCCGGCGTGCCGTATGAGGTGACGCAGCAAGTCCGCCTCCATCAGGGTCAGCCGCACCGTGCGCTCGCGTACGCGCAACTCCAACGCCTCGAAGTCAATCGTCTTCCCGTCAAACTCGAATAATTCTTCCGCTGAGCCAGCCTGCGCCGCCAATGCGTTCTTCGATGCGTCGTCGCTCGCCGCGTTGCCGGTCTTGTCGCCGCCGGCGCGCGTGCTTGCCGCCGCCGCCTGCTCTCGATCCTGATGAAGCCATTGGCGGCGGCGAAGCAGGCCGCTCAGGCGCGCGAGGAGGATGGCGAGCTCGAAGGGCTTGGGGAGATAATCGTCCGCGCCCGCTTCGAAGCCGCTCAAAACGTCTTCGGGTCGGCCGCGCGCCGTCAGCATCAGGACGGGGACGAATTGACCGGCCGCGCGCAGCTCGGAGGCGACGGTGAAGCCGTTGATGCCGGGCAGCATCACGTCGAGGATGACGGCGTCGAAAGGCGGCGCGCCGTCGGCCGTCAACTTCGCGAGCGCGGTTTCGCCGTCGGCCACCGTCTCGACGCGGTAGCCTTCGGCTTCGAGGTTGAAGCGCAGGCCGTCGGCCAGGTGCTTCTCGTCTTCGACGATCAGGATGCTCGCCTTCATCAACTCTCCGCGCGCGGCAGGAGCACCGTGAAAGTGCTGCCGCGCCCCTCGCCTTCGCTCTCGGCGTAGACGCGCCCGCCGTGTTTCTTAACCAGAGACTGCACGATGAACAACCCCAGCCCCGTGCCCTTGAAGCGCGCCATGAGGCGACCCGGCACGCGGTAGAAGCGTCGGAAGATGCGCTTGAGTTGAGCCTGCGGAATGCCTATGCCCTGATCGCGCACGCGCACGGCCAGCCGCCGCGCGTCAATCGTCATCACCTGCACCGAGACGCGCACCTCGTCGGGCGAATATTTGACGGCGTTGTCGAGCAGGTTCGAGATGACGGCGCGCAGTTCGTCCATGTCGCCGTGTACGAGCGGGCGCTCGCCGTTCCTGAATTTCTCCGCGTAGCTGAATGCGCCCTCGGAGAGTTGGGGATAGCGCGTGCGCGCCAGTTCGAGCGAATCGCGCACGATCCCTGCGAGGTCGATGACGGGCGCGCTCTTGCGCTTGAAACGCCCGCCGCCGCCGCCGCTCTGCCCGGCGCGCAAAACCTGTTCGACGGTGTGGAGCAGGCGGTCGCTGTCGGCGAGCATGACGGCGTAAAATTCGCGCCGCTGCTCGTCGCCCACGTCGCGCGTTTGCAGGGTTTCGAGGTAGAGGCGGATCGAGGCGATGGGCGTTTTGAGTTCGTGCGTGACGGCGTTGATGAAGGCGTCATGCTGTTCGTTGCGCCGGATTTCGCGGACGAGGAACGTGGTGTTCAGGACGAGACCGGCGATGATCACGCTGAAGAAGATGATGCCGAGGACGAGCATCGCCACCTCGCGCCAGTTCAACAACACCCAGCCGACGTTGAGCGCGACGGCCAGCGCGACCAGGCATGAGCCGAGCGTGATGAAAAACGCGGTGGATTTACGACGGCGACCGGAAAGGCGCATGCGCGTATTGTAAGGAAGCGCGAGGCCGGAGGGGAAGCGGGGAAGCAGGTTAAAGGGGAAAGGGTAAGGGGTAAGGGAAGAAATCATCTTTCCCTTTCCCCCTTACCCTTTCCCCTTTAACCGATGTCTTACTAAGCTGCTTGCGAGAGCGCGTCCGTGTCGTTGTCCTCGCCGGCTTTGATGTCCGCCATGCGCGGGAGGTGTTTGATGTCGTGTGCGAGGCCGAGCATCTGGAGCGCGCGAATGCCGTACCAGTTCATGTCGATCTCGTACCAGTGGTAGCCGTGGCGCGCGGCGCGCGGGTGCGCGTGGTGGTTGTTGTGCCAGCCTTCGCCGAAGGTCAGGATGGCGATGATCCAGTTGTTGGTCGAGTCGTCCTCGGTTTTATAACGCTTTGTGCCCCAGAGGTGCGTGGCGGAGTTGACGAGCCACGTCGCGTGCAGGCCGAGGGTGGTGCGCAGGAACATGCCCCAGAAGAAGACCGACCAGCCGCCGAAGACCAGCAGCAACACGCCGAGCGCGACGACGGGTACGTAGAAATATTTCGAGAGCCAGACGTGAAAGGGGTCTTTCATCAAGTCGGGCACGTAGCGCCGGAGCGTCACCTCGTCGTGCTGCTGCGCCGTGCCCGTCAGAATCCAGCCCATGTGCGCCCACCACGTGCCGTCGCGGGGCGAGTGCGGGTCGCCGGGTTGCTCCGTGTGCGCGTGGTGGATGCGGTGCGTGCCGACCCACTGGATGGGGCCGCTCTCAAGGGTGAGCGTGGCGCAGACGGTCAGGAAATACTCGACCCACTTCGGCGTCTTGAAGCCGCGATGCGTGAGCAGGCGGTGGTAGCCCATGCCGATGCCGAGGCTGCCGGAGACCCACCACAGCGCGAGCATCACAAAGAGCGCCGTCCACGAAAACATGAAAAGCGCGGCGATTGCGCCGAGGTGGAAGATGATCATCGTGATGGTCGTCGACCAGTTGATTTTTCCGTTTCGTTGCGCCGCGATCTGCTGCGCGCCCATGCCCTGTGCTGCCATAAGTTTTTTTCGCTTTCCCCTAGCCGTGTATAAGTTCTGTCAGCTTTCGCTCGCCGGTTCCGATAAGCTGGTCGCTCGCCGGTGTTTTCCGCAAGCTTTCGCTTACCAGTGTTTGATGTTGGGGGCGGGAACTATCGTAGCAGACGAAGAGAGCGGCGAATGTAAAAGTTATGTAAAAGCCGAGGCGGCGCGATTATTTGCTTGGCAAAATTCGCGTCGGCGGTATACTCGTGGCCGTTTTTCGGCGCGGCCGATGATGAGAGGGAGAAGACATTGATCAGGACGGTATGCCTCAACACGCAGACGAAGGCTTTCGCGGACGACTGCCTCGCGGCCGACATCAGCGAACTGCGCATCGAAGCGCAAAACATCGTCTGGGCGGACGTGACAGACCCGACGAGCAGCGATTTCGATGCGCTGGCCGAAGAGTTCGGCTTCCACCACCTCTCCATCGAAGACTGCCGCAACGAACACCAGCGGCCGAAGATCGAAGAGTATCCGGGCTATTACTTCATCGTGCTCTACGAGGCGGAACTCGCCGGCGAGCGCGACCGGCTCGAATTGCGCGAGTTGAACATCTTCCTCGGCAAGAACTACCTCGTCACCGTCCACAGCCGCCCCATCCGCGCCATCGACACGGCCTCGCGCATCTGGCACGAGTGGACGGATCGCGCCGAATACGGCTCGGGAGTGCTGGCCTACATCCTGATCGACGCCATCGTGGACGATTATCTGCCGCTCCTCGACGTGGTGAGCGACCGCATGGACGACCTGGAAGATTCGATCTTCGGCGAGTTTCGCCCCGAAGCCATCGAAGAGATTTTCGCCATCAAGAAGAAACTGCTCTACCTGCGCCGCTCGATCACGCCGCTGCGCGATGTCTTCAACACGCTGCTCAGGCGCGAGCAGCCGATCTTCCCGCGCGAGACGCACGTCTACTTTCAGGACGTGTTCGACCACCTCATCCGCGTCTCCGACACGATTGATAATTTGCGCGACATGCTCAGTTCGACGATGGACGCCTATCTCTCCGTCTCCGGCAACCGCATGAATCAGGTGATGAAGCGCTTGACTTCGATCTCGACGATCCTGATGTCCGTCACGCTTGTCGCCGGCATCTACGGGATGAACTTCAACTACATGCCCGAACTCCACTGGCGCTACGGCTACGTCTTTGCGCTGCTCTCGATGGTCGGCGTCGGCCTCGCGCTCTACGTATTCCTGAAAAAGGTGAAATGGCTATGACTCTCAGACACCCGCTCCGCGACCGCCACCTGAAAAGGAAGAAGGGCGACACGGCGCAACTCGCCGCCCAACTCGCTCCCCTCGAAGAGCAGGACAGGCAGGCCGCGCGCCGCCAGGGCGCGAACGGCAACGGCGGCAGGTTGATTCAAGAGCAGGGCGCGCTCATCGTGGACACGAACCATTTGCATCTCCCATCGGAGTTGACCGAAGCAGGCGGGAGCGAAATGTGGAAGGTGGAGCCGGTCGTGCTCGTCATCGTCGGCGCGATACTCCTGTTCATCGCCTTCATCGCGTGGCAGGTTTCGCTGATGCCGACGGTGGGATAGAAGCGAAACAATGAAGCGGGAACGCGGGACGCGGGATGAAAGCAACTTGTCTTTCATCCCGCGTTCAGCATTCCCGCTTCATTGATTTGCGCTTTTAGGGCTGCTTGCTTGAGGTTGAAGTCGCGCGCGCGGGCGCGGATGGGCGCGGGGCGTCATTGCCGCGCGGGGCGGTGTAGCCGGGGCGGGTGATGGCGATGCGCTTGTCGCGCCGGCCGGCGTCATCGATGCGGACGTTCACTTTGCGAAACGTGCCGTCGCGCCGTTTGTTGGTCGGGCTGTAGCTGACGACGTACTGCGTGCGCAAATCGCGCGTGATCTCGTCGGCGATGCCGGGCAGTTCCGAGAGCGACGCGGGGTAAAAGGCGCGGCCGCCCGTCTCGGTCGAGAGTTTATTGAGCAGGGCGACGGCCTTCTCCTTCTCGCTCTTTTTGATGATGCCGCCGTTCGGGTCGAGTTCGTTGACGAAGCCGATCACGTAAATCTGCACGTCGTTCTCGCGCAGAAAGTCGAAGAGTTTCGCCTGGTTGTAGAAACTGGTGCGGTCTTCGCCGTCGGTGACGAGAATGAGCGCGCGCCGCCGCCGGTCGTTCAGGGCGTCGCCCTTTTTGTGTTTCCCGACGTGTTCGGCGGCGAGATACACGGCGTCGAGCACGGCGGTCTGCCCGCCCTCGGTAAACATCTTGTCCATCGCATCGAAGAGTTCGTCTTTGCTCGCGGTGAAGTCCTGCAGGATTTCAATCTTTTCGCTGTCTACGAAGCGTTGCAGAAAGGTCTCGTCGCCGGGTTTGTTCTGCTCGATGATGGTGCGCGTCGCATCGAGCACTTTTTCGAGCTGCGTCTTCATCGAGCCGGAGTTGTCCACGACGAGACCGTAGCTGATGGGCACTTCGGCGCGCGTGAACGAAAAGATTTGCTGCTGCACGCCGTCCTCGAAAATTTTGAACTCCTCCTGCCTGACATCGTTGACCGGGCGGTTCGTGCGGTCGATGACGCGCACGTTGAGGTTCACGAGGCTGGTGTCAACCTTGACGACCTCATCGGGGTCAACCTCCTCGCCGGGGTCTTGCCCCTCGGCGGGGGTGGGCGACGGGCTCGCCAGGGGCGTCGGCGCCTGACGCGGCTGCTGCAACTGAGGGGCGGGCGTCCGGGCGGGCGTCGGGCGCGGCTGCTGTTGCGTCGGCGTGCTGGCGTTCACGCGGCGCGGGCGCGAATCGTTCGCCGTCGTCCTCTGCGCGTGGGTCGCAGGGTTGGCGAAACTCAGGATGGCGAGCGCGGCGATAATACTTAGCGAGAGCCACAGGCTCACGCGCGGAGTGCCGCCGCGACGGCCACTTTTCAGATCAACTGTTCGACGGTGTGTCATGCCCTCAATCTCCTGCGACTAAAGCTGGCATCCAGCCCGCGCCGGAAATTTCGGGCGACAATAAGGCGAAGCGCCCGGCGAAGCTCCCGTCCGCCACTTCGGCTGGCATGTGGGCGGGCGCGTTCGCGGGCGCTTGCGGTTTGTCAGCCAAAAATTTGGCTTCGCGCGGCTGGGGCTGAAAAAGAACCGGAGCGGGCGGCGCGTTTCGGCGCGCCCGCACACACCTTTAGAAGTGTGCGGGCGCGCGCGCGTTGCCAGGGAAATCGGCCGGTCAAAGGCTCGGCCGCATCCTCCAGCGGGTCAGCGCGGCTGGGTGGTGGCGTAGTAGCCGTCTTTGGTGCGCACGTAGATGCGCGGCAGCCCGCGCGGCGGCGTGACTTTCACTTTGAGCTTGTGCCACTTGCCGTTGTTGACGAAATTCTTCGGCTTGTAGCCGATGGAATACTGGTGGCGCAGTTCGATGGCGATGCGCTCGAAAATCTCGTTCATCTCGGCGGCGGTGTCGGGGAAGAAGGCGCGACCGCCCGAGACGGCGGCCAACTCGTCGAGGATAGACTGTCCGGTTATGTCGAGACCGTTCGGGTCGCCTTTGTCGGTGATGCCGATGGCGTAGATAAGAACGTCGGACTCTTTCAGCACGCGGCGCAGTTCGCTGAAGGTGTAGCGCGAACTGTTATCCTGCCCGTCGCTGATGACGAGGAGCGCGCGCTTCGGGTGGACGCCGCGCGTCACCTTCTCGACGCCGAGATAGCAAGCATCGTAGAGCGCGGTCTGCCCTTTGGTCTGCACGAAGGTCAGCTTGGTCAGGAGCGCGTCGGCGTCGCGCGTCTTGTCCATCAGGACTTGCGAGCGGTGGTTGAAGCCGATCAGGAAATATTCGTCGCCGTTGTGGCTCGTCTGGATGAAATGTTTGAGCGCATCGCGCGCCTTGGCGATCTTGTCCTTGCCCATCGAACCCGACACGTCGAAGATGACGCCGAGGCTGACGGGCGCGTCGTCGTCGGAGAAGAAGGTGATCTCCTGCGGCTCTTTGTCGTCGAGGACGGTGAAAGCCTCTTTGGTCAAGCCCGTGACGAAGCGGCCGTGCATGTCCGTCAGCGTGACGTTCAGCGTGATCAGGTCGGAGTTGACGATGAGTTGTTCGTCGCCGAAAGTGGCGGCCGCGCCCGCTGCCGCCGCGCTGCCCCCGTTTGGTGCGGCCGACCCGAAGCCCCCGCTGACTGGGGCGGCGACGGGCTGCGTGCCCATAGGCTGCGCGCTGGCCGGCGTGGGCTGCGTCGCGACGGGAGTCGTAGCGGTTGCGGGTTGTTCGGCTGCGGATTGAGGCGTGGTTTTCTGTTGGGCGAAATTCGCGACAGGCGTGATGAGCAACAGGCAGACGATCACGTGCGAAGAGACGAGCGCGGAACGGAGTCCGGGATAGTGGCGCCGTACTCTCATTGAGACCTCCAGTCGGCGGAGTTAGACGGGATCAACTCCAGAGAAGATAAACCTTGTATACCTACGATTCCGAGATCGCATGAAAGCGATGCCTGAAGCCGTAAAAATCTTTTGCGCGTGACTCGATGAATGAAGTTGGGAGACTTCTATAAGGGGACGCTGTGCATTGTAGAGCACGACGCGGGCGGGCGCAAGATGGAGCTTTGTCGAAAGTCTGGTTTTTGCGTTGAGTGCTGATGCGCGAGCGCGGATGCGAGCGCGCACCGGGGGGCGCAGGGCAGAGTGGAATGCGAGCAAAGCAAAGGCGGGGAGAACCGTGAAAGTTCTCCCCGCCTGCGCGGGCGCTATATCGAAGCGGTTTATCGATTGGTTGAGCCGAGCGAGAACACCGTCGTCACGGCGACCGGCTGGCCGTCAACGATGTATGGCGCGAACTCCCACTGCATGAGAGTCTTCGTCAGAGACGCGGCCAAGTCTTCATCGACATCATTGAAGGGTTTGACTTCGACCACCTTGCCCTCTTTGTCGATGTCGATGCCGGCATGGATGCGGCGTGAACCCGAATCGACGGCGACCCGCTTGCGCACTTGCAGGAGGGAAAGCGGAACGAAATATCTATCGCCGTAAGCGAGCTTGGTGGCTCCGGTGGGGACGGATTGCCCGCGCATGGCCGGCGGCAAGATTGATTGCAGCACGGCGGTGGCGGTGTCCTCTGCGCCCTGCCTGACCTCGCGCCCTTTGATGGAGATCGGCTCTCGCAGGGCGGCGGCGTTCAAAATCACTTCCCCGTCAATGATGACCGAGGTCTGACTGCCCGAAGGCAGCGCCACGTCCAGAACCACGACGCCCGCCATCTGCGGACGGGTAAAAACGATGGCGTCCGTCGTGACATTGAGCGACGATTCCGGCAGCCGCTTCTCCTCCGTCGCCGCGTCGCCCGCCTTGTCCGGCTTGGGCAACATGAGACCCGCCGTCACATCGATCTCGGATTTGTCGGTCGGGCGAATGTTGACGTGATCCGTCGGCTCTAAATTGTTGAGGCGAAGCGTGACGAACGGTGACGCGCCTCCGTCGGCGCGAGTGAGTTTTACCTGCTTGTTGATCTTGCGCATCTTGTAACCGGATTTGTTGCGGGGCAAATCCGATTTCGAGATTTCCGCTTGCTGCGGCGCGCGTCCGGTTACGGCCGCAACGCGATTGAGCGCGAAGCCCGTGGTCAACGCCGCCAACACCAAAACTGATATTACGACGGCCTTTTTCGCTAAATTATCTTTTTTCTTGTCCATGAGTGCTCCTTAATCCTGTTGATCCGTTAACTCAGCAATTGCTAACGAAGGTTAGTTCGTATATGTCGCCAACGCCATACAACTCGAAGCGTCCGGTGCAACTGGAGCCGTCGCTACACGTCACCACCACATCGAGGAAGGCATACTGGAAACCGAAGAGATCGAACGAGCCTGAACCGGTGACACTGCCAGAGCAGCAGAAGCCCACACACAACAAGGCTGCGGGCGTTAAGGTTGCTGCGCTGACAACGGGATTCAAGAGAGTGGAACCGGCAAGTACGGGCGCGGCAATCGCACCGGGCGATTCCCACAAGGAACTGCCTGTGAAAGAAGCAGCCGTCAAAATCATAAACAAACCTACTCTGAGCAGAGTTCGGCGCATGAGGGTGTTCTCCGTAAATAGCTGTCGTGCTTGGATGAGAGGATGAGGTGGGAAGAATCCTTTGGGGGATACGACGCCTCTGAGGTAAAACCCCGTCCGGCGCGCGCGCCGTCGACGGGAATTGAAGGTAGACTAACTCCCTTCGCCTAAGTTTTGAGAATGTGTGAGGCCGGCGCAATGCGAGTCAATCGCCGGCTAAGGGACTTAAGACGCTGGCTGACCATATACCCGTTGTATGGGGATGTCAACGAATTTGCGGCGGGTGCGAACACGCGCATGCAACTTTCCGGCGCGGGCGGCGTGTAAGTGCGGGCGGGGCGCACCCGTCCGCGTGAGCCTGGGGCGAGGCGCATGTTATAATCGTCGCCCCGTTTAGCCGTTGATTTCACGAGTTGTGGAACGAGGGCATCAATAATAAACCGATGGCCGAATTTATTTGTCGTTTGGGAACGCCCGCGGGCGAGGTGGTGACGCGCACGATTGACGCCGTGGGCGTGGCCGAGGCGCGCGTGCGCCTGGAGAGCGAGGGCTTTCGCGTCTTCAGCGTGACGCCGCCGAAGAGGAGCGGCATCGCCGCCCTGACGCGCTCCGGCAAAAGCGGCACGACGCCGCGCATCAAGGCGGGCGACTTTCTCCTCTTCAATCAACAACTCGCCGCGCTGCTGCGCGCGGGCATCCCGATTCTGCAATCCATCGGCATGCTGCGCCGCCGCGCTTCGACCGGACGCCTGCGCCAGATGCTCGGCGACGTGGAGGAGAAGATTCGCGGCGGCATGGCGCTCTCCTCGGCTTTCGCCGAACAGGGGTCGGTCTTCCCACGGATTTACACCGCCTCCATCCTCGCCGGCGAGCGTTCGGGCGCGCTCGACGAGGTGTTGAACCGTTATAACGCCTACATGCGGCGCGGCGTGGAAATCCGGCGCAAAATTCGCGGCGCGCTGGCCTACCCGCTCTTTCTGCTCGTCGCCTCGTTCGGCATGGTCACGTTTCTGACGACCTACGTCGTGCCGCGCATGGCGCGACTCTTCGAGGGATTCGGGCGCAACCTGCCCACCATCACGCTCGTCGTCGTCAGTCTCTCGAACTGGATGGCGGCGAACATCTGGTGGTTCGCCCCGCTCATCGTGATCAGCGCGGTCGCCTTCTGGTTCTGGTCGAAGACGCCGCACGGCCGTTTAGCGATTGATCGCGCGGTGCTGAAACTCCCGATTGCGGGCAATCTCGTCATCCAACTTTCGGTTGCGCAGGTGACGCGCTCGCTCTCCACGCTGCTTGCGGGCGGCATCACGCTCGTCGATTCGTGGGAGATCGCGTCCGAGGCGATCACGAACAAGGAACTGCGCGCGCGCTCGACGCGCATCCTGCCGATGATCCGGGAGGGGCGTTCGTTCACGGAGAGCCTGGAGAGCGCGAACTGGATACCGGAATTGGGGCTGGACATGATCGGCGTGGGCGAGCGTTCGGGCAGTTTGCGTGAGATGTTGGACGAGGTGGCGACCTTCTACGACGCCGAGTCGGAGGTCAGGCTTGAGCAGTTGACGACCGTGCTCGAACCTGCGATTCTGCTCGTGATGGGCGGGGTCGTCATCACGATTTTGCTGGCGATTTACCTCCCCATCATCCAATCCATCTCAAACGTCTCGGGCGGCCCCGGCGCCCGTTGACGGCCAAGGCGATCCCCCCGGCCTTTTCTCGCATCAGAAATAGGATACGCAAGTTTGGCAGCGGAAGAATTTACAAGCGCAATGAACACCACCCTCGATGAAACGCTGGTGCGGGAAGAAGGCGAGACCACGCTCGTCCGCACCGAGAGCGCGGACGGCGCGAATCAATCGGCGCGCGATGACGGATTAAACGCGGCACAGTCCGCCGCGGCGGCATTATCGCTCCCGCCCGAAGTGCGCGCCGCGCAGGAACTCGCCCGCCGCTACCGCTTGCCTTACATCGACCTGCTCCCGCCCGAAGGCGATTCGCCCATCGATTACGCGCTGCTCAGTGAGATTCCCGTAGACCTGATGCTGCGCCACCAGTTCGTTCCGCTCAGGCGCGAAGGGCGTCGCTTTCACGTGGCGATGGCCGACCCCAGCGACCTCGAACGCCTCGACGAACTCGCCAGCGCGCTCAGGGCGCGCATCGTGCCGCACGTGGCGACGGCCGGGGCGATTGACGTGGTGCTCAAGAAGGGCGACGCCACGCAGCGCGTCCTCCAGGAGGCCACTTCAAATTTCCGCATCTCGCTTGTCAAGGAAACCGAACACGGCGACGAAGTTTTAGACCTCGACCGCCTGGCGACCGACAGCGACATGTCGCCCATCATCAAGCTGGTGGATACCATCGTCTTCAACGCGATGGAATCGCGCGCCTCCGACATCCACATCGAAACGCGCGACACCGAGGTGCAGGTCAAATACCGCATCGACGGCGCGCTCTACGCGAAAGTCGACCCGATTGACCTCGCCTATCACCAGACGCTCATCTCGCGCATCAAGGTCATGTCGGAACTCGACATCGCCGAGCGGCGCGTGCCGCAGGACGGTCGCTTCCGCGTCCGCTACAAGGGGCGCACCGTCGACTTCCGCGTCTCGATTATGCCGACCGTCCACGGCGAAGACGCCGTCATTCGTATTCTCGACAAGGAACAGATCAACGAAGAGTTCAAGGATTTGCGCCTCGACGTGGTGGGCTTCGATGCCAATGACCTGCGCAACTTCCGCCGCTACATCGCAGAGCCTTACGGCATGGTGCTCGTCACCGGCCCCACGGGTTCGGGCAAAACCACTACGCTCTACGCCGCCCTGAACGAGATCAGGAACGAAGAAGACAAGATCATCACGATTGAAGACCCGGTTGAATACCAGTTGCACGGCATCACGCAGATTCCCGTCAACGAGAAGAAGGGCTTGACGTTCGCGCGCGGCCTGCGCTCGATCCTGCGCCACGACCCGGACAAGATCATGGTCGGCGAAATTCGCGACAACGAGACGGCGCAGATCGCCATTCAGTCCGCGCTTACCGGCCATCTCGTCTTCACCACCGTCCACGCCAACAACGTCATCGACGTGATCGGGCGTTTCCTGAACATGGGCGTCGAGCCGTATAATTTCGTCTCGTCTCTCAACTGCGTGCTCGCCCAGCGCCTGATCCGCATGCTCTGCGACGTGTGCAAGCGGCCGTATCAAGCGACGGACGAAGAGTTGATCGAGTCCGGTTTGAAGCCCGACGAATACCGCGGCCGCCAGTTCTTTATGAGCGTCGGCTGCGACGCCTGCAACCACACGGGCTATCGCGGTCGCACCGCCATCCACGAACTGCTCAACCTCTCGGACAACGTTCGCGAGATGATCATCGAACGCCGCCCCGGCTCGGAAGTCCGCCGCGCGGCCGAGCAGGAGGGGCTGGCGTCTCTGCGCGAGTCGGCGCTCAAGAAAGTTTTTGCGGGCGTCTCGACGCTGCACGAGATCAACCGCGCCACGTTCGTCGAAGAGGTTCAGGTGAACGGGAACGGCGCGGGCGCGAAGTAAACAGCAAGCCGTAAGCGGCGAGCGGTAAGCGGCGAAAGCTGTCTTTCCGACCGCTCACGGCCTGTTGCTCGCAAGTTACAGCCTTTTTGGAACAGTCTCCCGTGCCCGACGTGTAAATGCTTCGGATGGTCAGTCCCGCCCGGCCATGTTGGCTGCCGCAGGAAATCCTTTGATCAACGCCGGTTTATTTTTGAGGATCGAAATGAAATTAACAGTTAGTGTGCGCGCCTACGCTTCGCTCGTCCTGATTTTGTGTCTGCTGTCCGCCCCCGTAGCGGTGCTCGCCAAGAAGGGCGAGAAGAATTACAAGCGCGGGCTGGAACAGGAGAGGGCGATGCAATGGGAGCGGGCGGCGCAGGAGTTCGCGCTCGCCGTCGCCGCCAACCCGTCCGACATCGAGTACCAGCTCCACTACCGCCGCGCCATCTTCAACGCCTCGCAGCGATTCATGGAGCAGGGGCGCACGCTGGCCGAGCAGGGCGACTTCACCGGCGCCTACAACGCCTATCGGCAGGCCGTCGGCTACGATCCGATCAACGAACTGGCCGTCTCCGAAATGGCGCGCATGATGCGTCTCCAGCGCGAGAAGGAAGGTCTCGACCCGACGGGCACGAACGGCAACGGCGCAGACCGCCGCAACGGCACGCCCTCGACCGGCTCAGGGATCGTCCCCACGTCTTACACTGGCGGTGGCGCGCAGCAGCGTCCCTCGCAAGACCCCTCGCTCGCTTTGCCGCCCACGCGCAGCGAGCAGCTTCGCGTCATCAACTACAACGGCGACCTCGAAGGCTTCATCCGCAAACTCGGCGACGAACTCACCCTCAACGTTCTCTTCGACCGCGACTTTCCGAAAGGCCGCACC
This sequence comes from Pyrinomonadaceae bacterium, assembly GCA_035645855.1. Taxonomy (GTDB): domain Bacteria; phylum Acidobacteriota; class Blastocatellia; order Pyrinomonadales; family Pyrinomonadaceae; genus JAIVJZ01. The sequence continues at coordinate 18,479 of DASQLU010000044.1, forward strand.
GTCAACGTCAACCTCAAAGAGGTGACGACGGCGCGCGCGCTCGACCACATCTTTCTGTCGCAGAACCTTTTCTTCCAGAAGCTCGACCGGCGCACGATCCTCGTCGCCGACCAGTCGAAGCGCGGGCAGTATCAACAACTCGTGCTGCGCACGTTCTACCTGTCGAACATCGACCCGAACGAGGCGCGCTCGCTGATCCAATCTTCCCTGCCGCCGACGGCCGGCCGCCAGCCGCAGGTGACGCCCAACAAGGCCACCAACTCCATCACCGTGCGCGACACGCCGGAAAACATACGGCTCATCGCCGAGCTGCTGCGAGCCATCGACAAAGATCGCGCGGAGGTCGTGATGGACGTGAACATCTACGAAGTCTCGCGCACGAACCTCTTGCAGATCGGCAACCAGCTCGGCAGCGACTCCTCGCTCGGCAACCTCGGCGGCCTGCTCCCGACCTCCTTCCTGTTCGGCGCCGGCAAGGAGCGTTTCAACACGAGCACCACGACGACCGGCACGACCACGGGCAAAGACCCCGGCAAGGGCGGCGGTGGCGGCACCATCGTCAACGCCGCGGCGACCGTCCTCGGCGGCTCGTTTTTGTTGCCCGCCTCCACCATCTCGGCCTTCCAGGCGAAGGACAACACGCGCCTGCTCGCCGCCACGCAGGTACACGCCTTCGACAGCGAACAGTCCACCACGCGCATCGGCCAGAAAGTTCCGGTGCAGACGGCGCAGGTCTCACCCTTCGGCTCCGCCATCGGCGCGACGAACCAGGCGGGGCAGCAGGCGGGCGTCAACGCCGGCGCGTTCGGCGGCACGGGCTTCCCGGTCATCCAGTATCAGGACACGGGTTTGATCCTGAAGTTCACGCCGCAGGTCTTTCCGAATCTGGACGTGCAGGTGAAGATGGAGATCGAGTCGAACGACGTGATCGGCGGCGCGTCGAACCTGACGCCGACCTTCAGCCAGCGCAATGTGAGCGGCATGGCGCGCATCCCGAACAACCGCACGATGATGATCGCCAGCGTCGCGCAGGACAAACACTCCGACGGCCGGCGCGGCATCCCGCTGCTCGGCCTCATCCCCGTGCTCGGCCGTTTTTTCAGCACGCCCACGCGCAACGACGTGAACTCCGACATCGTAATCACGGTGACGCCGCGTGTGATACGCGCGCCGACCGTCGAGCCGAGCGACATCGATCAGCGGCCGAGCGGCACGCTGCAAGCACCCGTCTCCGAATCGCTCGAAGCCATGCTCGTCACGGCCGACCGCGAGGATCAACTCGCCGCCGCGCGCGCACTCCCGAAAGACGTAGCGATCCAAATGCCCGCCGCGCCCAACACAACAGCGACTGCGGTAAACAGCGCGACGACGACAACGGCGGCGGACACGCAGCACGCTTACGTGCCCGCGCCGAAGGTTCTCATGGGTGCAACGGCGGCCAACGCCCCGACTGCCGGCAGCGCCGCCGCAGGCGTTTCGACCGTTAATAACACGAGCGCGGTCGCGGGCGGCAACACGGAAGCGGGCAAACAACCCGCGCCCCCTGTCTCGAACGCGGTTGCCCCGGCAGCATCGTTCGCGCCCATCTCCAATACGGGGGCGAACCTTTCACCCGTGCCCGCCGCAAACGTCAGGCCGGTCGCCGCCGAGACGGCGGGAACGATCCGCACCGCTGCGGCGATGAATACAACGCCCGTTCCTGCGTCAGAAAAAACGGCGGTAGAAAAAGCAGCGACGGAGAAAACGACTGTAGAGAAAACGACGGTAGAGAAAACCGCGACGACGATACCCGCCGCCAAAGTCGCCGCGCCGGCTGCGACCACGCCCGCGCCGCTCGCGGCCATGACGGAGGGCGGCGCGATGCTCTACGTCCTGTCGGGGCAAAAGGAGATGCGCGTCGGCGAGAAGCAACGTCTGATGTTGCTCGTCAAGACCTCGACGCCGCTCGGACTCGCCGCCGCGACGCTCAAATTCGACCCGCGCTTCGTCGCCGTCCGCAGCGTCACGCACGGCAGCCTCTTCGGCGAGGTGAAAGAATCGCTCCCGACGATTACGCCTTCGATTGACCCGCGCGGCTCTCTGCTCGCGCTTATCGCGCCCGCCGCGAACACGCCGATCAACGGCATGGGTGTGCTGTTGTTCGTCGAGATCGAAGCGGTCGCCGTGGGCGAAAGCGACGTGACGCTTGATCAGACGGGCATACACCTGATGTCCGTCGCAGGGCAGAACGTGGCGACGCAACTGGGGCACACGCGCCTCGTCGTCAAGCAGTAACGCGGCGCGAGAGTTGAGGAAAGGCCGGGCGGCATGGGAGAGATTGAAAGAGTGCGTGTGAAGGGTGGGGCGCGACGGTTCGCCGTTCGCCTCCCGCGCGCCTTCGCGCTCGCCCCGCGCCGCTCGCGGCAGGGCGGGTGGACGCTCATCGAACTCGTCATCACGATGACGGTGCTCGCGATCCTCTCGCTGGGCGTAATACCGATGGTCAAGACCGCCGTCAAGCGACAGCGCGAACAGCAATTGCGCGAAGCGCTGCGCGAAATGCGCGAGGCGATCAAGGACTTTCACCACGACGCCATGAACAGCCCTTATCTCGACGCGCAGCAGCAACAACAGCAACAGCAGCAGCAACAACAGCAGCAACAGGTGGCCGTGCCGCCCGACCCGCGCACGAAGGTGGCGATTGCCGACATCACCCTGTTCAGCGTAGACAACCCCGACCGCTACCCGCCGAAACTGGAGACGCTGGTGGAGGGCGTGAGCGTCGCGGCGCGCGTGCCGCAGATTGGCGGCACAGGCAGCAGCAGCGAACTCCCGAGACTTGGCAGCGGCGGCGTGCTCGCCACGAAGAAGAAGGTGTACCTGCGGAAGATTCCCGTCGACCCGATAACGGGCAAGGCCGAATGGGGCATGCGCTCCTGTTACGACCCGCCGGACTCCGGCTCCTGGGGCGGCGAAAACGTCTTCGACGTTTACTCGAAATCACAGGAGACTGCGCTCAACGGGCAGAAATATAGTGACTGGTAAAATGGAAAACACAGTGAGCCGGGAGCCGGGAGCAGGGAGCCGCGCGGCGAGTGGCGCACGACGCACGCCTGCGGCGGATGCGCCGCGCCCTGCCGCAGTCGCGACGCGCCCCGCAGCGGTCGCGACGCGCGCCGGCGGCCGTGCGTCGGTCGCGGGCTTCGGCCGTCGCGGCGCGCTCGCGGCGAATCTCCGGGGGCGCGCCCCGCGTGCGCGCCGCCCCGGCGGCTTCACGCTGCTCGAACTGATGATCGTCATCTCGATCATCATCATTCTCGCCATCATCGTGCTGCCGCAATATCAGAAGACGGTCACGCAGGCACGCGAGTCGGTCTTGCGTGACGACCTGGCGCAGATGCGAAAGCTCCTCGACCAGTATGCCGCCGACAAGGGAAAACTCCCGCAGTCGCTCGAAGACCTCGCCACCTCCGGCTACCTGCGCGAAGTGCCCGTCGACCCGATCACGGGGCAGCGGGACTGGAACGTCATCATGGGACAAGACGCCAACTCGGCCGAAGGCGGCCAGGGCGTCGTGGATGTGCGCAGCGCGTCCGGCGACATCTCAAGCGACGGCACAACGCCTTACAGCGAATGGTAGTGGTGACAGGTGGCAGGTAACAGGTGACAAGTTAAAACAAAGAGACTTGTCTTGCTCCTGTCACCCGTCACCCGTCACCTGTCACTTTTCTTATGAACTCTTTCTCCAGGTTGATTAAACCGCGTCTGCCTTCGGCCGCGCTCGGTTTGACGGGCGAGGGCGTGGCGTTGGTCTCGCTGGATCGACGGCGCGACGGGACGCTCCTCGTGCGGCGCGCCGGTTACGTGCCGCTGGCCGAAGGGCTGGTGCAGCCGAATTTCGACGAGCCGAACGTAGCCGACGTGGGCGAGTTGGCCGCCGCCGTGCAGGGACTCGCGGCGAGCGCAGCCATGCAGAAACGCAAGCGCTGGTCTGTGGCCTTGCCCGAGGCGGCAACGCGCACGGCGATCCTGACGCTTGAGGGCGGCACGGCCTCGCGCGCCGAGACGGAAGAGATGCTGCGCTGGAAAACCGAGCGCGGCTTCGGCACGCCGGTCGAAGAGTTGCGCGTCGCGCGCGAGCGGCTGCGCCCGGATGCGCAGGGTCGCCCGCGCTATCTCGCGACGGCCGTGCGCGTCACCGTCCTCGCCGAGTACGAGGCGGTGCTGGCCGCGCTCGGCTGGCACGCCGGTCTGATCCTGCCGCGCCACATGGGCGAGGTCTGGTGGCTGATGCGCGAGCGCGTGGCCGCCGCGTCGCCCACCGATTCGCTCCTCGTCAGCACGCACCACGAAGGCTTCACGGCCGTGCTCCTGCGCAACGCGCAACCGCTGCTCGTGCGCAGCATCGTCTGCGAGGCGGAAGACCGCGTCGACGAACTCTACCGTTTCCTGCTCTTTTACCGCGACCGCGTGCTGATTCCTTCGGCGGACATGGATGCGCCCGCCGCCGACACGGTCGGGCGGATGATGATCGCCGGCGACGGCATCGAACACTCGGAGGCGACCGCCATCATCGAAGAGACGCTCGCCTCGCGCCCGCGCCTCGTCACGGCCGCCGACGTGCGCCTCGCGCTCCCGTCCGACGAACTCGACTTCGACGCCATCGCCGCCCCCGCCGGTCTCGCCGCCCTCGCGTGGGCTTAACGCAAACGAGGGCGAGTCCCTTGACGTTAACGACCTGCTTCGACCTGAGGCGTGAAGCGAGCCGGGCGGTGGGGTAATCAGGATGAAACTGCTTGCCGTTCAAACTTCGCTCATCGTCCTCTTGCTGTGCGCGGGCGTGTCGGCTCAGGGGAAGACCGCTTTAGCCGGGAGCCTGTCTAAACCCTACTGGCTTAATCACAATCTCATTTTTCTCAAGGGCTGTCGGCCGCTGGTCTCCCCGCATAACATCACTTTCACCGAGGGTGATTGTGACATCGATGCCAACTCCGGCAAGATTTTTTCGCGGGCGACAAAGGTAAAGATATATTCCGTGACCAGTAGTAAGGGCTTCGCAGCGGTCAGGTTCAGGCACTGGCCTGAGATTTACGAGCTAGACACGGAATACGAAATACTTTTGAGGAGCGATTCGGCAAAGAATTTCAACAGATCGTTCCGACTGTTATTTTCCGAGAGAGACGTGACGGACGATCAGCGCCCAGAGTGCCCCGACGAGCTGAAGACGAAGGCGCAAGTGATCAAATGTATGGGATTTCCGCTTTCCGTGACCAGACGCGGCGGCATGGAAAAGTATTCTTACATTATGGAATTCGCCGGCTTCAGTTATTTGGGCTATGACGGCTGGACGGTTGAACTCAAGCGTAACAACGTTATTAACGTCTGGGGCAACATCTGAGGCTGTGGCCGCCCGGCCGGATCACAATTGAGGAAAGCGGCTTTGCCGGGTGACGCCCCACCCCAGGCGTGCGCCGGAGGGGTGAAACTTTCGCCCTGGCGCAAACGTAAAGACGCTTGACCAGAGTTTATGAGTGCAGCTTCCCCCACAATCCAGAAGTTCGCGGGCCTTGCCGATTGCGAGTTGGTGACGCGCGCCATCGCCGGGCGCGACGACAGTTTCGAGGAACTCGTCCGCCGCTACCAGCGGCCGCTCGTCTCCTACGTCTATCGCATGACGGGCAACTACGAGAGCGCGCTCGACCTGACGCAGGAAGTGTTCATCAAGGTCTACGGCTCGCTCGCGCGCTATCGCCCCGAATACAAATTCTCGACCTGGATTTACCGCATCGCGCACAACACGGCCATTGACCACCTGCGCCGCCACTCGACGCGCGAGCAGGAACTCGAAGTGGCGACGCCCGAAGGCGACACCTACGAGAAGCCCTACGCTTCCGGCGCGCCGACGCCCGAAGAGGAGAGCGTGCGCGCCGCGCGCCGCGCCGAGATCGAGGACGTGATCGGCGCGCTCCCGGCCGGCTACCGCGAATTGATCGTGCTGCGCCACGCGCACGACCTCAGCTACGACGAGATCGCGGAAGTGACCGGGCTGCCGCTCGGCACGGTCAAGAACCGCATCTTCCGCGCGCGCGAGGCGATGCGCACGCCGCTCATCGAGCGCGGCATCGACGGCATTTAGCCACAGGGAAGCGAACACCGAATTGTGAGCGAACGAACGCCGACACCCGCAGCCATCGAGTCCATCGAAGCCGACGCGCCGCGCGGCGCGTGTCTCGACGTGGCCGCGTATCTGGACGGCGAACTGGACGACGGCGCGGCCGCGCGCTTCGAGCAGCACACGAAAATTTGCGCGCCCTGCGCGACCACCCTCAAAGAGCAGCGACGCCTGCTCTGCGTCCTCGACGCGGCCTTCGGCGAGGCGCAGCAGCAACTCAAACTCCCCGCTAATTTCACCGAGATCGTGAAGGCGCGCGCGCAGTCGGACATGCGCAGCGTGCGGCATCGCTCGGAACGAAAGCGCGCCATGCTCGTCAGCGCAGGGCTCGCCGCGCTCTCCTTCGCGCTGCTCGGCTGGCAAGCCTGGGACGAACTGCTCGCCCCCTTGCGCGCCGTCGCGGGCATCGCGGCGACGATGTTCGACATGACGGCCAACGCCGTCGGGGAAGCTGCATCCGGCATCGCGCTCACGCTCGGCGTGCTCGGCGGACAGTGGTTGGAGGAGCCGGGCGCGGGAAGCGTCGGCGCTTACATCGTGTTCGCCGCAGCCGTCGCCCTGCTCCTCCGGCTCATCGTCGCCTACCACCGCACGACGCCACGTCTCCCTGACTAAGGCGGCGCACTGCCTGGCGCAAACATTCCCGGCGCAAAAGCTCTCCGCGCGAAAACTCTCCACACCTTTTTTACGTAACACATCAGACCGTATTTCGACCGCACGCACGCAGGCGTGATTAATAGATGTGACTTCGCTTACTTTTCAGCCAACCCCGACGTTCCCGGACTTCCGGCTCGCACTCGCGCGCACGCTCGCCGTTCTCTGCGCGCTGCTGTGCGCCGTGGTCGCGGTCTCTGCGCGCACGCCTTCCGTCCGCGTGGCCGAGAACGATCCGACCACGCTGATCGTCGAGGGCGAAGACACGAAGGACGTGTTCGGGATGGGGCGCAACGTCATCGTGCGCGGGCGGGTCAGGCACGGCGTGATGGCCTTTGGCGGCGACGTGGTGATCGAGGGGCAGGGGCGCGTCGAGGGCGACGTGGGCGTCATCGGCGGCACGATCACGCAGCGCGAAAATTCCTACATCGGCGGCGACGTGCTCGTCATCGGCGGCGCGTACCACCACGGCAAGGTCGCGCCGGGGCGCGACCCGGAAACGAAGACCATCATGTTCGCGGGCTACGAAGAGGAGTTGCGCGAGTTGGGGCGCAACCCCGCCTCCGTGCTCGAACCGAGATGGACGGTCGCTTCGTTCGGCCTGCGTGTCCTCTCGATCCTCTTCTGGTTCATCATCTCGCTGGGCTTGACGGCGGCCACGCCGGGAGCGATCAGCCGCGCGGCCTCGCGTCTGCAGTTGACGAGTTTGCGCGTCGCCGTCATCGGGCTGCTCGCCGCCTTCGTGCTCGCCTTCGGCGTGCCCGTCGCGCTGCACGTGCTGCCGCCCGTGCTCGGCCTCTTCGTCGGCGCGCTCTCGATTCTGCTGCTGCTCGTCGCGTATCTCTTCGGGCGCGTGGCGATTCACGCGGCGACGGGGCGCTGGTTGCAGCGCCTCCTGCTGCGCGAAGAACAACGCTCGGAATCAATGGCGCTGCTGTTCGGCGCGGCCGTCTGGGCGGTCGTGCTGTCTCTGCCGTATGTGTGGGCGCTCGCCGTGGCCGCGCTCGTCGTCACGAGTCTCGGGCTGGCGCTGACGGTGCGCTATCGCATGAGCTGGAAATAGCCTCCGTGCGCTTGATCCGGCGCGCATTACACACTAACCTTCACCCTTCTTCCCCTGAAAATGTCGTGCCCGGAGAGGCGACTAAAAGAGGCCACCGTGCGTCTAACCTGTGCGTTTAGAAGCGCACTCCAAACCCTCCCCGAGACACCCGTCGCCGGAAATTACCGGACGGCGATTTTGCATTTTTCGCCGCCCCGCGCAGTTGACGGCAACAAATCGGCCGCCCGGACGTAAGACATTAAACGCTTCGATCAATTGTTAATTCACGACCGAGAGAGCATCAAGATGAAAAAGCACTTTTTGACCTTCGCCCTCGCCGCGCTTGCCTGCGCGACGGGAGCGGCCGCGACCTTCGGACAAACTGCCGTCGCCGGTGCGACCTCCTCCGCCACCGGGGCACAGGCGAACGCCGCCATTTCACCCAACCGTGTCGTCGGCGACGTGACGGCGATAGACCCGTCGGCGCTCGCCATCACGCTCAACGTCGAGGGCGCGCGCGCGCCGGTCAACGTCGTGCTCAGCGCGACGACCGTCTATTATCGCGTCAAGCCCGATGCGCTGGCGCGCGCCGCGAAGGGCGCGATCACGCCCGCGGACATGACCAAAATTACGCTGGCCGATGTCGGCGTCGGCAACAGGCTGGTGGTGCTCGGCAAAGTTTCCGACGATCAAAAGACAATTCCGGCGCGCGTCGTCATCGTGGCGACGAAAGAGGACATCGCGCAGAAGCACGAACTCGACCGCGCGCAATGGCAGCGGCGCGGCATCCTCGGCACGGTGACGGCCGTCAATCCGCAGACGAGAGAGATCACGGTGTCGGCGGCCACCCCGGAAGGCGCGAAGCCGCTGGTTGTGGATGCTTCGGGCGAGAAGGTCTTGTTTCGTCGTTATGCGCCCGATTCCGTGAAGTTCGCCGACGCGAGGACGAGCAACTTCGCCGACGTGAAGATCGGGGATCGACTGCGCGCGCTCGGCGAGCGCAGCGCGGACGGCGCGCGCTTCACGCCCGAAGAGATCGTCTCCGGCTCGTTCCGCCAACTCGTCGGCACGGTGACGGGCGTGAACGCGGCGACGGGCGAGATCAAGATTAAGACGCAGGACAACAAGGCGCTCACCATCGTCGTCAACAACGACTCGAATTTGCGTCGCCTGCCGCCGGTGATGGCGCAATTCCTGGCGCAACGCGCCGGCGGCGGCGCTAACGGCGGCAGACCCGGCGGTGGCCGTGCCGGTGGCGGCGGAGGCGGGCGTCCGCCGCAAGCGGGCGGCGCGGAAGGCGGGCAGGGCGGCGGTGGCGGTGGACAACGCCGGATGGGCGGCGGCTTCGACCCGCAGGAGATGCTCGAACGTATGCCGCAGACGACCCTGGCCGAGTTGAAAGCGGGCGACATGATCGTCGTCTCCAGCACTTCGGGCGCAGACCCCACGCGGCTGACGGCCATCGCGCTCGTCGCCGGTATCGACTCGATCATCAATGCCATGCCGGCGGGCGCGGCGCGGCCGAACGTCGGCGGCAGTCAGGATTTGGGCTTGCCGGGCGGCATCGATCTCGGCATCGGCCTGCCCTAAGCGGTTAAAAATAAAGACGGGCGCGATGTAACCTTTGGGGCATTGCGCTCGTTTTTATTCTCTGGGCTGGGTAGAAAGCGGGAAAAATTTAGAGCGGGAAGTCTCTCCGATAGGGAATCATGAATTTATCAACATATCTGACACGCGGTTTGAATCTTTTGCTGGCGTTCGCATTCACGGCGGCGTTTGCCACGGCGCAGGGAACGGGCGGTTTGCGCGGGACGATCATAGACGAGTTCGGGGGCACGGTCGTCGGCGCAACCGTGACGCTGATTGATGCGGCGGGCGCGGAAAAGACCGCGACGACGAACGACGAAGGCGTCTACACGTTCGCCAACCTCGCGCCCGGCACTTACACCGTGCGCGCGACGACGTCCGGGTTCGGCGTCTACCAGAATCCGGCCGTGGTCATCGCCGCCGGCCGGCGCGAATCGCTCGACATCACCCTGAGCGTGACGCTCGAAAACGAGGAAGTGACGGTCGCATCCGAGACGCCCGTCAGCACCGAGGCCGAGAACAACCAGAGCGCGCTCATCATCAAAGGCACAGACCTCGATGCTTTGCCCGACGACCCGGACGACCTCGCCGCCGCCCTGCAAGCTCTCGCCGGGCCTTCCGCCGGGCCGAACGGCGGGCAGATTTTCATAGACGGCTTCACGGGCGGGCGCATCCCGCCGAAAGAGTCGATTCGCGAGATTCGCATCAACCAGAATCCCTTCTCCGCCGAGTTCGACCGGCTCGGCTTCGGCCGCGTCGAAATCCTGACGCGCCCCGGCACGGACAAACTGCGCGGGCAGGCCAATTTCAACTTCGGCGACGAAAGCCTCAACTCGCGCGACCCGTTCGCCGAACGCCGCGCGCCCTTTCAACTGCGCACCTACGGCTTCAACCTGAGCGGCCCCATCCAGAAACGCAAGTCGTCCTTCTTCATTGATTTCGACCGCCGCGAGGCCGACAATAACTCGACCATCAACGCCCAACTCTTCGACCCCGACACGCAGGGCTTCTTCAACGTCAACCGCACGCTCGTCGTGCCGACGCGCCGCACCACTTTCAGCCCGCGCCTCGATTACCAGATCAACGCGAAGAACACGCTCGTCGCGCGCTACACCTTCTCCCGCGTGCAGACGGAGAACCTCGGCGTCAGCGAATTGTCGCTCGACATCGACCCGTTCTTCGGCATCGACCGCACCTTCAGCCGGAAGAACACCGAGCACACTTTCCAACTCACGGAGACGGCCATTCTCAGCCCGACCGTGATCAACGAGACGCGCTTCCAGTTTCAGCGCGGCGCGAGCGAATCGGGCGGCGACATCTCCGCCCCCGTCATCACCGTGCGCGACGCCTTCACGGCCGGTGGCGCGCAGGCCGCCCCCACCACGAACCGCGACACGCGCTACGAGTTGTCTAACTACACCTCGTTCACCCTCGGCCTGCACTCGCTGAAGGCCGGCGCGCGCGTGCGCGGCGTGAGCATCGACGACGTGTCGCAACAGGGTTTCAACGGCACGTTCATCTTCACCAGCCTCGAAGGCTTCGCGAGCGGCGTGCTCCCGACGCAACTCTCCATCTCCGGCGGCAACCCGCAGGCGGGCGTCAGCCAACTGGACTTCGGCGCGTTCATACAGGACGACTGGCGCGTGCGCAAAGACTTCACGCTCTCGGCCGGCCTGCGCTACGAGACGCAGACGAACATCAGCAGCAGCCTGAACTTCGCCCCCCGCCTCTCCTTCGCCTATTCGCCCGGCGCGGGCGCGCGCCAACCGAAGACCGTCTTTCGCGGCGGCTTCGGAATTTTCTACACGCGCTTCGGCGAAAACTTCACGTTGCAGGCCAACCGCCTCAACGGCCAGAACCAGCAGCAGTTCTTCATCGTCGCGCCCGACCCGGCCGACATGTCGCCGCGCGCCGTGCAGGCGCGCGCTATCCTCAGTAATTTCCCGAACGTGCCGACCGTCGAACAGTTGAGCGGGTTCGCGCTGCCGCAGACGACGCGCATCGTCGCGTCCGACCTGCAAGCGCCCTACACGATCCAGTCCACGGCGAGCGTCGAACGCCTGCTGCCCGGCCGCGTCACGGTGACGGCGAGCTTCGTCAACACGCGCACGCTCCACCTGCTGCGCTCGCGCAACATCAATGCGCCGATAGGTGGCGTGCGGCCGCTCGGCGATGCGCGCGGCAACGTTTTCCAGTACGAGTCGAGCGGCATCCTCAACCAGAACCAGTTGATCATCAACGCCAACACGCGCTTCAACCCGAACTTCTCGATCTTCAGCAACTACACGCTCGGCAAGGCGAACAGCGACTCGGACGGCGCGGGCAGTTTCCCCGCCGACAACTACGACCTGAGCGCCGAATACGGGCCTTCTTCGCTGGACGTTCGCCACCGCTTCTTCCTCGGCGGCTCGATCTCCGCTCCGTGGGGCATCCGCCTCAACCCGCTCATCTTCGCCTCGACGGGCGCGCCCTTCAACATCACGACGGGCCTGGACAACAACGGCGACACCCAGTTTAACGACCGCCCGGCGTTTGCGACCTCAGCGACGCTGGCGCGGAATTTGAGGACGACGCCTTTCGGCGACTTCGACCTCAGACCCGCGCCGGGCGCCGAGATCATCCCGCGTAACTTCGGGCGCAGCCCCGGTCAGTTCACCGTCAACATGAGGATCAACAAATCCTTCGGCTTCGGCGAAGTGCCCGGCGCGGCGGCGCGTCGCACGGCCGCTGCCGGGCAGACGCCGGCGGGCGGCGAAACTCCTGCGGGCGGCGCGGGCGGCGGTCGTCGCGGCGCGGGCGGCGGTGGCGGCGGTCGTGCCGGTGGCGGCGGCGGTGGTGGCGGCGGTGGGGGACGCGGCGGAGCCGGTGGGGGTGGCCCCTTCGGGCAGGGCGGCATCTTCGGCGCGGGCGGCGGCGGTGGCGGCGAGCAAAAACGCTACAACCTGACGCTCGGCATCAACATCGCCAACATCTTCAACCGCACCAACCCGGGGCCGGTTGTCGGCAATCTCAGTTCGCAGCGTTTCGGGCAGTCTATCCAATCGGGCGGCGGTTTCGGCTTCGGCGGCGGTGGCGGCGGCGGTTTCGGCGGTGGCGGCGGCAACCGGCGCGTCGAAGCGCAGATACGCTTCAGCTTCTAAACTGAACTTTTCCCGCGCCCGGCACGTTAACACTCACGCCGGAGGCAATTGAAGGATGCTTTTCTCAAGTCCTTCGCGCCTCCGGCGTGAGATTTTTTTCGCGGTCTCTCTCTGCGATCACTTCCGTCACTTCCGTCACTTTCGTCTCTATGCGAAAATTCATCTGCGCCGTCACTTGCCGCGAAACTGTCGGCCTGCCCTGTAAAAAAGAGGTGTCCCTATGAAGTTTCCGTTTTCCTTCGCCGCGCACTCGCGCCGCGTCGCCTTCGCGCTCTGTCTATCGGCCGCCGTGGCGGGGGCGCAGGAAAAACCCGCGAACAAAACTAACGCTGCCCCTTCTTCCGCGCCCGCCACGGCGTCGAAAGCGGGCAAGACCTCCGTCATCACAGCGGCGATGACGCCCGTCGAACTGGCGCAAGCGGCCTTCGCGGCACAGGGCGGCGAAAAGTTCCGCAACCTCAAGAACATGATGCTCATCGGCACGGTCGATCTCTACGCGCCGAATTCCACGCAGTCGCTCACGGGCAAATTCGGCATGATCGTGGCGGGTGAAAAGCTGCGGCAGGACGTGCAATCCGCGCTCTTCAGTTTTCAACTCATCTACGACGGCGAGCAGAGCTATTCCTCCATGCGCGGCATGAACCTCCCGCCGCTCACGAAGTTCGGTATCCCCGTGCTCGCCAAATTCGACCGGCCGGGCTACAACGTCACCCCGCTCCCCGACCGGAAGAAAGAGCGCGGCTTTCGCATCACGGACGCCGAAGGCAACAGCACGGACTACTACGTCGAGATGGCGACCGGGCGCGTCGTCCGCTTCGAGATTCCCTACAATCGCATGACCTACAGTTTCGAGTACAAAGGCTTCCGCGAACTCGAAGGCGTGCTCGTGCCCACGAGCTTCGCGCAGAAGTTGGCCGCGCCGCAGGGCGACTTCATCGCCGAGTTCAAAGTCAAGGAAGCGAAACTCAATCAGGAATTACCCGCCGACGCATTCAAGATTCCCGAACAGTAAACAGCCAGGCGTAAGGGAAAAAGGAAAAGGTAAGGGGGAAAGGGAAGCAACGCGCTCTACCCTTTCCCCCTTACCCTTTCACCTTTGCCCGGCTTTACGCTTTTTAGACGCTCAGGATTTCCTGCTCTTTCGACTTCGCCAGGTCATCAACTTTGCCGATGTAGGTGTTGGTCAGTTTCTGGACTTCATCCAACCCGTCGCGCTCGTTGTCTTCGGAGATGGTTTTGTCCTTGAGCATTTTCTTGAGCCGCTCGTTGGCGTCGCGCCGGATGTTGCGGATGGCCGTGCGGTGCTCCTCGGCGAATTCATGCACCTGCTTCGCCAACTGCCGGCGTCGCTCCTCGGTCAAGGCCGGGATGGGCACGCGCACCATCTTGCCGTCGTTCGACGGGTTGAGGCCGAGGTCGGCCGTGCGGATCGCCTTCTCAATCGCATTGAGTTGCGATTGATCCCACGGCTGCACCGCGAGCATCTGCGCATCAGGCACGCTGATCGAGGCCATCTGATTGAGCGGCGTCGGCGTGCCGTAGTAATCCACCATGACCGGGTCGAGCAGCGTCACCACGGCGCGCCCCGTGCGCACGCTCGACAGCCTCCGGCGCAAATCATCAACCGACGCTTCCATGCGCGGCCGCGTCTCTTTAATCACATCTCTCTCGCTCATACTTTTCTCCGTGACAGGTAATAGGTGATAGGTGACAGGATAAAGACAAGGCTTTTAGATTTCAACTTGTCACCTGTCACTTGTCACCTGTCACTCCGATTGGTTTTTCCATGCACACAGTCGTGCCGATGCCGGCCTCGCCCATGACGACGCGCATGATGTTGCCGGGGCGGCGCATGTTGAAAACAACGATGGGCAGCCGGTTGTCCATGCACAGGGAGATGGCCGAGGCGTCCATCACCTGCAGGCGCTGCTCCAAAACTTCCTGGTACGTGATGCAGTCGTAGCGCGTGGCGGTTGCGTCCTTCATCGGGTCGGCGTTGTAGACGCCCTCGACCTTCGTCGCCTTCAGGATTACTTCGGCCTTGATTTCGAGCGCGCGGAGGGCGGCGGCCGAGTCGGTCGTGAAGTACGGGTTGCCCGTACCGCCCGCGAAGATGACGACGCGCCGCTTCTCCAGATGGCGCACGGCGCGGCGGCGGATGAACGGCTCGGCCACTTCCGGGATGTTCAGGGCGGAGAGGATGCGCGTGTGGACGCCCTCCGTCTCCAGCGCGTCCTGCAGCACGCAGGCGTTCATCACTGTGGCGAGCATCCCGATGTAGTCCGCGCTCGAACGATCCATCTTGCCTGCGCTCTTCGAGACGCCGCGAAAGATGTTGCCGCCGCCGACGACGACCGCCACCTCCACGCCCCGGTCGTGGACGGCATTGACCTCCTCGGCCACCGTGCGCGCCACGTCAACATCGACGCCGTAGTTCTGCGCGCCCATCAACGCCTCGCCGGAGATTTTCAAAAGTATCCGGCGATAAACGGGTGCGCTCCGCTCGTCCGTCTGTGTCTCGACTGTGCTCATTCTTCAATTGGGGATTGCGGATTGCGGAATGCGGATTGTAAAGCAGATACGAATAACAAGAACGCACTTGTTTTCTAATCCGCAATCCGAATTCCGCAATCCGCAATCAATCAGCTTCCCGCCAGGGCGGCCACTTCGTTGCCGAAATCCTCTTCGCGTTTCGCCAGCCCCTCGCCCATCTTATAACGCGCGAAACGGCGCACGGTAATGCGCTCGCCCGTTTTGGCAACCTTCTCCGTCAAGAGGTCGCCGACCGTCTTGGCCGGGTCTTTGACGAACGGCTGGTCGAGCAAAACGGCCTCTTCATAAAACTTGCTCATGCGGCCTTCGACGATCTTGTCGATCACGGCGTCAGGCTTGCTGGCGTTCTTCGGATCGTTTTTGGCCTGCGCGCGCGCGATCTCGCGCTCCTTGTCCACGTCGCCGGCCGGCACTTCCTCGCGCGTCACGTAGCGCGGCTCGGCCGCCGCGACGTGCATGGCGATGTCCTTGATGAGCGATTGAAACTCTTCGGTGCGCGCGACGAAGTCGGTCTCGCAGTTGACCTCTACGAGCACGCCGACCTTGCCGCCCATGTGGATATAGGAGCCGACCGCGCCCTCTGCCGCCACGCGCCCTTCCTTCTTCTTCGCCGAGGCGAGGCCGCGCTTGCGCAGCAATTCAATCGCCTGCTCCTCGCTGCCCTGCGCTTCCGTCAGCGCGTTTTTGCATTCCATCATCCCCGCGCCCGTCTTCTCGCGCAAGGATTTCACCGATGCCGCTGTGATCTCTGCCATGATTGCTCTCCTAAAATAGCTGTTAGCCGTTAGCTTTTAGCTGTTAGCAAAAGCGAAATGTTTTAGCTGACAGCTAAAAGCTAACGGCTAACAGCTTCACTAAAATAAAGCGCAGCCCGGCGGTCTCGTCCGCTGTTTGGGGCTGCGCTCGCCGAAAAATCAAATCTGGACTTGGTTGTAACTTACTTCGCGACGCCGACCGACTCCGCGCCCTTCGTCTGGTGTGCGTCGTCCGGGCGGGGCAGCGCGGACTCGTCTTCGCCGCCGCCGCTTGCGCCGCGCACCGGCGCGCCCGTGCCTTCAACCGGGTGATCGCCGACGCTGTCGGGCTGTTGACCCGTGCGCCCGAAACCGATGTTGCCGGCCACGGACACCTGCGTCTCGGGCGAGGGCGCGCTCGCGCCCATGTCGGTGAAGTTCTGCGCTTCGCGGCCGGGGTCGCGCGCCGTCGTGACGCTTGATGTGCCGTCGCCGCTCGCGCTCAGTGAATTTCTGGTGCCCGTGTCGGTCGTCGCGCCGCCGCTCATTGCGGCCGCGTCAACTTCCAGACCGTCTTCGTCCGCGGCCTTCGAACGCATCTCCTGTCCTTCGACGACGGCATCGGCGATGCGCGAGGCGAAGAGGCGGACGGCGCGCAGCGCGTCGTCGTTGCCGGGAATGATGTAATCGATGCCTTCGGGCGAGCAGTTGGTATCGACGACGGCGATGACGGGGATGCCGAGGCGATTCGCTTCCTGCACGGCGATCTCTTCCTTGCGCACGTCGATGATGAAGAGGGCGTCGGGCAGGCGCGTCATGTTCTTGATGCCGGAGAGGTTCTTCTCCAGCGTCTCGCGCTCGCGGTCGAGCTTGATGCGCTCCTTCTTGGTGAGCATCTCGTAGCGGCCGTCCGTCTGCATCGCTTCGAGGTCGCGCAGGCGTTTGATGGACTTCTGCACGGTCTGGAAGTTAGTCAGGAGACCGCCGAGCCAGCGCTGGTTGATGTAATACTGGTTGGCGCGCGAGGCCTCTTCGCGGATGGCGTCCTGCGCCTGTCGCTTCGTGCCGACGAAGAGGATGGTGCGCCCGCGATCTTCCGAAGCCATGTTCGTGACGAAGCCGATGGCCTCGCGGAACATCTTCTGGGTCTTCTGCAAATCAATAATGTTGATGCCGTTGCGCTCGCCGAAAATGTATTCCTTCATCTTCGGGTTCCAGCGCCTGACCTGATGGCCGAAGTGGACGCCGGCCTCCAGTAATTCTTTCATCGTTACCGTGACTGCCAAAAGAGAGCCTCCTTAAGGTGATTGGTTTAATGTACTCGCCGCGCCCGTTCCGCGTCTCCCGCAAAAGGAGAGCAACCAACCCGGACGACGACAATGGAGTGTGCGAAAAATTGCGGATTTCGGATTGCGGAATGCGGATTAAAAAGCATCTGTCTTCTAATCCGCATTCCGCAATCCGAAATCCGCAATCGGTTCTATCGTTTGGAGAACTGGAAGCGCTTGCGCGCGCCCTTCTGCCCGTACTTCTTGCGTTCCTTGATGCGCGGGTCGCGGGTGACGAGTCCGGCCTGTTTGAGGGTCGGGCGCAGTTCGGCGTTGAACTCCATCAGGGCGCGCGTGATGCCGTGGCGAATCGCTCCGGCCTGACCGGCGGGGCCGCCGCCATCGACGTTGACGAGGATGTCGAACTTCGACGCCGTCTCGGTCAACTGCAAGGGCTGGCGAATCACCATGCGCAACGCCTGGTTGGGGAAATACTGGTCGAAGTTTTTCTTATTGACCTGAATCTCGCCCGTGCCGGGGCGCAGGTAGACGCGCGCCGTCGAAGTCTTGCGCCGTCCGGTTCCGTAATACTGAGTATCAGCCACGATGTTTCGTCCTTAAAATCTGCAAAGATGTTGGTTTACTGCTGCTGCTCCTGCCGGGTGCGCGTATCGATGGTCAGCGGTTCGGGTTTTTGCGCCGTGTGCCGGTGGTTGGCGTCGGCGTAAACTTTGAGCTTTTTGCCCATCGCGCGCCCCAGTTTGTTCTTGGGCA
Source organism: Pyrinomonadaceae bacterium (assembly GCA_035645855.1). Taxonomy (GTDB): domain Bacteria; phylum Acidobacteriota; class Blastocatellia; order Pyrinomonadales; family Pyrinomonadaceae; genus JAIVJZ01. The sequence goes on from DASQLU010000044.1 coordinate 36,382, forward strand.
GCATGCCGCGCACGGCCAGCTCGATGACGCGCTCCGGATGCCTGGCGAATTGATCCTTGACGCTGATTTCGCGCAAGCCGCCCGGATAGAGCGTGTGATGGCGATAGACCTTCTGCTCGGCCTTCGAGCCTTTGAAGACGGCCTGCCGGGCGTTGATGACGATGACGTGATCGCCCATGTCCATGAACGGCGTCCACTGCGGGTTGTTCTTGCCCGACAGCACGCGCGCCACTTCCGTGGCGAGCCGCCCGACCGTCTGCCCCGCCGCATCGACGACGTACCATTTGCGTTTTTCTGCGAGACCCTGCCCGCTCGGAAAGTAAGTTGACATAGATAACTCTCTCGGAAAATAGCGTCTGAAACGCGAACGAGTAGAATACTTAACGGGGCGGAAAATTGTCAAGTTAAAGAGCGCGGTTAAGTGCGTGAGGTGCGACGATTTGGGGCGACATTTGGCGCGACACGGGCGGGGAAGTCGTGTATCATGCCGCGCACTTCACAAGAGGTCTGCTCTGGCGACATCCGGCGCGGTTCGAAAGGATGACGCCTCACCGAAAAATAAGGAGAAACGTGATGCGAAGAGTAAAAACCGTGGTGGCTGCGTTGTGCCTGCTGGGAGCGTTGGTCGCCGGCGCACAGGCGCAGGGTAATTCAAACCTCGATCCGGCACAAAACGTCGGCCCGGGAAAGCAGGCGCTCTACTATCGCCTCGGCGGTCTGGACGCGATCAAGGCCGTCGTCGGCGAGTTTGCGGCGCGCGTGCTGGCCGACGAGCGGATTAACAAGAAGTTCGTCAAAACCGACGCCGCGCGCCTGACGCACTATCTGGTCGAGCAGGTGTGCGCCGCGACGGGCGGCCCGTGCCGGTACACGGGCAACAGCATGAAGAAAGCGCACAAGAACATGAAAGTGACGGAGGGCGAGTTCGACGCGCTCGTGGAGGATTTGGTGAAGGCGCTCGACAAGTTCAACGTGCCGGAGGCCGAAAAGAACGAGTTGCTCGGCGCGCTGGCGCCGATGAAGTCCGCTATCGTGGAAGTCGCCGGTAACGCGACAGGCACGCCCCTGCCCGCCAACTTCAAACCCGCCAGGCCGCTCCCGAAGGCCAAGACCGCCGCCGGCCCGGCCAGGAAAAAAGGCGGGAAATAGGACGGGGAAGCGCAGGCGCGTCGCGGGTCAAGCCGCACGCACGCGCACGCCCCCTAAGAGAGCGCGAAACCCCCCTTTTGAGCGACGAGTGACAAGCGACGAGTGACAAGCGACGAGTGACAAGCGCCGCGCGCGGTTTCAGCTTGACGAAAACTAAAAGCGTCTCTCAACGAAAACTAAAAGAGGCTCTCAGGTTGTTGCGCCTGAGAGCCTCTTTTAGTTTTCGTTGACTAACTCTTTAGTTTTCGCGGTCTGGTAACACGCTTACGGCTTGTCGGTGGCCGTCGGGTTCGGGTTGTCCGTGCCGCGCTTCAACTTCGGCGGCGCGTCCTTTTGCTCTTTCTGGTCGCCGGTGCCGGTGGTCGGGTCGGCCGGTGCGGGCGTGCGGCGTTTCAGCGTCGGGCGGCGCGGCCCGTCCTCGCCGCCGGCCAGGTCGCCCGCGGTGGAAGTCTTCGCGTTCGAGAGGCGCAGCAGGCGTCCCTTGACGCGCTGGAATTCCGAAGTGCTCAAAACGTATTCCTCGCGTTCGGGGAAACGCGCCACGAGTATCTGCGACGCTTGCAGGCGTTCGGCCGATTGCGGGTGCGAAGCGAAAGTCTTGGCGAGGAAGCCCGGCTTCTTCTTGTTCTTCGAGGCCAGTTTCTCGAACATCGTCGCCATGGCGTTCGGGTCGTAACCGGCGGCGTAGAGATACTGCGTGCCGAGGCGGTCGGCTTCAGATTCCGCGCTGCGGCTGAACTTCGAGAACAGCGCGGCCAACCCCAGACCCGCCGTGTTCTGGTAGATGAGGCCGGGGATGCCGCCGAGGAAAATCGACCCGGCCATCGCCAGACCCTGATAAAGATTGGCCTTCGCGATGTTTTCCATCGCGTGGCGCGCGGCGACGTGCGCGATCTCGTGCGCCATCACGCCCGCGATCTCAGCCTCGTTGTCGGCGGCCAGCAGCAAACCCTTGTTGACGTAGAAGAAGCCGCCGGGCAGCGCGAAAGCGTTGACTTCATCCGAGTCGATGACTTTGATGGTGAAGGGGATTTTCGCGTCCGAGTGGAGCACGACGTTCTGGCCGACGCGGTTGACGTATTCGGTGATGACGGGATCGTCTATGAACTTCGCCTGCCGGTCGACTTCCGCCGCGAGTTCGCGCCCGAAGTTGACTTCCTTCTCAATCGAACCGCTCATCGAGGCGATGAAGCCGCCGTTGATCTTGCGTTTGCCGATCTGGCTGGGGTCTTCGTCGGTCGAAAGCGGCTTGCCCTTGGCGATCTCGGCCTTCTGCCTGGCGGCGGCGGCCTCCGCGGCGTCTTCCCTGTCCTGCCGCGCGGAGGCTTCTCTGGCCTTCTGTTCGGCGGCGGCTTTCTCGCTCGGCGAGGCCTGTTTCTGCGGCGCGGCGAGCGCGGCGGAAGAGCTTCCTGCGACGAGAAGCAGCCAGGCCAGAGCCAGAGCCGTGATGTTGCGTGTGAGTTGGTTGAACATGGCGGAAAATCTCCAGAATATCAGCGAATAACTTGTGGCCGCCGGGGAGTGTTGCTCATCCCTTTTGCCGGAATCGTCGAAACAGGTGTTCGTGCGACGTAAACTTTCTTGTGCGCCGGGGTCGCGCTCGCGGCACCGGGGGCGTCCGCTGACGGCTTAAACATTGCCCCTCGTCGGCCTTATAATAGCGCGTGAGTCTTTGATGCGGGCAGACGCGCAAGTGGTTGCGCCGAGAGCGGTCGGCGGGCATCCCTTGCGCGCGCCGCCCGTCAAAATTGTTCAATATAACCCGCTGTCCGTTGTTGATCGTCCGGCGCATTATAGCAGCGCGCGATAGCAGCGGGCGGGGAAAAGTATAGAGTTTGTGTCACGCGGCGGGGGTTGTAAAAGCATATTGATTGCGCCCCTTCGCGCGCACGTGTTACAGTCGAAAGCGTCTGGTCTGCCCGCGCCGCGCCGGCTTCACGGTCTGCTTTTCCCTCCCACATCGCCAAGCGGATGAAACGAACACAGGATAAAATCAAGGATTTGGTCGAGCCGCAGGAGTTCGACGACGTGCGGGACTTTGCCGCCGACCCGGCACGCGCGCTCGCCGCCTATCGCTTCACCGACGCCACCTCCGACCTTCTCGCGCGCTGGCTCGACGCGCTCGCAGACCTCCCGCGCGACCACGGCGCGGCGCACGCGCTCGCAGGGATGCGCGGCGTCGGCAAAAGCCACACGCTCGCCACTTTCGGCGCGCTCATAGCCGCCGCCGAACGCCCGAACGCACAGCTCGCCGACGCGCACGTCGCCGCCAGCGCGCGGCGTCTGGCAAATCGCCGACACCGGATCGTGCGCGTCGGACGCGGGACGCGCCCGACGCTGCGCGACGAGCTGATCGAAGCCTTCATCGCCGCTTACGGCGGGAACGTGGCCGATTGGGCGGGCGACCCGGCCGCGTGGCTCGCACAGGCGGCCGTGCGCTCGTCGCCGACGCCGGCCACTCTCGTCATCCTCATCGACACGGCCTTCGGCCGCGAGGCTCGCGTCAAACGAGACGACGGGCCGCTCCTCAGCGAACTGGCCGTGGCCGCGCGCGACGCCAACGCCTTCGTCGCCCTCGCGCTCGACGACGACATTGCCGGCGCGGAAGGCGTCAACGTGGCGCTGGCGCGTACCTTCCGCATAGACTATCTCGAACCCGAGCACCTGTATCACGTCGCCAACATCTACGTCCTGCGCAAGAACGCCCCGGCGCGCGACGCGCTGCACGAAATCTACCTGTCGCTGCGCCAGAGCGTGCCGAACTTCAACTGGAGCGAGCCGCGCTTCGCCGCGCTCTATCCGGTTCACCCGCTCGTCGCCGACACGTCGTCCTCGGTGCGTCTCTACGCCCCGGCCTTCGCCTTCCTGCCCTTCGCCGCCGCGGCCGCGCGCAACGCCGTCAACCGCCCCGCGCTCTCGCTCATCCTCCTCGACGAAGTTTTCGACCACAGCGAGGACTCCTTACGCCGTTCCGAAGACCTGCGCGATGCCTTCCGCGTCTACGACGAACTGGCGACGAAAGCCGTCGCGCAGTTTCCGGCGATGCAGCGTTTGCAGGTGCGGCTCGTGTTGAAGAGCCTCTTCGTGCTCTCGCTCGACGGGCGCGGCGCGACGGCGCGCGACCTCTGCGCCGCGCTCCTGTTTCAAGACGAGGTTTCGCAACAGGCGGCCGTCGAGCGCGTCGAGGAGACGTTGAAGCGCCTGACAGACCTCGCGCCCGCGCGCGGCCTCGCGGCGCATACGGACGGCGAAGAGTTGCGCTACCGTTTTCAGGTGAGCGTGGCGGCCGATTTCGATGCCGCCCTCGCCGCCTCCAGCGAGTCGCCGGCGATTGACGACGGGGCGATTGCCGCCATGCTCCGCACGCTCGCGCCCGCGCGTTTTGAAGATTGGCCTTTCGCGGACGAGCAGGAAACGCCGCACGCGGACTTTCGTGTGACGTGGCGCGGTTCGGCGCGCGCCGGCCGCCTCACGCGCCCGGCGGCCACGAACACCGCGGCAGTCAGCACGGCGAGCGACACAATAAGCGACACGACGAGCGACATAACAGGCGACGCGGCGAGCAATCAGACCAGCGACACGTCGAGCTACCAGTCGAGCAACCGGACGAGCGCAACGGCGAACGAGCGCGCAACCGGCCAGACGAGCGGCAATGCGAACATTGCGGCGGGCTTTGCCACGGGCGATGTGGCGGGCGCGGCGACGCGCGAGGCAGCGGGCGAGACCACGCATGAGGCGACGGGCGCGGCGACGGGCGAGGTGAAGGTTCACGCCTACGACTGGCAACTGTCCGTACACGACTCCGGGTGCGTTGTCGGCGGAAATGTTCCCGCCGCCGCGGACGAGGCGCGTCGCCTTGCGGGCGCGGCGGCCGATGCGCCCCTCTCCGTCGCCTGGCAGCCCGCCGAATGTTACGCGGAGGAGTTGAGCGTCCTGCGGCGTCTGGTCGCGCTGCGCACGGATGCTTCGCTCGCGGAATTCGGCGAGACGGCGCGCGCCGCCGCAAGCTCGCTCGCCGCGCAGGCCGAGCGCATCTGGTCGCGCCTCTACGTCGACGACGGGCGTCTGCTGGTTGACGGCGAGAGCGTCGCGTTTACGCCGCAGGCGCGCGCCGGACAAAGTCTCGCCCCGATGCTCGCCGGTGCGCTCGCCCCCCACTTCGCCGCGCGCTTCCCGCAGCACCCGGAGTTCACCGCGACGCCGAATGAAACGGACATCGCGCTCCTCGTCGATCACCTGTTCGGCGGCGGCAACGTGGCCGATGCAGCCGTCCAGCAACTCGCGGAGACTTTCGCCGTCCCGCTCGGCCTCGCCACGCGTCGGGGCGACATCTACATCCCCGAAACCGGCGATGCCGTGCTCGGCCAGCCCTGGGTGCGCGAAGTTCTTGCGCGCGTCGATAGGGCTGGAAGCCGCGTCGTGCCTCTGGCCTCCCTGCAACGTCTGCTCGGCGGGCGACCTTACGGGCTGTCGCACAGCTCGCAGCATCTCGTACTCGCCGCGCTCGTCGCACAGCGTCGCATCGAACTCGTCACCACCACGGATGATCGTATCAGTCGCCGCACGCTCGGTTCGTCTCTCAAGTGGGACGAGGTGGCGGGGGTCTGCCGCGCCGCCGAGATTCATCACAACGCCGAGGAACTGACCGCCTGGGCGCGCCTGTTGGCCGGCGACCCGACGCTCGCTTCAATCGCCGACGCAGATGCGCGCGAGAGCGTGCGCGCCGCGCTCTCCGGCTGGCTCGCGGACTGGCGCGCCGAGACGGTGCTCAAAGAATTCGACGCGCTGCCCGACGCCGGTTTAACCACCCGCGCCTGGGACTTGGCGGCGGCCGTGCGCCGCACGTTCGGCGCGGCCGCCGACGCCGTGGCCGACGCGCTCGACGGCAGCCTCTCGCTCGAAGAAGGCTTGCAGCGCGTGGCGGACGTTTACGGCGACGCGCCCGCACAACTCACGCGCGCCGCCGAGCAACTCGCCGCCCTGCGCACGTACACTTCCGGCATCGTCCGCCGCGAGAGCGTGCGCGCTTACCTGTCGGCCGCCGAGCAGACCACGCTCGAAGTGATCGAGAGCGCGCGCCGCGAGCTGCTGCTCATCGCAGACGACCCGCACAGCCTTTTCGACACCGCGCGCACCGAACGCTTCGAACTGCTCTGGCAGGAATTTCAAGCCTGTTACGCCGAGCACTACACAGACCTGCACGCGCGCGCCGTCGGCGACGGGCGCAACCACATGGCGCTCGACGAGTTCATGCGCGGCGCGGAGTGGCGCGATTTTGAAGCGCTGGCCGGGCTGCCGTTCGTCGCGCCGCACCTGTGGGAAGAGGCCGCGTCGCTCGCCGCCGAGGTGCGCAACGCGCGCTGCGATCTGCCGGTCGCGCGTCTGCTCGCCAAACACCCGCGCTGCGCCTGCGCCTTCCGCCTCGCGCGCGCCGAACAATATCTCAACGCCGCCGCGCTCCTCGCCGAAATCACGGAGCGCGGGCGCGCCGCTTACCGCCGCACGCTCGCGCGTTTTCACACGCACCTCGCGCACGCGCTCAAACTGCTCGCCGCCGACACGACCGACGCCGAAACCGCCGGCCGCGCCTACACTCTCGCGCACCACCTCGCACAACGGCAGACTCCTCCGCTGTTCACGCACGCCGACGCGCGCCTCATCACGCTCGCGCTGCAGAAGACGCCGCGCGCCGAGCCTCTGCGCGCACGTTTGCCCGCAGGGATCATGCGCGGGCTTCTCACGCGCGACGAACTTGCGACGCGCTGGCAACAGTGGTTTGATGAACTGCCATACGATGCCGCGCTCTTCGAGATCATGTTCGAGAACAACAGCGATGCCGCGTGAGCCACGGGACGGGGGCGAGAAAAAGATCGAGAGCGCCGGCACGGCCACGCACCGTGTAAATCCACGCAAAGATAAAACCCCGGCCTTGTCGCCGCCGCGAAAAGTAAACGCCCGAAAAGTAGACGCGCGAAAAGTAGAAACGCGGCAAGCGAACGCGCCGGGGGCGAACGCTCAAGTAGTGAACGCGCGGATAGCAGGCGCGCGGGTTGTAAGCATGCACGAAGCAGGCGCCCCGGAAGCGAACGCGCCGGACGCAACCGCCTCGGAAGGCAACGCGCCGGACGCTAACGCGCTGGAAACAAACACGCCGGAAGCAAACGCGCCGGGAGTGAACACGCGGAAAACGCGCACACACGCTTCCGGCGCGCGACAGGTAAAGGGAACGTCAAAGGACGCGCGTGCGGTTTCCACGACCGCTCCGCGCGCGGCTGCCAGGACTGCCCCGCGCGCGGCTGCCAGGACTGCCCCACGGGCCGTTTCCACGACCACCACGCGCGCGGTTTCCACAACTGCCGCCCGCGTGGCCTCCACGACCGCCGACGCGCGTGCCGGTTCGTCTGTGCCGCCGGGCGTCGCCGTCATCGGCGCGGGGCGGCTCGGCTCCGCGCTCGCGCTCGCGCTCAGCCAGAGCGGCTACCCAGTCGTCGCCCTCGTCGCGCGCCGCGCCGCACGCGCCCGGCTCGTCGCACGCCGCATCTCACCGCGCCCGCTCGCGCTCGCCGCGACCGAGTTGGACTCGCTCCCTGATACCGTCGGACTCATCCTCGTGACTACGCCCGACGATCAGATCGCGCAGGTGGCCGCGCGGCTCGCCGCCGTGCCGGCCGCGCGCGGCGCACAACCGTCGCGTCGCCGCCGTCGCGTCGCCCTGCACGCGAGCGGCGCGCTGCTCTCCGATGCGCTCGCGCCGCTCGGCCAACACAATTTCAGCCTCGGTTCGCTCCACCCGCTCGTCTCGATCAGCGACCCGGCGGGCGGCGCGCGGAATCTGCGCGGGGCTTTCTACTGTCTCGAAGGCGAAGCGCACGCGCTCGCGGCCGCGCGCAAAATCGTGCGCGCGCTCGGCGGCCGGCATTTCTCCGTCGCCGCGCGCGACAAAGCCCTCTATCACGCATCGGCCGTCATCGCGTCCGGCCACACGGTCGCGCTTTTCTCGCTCGCCGCAGACCTCCTCGCGCGTTGCGGCCTCGGCCACGGGCGCGCACGCGAGGTGCTCCTGCCGCTGCTCGCCAGCACGCTCGACAACCTGAGAGCGCACGCGCCGGACGAAGCCCTGACCGGCACGTTCGCGCGCGCCGACCTCTCGACCGTCGGCCGCCACCTCGCAGCCCTGCGAGACGTTGCGGACGCGCGCGGCGCGATTGCCATCTACGCCCTCCTCGGCGAACGCTCGCTGCAACTGGCCGCTCGCCGCCACAAGTTCGATCCTTCAATCGTCGCACAGATCGCGCGCCTGTTACGTGAGGCCTCCGGCGCATCTCACAACGAATGAGTTGATATAGTGAGATTAGTTTCGCAGCCGGCCGCAACCGTCGATCCCTCTCCCTTGCGCGGCGCGCGTCGTTGGCGTTAGAGTTAACGCCAACGACCGCCTTCGAATCTGCCGCAACTCGGAAAGGATTAGCCGGAGCCGCGATGCCTACTAATGCGCCAAGCGTCAGTTATAGTTCGACCCTGCGTGTAAAACTATCGAGCCGCACCGGCACGCTCGGAGAGTTGACGACCGCCCTCGGCCGCGCCGGGGCCGACATCGGCGCGATTGACATCGTCAACGCCTCGCGCGAATCCATCACGCGCGACATCACCTTCACGGCCTCTTCGAGCGAGCACGTCAAGGAGATCGTCGAGGCGGCGCGCGACATAGACGGCGTCGAAGTCGTCAACGTCTCCGACCGCACCTTTCTACTGCACCTCGGCGGCAAGATCGAAGTCGTCTCGAAGTCGCCTTTGAAGACGCGCAACGATCTCTCGATGGCCTACACGCCCGGCGTCGCGCGCGTCTGCGAAGCCATCCACCGCGACCCGGAAAAGGCTTACACTTTGACCATCAAGCGCAACACCGTCGCCGTCGTCACGGACGGTACGGCCGTGCTCGGCCTCGGCGACATTGGCCCGGCCGCCGCCATGCCCGTGATGGAAGGCAAGGCGATGCTCTTCAAAGAGTTCGCGGGCGTGGATGCGTTCCCCATCTGTCTCTCGACGAAAGACCCGGACGAGATCGTCCGCACGATCAAACTCATCTCGACCGCCTTCGGCGGCATCAACCTCGAAGACATCTCCGCGCCGCGCTGCTTCGAGATCGAAGACCGGCTCAAAGAGGAACTCGACATTCCGGTCTTTCACGACGACCAGCACGGCACGGCCGTCGTCGTGCTCGCGGCCTTAATCAACGCGGCGAAATTGATCGGCAAAGAGATGAATGAGTTGAAAGTGGTGGTCAACGGCACGGGCGCGGCGGGCGTCGCCTGCACGAAGATCATCATGGCGGCCGGCGTCCGCAACATCATCGGCTGCGACCAGCACGGCATACTGTACCGTGGCCGCCGCGAGCACATGAACTGGGTCAAAGAGTGGTACGCCGAGAACACTAACCCCGAGGGCGTGCGCGGCACGGTGCACGAGGCGATGGCCGGCGCGAACGTCTTCATGGGTCTCTCCGTGCCCGGCGTCATCGGCCGCGACGACGTGAAACGCATGGCCGCGAAACCCGTCATCTTCGCGATGGCAAACCCGACGCCCGAAATCATGCCCGAAGAAGTCGCCGACATCGTCGCCGTGATGGCGACCGGCCGCTCTGACTACCCGAATCAGATCAACAACGTCCTCTGCTTTCCCGGCATCTTCCGAGGCGCGCTGGCCTGCCGCGCCTCGCGCATCAACGAGGAGATGAAACTCGCCGCCGCCCACGCCATCGCCGCGCTCATCTCCGCCGAAGAACTCCACCCCGAATACATCGTCCCCTCCGTCTTCGACAAACGCATCGCCGAAGCCGTCTCCCGCGAAGTCGAAGAAGCCGCCTACCGCACGGGCGTCGCGAGGCGCGAGCGGGCGGCGGGCGTAGGGGTGGACGAATAAGTGTCGACCGGAGCGAGCTAATCTTTAGCGCCCGGCCGCGTTAATGTTTGAAGCTCATGTTCGGGTACGGCGCCCGTGTGATGGCGCGGATAACTTGGTGAGGCGAATGATCTCTTTGATATAGTGGGCGCACGGTAAGCGTAAGAATGTCGAAAGCCGCAACGTCACTGCGTAAACACAGTGACGTTGCGGCTTTGACCGTTCGACGTGGACTCGGACTTCGGAATTAGACGGGCAGGACGGCCGTGCCGGTTACTTACTGGATGGGGGCGAAAACTGGCGCCCGCTCCCTGGTGCTCGGCAGCTTGAATTTAAAGACTCTGAGCAGCTTGGCTGTGTCTATCGTGAACCCGAATTGTCCTCTCACGTCTGATTCATCGACCAACTCGGTGCGGTTGGAATAAGTCAGTGAGATTGGAATTTCTATTCCATCCGTGACCGGAATCTTCACCTTCGTCTGCGCCTTGTAGCTCGGTTTGAGACCCGACATCCAGTTGCCCTCCGTGGAAAAGTACAGAAAGATGGGACTCTTACTGATTAAACTATTTTCCGGCGTGACCTGAAATTGTAGCTGCCCGGCGGCCGTCCCACCGCGAGTGTCTCCACCGATGAGACGGCTATTCTTGTATTTGAATCCGCCGTTCAGAGTGAGAAACGCCCTTGTGGTTCCGGGTATGCCGCGCTCGTAAATGAGTTCGCTCGTGTATTCATCGTCGCCCTTCTTCCGCGTCTTGGTGAGGGCGTTGAATGACAGTTGCGGCTTGCTGCGGATACGTTCCAGAGATTTCCTGAGCGTCTTGGTCAAGTCCACGAACGGGTTGATCTGGTCGGTGACGAACTTTTCGAGCTGCTCACGGTCGTCGTCGGAAAGGAGGCCGAGAATCCTCTGGAAATTATTTTGCAATCCGCTGGTTGTGAATCCGGCCGCGTAGTAGTCCCTCTCCTCCTGAGTCCATTGGCTGATAGGCTGAGTTATATCGAATAACCCGCCGGTGGGACTCTCCAACACATCCTGATAGCCCTTTATGTCTCCTTGGAAAGCGGCAATCTGCGCCCTAGTCCGGGCGTTCTCTTCCGCATTATTAGATGCGGCGAGTCTTTGCTCCAGCGTGCTTACTCGCGCTCTCGCGCCGGCAAGTTCACCCCTGATGAAATCAAGAAAATCCGTCTTGATGAATTCGTTCCTTACGCGCTCGTTGCGGAAGATGAAATTCCGAATCGCGGCGTTGAGTTCGCCAAACTGCACCGTGGCGGCGAAGAGTCCGTTCCTGATGTTTGCGGTGTCGTCCTCATTCTCTTTTTCGGTGGCATCGCGCCCGTTAATGATGAGGTATTTGAAGCCAGCTATCGTGGCCCGATCCGGCGTTTCTGCGTCGTCTCCTTCTTCCTTCTCGTCGTCGTAACCCAAAATGAATGATAGGCGACGCCACTTGTTGTTTTTGTTGTAGAAGACCGGATCGAGCGGGTCTGCCCCCTTGATGGCGGCATAGAGCGCGTAGGCGGATGTGGTCACGGAGACCGAGGTCGCCTCCTTTTCATCGTTCGTCGCCCCACTGGACAGTCCCGCAAGGTTCAACCCGACGCCGATTAAATCCGAGGATGAACTCTGATCGACCAGTGAAGTTGAGTTGCTACTTTCAGACGGCGTCTCAGTCTGGTTCGCATGCGACCCCTGATTGATTAGCGCGCTGACTTTATTGTCAATCTGTCTGTTGATCCATTCAACGTAATTTTGGGGCTGGCTCTCGGCCGCCGGGTCGTCGTCATCCGGGGGAGCGGGAAGCGCGGGAGTAGCTTGTAACGCGGTGGCTGTTGAGACTGGTGAGGGGGAGACGTTACGGCTGAGGGCGGGGGACTTTGCTGATTTTCCCCGGGACGCCGGCCAGGCCGCCGCCGTAGCGGCGCTCTCGGTCATCGGGCGGGATGGGGCGGATAGCAGTAAAGGCAGCGACGTGGCGGCCAACGCCTCTCTCTCCAGGGATTCGAGTTTCGCTTCCAACTCACCGATTGACTTGACGACGGCTTGGTAGTCCGCTGAATCAGGGCTGACGGTCGGAAGGTATCTCTTCAGCGCGCTCTTGCGGCGTAATAATGCGCTGTATTCGGCTCGACGCGCTTCCATTGACAGCGAAGCGCGGTTCGACGCTGCGACGCCCGGCATGTCGCCTACCGCCATGTAACTCTGCCTTTGACTCCCGGATTGCCCTGATGGTGATACGGAACGTTGAGCGGAACAGGGCAGGGCTGTCAGCACGATGAAGTTACTGATAAGGATGATCGAGACGATTGAACGGAAAAGTACTTTCATGAAGGTCTCCTGGAAGCGTTAATGAGATTTTCACCGGACGCTTATAACGAAGGGTTCAAAAGCCATCGAGGTGGGGTTCTGGCTGCTCCACTCGACATCCTTAAGCACGGCAATGAGATTGTCCCCGTCGTCGTAATGTTCTATCACGTACCTGTACTTCACCGCCTTGAGGAAGGCCATGCCCAGATTGTGCTCGAACATGTCTCCTTTGCTCACCTGATCGGTTCCCGCGATAGGCCATTTCCTCTGGTAAGTCTTCTGGACAGGTGGGGGCGCTTCCAACAAAGGTAGCGGCCTACCTCTTTCAACCAATGTGAAGTGCGGCTGTGCGCCCGATACGGTGACTTTGTACAAGAGATAATCATTGATCGGCGATGTGGCCCTCAGAACCACTCCCCCTGCGTCCTTGCCACCATTAATTTTTCTATCGGCTCCCATGTCACTTTCTCCTGTAGAGCTGCGTAGCAGTGAGTACTTCTGTGCGCTCGTAAGGCCGCACATTAAGTATTGAAGTTGAAAAGCAGTCAGGTTGAAGTTGAATAGCGATCAGAACTTACAGGCAAAAAGCACTGGCTGTTGAAGGTACAATCAATCGAGGATAAGCGTAGGTGAAAGTCGCGCTGCTGTTGAAGCGGGCGTAGATTAAAACAACCGAACGATCCTGTCAATTGGAATTTTGAACCGCCGCTGCTTAACGCGCAAGTGTGTCGCCTGACGACTGTACGGGGCGCCATGAGCCGCCCCTAACCTGACCTTTACTCTTATATGTTCTGACTAGGGCGAAACATGTCACGTTGACCAAGAAAATTTTTTGCAGGGTGCGGGAGGCGGCGCAGAGGCGTATCGTCGCACGTGACGACAGGGCTAAGCCTACAAGGCGTTAGACCGCCGCGCGCAAAGATTGCGCGATGAGGGGGACGATGTGGCGGGGGACGGCGATGGCCTGTTTGATGTGGCGGGCGTGGGTGAAGTGGCCGGCGACGTAGAGGCCGGGGATGTTGGTTTCGTAGGTGTCGGGGTCGTAGACGGGCACTTCGGCGAGTCCGGTTTTGGCGAACTCGACTCCGGCGCGGCGCAGGAGCGTGTGGTCTGCGTCCGCGCCGATGAGGATGAAGACGGCGTCGTTCGGGAGCGTGCGGATGCTGCCGTCTTCCGTTTGGAGGCGCACTGCGCGCTCGGTGATCTCTTCGAGCCGTGTGAAGAAGGCGAGGCGGAGTCGCCCGGCTTCGAGTTCGCGTTCGAGCGGTGCGCGCACCCAGTGTTTGATGGCGTTCATCCTGGGGTCGCGCTGTTCCCAGTCGGCGCGCCAGATGGCGAGCGTGGTGTGCGCGCCCTCTTCGGAGAGAAAGAGTGCGGCCTCGGCTGCGGAGTTTCCGCCGCCGACGACGAGCACGTCTTTGCGCACGTAAGGGTAAGGTTCGACGAAGCGGTGCCCGACTTTCGGGAGGTCTTCGCCCACCACGTTCAGGCGGCGCGGGTAGGCCATCGCGCCCGTCGCCACCAGAACGCGCGCGGCGCGGTATTCGGCGCGCGTCGTCCGCACCGTAAATGCGCTCGTTCCGGCATCGCGGTCAATCGTCTCCGCGCCTTCTTCGGTGTGAATGCGCAAACCCTCTTCGAGCGTGAAGCGGACGTAGTGCGAGAGGAGTTCCTCGCGCGTCGGCTTCTCGCGGCAGGGGCGCAGGGTGTTTTCGCTGAGTTCCAACTCGTCGGGCGTGGAGAAGACGGTGCGGCCGACGGGGTAGCGGTAAATGGTGTCGGCGATGAGTCCTTTTTCGATGACGAGATAGTTGAGGCCGGCGCGCGCGGCCGCCCCGGCGGCGGACAACCCGGCGGGGCCTGCGCCGATAATCAACAAGTCCAGTTGCTCTTCACGCGGGTTCGACATTTGAATTAATACTCGCACGCCCCCGCGCCCGACGGCAACCTGTGCGCCCGCGCCGTGTTTCCCGAACTATAGAGCGTCGCGCCCGCTGCCGCTCGCCTGTGCACGCAGACGACTTGTCGGAAAAGTCTTGACACTCAATTCTCACTTGCCTTATCGTTCGCGCGCGTTCATGCACCTTACTTTTGCGCAGTCGGTCGCACACTTCTCCGTTCAACTCAGAGGAAGCCTCAGGCGAGATCGCCGGGTCTCAATATCTTGCCCGCCAACTTTTTCAACTGCGCCCGGTTGCAGCATTGCCTTTGAAATCGCGTGACGTTAATTGCGAGAGAAATAGTGAGCAGTCCGCCGGAAGCGGCGAGCCTGCTCGAACGCGCAAGGCCGCAGATGAGCCGCTCGGGCGCGGAAGTTAAACGCCGCGCGTGAGTCGCCGCCCGCCCCCGCGTCCCTCGCCGCCCATGCTCGCGCCTTCGCCCGGAGTCGAAAGATGACAAATTCAACGACCGAAAATACAGACGCCGCGTCTCTTCGTTATGTCGCGCTGGAAGAGGAGTGCGAGCAGGAGCACATCTATCCGCTGTATCGCGTGCTGGAGGCGGAGTTTGAGCACCAGCACGGCGCGCTCCCGCCGGATTATCTCGCGGCGAAAGAGAGAATTGATCTTGAAGTCGAGGCGAGGATCAAATCGGAGATCGAGGCCGAGATCAGGTCGGAGATCGAGCGCGAGACGGACGAGGATCGCAAGGCGGCGCACCGGATGCGTTCCCGCGAAGACGTTTCCGAAGCGCAACTCCACGCACGCGCCGTCGGACAGATCGAGGGGTCGTTCGAGGAGCGGAGGGCGGGGAAGCGGAAGCGATACATCGCCCTGCTGAATGAAAAATTCACGGCCGAACTCTACAGGCACATTCACGACCTGCCGGAGAAACGCACCGCGCTCTGTTTTTCGGGCGGCGGCATCCGCAGCGCGAGTTTCGGACTCGGCATCGTGCAGGGGTTGGCGCGCTACGGCCTGCTCGAACGCTTCGATTACCTCTCGACCGTCTCGGGCGGCGGCTACCTGGGAAGCTGGCTCTCGGCCTGGATTCACCGCGCGCGTCTCGCGCCCGTCATGCGCGCGCTCAAGAACGAACCGGAGAAGAACAAACTCCAACCCGAACCCGAACCCATCCGGCACCTGCGCAGTTACAGCAACTACCTCAACCCGAAACTCGGCTTCCTCTCGGCCGACACCTGGACGCTCGTCGCCATCGTCGTGCGCAACCTGGTGCTCAACTGGCTGGTGCTCATCCCCTTCATTCTGGCCGCGCTCATCTTGCCGCGCATCGTCGTGGGCGTCGTGCGGATGAGTTCGCATGCGGGGGGGCGGGTCTCCTGGGCGTTCTGGCTCGGCACGCTCTCGGGCCTCGTGGCGCTCGTCTACATGGGCGTGGCGCGGCCGAGCGCGAACCGGCCGCGCAAGCTGGGCGGGCAACGCCTGAATCAGCAGGGCTGGTTTCTCACGCTCTGCCTGTTGCCGCTGTCGCTCTCCGCCATCTGCCTGACGAGTTGGTGGGCGTGGGGGCGCACCTACGGCGGCGACGAATTCGGCGCGGAGTTGACGGAATTTTTGCAGTACGGCGTCGCGCTGCACGTCGCGGCCTACATTCTCTACACGCTCATCCAGGTCTTCAAAGATTTCAAGTTCTGGCGGCGACGCTGGGCGCGAAACTGGCCGCGCCTCGTCTGGGAACCGCTCGCCGTCGTTTTGATCGGCATTCTCTGGGGCACGCTCGCCTGGTGGGCGGCCAATAAAGTGTTCCCCGTGCCCGCGGCCGATAGCCCCGCGCCCTTTCCCGTCACGGAACTCTACGCCTGCTTCGCCGCCCCTCTCTTTGTCCTGCTGTTCCTGCTGGCGTTGATCCTGTTCGTCGGCATCACAAGCCATTTCACGGACGACGACGACCGCGAATGGTGGGCGCGCTTCGGCGCGTGGGCGCTCATCATCTCTCTCCTGTGGGGCGTGGTGAGTGCGCTCGTTATCTTCGGGCCGGTCGGGTTGATGTATCTGGGCTACAAGACCAAAGTGATTCTGGCCGCGCTCGGCGGCGCGTCCGGCGTGCTCACCATCCTCGGCGGCAAGAGCGACAAGACGCATTCGCACCCGGAGCGGGAAGGCAAGCCGGGCGGGCTGACCGACTACGCGATGGCGCTCGCCGCCCCCGTCTTCGCTCTCACGCTGCTCATCGTCTTCTCGCTCGGCACGAGCCTGCTCATCAGGAAACTCGCGCCCGCCACGCTCGACTGGCACGACTCGGCACCGCACGCCTATGCCCCCTCCAGCCTGCTGAACACCGTCCACTACGCCCCGCTCAGTTTGATGTTGCTGCTGGCGCTCGCGCTCGTCGCCGTCAGCCTCGTCATGTCAACCTGCGTCAACGTCAACAAGTTTTCGCTTCATTCGATGTATCGCAATCGCCTGATTCGCGCCTACATGGGCGCGTCGCGGCCGCGTTCGGAACGCCGCCCCAATCCCTTCACCGGGTTCGACGCCTACGACAACCTGCCGATGCACGAACTGCGCCACTATCGCGGCGCGCCCCACGAGCCGAAACGCAAGCTCATGCACGTCGTCAATCTCTGTCTCAATTTGACGAGCGGCCACAACCTCGCCTGGCAACAGCGCAAGGCCGAAACGTTCACCGTCTCGCCGCTCCACTCGGGCAGCTTCCGGCTCGGCTATCGCAAAACGGAGGAGTACGGCGGCGGCAGCGCGCCCCCCGGCGCAGGCATCAGCCTGGGGACGGCCGTCACCATCTCCGGCGCGGCGGCCAGCCCGAACATGGGCTATCACTCCTCGCCCGCGCTCGCCTTCCTGATGACGCTCTTCAACGCGCGGCTCGGCTGGTGGCTCGGCAACCCCGGCCCCGCCGGAAACGACAAATATTTCCCTCGGCTCCATTCCTACAGGCGTTCCGGGCCGCGCTTCGCCCTGCGCCCGATTCTCACGGAGGCGCTCGGACACAGCGACAACCGCAGCCCCTACGTCTATCTCTCCGACGGCGGCCACTTCGAGAACCTCGGGCTCTACGAGATGGTCTTGCGCCGCGCACACCTCATCGTCGTCGGCGACGGCTCGCAAGACCCGCAGAGCCGCTTTGAAGACCTCGCCGGCGCGGTGCGCAAAATTCGCATAGACCTCGGCATCCCCATAGACTTCATCGGCGGCATGCCCATCTACTCGAAGGACGACGAGGCGCACAGGGGCGAAAGCCGCTACTGCGCCGTCGGCCTCATACGCTACTCGTGCGCCGACCGGGACACTTCCGGGCAGGCGGCGAAAGACGGCGTCATCATCTACATCAAGCCCGCCATCACGGGCGGCGAGCCGATTGACATACTCAACTATGCCAGCACCAGCCGCACCTTCCCGCACGAAAGCACCGCCGACCAGAACTACACCGAGCAGCAACTCGAAAGCTACCGCGCGCTCGGCTCACACGTCATCCAGACCATCTGCGGCCCCCAACTGCGCTCTCTCCCGCTCATCGCAGAAGACGCCGACAACCTCATCAAGCGCGCCTACCTGCAATTGCCCCACGACATGAGGCCGACAGACCTCGAAGGCCGCTTCAATATTCCGAGGGAATAGACGCGTGCATGTGGCCGGCAGAGCGGCGGACAAAGCGGCGGACAGAGCGACGTGTAAAGCGGCGGCCAAAAGTAGCCCCGTACAACCGGCGCGGGGAGCGAAGACGATGAGAAGTTGTACGGGCGCGCCGGGAGCGACGCGTTCAACGAAACCTGTCGCCCCCGGCGCGAGCGCACAGGGGCGCCCGCACAAGTTGTCCGTCCCGCCGCATCTTCCCGTCCGCACGCGGGACTACTATCCGCCTCCGCCCTGCCGCCGCTTCGCCGCTCCACCGCTGCATCATCGCTCCGCCGCCGCTTCGCCGCTCCGCCGCCGCTTCGCCGCCACGCATCGCCGCCTGCTTTCCATCAATCGCGCCGGAGCCCGACGCCTGAGCCAGCGTTGCACGCCTTCCGGCGCGGTCGTTATAATGCCTGCGCTTGAAATCGCACGACACAATTCAGCCGGGAGAGGCGCGCGCCCGTAAGTTTACGGCCGGGCAACTGCGCGGCATCCTCTTGCCCGCGACGACGCCCTTTGCGGCCGACGGCGCGCCCGACGCGCGCGCCCTCGGCGCGAACATCGCGCGCTGGAACGAGACCGGCATCAGCGGCTACGTCATCCTCGGCTCGACGGGCGAGCGCGTCCATCTGGACGAACGCGAAACGCTCGAAGTCGTCGAAGCGGCGCGCGCATCCGTGCCCGCGCATCTCGCTTTCGTCGTCGGCGTCGGCCAGCACGGCACGCGCGCGAGCATCAATGAGGCGCGACGAGCGGCGACGGCTGGCGCGGACGCCCTGCTCGTCATCACGCCCCATTTTTATCGCGCGCAGATGACGCCGGCCGCCCTCGCCGATTATTACGAAGCAATCGCGGACGCTTCGCCCCTCCCCGTTGTGCTCTACAACATCCCGCAGAACACGGGGCTGGCACTCTCTCCGGACACGCTCGCGCGCCTGTCGGAACATGCGAACATCATCGGCATCAAGGACAGTTCGGGCGACATGGTCAACTTTCTGGAGATGCTCAGGCTCGCGTCCGCGGGGTTCGCCGTGCTCACCGGCCACGCCTCCGTGCTCCACGCGGCTTTGTCAGCGGGCGCGCAAGGGGCGATACTGGCCGCCGGGTGCGTCGCGCCCGAAGTCGCGGTGCGCATCGCGCGTCTGGTCGAACGGGGCGAACACGAGGCGGCGCG
Source organism: Pyrinomonadaceae bacterium (assembly GCA_035645855.1). Classification (GTDB taxonomy): domain Bacteria; phylum Acidobacteriota; class Blastocatellia; order Pyrinomonadales; family Pyrinomonadaceae; genus JAIVJZ01. The sequence goes on from DASQLU010000044.1 coordinate 55,448, forward strand.
CGAGTGGCAGAGGAAGTTCACGCCGCTCGCCCGCGCCGTCACCATGCGCTCCGGCATCGGCGGTTTGAAATATGCGCTCGACCTCTGCGGCTACGCGGGCGGCGAGGTGCGCGCGCCGCTCTCCATGCCGGACGAGGCGGCGCGCCGCGAGATCGTTCGCGCGTTGGAACAGTGTCTTTCGTCCGTCGAGACGGAAGCCGAGACGAAGTCGGCCGAAGGAGCAGTCAAGTGAGCACAGAAGTTTCTCCCAGCACTACCGAAGCAGCCTGTTTCAGCACGCCGCAGGAGGCGGGCTTGCGCATCGAAACTCTGCCCTTCGCGCTCATCCCCCAACAGTCGCGCCTCTTCCTCGAATACCTCGCGGATGCGCCCGCCCTCAGTCGCTACTACCCGAACGCCGTGCGCTTTCATCACGAGCTGGCCGCGCGCGCGCCCGAAGTGCTGGCCGCGCACCGGACGGATCGCGCCGCCCTCTGCGACGCCCTCGAAGAGATGAACGCGCGCTGGGGCGCGGGCGCGGAGACACGGCGCAACATCGCGCGGCTGCGCTCGAAAGATTCGGTCGCCGTCGTCTCCGGCCAGCAGGTCGGCCTCTTCACAGGCCCGCTCTACACGATCTATAAAGCCCTCTCCGCCGTCAAACTCGCGGGTTGCCTGACGCAGCGCGGAACCGAGGCCGTGCCCGTCTTCTGGATGGCGACCGAGGATCATGACTGGGAGGAAGTGCAGGCGACCGAGTTCACGGCCTGCGACGGCCGCCTCGCCTCGACGAGCGTCGCCGACGCGCTCCACCGCGAGGGCACGCCCGTCGGCACGGTCGTGCTCGACGAGACGGCGAGCGATGTCGTCCAACGCCTGCTCGACCTGTTGCCGACCACGGAGTTTCTCCCCGACCTCGAAATCCTGCTCCGCGACGCCTATCAACCGGGGCGCACTTACGGCGAAGCCTTCGCGCGCTTCCTGACCGCGCTCGTCAGCCGCCACGGACTCATTTTGCTCGACCCGCTCGACGCGCGCCTCAAGCAACTCGCCGCGCCGCTCTACGCAGAGGCCGCGCGCCGCGCGCCCGACATCGCCGCGGCCGTCGAAGCGCGCAGCCGCGCGCTCGTTGCCGAAGGCTACCACGCGCAGGTTCACGCCTCGCCCGATGCCTTCCCCCTCTTCATCCACCTCGACGGCTCGCGCCGCGCCATCACGCGCCGCGCGAGCGACGGCCGTTACCAGGCGAAGGGCGCGCCCGAGTCCGACAGTTACACGGCGGCGGAACTCGGCGAACTGGCCGCGAGCGACCCCGAACGCTTCAGCCCGAACGTCACGCTGCGCGCCGTCGTGCAGGATTACCTGTTGCCCTCAATCGCCTATTTCGGCGGCGCGGCCGAGGTCGCTTATTTCGCGCAGACGGCCGAAGTTTACCGCCTGCTCGCGCGCCCCGCGACGCCCATCCTGCATCGCGCCAGCCTGACAATCGTCGAACGCCGCACCGGGCGCACGCTCGAACGCTACAACCTGCATCTCGCGGACTTCTTCCACGGACTCGATGCCGTGATCGCGCGCGTCGTCGAAGAACATCTCGGCGCGGAACAGGCGCAGGCCTTCGACCGCGCCGAAGCGACCGTGGACGGCGCGCTCGCCGAACTCGGCGCGAATTTGCGCCGCTTCGACCCGACGCTCGCCGACGCGCTCACGCACGGCACGCAGAAGATCGAACACCAACTGGCGGGCTTGCGCACGCGCTTCCACCGCGCGCAGATGGCGCGCGACCGCGCCGCACACCGCCAGCTCGAACGCGCCTACGTCGCGCTCTACCCCGAAAAAACTTTGCAGGAGCGACATCTCAACATCACCTCTCTCCTCGCGCGCCACGGCCGCTACTGTCTCGACTGGATTTACGACGCCATCGACCTCGGCTCGGTCGAACACCAGATTGTTTACTTATAAAAAACGTCCGTAGTCAGTAGTCCGTGGTCAGTTGTTCAAGACAGTCTTAAACAACTCGCGTGGTTGCCACATGCAACTGACAACTGACTACTGACAAAAGAACAACTTTCCATGTCAAAAATTCGCGTCCTATCAGATCACTTGGCGAACCAGATCGCGGCGGGCGAAGTGGTGGAGCGTCCGGCTTCGGTGGCGAAGGAGTTGGTCGAGAATTCGATTGACGCGGGCGCGCGCCGCATCGAGGTTGACGTGGAGGCGGGCGGGCGCAGGCTCCTGCGCGTCTCGGACGACGGCGAGGGGATGACGCAGGACGACGCCCTGCTCGCCTTCGAGCGTCACGCCACGTCGAAGATCAGCACGGCCGACGACCTGAACAGCATCGGCACGCTCGGCTTTCGCGGTGAGGCTCTGGCCTCCATCGCTTCGGTCGCGCGCGTCGAACTCGTCACGCAGACCGAGGGCGAGGCGGAGGGCACGCGCGTCCTCGTCGAAGGCGGGCGGATGCGCGACGTGAAGCCCGCCGCGCGCCCGCGCGGCACAACCATCACCGTGCGCGATCTCTTCTTCAACGTCCCGGCGCGGCGCAAGTTTCTGCGCTCCGAGGCGACCGAGAGTTACCACCTGACGAGCCTCGTCACGCATTACGCGCTCGCGCACCCGGAAATCGCGTTCGTCCTGACGAACAACGGGCGCGAGTCGCTGCGCGCGGCCGTCGCCACGAATTTGCGCGAACGCGCTTATCAACTCTTCGGCGCGGAATTTCTCGACAGCCTGCTCGAAGTCGGCGGCGGGCACAAAGAGATCGCGCGCGTCTCCGGCTACGTCTCCGCGCCGCGCGAGCGTCGCACAACGCGCGACGCGCAATACCTGTTCGTCAACGGCCGTTACGTGCGCGACCGCCTCGTCAGCCGCGCGCTCGGCGAAGGTTATCGCACGGTGTTGCCGCACGGCGTCTACCCGGCGGCGTTGCTGTTTCTCGAAGTGCCGCTCGAAGAGGTGGACGTGAACGTCCACCCGGCGAAGACCGAAGTGCGCTTTCGACGCGCCGCCGCCATCGCGGACGCCGTGCGCGAGAGCGTCCGCGCCGCGCTCGCGGCGGGCGGCTACGTCCGGCTCACGGACGTGCAGGACGCACGCGAAACCCTTACGACGGACGCCTACGGCAACTCACAAAACGAGCTTTCGCACACGGCGCGCGGCGAGAACGCTTCCGGTTCCGGCATGGGCGGCGTCGGCGTTGGCGTTGGCAACGACGACGGCATCGACGGTAGCAACGACGCGCGCGCGTTGCCGGGATACGGCGCCGTGGCGGCGGACGTGCGAGCGGAAGGCGCGGTTGAGCGGCACGCGCCGTTCGAATCGGCGATGCCCCGGCAGGAGGCCATCGAGTTCGGCTTCACGCCGCCGCCGGACGACGAGTTGTTACTGGCGAGCGAGGAGTTTGCGGCGCGCGCCTCCGCCTTGCAGTCTCCGGTGCGCGCCACATTGGATACGGACGCGCCTGTCGCGTCGCGCGTCGCCGCGCGGGAAGGCGAGAGCGCGGCCGGGTCGAACGTGCTGAGCGGGCTGAACGTTCCTCCGCACACGACGGCGACGAACGAATTTCCGGCGTCCTATCGAACGCCGGATGAAAGCATGGCGCAGGTTGATGCGAGCAGGACGAACGATCCGAATGCTGCGCCCGCCCCGTCGCGCGCGTCGCTGCCGCCGCTCAATTCAATCGCGGGCGCGATGTATGAAGTTGAAGTCGAAGCCGTCTCGCACAACATCCGCCCGCTCTACCAGCTCGAAGAAAGCTACATCATCGCGATTGATGCGGAGGGCATGTTGCTCATCGATCAGCACGCGGCGCACGAGCGCATCCTCTTCGACAAATATCGCAAGCTGGAACAGACGCGCGCCGCCGAGTCGCAGTCCCTGCTCATGCCCGAAACCTTCGACCTCACGCCGGCGCAGGCCGCCGCCTACGACACGGTCGCCGTCGAACTCGAAACTTACGGTTTCAGTCTCATGCGCCTGTCGGGTCGCACGGTCGCGATCAAGGCCGTGCCCGCGGACTTGCCGGCGAGCGAGGCGCGCAACCTGCTCGCCGAAATTTTGGAGACGGTCGAGGCCGAACGGCGCGGCGCGGCGCGCGAAACCCTGCGCGAGCGCGTCGCCGCCTCGCTCGCCTGCCGCGCCGCCATCAAGGTCAACATGCCGCTCGCGCCGGAGAAGATGCGCTGGCTCATAGATCGCCTGCTCCACACCTCTTCGCCCACCACCTGCCCCCACGGACGCCCCGCCATCCTGCGCCTCACCACGCGCGACATCGAGCGCGGCTTCCACCGCCCCTGAACCCGTGCGCCCCGCCTGCAAAGAAGCCTCGGCATAAAAGGGTCGGAACCTCGTCGCCGCGGCGGCGAAAAGTTATTGATCTGCGAAATCCACAGGCGTATACTCGTCGCCTCTCACACTTCACCGCCTCCTGATAAGGAGCTTCACCATGAAAGGTTTTACTCTCACCGCGGCGTTACTAGCGATGGTTGCTTTCGCGCCGACACTAATCCAAACAAAAATTACCCCGGCACAGGCGAGCGGCCTTGCCCGTCACCCCTCCGTTAGACGAAATCCAAACCCGGCGCGGATGATCGAGCGCGGCGGCGTCCGCGCGATGCCGGCGAAAGCCGTTCAGCGGGGGCGATGCCAGGCCTGCGTCTGTTGTCAGGTGGTGATGAACAGGCAGTGTCAGGGCGATGTCTGCGGTTACGCCAGTTGGTCGGGGCACGGGTACGGCCGGATGTACAGCGAATCCGGCGCTGACGCGGGTTGCTGCAATGTCGTTACGGTCTAGTCCAGTCGCAATCGGAAAGAAAGGGGAAAGTTGAAATGTCTCGTGTAAAAATAATTCTGACGGCCGTCGTTACGTCGTCACTCGTCGCGCTGGCGCTGATTTTTTCGCCGGAGCCGACGCAATCCGCGGGCGTCGCCGATCCTCAAACCGGCAAGTCGCTCGGCGTCGCGGCCAGCTTCGCGTTGATTGTTAATGACGTGCATGAAGGCAGCCCGGCGGCGGAAGCAAATCTAGCCCCCGGCGACTTCATCCTCGGAGTGGACGGCAAACAATTTTTCTCGTTGAACGAGTTTCAAAGTCTGGTTCGCGCGCCCGGCAAGCCGCTCAAACTCCGTGTGCTGCGCATCAACGATTCGGGACAGCAAGACGTTTTCGAGGTTCACACCAGACGACCATAACTTTCGGCGCCGAAGCGCGACGGCTCACTCATGCGCCACCGGCAGGACTCACCCGTAGTTACGGACGCCACAGTTCATCTCAGGTTCATCACATGGTGAAATGGTGAAGCGCGAATTAGACTCGTCGCTTCACCATTTCAGTTTACCGGCGCGTTCGACGCGCCCGTCACAGGGCGTCGAAGGTTTCGAGGACGAGTTCCGTGTCGGTCAGGTCTTCAAGCAGCGCATCGGGGCGGTGCGCGGCGAGCGTCTCGCGTGTGTCGAAACGCCCGGTGCAGACGGCCACCGAGCGCGCGCCGAAATGTTTGGCGCAGGCGATGTCGTTCGGCGTGTCGCCGATGATGATGAACTGCTCGGGGCGCAAGTCCAGCTTGAGTTGTGCGTTGATGCGCGCGGCGGCGATGGCGGGCAGTTCGCGGCGGTCGTGCGAATCATCGCCGAACGCGCCGGGGAGTTGCCCGAAGAACTCGGAGAGGCCGACGAGGCGGAGCTTCAGGTGTGCGGCGGGTTCGAGGTTGCCCGTCAGGAGCGACGAGCGATAGCGCGGGTGAGACCGGACGCGCTCCAGAATCTCGCGCGCGCCGTCGAGCGCGCGGAAAAGCGGGTTGTCGGCCGTGGCCGTCGCCGCGACGCGCTCCATCTCGAACATAAACCGCGCGCGAATTTCCGCGACGCGCTCGCGCACGTCTCCAGCCGTGACGCCTTCGTCGCGCAGTGCTTCGCCGATGATCTGCAAGTCCGTCATGCCGGAGACGCGCATCTCGCCGATGCGCCCCGCTGTCCCGAAGATGCTCTCCAGAACGGGCACGACGTAATCCTTGAACGCGCCCGGGCGCGTCGAGCGCAGCAGCGTCCCGTCAATGTCCCACAGCACCACGCGCAACTCCGCGTCTGCAAACGGCGAGCGCCCGGTTGCAACCGGGGAGTGTCCCGTGTTCTTCATTCGCCCCGTCATTCGACGACGACCAGCACGTCGCCCGCATTGACCGTCGCCCCGGCCTCCGCACGCACCTCGACGACCCGCCCGCCCTTCGGCGACTTCAACTCGTTCTGCATCTTCATCGCCTCGACGATGACCAACCCGTCGCCCGCCTCCACGCTTGCGCCCACCTCGACCAGCACGCGCACCACCTTGCCCGGCATCGAAGCCGCGACCTGCGCCCGCCCCCCCGTCTCCGCGCCCGCGCCGCGCGCGCCGCGCAGCCGCTTCGGATCAATCAGAGACACTTCGTAAGCCACATCGTGTACGCGCACTTCGCACAGCCCGCGCTCTGCACCGCCCTCGACGCGACATTCGTACACCCGCCCGTCGAGCGTTAAAAGATAGATGCCCGGCTCCGGTTCGAGAGCTTCAAACTCGTAAACACGGCCGTTGACCGACGCCCGCACGCGCGCGCCGTCGCGCCGGATTTCCAGCGCGTGCTCCGTGCCTGCTATTTCTGCTATGAGTTTCATCTTGAATTTTATGAACGCGACGCGGGCGTGATTTTCACCCGCGAAGCCGCGGTCTTAGTTGGTCACACATGCCCCCGGCGATTAACAGGTCGGAGCGGCGGTCGTTGTCGTTTGCGGCCGCCCGCCGGATTTAAGAACGCCATGCCCAATTTCAACAGCCTTCACACCCAACTTCAACGGGCTTCACGCCCGATTTCGCTGACGCCCATCAACCACGGGATTGATGAAGCGCGACCCGTCCAGCGAGTTTCCAACGGCTCGATTGCCCGTCTCGCTGCGCCGCCGTCCCCTGTCCCTCCTGCGTCGAAGCGGATTTCGCGCCGCTCTCATAGGCGAGCGCGGCGGCAACGATTGTCATGTCGCGCCGGGCGATCTCCTCCGCGCCGTCCGCCTCTTCAACGCGCGCGGCTTCGGTGGTGGCGGCGGCCTCTGCGCGGCGTCGGTTGAAGCGTTCGATGAAGCCCGTGTCGAGCCGCCCCTCGATGAACTCCGCATCGCGCACGATCTCGCGGAAGAAGGGAAGCGTGGTCTTGATGCCGCCGACCGTGTACTCGGCGAGCGCACGGCGCATGCGCGCGATGGCCTCGCCGCGCGTCCGCCCCCAGGCGGCGAGCTTCGAGATCATCGGGTCGTAGTAGATGGAAACTTCCGCGCCCGCGTAGACGCCGCCGTCGTCGCGCACGTTCGGCCCGGCGGGCACGCGCAGAGAAGTGATGCGGCCGGGCGAGGGAAAGAAATTGTTGTCGGGGTCTTCCGCATAAACACGGCACTCGATGGCGTGGCCGCGCCACTCGACATCGGCCTGCGTGAAGGAGAGCGCGTGGCCGGCCGCGACCATGATCTGCTCGCGCACCAGATCGATGCCCGTGACGAGTTCCGTCACCGGATGCTCGACTTGCAGGCGCGTGTTCATTTCAAGGAAGTAGAACTCGCGTGTCACGTCCGAGACGAGAAACTCGACCGTGCCCGCGCCGACGTAATTCGCCGCCTGCGCGATCTGGACGGCCGACGCGCCCATCGCCGCGCGCAGGCCGGGAGCGTCGATGGGCGACGGGCATTCTTCGATCACTTTCTGGTGGCGGCGCTGGATGGAACACTCGCGCTCGCCGAGGTGGACGGTGTGGCCTTGAGTGTCGGCGAACACCTGAATCTCGATGTGGCGCGGGCGTTCCACGGCCTTTTCCAGGTAGACGGACGCATCGCCGAAAGCCGCGAGCGCTTCGGACTGCGCGGCCTCTAAAGCCGACGCGATCTCTTCCGCGGACGCCACGAGCCTCATGCCTTTGCCGCCGCCGCCCGCCGCCGCCTTGAGCATGACGGGATAGCCGAAACGCGCCGCCGTTTCGCGCGCCTCTTCCGCCGAGCCGAGGGGTTCGGTCGTGCCGGGCACGATGGGCGCGCCCGCCGCGATGGCCGCGCGCCGCGCGTTCGTCTTTGAACCCATCAACTCCATCACCTCGGCCGGCGGCCCGATAAAGGTCAGCCCCGCCGCCGCGCACGCGCGCGCGAAATCCGCGTTCTCCGCCAGGAAACCGTAGCCGGGGTGAATCGCCTCCGCGCCCGACGCCCGCGCCGCTTCGATGATGCGTTCGATGCGCAGGTAACTTTCGGCCGAAGGCGCGGGGCCGAGCAGGTAGGCTTCGTCTGCGAGACGCACGTGGAGCGCGGCCGCGTCGGCCTCGGAATAGACGGCCACCGTCGCGATGTCCAACTCGCGACATGCGCGCATCACGCGCACGGCGATCTCGCCCCGGTTGGCGATCAGAATTTTTCTAAACATAATTAATAGAGGTCAGAGGTTAGAGGTCAGAGGTTAGAAAAGTCAACCACGTTAGTAGCGTCAGAGTTAGAGGACTGTGAAAGTAAGGAGCATGATTTCACTGACCTCTGACCTCTGACCTCTGCTTTTAGACGACTGCGGAGTTGGCCGGCCGGTGCGGGTCGTAGCGGACGGTGATGCGCGCGCCGGGATAGTAGTCGCCGTGGTGCTGGCGCTGGGATTCGTCGAGAGATTGGGAGGATTCGTATTCGACGCCGTTGACGTTGTAGGTGTAGAAGACGTGCGTGATCTCGCCCGCGTCCGTGACGGTTACGTCGAGCACGACGCCTTCGCCCACGCGCCCGGCGCGCAGCAAGGCGGCACGACGTGCCGCCTCGGTGTCAACTTTTTCTCGCTTGAAGAGATTGCGTAAGCCCATTCGCTTCGGGTGAGGCGCGTCAGGGTTTCTGCGTGGCTTTGCCGCCCGTCACGTTCGCGCGCGAAGGGGCTTGCGGCAACGGCGGGGCGGGGATGATCACGCCGTCGCGGATCATCAGGTCGTCTCCCGTGCCGAGCGTGTTGTCTTTACCGGGCAGGCGCAACTTGTAGTTCGTGAAGGAGAGGGCTTCGCCCGCCACATCCGCGCCGATGGCGGTGCGCAGCGCAACGGGGCGCAGCGGCACGTTGGCGGCGGCGCGCGGCGCGCTCGTCTTGGCCGGCGCGGGCAGCGCGGCGATGGCCGACTGCGGCTCATAAGCCTCCGAATGCATCGAGGCCATCAGGCGCGCGACCGCGCCGTCCGGGTCGGGCAGTTTTTGTAAATCCTCGGCGGTCGCGGGAAACGAGTTGAAACGCGCGCGATATTCGTAGAGCACTTTGATCGCTTCGTAGCCTTCGACGTTCTTCGCCGCCTCGATGCCGCGCTCGCGCTGGTGGAGACGTTCCGGAATCGTCAGGCCGACGAGAATTGTCAGGCCGACGGCCAACACGACCGACAGGTTGAAACCCACACCGGCCAGACGGCGGCCGGTGAAGCGCGCCGGCTCGCGTGCGATCCAGACCGAGACGCGCGCGCTCGCCCAGATGACGGCGAGAGAGAGCGGCAGCGCGAGCCACGTCAGACGCCACGCGGCGGCCTCTCCGGCCGTCACCACGTTCCAGAAGCCGAAGGCGACGGGCTTCTGCTCGAAAAGCGCGAAGATCGTGTTGACGAGAAAGATGAGGAGCAGCAGCAGGCTGCTCGCGCCGACAGCGAGCGCGCTCAGGTAAGAGGGAAGTTCTTTTTCGGGACGCGCGAGCGGCGGGCCGACGGCGTGCGCGCCGCAAGCCTCACAGGCTGTCGTCAGCAGATCGCCGACCGTCTTCGCACCGCAGCAGGGACAAATATTCAATGTGGGAGACCTCGAATTTATAAGTTAACGCTCAGGGAACAGCCGGGAGCTAACCAGATCAGGACAAGATAACGCGGGAACGAGATGAACTGTTCCGCCCGGATTCTAATGCGACGCGGGCGCTTCGTTCGCGATCTTCGCGGCGTGCGAATTTTCTTTGGCCTGTTCGCCGCCCTCGCCGCCCGTGCGCCCGGTCTTAGATGCATCTTTTGCCGCCTGCGCTGTCGCCAGGTCGGCGCGCCACACCTCGCGCCAGGTGTGATACATGCGATGGGCGAACGTCCAGTAAGAGCCGATGGCGAGAATCCAGAGCACCGCGGGCATCCGGTTGGCGAAGTAGTTGGCCGAACCGGGGTGCGTCGACAGGCCGCCGATGACCAAGAGTACCACACGCTCCGGCCGCCGGAGGAAGCCCACGTCGCATTTCGGAATCAGGCTCTCGGCGCGCGCGCTCGTGTAAGAGACCAGCACCGAACCCATCAAGCCCGCGCCCGCCAGAAACACGTTCAGAGTTGAATGAAACTCCGTGTCGCGCGCGTAGAACACCATCAGGCCGACGAAGACCACCATGTCGGAGAGGCGGTCGAGCGAAGAATCGAGAAAACCGCCGAAGCGCGTCACGCGGCCGGAGAGGCGCGCCACCTGCCCGTCGAGCATGTCGAACAGGTTGGCGACGATTAAAATGACGCCCGCCCAGAAGAAATGGCCGAGGCCGAACAGCAGGCCGGAAAGCACGTTGATGCCGACGCCGATCACGGTCAGCACGTTCGGATTGATGCGCCCATAGGCCAGCCAGCGCACCATCGCGCCGATGATTCGCTGCGCCCCGCGCCCGATGCTCTCCCCGAACAACTTCTTTACGGCCTTTCTTCTAAAACACCGACCGGAGGGCGGTTAACCCGCATGCCCCCGAAATAAACAGTGCATCATAGGGATGCGGTCAACCCCTTGTCAAGAAACGTGTAACCGGAAGCGAGGCGCGCGAGGGGGCTTTCAACTCGAATCGTTCGAGCCGAAACATCTGAGATAAGGTCGCAAACTATCTGAAAGCGTCGCAGGCGGAATTCTCCACTTCGCCGAAGAGTCCGAGCGCCAGTCTGTAACCCATGAAGACGCTCATCGAATTTACTTTCGACACTTTATCGTCGTGTGTGTGGAGCACCTTCTCCCACTCGCTCGACAGCCCGTGAAGCGCGATGGCGGGTATTTTCCTCTCCAGAAACGAACTCGAATCCGTGTCGCCCTCGCGAATCGTCCCCTGCTTGAACGGCATCTGCATGCGTTTGGCTAACTCGTCTGCGCGCGTCACCAGTTTCTTGCTGGAAATGCCCGTCTCCGCCTGTGGGATGCCGAGGCCGAGACTGTCGATATTGATCATGGCGCAATACCGTCCGAGGTGTTCTTTGTCTATCGCCCTGACCATTGCCCTCGACCCGATCAAGCCCTCTTCCTCTCTCCCGAAAGCGACAAACAGCACGCTCTTTTTCAGCGGCACATCCTTGATGGTTCTGTAGATGTGGGCGATTGCGACGATGCCCGTCCAGTTGTCCACCGCACCGCATCCGTGGCTCACTTTATCGTAGTGTGCGCCGATCACCACGAGTTCGGGCGTGCTGCCCTGCTTGCGCACGACGACGTTCTCCACGTTATCGATCTTCTGGACGGAGATGTCGGAAGCCGGCGCGCCCATCTTCGTAAAGAGCGCCTTGACGCCGGCCAGACGCTCCGTGTTGCCTTTACACGGAACCGCCTTGATGTCTTCCTCAATTAGTTCGGGGGTGGAAAAAGCGGCTTTGCGGGTTTGTGCGCCCGTTTGTGCCTGAGTTTGAAGCGCGCCCCGCGTGGGCGGAGACACGAGCAGAAAAGAGATCGACGCGATGAGCAAGAGACGACGCCAGAGCATAATTCAGCTTCTCCCCGCCAAAATGATAAACGTTTTGACATCGCACCGGCGGCCGGAGCGATAGCCGTCTCGACTGGCGCGAAAATGAACTTTGAGACTTATACCTTCAGGCCACGGAGCCGCTCGCCGCTAGGCATAGAGCAATTCGCCGCTCGCGTAATACTCCAGATAGCCGCATGCTTTGCAGCGCAACACTTTATTAACCGCACGCATCCGCCGTCCCGCATAACCCGCGAGGAGGTTGTCCGGTTCGGGCTTTCCCTCGATCCATGAAGACTGTAGCTGATTCATGGGACTCAGCATGTCGAGCACGAATCCGAGTTCGGTTTCACCCTTGCATTTGAGACAGGAATCTTCCGCTTCCGGCATAATTTACGGTTCCTTACCGAGTGAGCTTCAACGAGGCCGACGCCGCACTCACTCGCCCGCCTCGGTCTCTTTCGCTTTCAGTTCATCGTGCAGGGTGGTGAGGCGGCGAATCTCGAAGGAGCGCGCGCCGTTCGGCGTATGCACCTTCACCTCGTCGCCCTCCTCGCGTCCCATCAGGCTTCTGCCGACGGGGGAGGTGGTGGAGATTAACCCGCCCTGCGGGTCGCTCTCTTCGGGCGTGACGAGGCGATAGGTCACTTCTTCATCGCGCTCGGCGTCGTAGAGCAGCAGCGTCGAGCCGTAGGCCGCTTTGCCGTGCGGAACTTTGGTGATGTCGATGGAGGAAATTTCGCTGAGCCGCTGGCGCAGTTGGCCGATGCGCGCCTGGACGAACTGCTGGCGCGCGAGGGCGGCGTGATACTCGGCGTTCTCGCGCAGGTCGCCCCACTCCTTCGCGGTCTTGATCTGCTTGGGCAGATGAACGCGCAGCTCGGTGTCCAGTTCGTCGAGTTCGGCTTGCAGGCGGTCTTTTACGTGTTGGGTCACTGTCTACTTCGCTCCGTTTTTCAGAATATAGACAAAGCGCGGGGAAAGGGGAAGGGGTAAAGGGGAAGGATTAAAAACATGTCGCCCGCGCCGCGCATCGTTCGTTGCTTTTTACCTTTTCCCTTTACCCCTTCCCCTTTCGCCAATCCTTAACATTTGACCTTGCCGTGGTGCTCGGCCTCGTCAATCGCGCCGAAGGAGACGCCGATGTCGCGCGCCGTGCGGATCAGTTGGCTGTCGAGAGCGACAGTCTTGAGTCCCGCGATGGCCTTCGAGAGCGGGACGGTGATGATGTCGGCCGAGTGCAACGCGACCATCTTGCCCGTCTCGCCGCGCATCAGGGCGCGCACGGCGCACGAGCCGTAATTGGTGGCGAGCATGCGGTCGAAGGCGTTCGGCGTGCCGCCGCGCTGGAGATGTCCGAGCACGACGCAGCGCGTCTCTTTGCCGGTGAGGCGTTCGAGTTGGATCGCGACGTGGTGGCCGACGCCGCCGAGGCGCGGGGCGTGTTCGCGGTCGCCCGCGTCCTGGTAAATTTCCAGGCCGCCCGCCTCGCGCGCGCCTTCCGCGACGACGACGACGCTGAACTGCGAATCGCAACGCTCGCGTTCTTCGATTTTCTCCGCCACCGCCCTGAGCGAGAAAGGGATTTCGGGGATGAGGATCACGTCCGCCCCGCCCGCGATGCCGGAGTGGAGCGCGATCCAGCCCGTGTGCCGTCCCATCACTTCGAGGATCATCACGCGGTCGTGCGAAGCGGCGGTGGTGTGCAGGCGGTCGAGCGCTTCGGTGGCGATGTCGAGCGCGGTCACGAAGCCGAAGGTCAACTCGGTGCAGGCCAGATCGTTGTCAATCGTCTTGGGCACGCCGATGACCGGCACGCCCAGCTTATCGAACTCCTCCGCGATGCCGAGCGTGCCTTCGCCGCCGAGCACGATGAGGGCGTCGATGTCGAGCCGCTTCAAATTGTCGATGGCCTGCCGGTAAATCTCCGCCGGCTTAACGTCGCCGTCCGCCCCGCCGCGTTCGACGAAACGCCCGCGGTTGCGCGTGCCGAGGATCGTGCCGCCGCGCGGGAGCAGCCCGCGCACGTCCGCCGGTTTCAACTCGCGCACGCTCGTCTCGCCGAGCAGCCCCTCGAAACTGTCCTCGATCCCGACAACGCGCAGGTTATACTCCGTTACGGCGGTCTTCACCACCGCGCGAATCACCGCGTTCAACCCCGGCGCGTCGCCGCCGCCCGTCACCAACCCGATTGTTCGTATCGTCATAAAAAGTTTCAAGTTTCAGGTTTCAGGTTTCAAGTCTGAGGGTTTGAAATTCTTTGTCTTGAACTTGAAACCTGAAACCTGAAACCTGAAGCCTATTTGGCTTTGACCGAAGGCGGGTCGTACTGCTCGCCGTAGTCTGCGTATTCGCGCGTCACGACCTGGCCGGGGCGCGTGTTCTCCGAAAGCAGCGCGAGCGCATCGGCGAGCACCTGCCGCTGGAGCGCGCGCATACCGGGGCGGCCGAGGCTGTTGCCGATCTTGAATCCTCGCGGATAGAGCGCGCGCGGCGGGCGCATCTGCGCCGAGACTTCCGGGCTGACCGTAATCAGCACCGTCGGGATGCCGCGCATTTCGATTTCGCGTTGAACCGCCACGACCGTGCGGTGACAGACGTTCGGTCAACCGCCCGTCAAAATCACGGCGTCGGCGCGACTGCCTTTGTCGATCTCGTTGGCGATCTCGGGCGCGGTTCCTTCATACAGCGCCTTGAGTTGCATGGTGTAGCCCATGTAGCCGATGTGTTTGCGCGCGAGGCCCCCGATCACCTTGTCGTCGGCGAGTTCGCGCAGGAGGTCGAGCGGGAAGACGACGTTGATGTCCGCGTCGGCGTCCGTGTGGTCGTAGTGATGGTGCGTCACCATCAACTGCGCGGTGTCGGTGTCGGGCGGGATGATGCGAAAGCCGAGGTCGCCCATCTCGTCCGCGATGTTGAAAGGCTCCTGTTCGCGCAGGTGGACGCCCGCCGCCGTCACGATGGCGATGTTGCTTTTCGCCAGCTCGCGCTCGAAGGGCGTGAAGGGGACGCATTTTCTCGACAGCGTAGTCATAAAATTTAAGAGGCCAGAGGCTAGAGGTCAGAGGTCAGTGAAATCAGCTTTTGCTTTCAACTGACCTCTGATCTCTAACCTCTGACCTCTTTCCCTCACAGGTTGCGCAGCACGTCTAACAAGTCTTCGTTGTCCGGCTGATCCGAGATGTTGTGGATGTCTTTGTAGGCGATCTTGCCTTCTTTATCCACGATGAAGATGGCGCGTTCGGAGATTCCGTCCGCCGCGCGGTATGCGCCGAAAGCGCGCGCCACTTCGCCCTTCGGCTCGAAGTCGCTCAATAAATCATAGGACAGTCCGCCGAGCGATTTCGCCCAGGCGGTGTTACACGGGACGCTGTCAACTGAAATGCCCAGAACCTGGGCATCATAGCCTTTGAAGCGTTCGAGGTCTGCTTCATAGGCCGGCATCTGCGCCGTTCAGACCGGCGTCCACGCGAGCGGATAAAACGCGATTACGACATTGTTCTGGCCGCGGAAATCCGAGAGCTTCACCTTCTTGCCCTTTTCAAGGCTCGAACCAAGCTCGAAGTCCGGGGCTAAATCTCCCACTTCAGGCATCTTGAATTAAACCCTCCTTTTAGAGTTTGCCGTCAAAGTAAATTGTCTGCTGTGCTATACAAGCTGCCGCATTAGACTACATGCAAAAGCCCCTTCGTTCAAGCAGGCGCTCCTTCTGATTTTGTCACCCGGATGTGGCGCGCGCGTGCTTTACAAACGGGCGCGGGAAGGGGCAAAGTCTCTACCGATTCAGCAGCCATGAAAACTACGACCATCACGATTTCGCGCAAGGGCGCGGAGCGCGCACGCGCCGGCCACCTCTGGATTTACCGCAGCGACTTGCTCGACGCGAGCGACGCCGCGCCGCCGGGCGCGGCCGTCCACGTCCGCGACGAGCGTGGCCGCTTCGTCGGCTCCGCGCTCTACAGCGACCGCTCGCAAATCGCCCTGCGCCTGCTCACCTGGCGCGAGACGACGATTGATCGCGACTGGTGGCGCGCGCGCCTGCGGGAGGCAATCGCACGCCGCGCCGGACTCGAACGCGAGGCCGATGCCTTTCGCCTCGTCTACGCCGAAGGCGACGCGCTGCCCTCGCTCATCATCGACCGCTACGCCGATGTGATCGTTCTCCAGACTCTCTCGCAGGGGACGGACGCGGTCAAGACGACGCTCGTCGAACTGCTCTGCGAACTCATCGCGCCCCGCGCCGTCGTCGAACGCAACGACGTGCGCGTGCGCGCGCTCGAAGGCCTGCCTCTCACGGCGGGCGTCCTCTACGGCGACGCGCCCGGGGAGATGGAAGTCGTGCAGCACGGCACGCGCTTTCGCATCGCGCCGCTCGGCGGGCAGAAGACGGGCGCGTTCCTCGATCAGCGCGAGAACCACCTCGCCGCGCGCCGCCTCGCGCGTGGGCGCGCGCTCGATTGTTTCACCTTCAACGGCGCGTTCGCGCTCCACATGGCGCAAGCGTGCGAGAGCGTCCTCGGCCTGGACATCTCCGCCGAGGCCGTCGCCGCCTCGCGTCGCAACGCCGAATTGAACAACCTCTCGAACGTCGAGTTTCGCGAGGCCAACGTCTTCGACGCCCTGCGCGAGATGCAGGACGCCGGAGAGCGTTTCGACACCATCGTCCTCGACCCGCCGGCCTTCGCCAAAAACCGCGCGAGCGTCCGCGCCGCCGCGCGCGGCTACAAAGAGATCAACCTGCGCGCGCTCAAACTCCTCAACCCCAATGGTGTGCTCATCACCTGCACCTGCTCCTATCACATGACCGAGCCGCAATTCCACGAAGTGATCGCCGAAGCCTCGGCCGACGCGCGCCGCCGCCTCCAAATCGTCGAGAAACGCATCCAGTCGAGCGACCACCCGGTGCTCGTCGGCGTCCCCGAAACGCTCTACCTCAAGTGCGTCATCGCACGGGCGGTTGACTGAAACTACAAATATTGCTGGATTAGCTTTGCGATGCGCCGTTGCGCACCATCTCGGCGAGGCGTTTGGCGTCGGGGAAGACTTCGAGGGCGCGCAGGAGTTGCGGGTCGCCGTCGAGCAGGGCGCGGATGGAGGCTTCGTTGCCGTAGGCGGCCGTCACGATCTCTTCGCGGATGCGCAGGCGCACGTAGTCGAGGTCGGCGTCGATCTGCGCGCTCGTCAAATTGGATTCGGGATCGCGGCGGACGTGTGCGCGGAAGGCTTCGATGACGCGCTCGCCCACGGGATAGTCGGTCGGGCGTGGAAACTGGCCGTAGAGGGTTTTGTCCACGCGGTAACTTTCGAGGCCGGAGATTCGACCGGCGACGAGTTCGCGTGTGAACTGAAAGGCGGCCTCGAAGATGCGGCCGCGCGCGGGCGCGCTCAGGTCGAGCGGTTTCACTTCGATGTCGGGCGTGATGCCGCCGCCGCCGTAGAAGACGCGGCCGGCGGCCGTGCGCACGGCGGGGCCGGTCGGCGTCGGCGGCGTGGGAGTCGGGGTCGGCTCCAGGGAAGCCGGGTGCGTGCCGGGCGTCGCGGGCAGGCTGGGCGAGAGCGGCGCATGCGGCCGCGGTTCGTCGTCCACATCCTGCCGGACGTAGTAATCGTAGAGCGAGCCGCTGGAATAGTCGCGTTGAATCGAGCGGCCGTAAGGCGTGTAATATTTTTGCGTGGTGAGCGTCAGCCCCGTGCCGTAATCGAGCGAGAAGACGCGCTGCACGAGTCCTTTGCCGAAGGTGGTTTCGCCGACGAGGTAGCCGCGCCCGTAATCCTGTATCGCGCCCGCCACGATCTCGGAGGCCGAGGCGGAGTTGCGGTTGATGAGCACGACGAGCGGAAAGTCTTCCGGGTCGTAGGCCGTGTTCTCGAACGTCTGCGGCGTGCCGTACTCGCCGCGCCCGCGCACGCTCACGATGGTCTGCCCGCGCGGCAAAAACTGGCTCGCCACGCTGATCGATTCTTTGAGCAGCCCGCCGGGGTTGTTGCGCAGGTCGAGGACGAGCTGGCGCAGACCTTCCTCCTTGAGACGCTTGATGGCTTGTTCGAGTTCGTCGCTCGTGGTGCTGGTGAAGCCGCCGGTGAGGGCGACGTAGCCCGTCGCGGGGCGAATCATGTAGGCCGTGCGGATCGAGGGCTGCGAAACGGCGTCGCGGACGATGTTGAAGTAGAAGGGTGCGTTCGCGCCCGCGCGTTCGACTTTGATGTTGACCGGCTCGCCGCGCTCGCCGCGCACCGCTTTCGAGACCTGCTCGCTCGTCCATTCGCGCGTGTCTTTGCCGTCAACTTCGACGATGCGGTCTCCGTAACGCAGGCCGGCGCGCGCGGCCGGCGTGTTCGGCACGGGCGACTGCACGTAGACGCCGTCGCGGTGGCGCAGGATGGTCACGCCGATGCCGAAGAACTCGGAATCGTGATCCTGTTTGAGCTTGTCGTAGTCGGCGCGCGTGAAGAAAGTCGAATGCGGGTCGAGCGTCGAGAGCATCCCCTGAATGGCAGCCTGGTTGGCCTTCTCATAGTCGATCTCGTCCGCGTACTCGTTGGCGATGAGCGAGAGCACTTCCTTGTAGTCGTGTTCGATGATGGCGTCGGCGTCCGCGCTCGTGCCCGTCACGATGCGGCGCTCGGCGCGCCGCGCCGCGATGCCCCCCGCGATGGCCGCCACGGCGACCACCAGAGCGGCGACAATGAGACCCAACCTCTGCTTCATAACTTGCGTCCGCAATTCTTTCACGCTACTCGCACCCGTCAACTGCCCGAATTTTAACACACCGCCCCGCGCGCCGCCGAAACCGCGCGCGCTCGCCTGCGGCCGTGTGCTATAAAAGAAATGCGGGGCGGCGAGCGTGGAGTGCCGGGTTCAGGCGACTCGTTTCGGCTCGACACTCGTCATTCGTCACTGTTTCTGGGGGTTTCATGTCGCTGAATCTTTCACTCGTCATTCCGGCCTACAACGAGGCGGCGCGTCTGGGGAAAACTTTACGTGCGGTCTTCGAGTATCTGAACGCGCAGGCGTCCGAGAGCGAAATCATCGTCGTCGACGACGGCTCGACGGACGGGACGGCTCAGGTCGCGGCCGAGAGTTTCGAGAATTTCTCCGGCCGGATCGGCACACACTTCATCCGCCTCCCGGCCAACCGCGGCAAGGGACACGCCGTTCGCGCCGGGCTGCTCGCCGCGCGCGCGCCGGTCGCGCTCTTCTCCGACGCAGACCTCTCGACGCCCCTGACGGAGACGCCGAAACTCGTCGCGCCGATTCGCGCGGGCGAGTACGACGTGGTCTTCGGCTCGCGCGCGCTGGATCGCAGTCTCATCGGCACGCACCAGCCGTGGCGGCGCGAGCAGAGCGGGCGCGTCTTCAATCTCGCCATGCGCCTCGCCACCGGGCTGCCGTTCTGGGACACGCAGTGCGGCTTCAAGGCCTTTCGCATGGACGTGTGCCGCCCCGTCATCGAGGCGGCGCGAATTGATCGCTTCGGCTTCGACGTTGAACTGCTCTACGTTGCGCACCTGGCGGGCTTGCGCCTGCACGAGCGCGCCGTGCGCTGGAACGATGTGGCCGGTAGCAAGGTCAGTTTTATGAACGGCATCGACGGCTTCCTCGAACTGCGCGAACTGCGGCGCGAGGCGCGACGCGGCAGCTACGACCGCGCCATCGAAACCACGCGCTCGCTCGCCGGCAGCCCGCAGGCGCGCGCCCCCATCTTCAACGCCGGAAACGCGCCGGAGAGCGACGTTTCACCCGAACTCGCCAGCGCCTCACGGCGTATCTAATGGTTGCCGAAACTTTGCCGCGCGCGTGAAACGAGGCTGGACGCCTGAGAGAGCGCGCGTGCCCCGCGCTCCGTGTGAAATGCTTTCGCCCGTTCCGCGAGCCGCGATTTGCCTCGCGGCGTGTTTGTTCGTCATTCCCGTTTCAAAGAAAAGAGAGGCGTCTATGACAGCGCGACTCAACGTCAACATCGATCACGTGGCGACCGTCAGGCAGGCGCGACGCGCGCCGGAGCCGAGCCTCGTCGCGGCGGCCATGATCTGCGAACAGGCCGGCGCCGACGGCATCACCATCCACCTGCGCGCCGACCGTCGCCACATTCAGGACGCAGACCTCCATACGCTCCGCCAGGCCGTCACGACCTACCTCAACGTGGAGATGAACGTCTCCGAAGAGATGACCCGTATCGCCCTCGAAGCGCGCCCCGACGCCGTGACGCTCGTTCCCGAAACCGCCGACGAGATCACGACCGAGGGCGGTCTCGACGTGCGCTCGCAACTCGAAGCCGTGCGCGGCCGGGTTGACCAGTTGCGCGAGGGCGGACTCTTCACCGGCATCTTCCTCGATCCGGACGCCGAACAGATCACGGCGGCGCGCGAGGCGGGCGCGCAACAGATCGAACTCTCGACCGCGCTCTATGCGGAAGCCACGCTCGGCGCGCGCGGCTTCCATGGTGAAGGCGCCGCACGCGCCGCGCACGAACTGCAACGCCTGCACGAAGCCGCCACGCTCGCCGCGCAATACGGCCTGCGCGTCGCCGCCGGGCACGGTCTCACCTATCGCAACGTCGGTGCGGTCGCGCGCATACAGGAGATCACCGAGTTCAACATCGGCCACAACATCATCTCCCGCGCCGTTCTCGTCGGCCTGGAACGCGCCGTGCGCGAGATGCGCGAAGAGATCACTAAGATTTAGTTTCAAGTTTCAAGTTTCAAGTTTCAAGTCACAGAGGTTTTAAACTTGGAACTTGAAACTTGAAACTTGAAACTTACAAAAAAACGCCGGAGAGCGTCAGGTCAAAGAGTGGCTCCCGATCCGCTCTCCAACCCGTATGCTCTCCGGCGTTACCTCCGGCCTGACGAAACCGCCCGGCCGAAACTCAAAAAAACTTCAAACGCAATGCGCGGTCTGATCGTTAGGCCGACTGAGCCTTATTCTGATCCAAACCGCGCCCGGTCTGCTGCTGCAACTCGTCGATGCGTTTGGACGCTTCGGCCTTCGTCAGGTTTTCGTCAAACTCCGCTTTGGCCTCTTCCGAAAGCGTCTTCAGATACGACCGCTGCGCGCCGGTCATCGGTTCGTCGCCCGTCGTCCAGTCGTCCGGGTTCTTGATGGTGTTGCTCTCGTTCGCCTGTTCCTGCGTCTGTTTGTCCGTCACTTTCTCGTTCCCCCTGTTTTTAAGTGTTCGCTGTCTCGGTCGAAATTAACTCGCCAGCAAATCCTGCTGCGACTTCGGCGGCGCAAGCCCCAGATGCTTGTAGGCGGCGCGCGTGGCAACACGCCCGCGCGGCGTGCGGTTGAGAAAGCCGATCTGGATCAGATACGGCTCGATAATCTCTTCGATTGACTCGCGCTCCTCGCTGATGGAGGCGGCAATCGTGCCGATGCCGACCGGGCCGCCGTCGAACTTCTCGATGATCGCCGTCAGAATCTTGCGATCAACTTCGTCCAGCCCGAACTTGTCGACTTCCATCTCGTCGAGCGCGCGCTTCGACAGGGCTTGCGTGATGCGCCCGTCGCCGAGGACTTGCGCGTAGTCGCGCACGCGCCGCAGCAGGCGGTTGGCAATGCGCGGTGTGCCCCGCGCGCGCCGCGCGATCTCTTTCGCGCCCGTCGCCTCTATCTCCACGTTCAGAATTTCGGCCGAGCGGTGGACGATGATCTCCAAATCTTTCTGCGAATAAAAATCGAGATGAAAGACGATGCCGAAGCGGCCGCGCAAAGGCGCGGTGATGAGACCGGCGCGCGTCGTCGCCCCGACGAGGGTGAACTTCGGCAAATCAAGTTTGATGGAGCGCGCGGCCGTGCCCTGCCCGATCATGATGTCGAGTTGATAGTCCTCCATCGCCGGGTAGAGCACTTCCTCGATCTGCGGGCGCAGACGATGAATCTCGTCTATGAAAAGAACTTCGCCTTCCTGCAAATTGGTCAGGACGGCCGCGAGGTCGCCGCCGCGTTCGATGGCCGGCGCGCTGACGGTCTTGAGGGGCGCGTTCATCTCCTCGGCGATGATCTGCGAGAGCGTCGTCTTGCCGAGTCCCGGCGGGCCGAAAAAGAGCACGTGGTCGAGGGCTTCACGGCGTGCCGCTGCTGCGCGCAGAAAGATTTTCAGATTGGTCGTGATCTTCGTCTGGCCGATGTACTCGTCGAGCGTGCGCGGGCGCAAACTCGGCTCGGCCTGGAGGTCTTCCGGCGTCGCTTCGCCCGAAATGTCGCGCGCCTCGTCCGTCCTCTCCAGCGTGGATTCCTGTGACATCAACTCTCTCCCCAGTGTTCTCGTCCGCCATTTCTCAACGAGGGAGAATATACCATTTCTGAACCGCTGTTGCAAGTATGAAACAAAAAAGATGGCGATAAAAAGTGAAAGCGGAAGCCGGAGACGTGCGTCTCAAACTTCCGCTTTCGCCTGTAAGAGAGGGCTTGGAGCGTTAGCCGGCCGAACTGTCGCCGGCAATTTGCAGGCGCGCGACCGAGCGTTCAAACTGGGTGCGGGCGTGCGTTAAATCGTCTTCGGAGCCGGTGGCGGAGCCGAGCAGTTTTTCGGCCTGATCGCGCTCGGTGCGGGCGCGCGCGGCGTCGATCTCTTCGGGTCGTTCGGCCAACTCGGCGAGCACGGCGACGCGGTCGTCGCTCACTTCGACGAAGCCGCCGGAGACGTGCAGGCGGCGAGTGGTCGTTCCTTGCGTGTAGGAGAGGACGCCGGTTTGGAGTTGCGAGATGAGCGGCGTGTGGCCGGGCAGGATGCCGAGTTCGCCGCCCAAGCCCGGCAGCGTCACCGCGTCAACCGCTTCGGACAGGACGCCGCGCTCCGGCGTGATGATGTCGAGTTGTAATCTGTCCATAAAAAATAGAGGTTGGAGGTTAGAGGTCGGAGGTTGGAAAAGAGAGTTGAATCTGTTTTCACTGACCTCTGATCTCTGACCTCCGACCTCTGCCTCCTTATGCTTCCGCGAGCTGGCGGGCTTTCGCGCGCACGTCTTCGATTGTGCCCTGGAGGAAGAACGCCTGTTCGGGCAGGTCGTCGCACTTGCCGTCGATGATCTCGCGGAAGCCCTTGATGGTCTCTTCGAGTTTGACGTACTTGCCTTCGAGGCCGGTGAACTGCGCGGCGACGAAGAAAGGCTGCGAGAAGAAGCGCTGCACCTTGCGCGCGCGCGAGACGGCGAGCCTGTCTTCTTCCGAAAGCTCGTCGAGGCCGAGAATGGCGATGATGTCCTGCAGTTCCTTGTAGCGTTGCAGGATGCGCTTCACGTCCTGCGCCGTCTGGTAGTGCTCCTCGCCGATGATGCGCGGGTCGAGCAGGCGCGAAGAGGACGAGAGCGGATCGACGGCCGGGTAGATGCCGAGTTCGGCGATCTGGCGCGAGAGCGCGGTGACGGCGTCGAGGTGCGCGAAGGTGGTGGCGGGTGCGGGGTCTGTGTAGTCGTCCGCAGGGACGTAGACGGCCTGGATGGACGTGACCGCGCCGGTCTTCGTAGAGGTGATGCGCTCCTGCATCTCGCCCATCTCGGTGGCGAGGTTCGGCTGGTAGCCGACCGCCGAAGGCATGCGGCCTAAGAGCGCGGACACTTCCGAGCCGGCCTGCGTGAAGCGGAAAATGTTGTCGATGAAGAGGAGCACGTCCAGTCCCTGATCGCGGAAGTATTCGGCGACCGTGAGGCCCGAGAGCGCGACGCGCAGGCGCGCTCCCGGCGGCTCGGTCATCTGCCCGTAGACGAGCGACACCTTCGACTCTTCGACCGCCTTCAGATCAACTTTCGAGAGGTCGAACTCGCCCGTCTCCTCCATGTGTTGATAGAAGGCTTCGCCGAAGTTGATAACTTTCGATTCGACCATCTCGCGCAGCAAATCGTTGCCCTCGCGCGTGCGCTCGCCGACGCCCGCGAAGACTGAATAGCCGGAGTGCGCCTTGGCGACGTTGTTGATCAGTTCCATGATCAGCACGGTCTTGCCGACGCCCGCGCCGCCGAACAGTCCGATCTTGCCGCCGCGCAAGAAGGGCTGGATGAGATCGATGACCTTGATGCCCGTCTCGAACATTTCGAGTTCGGTCGACTGCTCGTCGAGCGTGGGAGCGTGGCGGTGGATGGGGTAGCGCGTCTCGGAGTTGACCGCGCCGAGCGTGTCCACGGGTTCGCCGATGACGTTCATGATGCGGCCGAGGGTCATGTTGCCGACGGGCACGGTGATGGGGCCGCCGGTGTCGAGCGCGCGCATGCCACGCACGACGCCCTCGGTCGGCTTCATCGAGACGGTGCGGACGCGCCCCTCGCCGAGGTGCTGTTCGACTTCGCAGATGATGTCGATGGGGTTGGGCACGTCGAAGCCTTCGGACGTGACGCGCAACGCCGTGTAGATCGGCGGCAGGTGATTCTCTTCAAATTCCACGTCGAGCACGGGGCCGATGATCTGCACCACCTTGCCTATATTAAGGCCGTTCCCGGCGTTTCCATTAGGCGTAGACATAACTTTAGGGCAACTCCTCTTAGTGTGTGTCGGTTAAGGGCGAAAATTAGCGGATTACTTAAGACCGTGAAGATAGCATAGACGCGCAAATTAAGGCAAAGCGCGGCTAGTTGCGTGTAAAAGTCCTAATATGAAGGGCGGGTACAGTTATATGATCCGTTAGCGTGGCTGTCGCCCAAGTCGGCAGGATCAACTTCGGCTTGACGCAGGAAATGCGCCGCCGTCACAACGGCCAGGCCGAGAGTGAAACTGACGAGAAGCGCAATGAAACGACACAAATAATTTTTCATATATGCGGATATAGTGTTACTCGCCTTCGACGAAATAGTGTTACTCGCCTTCGTCGAAGCGAATTTTCATGCTGCGCAGGGTGCGGCGGTCTTCGTCTGTGAGTTCGAGAGTGGTGTCCTGTGCGAAAGGCTCCACCTCGCCGTCTTCGTCGTCGGCGGCGGTCTCGCGCAGGCCGATCTCCAGTTTCAGCGTCAACTCCATCTCGTAGCCGGCGGCGCGCAGGCGCGAGATGGCGTCGGCCACCTCCGGCGAACGTTCCACGGCGGCGTTGATCGCCTCGCCGATCTCCTGCACCAATTCTTTTGCGTCGTCGTTGATTTCCAAACGATTCTCCCGCCCCGCCGACCTTGTGAAAGTTGCCCGCGATGCTACGCTTGCGACGCGCCTTTGGTCAACCGGGAGACGTGCGAAAGGGCGCGGAGTCGGGTAACTTCGCGCCCTTAACTTTGCCGCATACATCGTGTGACCAGCTTTGATCTTTCTTTGCGCCTTTGCGTGAGTTGTTTATTGGGAAAGCGTTATTCTCACGCAAAGGCGCAAAGGCGCAAAGGGAAAGTATGAGTTGAAATTTTCAGACGCACTTTTCAGGAGCGTTCTTGAAGTCCACGAGGTTGTCCACCGAAGCATAGATGCGCAGGCACATCCGCGTCTCGGCGGGGATAAGCACTTCGCCATCCTCACCATTGATCACATACGCCCGCTCAAAGGCAAGAAGCGACGGCCACGCATCTACCAGCACCTACTCGCGCAAGGGTGTCCGCGAGATAGTAACTACCAGGTGCTCTGCCTGAAGTGCAACATGCTCAAAGCGACGGGCGCGGAGTGCGCCTACGTCGCGGAGGCGCGGGCGCTCTTCGGGCTGGCGGCGTAAATTTGTTATCCGCGTAATCTCTCAGGGAGGGGCGGGGAATCAAAATTCTTTGCCCCCTTTTTCTTGCCGGACTACCTGCTGTGTGATTAAATGCGCTCCCAATCTTGATCCCCGTAGTTCCGTCAGGAGATACCGACATGCCCCGTAAACTCTCTACCGCTCTAGCCTCACTCGCGTTGCTGCTGCTATTCGCCATCGGCGCGCAGGCCGACCCGCTCGTCATTACCGGCGGGACGGCGATCATCAATACGGCCGGCTCGGGCAGATTCAACTTCAACCTGACGGCACCGGGATTTGCAGCGACCGGATACAGCAACTCCGCAGACCTGACCACCATTTACGGAGACGCCGACCACCATTTCGGCAGCATCACGGTCAATGGGATCACCCAGACCGGCAAGTACTTCCAGATTACGCAGCTCGACTTCACCCTGGCACCCTTTACCCGTCCTCCCGGTTGCTGCAACTTCTTCGGCCCCGAGCTTCATCCCGGTGTAGACACCATCATCATAGACACCGCCTTCACCATGTCCGGCAATCTGGTCTTCGGTCCCAACTATTGCATCTTTTGTTCGGAGAACTACTTCCCGACCTTCAGCACGTTAATAACGGGTAGCGGCTTCGCACAGATCACTTACTTACGTATTCAGGGGACTACTTCATTCTTTGCGTCGGGAGTGGTCTATACTTTCGGGGCGACCGAGCCCATCCCCGAGCCGGCGACATTAGTGTTACTCGGGACGGGGTTGGCGGGCGTCATGGTTAAGGCGCGTCGTCGGCGCAGGAAGCTTTAAGGCGGGGCAGCAGGGACTTGAACACGAATGCATCGGAAGGGGCGGGGCTTCGGCCTGCGCCCCTTTTACATGCCCGTCACGTTGCGCCGGTTCGCGCATCGGTTGCTTGTTGCTGCGGAAGTGTTCGGGGGCGGACTGTCTTCGGACGCCTGAGACGCGCATTCAATTGCCAACCAAATACATTCAAACTGCACGACGGCGACGCGCTAAAACCGTGCGTTGCGAGGCGCGCGCGCCGTGTGCTAGCGTGCACAGCATCAAGGCGACCCGAAGCCGACCCGGAACCGGCGAAACGAAATTGATATGAGCACCAAAACCGACGCCGCCGCGATGCCGCCGAAGGAGCGCCGGGCGCGCTTCGAGACCACTTCAGGCATCGAACTGGCGAACGACTTCAACCCGGCGAACACCTCCGCGCCCGTCTACGAGCGCGACCTCGGCGCGCCCGGCGCTTATCCCTACACGCGCGGCATCCGACGCAACATGTATCGCGGACGCTTCTGGACGATGCGCCAATATGCCGGCTACGCCTCGGCCGAAGAGTCCAACGCGCGCTACAAGTACCTGCTCGCACACGGCACGACCGGCCTCTCCGTCGCCTTCGACCTGCCCACGCAGATCGGACTCGACTCGGACGACCCGCTCGCCGCGGGCGAAGTGGGTAAAGTCGGCGTCGCCATCGACTCGCTCGAAGACATGGAGCGACTCTTCGACGGCATCCCGCTCGGCGAAGTTTCCACTTCGATGACGATCAACGCCACGGCCTCCACGCTCCTCTGCCTCTACATCGCCGTCGCGCGCAAGCAGAATGTTGCGCCCGACAAACTTCAGGGCACGATCCAGAACGACATCCTCAAGGAGTACATCGCGCGCGGCACGTACATCTACCCGCCCGCGCCGAGCCTCCGGCTCGTCACCGACACCTTCGCCTTCTGCGCGCGCGAAACGCCCAACTGGAACACCATCTCGATCAGCGGTTATCACATCCGCGAGGCCGGTTCGACCGCCGCGCAGGAGATCGCCTTCACGCTCGCCGACGCCATCGCCTACGTCGAAGCCGCGCGCGCGGCCGGCTTACAGGTGGACGACTTCGCCCCGCGCCTCTCCTTCTTCTTCAACGCGCACAGCAATTTGCTGGAAGAGGTCGCCAAGTTTCGCGCCGCCCGCCGCCTGTGGGCGCGCATCATGCGCGAACGCTTCCATGCGCGCGACCCGCGCTCGCTCATGCTTCGCTTCCACACGCAGACCGCAGGCTCGACGCTCACCGCGCAGCAGCCGGAAGTGAACATCGTCCGCACGACGATTCAGGCGCTCGCCGCCGTGCTCGGCGGCACGCAAAGTCTGCACACGAACGCCTCGGACGAAGCCCTCGCGCTCCCGACGGAATCGGCCGCGCGCGTCGCCCTGCGCACGCAGCAGGTGATCGCGCACGAGTCGGGCGTGGCCGACACGGTCGATCCGTTCGCGGGTTCTTACGCCGTCGAACACCTGACGGACGAACTCGAAGGGCGTGCCACCGATTACATCGACAAGATCGACGCGCTCGGCGGCATGCTCCGCGCCATCGAACTCGGCTACGTGCAGCGCGAGATTCAGGAGGCCGCCTACACTTACCAGCGCGCGGTGGAAACCGGCGACGCGACCGTGGTCGGCGTCAACCGCTTCCAGATCGAGGAGGAGGCCGCGCCGCCGCTCCTGCGCGTCGAACCGGCCATCGAAGCCGCGCAGGTCGAACGCCTCCGCGCCTTGCGCGCGCGACGCGACAACGAGGCGGTCGAAGCAACTCTCGTCGCGCTCGAAGCGGCCGCGCGCACGACGTCTGAAAATCTCCTCCCCCGGATACTCGCCGCCGTCGAGGCATACGCCACGGTCGGCGAGATCAGCCACCGCCTGCGCCGCGTCTGGGGCGAGTACAGGGAAGCAGTCACGGTGTAGGATGTGGTTTCAGGCGCGCGGCGCGCGTGCCGGCGAATTTAAGCTGTCACAGGTCGGAAGTGGGGGAGAGGTTCGATGAAGAAGCTAATCAGCGTGTCGGCGTCGGTGCTCTGCGCGGCTCTCGTGTGTCTCGGTCAAACGGCGTCAACGTCTTCGGCGCAGCGACGGCGCAACGCAACTTCGCCGCCGCCGGCGGGCGCGAGCGAAGCGGCCACGGCGGCCGCGCAGCTCACGGGTTTGTACCGGATAGACCTCGCGCGCAGCGACAAGTTGTACTCGGTCGTGGCGGGCGCATCGAGCAACCTGCCTTTCGGCGAGCAGCAGAAATTCTTCATCGACCTGACCGTGCGGCTGACGCCGCCCGACCTGCTCGCCATCGAGCGGCGCGGCCGTCGCATCACGCTCGCCTCCTCGCGCGCCCCGCGCATAGACTTCGACGCCGACGGCATCACGCACAGCGAGCGCGGCGGCGACGGCCAGACAGTCAACACGCTCGCCGCCCTGCGCCCCAACGGCCTGACGGTGAGCGTCAGCAGCCGGAGCGAGGATAAGTTCAACGTCACGTTCGAGCCGCTCGAAGGCGGGCGCGCGCTGCGCGTCACGCGACGGCTCAGCAGCGAGCAACTGACGCAGCCAGTCCTCATCCGCAGCGTCTACGAAAAAATCTCCGGCGTCCCCCAGTGGGATATCTACGACGCGCCGCCGCGCCGCCGGGATTTGCCGCCGGCGCGACCGCCCGTCGCCGACAGTGCGATTGATGCGCCCGCTTCGCCCGGCGGCGAACGCGACGCGGCCGCCGCCCTGCGGCGCGCGCTCGACGATTGGATCGCGGCCACGAACGCACGCGACATCGACCGGCAGATGAGTTTTTACCCGCCCGTCGTGCGCGCCTTCTACCTCCAGCGCAACGCCTCGCGCGGCGCGGTGCGCGCCGAGAAGGAGCGCGTCTTTCTGCGCGCCCGCAGCATCGACATCCGCGCGGATGCGCCCGAACTCTTCTTTCAGGAATCGGGGCGCGTCGCCGTCATGCGTTTCCGCAAGAGCTACGCCGTCGAGGGCGGCGGGCAAAACCGCAGCGGCGCGGTCATACAGGAACTCCGCTGGCAACTCACGCCGCAGGGCTGGAAAATCTTCAGCGAACGCGACGTGCGCGTCATCCGATAAAGTCCTTGAATCCTGTGCTAATCTTTTAGTTGTATGGCGCATTTGCTCGAAGTCAAAAATTTGCAGACGCATTTCTTCACGAGCGCGGGCGTGGTGCGCTCGGTCGACGGGGTGAGTTTTCATCTCGACCGTGGGGAATTGCTGGGGCTGGTGGGCGAGTCCGGCTGCGGCAAGAGCGTGACGGCGCTGTCCGTGATGCGCCTGATTGCGCCGCCGGGCAAGATCATCGGGGGCGAGATATTCTTTGACGGCGAGGACTTGCGCGCGGCGTCTGACAAACGCCTGCGCGAGATTCGCGGCGACGACATCGCGATGATCTTTCAAGACCCGATGACTTCTCTGAACCCGGTGTTCACCGTGGGCGAGCAGATCGCGGAGGCGCTCAGGCTGCATCGCAAGCTCTCGCGCACGGCGGCGCGCGCGGGCGCTATCGAGGCGATGCGCGAGGTGGCGATTCCAGACCCGGCCCGGCGCGCCGATGATTACCCGCACCAGTTGTCGGGCGGGATGCGGCAGCGCGTGATGATCGCCATGGCGCTCGCCTGCGACCCCAAGCTCCTCATCGCCGACGAGCCGACGACCGCGCTCGACGTGACCATCCAGGCGCAGATACTCGAACTTCTCGACGGCCTCAGAAAGTCGCGCGAACTGGCCGTGCTCCTGATCACGCACGACCTCGGCGTGGTGGCGGAAGTGGCCGACAGGGTGGCGGTGATGTATACGGGGCGGATCGTGGAAGAGTCGCCCGTGGAGGAGTTGTTCGCGCGGCCGAAGATGCCTTACACGGAGGGGCTGTTGAAGTCCGTGCCGAAGTTGACGGTGGGCGAGGCGCGCAAGGCGGAGCGTTTGCAGACCATCGAAGGCACCGTGCCGAAGCCGACCAACCTGCCGCCCGGCTGCCACTTCGCGCCGCGCTGCCAGCATCGCATGCCGCGCTGCACGGAGGGCGAGAGGATTCCGCTCTACGAGCTCGCCGGCGGCGTGCGCGTGCGCTGCGTGCTCTACGACATGGCGGCGGCCGTGGCGGCCGACAATCAGGCGACGGAGAGCGCATCAACTTAGAAGGTTTTC
This sequence comes from Pyrinomonadaceae bacterium, assembly GCA_035645855.1. Classification (GTDB taxonomy): domain Bacteria; phylum Acidobacteriota; class Blastocatellia; order Pyrinomonadales; family Pyrinomonadaceae; genus JAIVJZ01. The sequence continues at coordinate 85,687 of DASQLU010000044.1, forward strand.
GGCGCGCGCTCATCAAGAGTCGCCTTCGAGGCGCGGACGGCGCAGGAGGGGAGCACAGGAACGCAAGCCGCGATCTCAAATTTGAAATTTCAAAGTTAAATTATTTGAAATTTCACATAATTCAACTCTCTCCGTCCGCTCGTGTCCCGGTGACGAAGATTTCGGCGTGTGGTGTTAGTTTCTAATTTATGAGTACTAACGAACGGATGCAGACTGTGCCCGAAGCCGAAGCGACGGCAGCGCAAGCGCAGGGCGCGCAGCCCGAAGCGGCGGCGGCCGAGCTCGTGCGCGTGCGCGCCCTCTTCAAGCACTTTCCCGTCGCGGGCAGCGACGACGTGGTGCGCGCCGTGGACGGCGTGACGTTCGAGATATTCAAGGGCGAGACGCTGGGACTGGTGGGCGAGTCGGGCTGCGGGAAGTCCACTGTGGGGCGTTGTCTGCTGCGTCTCATCGAACCGACGGCGGGCGAAATCTCCTTCGAGGGCAAGGACGTGCGCGCGCTCTCCGGCAAAGCCCTGAGAAGCGTGCGCGCCGAGATGCAGATCATCTTTCAAGACCCTTACGCCAGTTTGAACCCGCGCTTGAAGGTGCGCGACATCGTGGGCGAGCCGTTCGCCATCCACGGCGCGGGCACGCGCGAAGAACGCCGCGAGCGCGTCGCCGAACTGCTGCGCAAGGTCGGACTCGACCCCGATTACATGAACCGCTACCCGCACGAGTTCTCCGGCGGTCAGCGGCAGCGGCTCGGCATCGCGCGCGCGCTCGCGCTGAACCCGAAGTTGATCGTGGCGGACGAACCCGTCTCCGCGCTCGACGTGTCGGTGCAGGCGCAGGTCATCAACCTGCTGGAAGATTTGCAGGCCGAGTTCGACCTGACCTACCTCTTCATCTCGCACGGCCTCGCCGTCGTCGAACACATCTCGAACCGCGTGGCCGTGATGTACCTCGGCCGCATCGTCGAAGTGGCGTCGGCCGTAGAGTTATACGCGAACCCGCAGCACCCCTACACGCGCGCACTGCTCTCGGCCATCCCCGTGCCCGACCCGACCCGCAAGCGCGAGCGCATCGTCCTGCACGGAGACGTGCCGACGCCCATCAACCCGCCCTCCGGCTGCCGCTTCCACACGCGCTGCCCCGATGCTATCCCCGAATGCTCGCAAATCGACCCGGACTTGCGCGAAGTCGTGCCCGGCCACACGGTCGCCTGCATACGCGTCCCCGGCTGGGCTGACGCGCCGACCGCCGCTTGATCCGCTGCCCGCTCAAGGAGAAGTTGAAACCGCCGTCTCGCACGGCACGTATCACAGGCGTTGATTAATCCGACGCGGTGCGCTGGAGTCTTGTCAGAGTAACTTCGCGCGCGCGCCGCTGCTCCGCCTTTAAACTTCCAATCACGGAGAACTCCCCATGAATCGTCTTGTCGCGATTGCAGTGCTCGCCGTCGGACTTTTGCTTGTGATCGCGGGCGTGTTGAAAATTCTGCCGGGCGCGGCCGGCGGCGGCGGCGCGCTCGCATTTCTCGGCGTCGTGATGCTCGGCCTCAGTTTCATCCGGCGCGACGCGGCCGGGGCGGACGAGCAGCCGCCGATGTCCGAGGCCGAAAAGATCGGAGCTATCTTTTACGAACCGGCGCGCGTCTTTCAGGAGTTGCGCCTGCGCCCACGCTGGGGCACGGCCTTTCTCATCATCGCGCTCTCCGTCGCCGTCTATCAGTTGGCCTACACGCAGCGCATCGGCGCCGAGACCATCGCCCTCGCCGCCATCGATAAGACCATCGAAGGCGGCTTCATTCCGGCCGAGCGCGCCGGGGAGATACGCGAGCGCGCGGCGGCGGACGCGCGCCTGCCGCTCGCCAAAGTGTCAGGCGCGATCAACGGCGTGGCCGGCACGTTCGTCTTCCTGGCGATTCTGGCCGGGCTGTACGTGCTCGGCGTGCTGGTGTCGGGCGCGCGCATCAAGTTCTGGCAGGCCTTCTCGGTCGCCGTCTATGCGGCGTTGCCGGTCATGGTGGTGCAGAATTTGATCAGCCTGCTGCTGCTCTATCTCAAGTCCACGGACGACATCGACCCGATCAGGGGTCAGCGTGGGCTGGCGCGCGCAGACCTCGGCGTATTCTTCAACCCGGCGGAACATCCCTACCTGTTCGTGCTCGGCAGCAGCATCGGACTCTTCACCTTCTACGGGCTCTGGTTGACGGCCACCGGCCTGCGCCACAGCGGCGAGAAGGTGACGAGCGGCACGGCCTGGGCGATCTCGCTCGGGCTGTGGGTCTTCGGCCTGCTCCTCGGTTTGGGCGCGGCCGCGCTGTTCCCGACCTTCATCGCTTAAAAGCAGAGGTCAGAGGTTAGAGGTTAGAGGTCAGTAAAAACTGAAGGCCGGAGAGAGCGTGCGCAGGTTCGCTCTCTCCGGCCTTAACTTCTTAATACTGACCTCTAACCTCTGACCTCTGACCTCTATTCATATCGCAGGGCTTCGATGGGGTCGAGGCGTGCGGCTTTCCAGGCCGGCCAGAGGCCGAAGACGAGGCCGATGCCGACGCTCGCGACGAAGCCCGCGATGGGCGCCCACAGCGGGACGTAAGAGGGGACGAAGAGGCGTATGAGAAGCGTCGTCGCCCAGCCGAGCAGCAGCCCGACCAGGCCGCCGAAGCCCGTCAGGGTCATCGCCTCGATGAGAAATTGCCAGAGGATGTCCGCGCGCCGCGCGCCGATGGCCTTGCGGATGCCAATCTCGCGCGTGCGCTCCGTGACGGAGACGAGCATGATGTTCATCACGCCGATGCCGCCCACCATCAGCCCGACCGACGAGATGACCACCATCGCGATTGCCACGCCCGAAGTGATCGAGCGGAAACTGGAAATGGCCGATTCGGCGGTTGTCATGCCGAAGTTGTTCTTTTCGCCGAAGGGCGTCTGGCGGCGCACGCGCATCATGTCCGCCACCTGATCCTGCGCCTCCTCCATCCGCCCCGGTTTCGCCACGGCGAGAATGGTCACGTCTTCGGCGTTCGGCTTGAGCTTGCGCGCGACGTTGTAGGGGAGGTAGACGACGTTGTTGTCGTCGTTGTTGCCGCCGCTTCCGCCGAGCTGGTCGCGCTTTTCGAAGATGCCGATGACGCGAAACTTGTTGCCGCCGATGTCCAGCTCCTGTTCGAGCGCCGACCCGTAGGGGAAGAAGTTTTCCGCCACGCTCGCGCCGATAACGCACACCTGCCGGTTCTGATCGTTCTCGAACTCGGAGAAGAAACGCCCCTCCGACACGTTCTCGATCCCGGCGCGCTCGTAATCGGGCAGCGTGCCCTGCAGGCGCACGGCCGAGGAGGTTTTGCCGTTCGCGCCGACCAGTATCTTGCTCCCGAAGAAGTTGTTGGTGATGTCGAGGAAGGGCACGGCGACTTCGAGACTGGGAAGCGCGCGCAGCGCGAGCGCGTCGTCGTAAGTCAACTCCTTGCGCATCCGCTCCTCGCGCGAGCGGCGGCCGACGTGGATGCCGGTCTCGAACTTCGTCAGGATGATCGAGCGCGTGCCGAACGATTCGATCTCTTTGGTGACGGCCAGATCGATGCCGCTGATGATCGAGGCGATAGCCATCACCGTCCAGACGCCGATGACGACGCCCACCACGGTCAACGCCGAGCGCAGCTTGTTCGTGCGCAGCGTCGCCATCGCCATCTTCAGACTTTCGTATATGTCGCTTCTGAGCAGTTTCATAATAAAGCTGTTAGCAGTTAGCAGTTAGCTGTCAGCCAAATTGGAAAGCCTTTAGTCGTTAGCTGCTAACTCCGGGTTCATGAGTTCTTAGGTTTTAGCTCACAGCTAACGGCTAATAGCTAATAGCTCATCAGTCCGAGCGCAAGGCTTCGATGGGGTCGAGGCGTGCGGCCGTCCAGGCCGGGATGATCCCGGCGAGCACGCCGATGCCGCCCGACACCGTGACGGCGATGACGACCGCGACGATTGAGAGATAGGTCGGGAAGACGAAGGCCGTCAGCACGAGCCCGACGATCCACGCGAGCAGGACGCCGGTCGCGCCGCCGATGGCCGAGAGCGTGACGGCCTCGACGAGAAACTGTTTGAGGATGTCGCCCCGGCGCGCGCCGAGCGCCTTGCGGATGCCGATCTCCTTGGTGCGCTCCGTCACGGAGACGAGCATGATGTTCATGATGACGATGCCGCCGATGATTAGTGCGATGGCGGGCACGGCGATGGCGACGATGAAGATCGAGCCGAAGATGCGGTCGCGCAAGCCCGTGATGGCGTCGGGCGTCATCACGCCGAAGTTATCTTTTTCGTTGGCGGGCAGGCGGCGGCGCACGCGCATAATCTGCCGCGCCTCTTCCACGGCGTCGTTGAACAGTTCGTCGGACTTGGCGGTGGCGATGAAATAGAGCGAGCGGTTGTTGCGGAACCCGCCGAAGTTGTTGCCGTAGGTCTTCAGTGGGATGGTGATGAAATTGTCCTGCGGGATGCCGAGGACGCTGCCCTTCGCGCCCGCCACGCCGACGACGCGGTAGGGCAGCCCGGCAATGGAAATTTCCTCGTTTATGGGACTTCCCGCCGGGAACAACTTCGAGGCCACGTCCGCGCCGAGAAAGGCGACGCGCGTGGCCGTCCCGTTCTCCGTCTCGGTGAAGAAGCGACCGTCGGCGATCTCCGTGGCCTTGATCTCCGCGACGTTGGCCGTCGTGCCGTCGACGGGCACTTCTTCGAGAATCAGCGCGCCGCGCTTGACGGCTGCGCGAGAGGGGCGCGCGCCCGCGCCGAGTTTATCGGCGAGCACGGCGCGCGCCTTCAGGTATTCAAAATCGTCGAGCGTCAAATCCTTGTTGCGGCGCGTGGCGGCGGCGATGGTGTCCGTGTCCTTGAAGTCCTCGAAGATGTTGAAGCGTTGAATGGTGAACGACTTCGCGCCGATGCCCGCGATCTTCTCGTCCACGTAGCGGTTAAAACCCTGGATCAGCGAAACGACGACGACGACGGCCATGACGCCGATGATCATGCCGAGCAGCGTCAGCGCCGAGCGCAGCTTGTGCGCCCAGATGGCGGCGAGCGCGAGTTTTAAAGTCTCGATGAATTTCACGGCTGCATTATTACGTGGAAGCCGGCATTTAGTTGCATTGGGCAACCGCGCCCGCCGTCGGTTCGCCCGTCGCCAATTGTTCGTTGTGCGGCGGATTATGAGGCGTGGGGCGATGAGGGTCAACAGCGAGGTCAGAGGTCGATGTTAGATCAGTATATAGACAGGTGATGACCTGTTCCTACAGTTGTTACCTCTTGCCGGCAATCTGATAGTTGTTGGCCGGATACACATTGACGGCTTGCGGGTGGCGATGTATAAATGCCCCGTCGAATCAATTCGGTTAACAGCCTCCCCACAAGGCCGTCCAATCCCACACGTTCAACTCGCTACAAGGAGCTACATTTTGCCAATCTTCTTCCGTTTCCTCATCGCCGGCGCCTTCGTCGGGGTCGTAGCATTATTATTGACGGGCGCTTCCACCATCGGCATCGCGCACCAGGAACAAGACCGGATGGTGGAAAAGCAGTCATTTTCAAACGAGCCGGTGAAAATAACCGTCGTCAAGACAAAAAAAGGCGTGGTCAACACCGGCGAAAAATTTAAAGACGAGGCTGACTGGCTGAAAGGCCTGAAAATCAGCGTGGCGAACACTTCGGGCAAACCCATCACTTATGTGAGAGTCGGGCTGAGTTTCCCCAGACCCGAAAATCATGAAACGTCGAAAGAGAATCCCTACGGCGAATCGCTGGAGTACGGGGTCAACCCATTTGCGACCGAAGGCGTCGAGACAGCAAACCAGGTTCAAGCCATCGCCGCCGGCAAAAGTACGGAACTGATAATGCCGGACGAGGCTTACGCCGACACTAAGACGCTGCTGAAAGAACTGAAGTTCCCCGAAAACATTAAGCGAGTGATCGTGTTGGTCGAGGCGGTCGGCTTTGAAGACGGAACGGCTTGGAGCGCGGGGCAGTTCTGGCGACGCGACCCGACATCAATGAGAGGTTGGAGTCGGATTGAAACCCCGTCGGGCAGTGCCTTAAACCGCACTGCCGTTTTTTTTAACGTAAGATTGAGCAGTTCCGAGTCGAGTCAAAGGAACATGTTTCGCAAGATCGCTTGGGCGGAGCCTCGGCCCGTCCAATTACCCGAAACGCAGTGCGGCGAGGTCGGCCCCGAGTTCACCCTCCAATGCGGCGACGTCGTCGGTTGCCGCGCGCCGAGTCGCGACTATCTCGGAGAGACAGGCAGCAGCGAACGGGTAGAAGTGTTTCGCGAAAACAAAAGATGCAGGAATGCCGACGGCACTTTCTGTGATCCCATCGTGCACCGGGAAGTGATTAGCGCCAGACCGTGTCCGCTCCCATCGCCGACACCGACGCCCACGCCGACGCCCACGCCGCCACCCGACGAAGATGAATGTGATTGGTGTTTTCCTCCCCAAATCTGTTTCGGGCAAGGCTGTATTTCACCCATCGTCATAGATACTCTGGGCAATGGCTTTAACCTGACAGATGCCCGGAACGGAGTAGACTTCGATATTACTAATCGCGGCAGGTCTATGAGAATCTCCTGGACGGCAGCCGGATCGGATGACGCCTGGCTCGTCCTTGACCGCAATGGCAATGGCACGATTGATAACGGGAGTGAGTTGTTCGGCAACTTCACACCGCAACCCGCGCCGCCGGCGGGTGAAGAGTTGAACGGATTCCTCGCGCTCGCGGAATATGACAAGCCTGAGAACGGCGGTAACGGCAACGGATCGATAACCAATGGAGATGCCATCTTCTCCAGCCTGCGGCTGTGGCAGGACGTGAATCACAACGGCATCTCGGAGCCGGACGAACTGCGCGCTTTGCCGACGCTCAACGTCAAACGCCTACAGCTCAACTACAAGGAGTCGAAGCGCACGGACGATCACGGCAACCATTTCAGGTATCGGGCGAAGGTGGATGACGGCAAAGACACGCGGGTCGGGCGATGGGCTTGGGACGTGTTCCTCGTTGCCGGTCAATAGCAGAGAGTTCTCGACTTAAAACCGAAGCTGCCCGCCGGTCTCGTCTGACCGGCGGGCAGCTTGCGTTGAACTCGACTCCACGAATCTCCAACTTACCGGATGCGCTCGTCCTTGTCGATGATGCCGTCGCGGATGGAGATGACGCGGTGCGCGCGCGTGGCGATGTCCGGCTCGTGCGTGACGACGATGATCGTGTTGCCCTCGGCGTGGAGTTTCTCGAAGAGGTTCATGATCTCGATGCTGGTTTTGGAATCGAGCGCTCCGGTAGGTTCGTCGGCCAGGAGGAGCGAGGGGTGATTGACGAGGGCGCGGGCGATGGCGACGCGCTGGCGCTGCCCGCCGGAGAGTTCGTTGGGGCGGTGCGTCATGCGGTCGCCGAGTTCGACCGAGCGCATGCACAGATATATCACTTGCAAGTAACTTGGCAGTAGTCGTTAAATAAATGTTGACAATCAAATGTGCTAGACATATAACCCGGTGGTCACTTCAATCCCGTTGATGACTTTCTCACCGGATTTCAACCTCTTTTCCAGTTTCCAGCCTCCACTACACAAGGAACAATATTATGTCTCTGACGATTCGTTTATTAATGGCTGGATTCCTGGCTATGTCAGCTTCTCTCTTTGCAAGGACCACACAGGAGAAAGAGCGAAGTATCACTAAGGAATCGTGGCGTACAGAGCCGGTTAAAATTAAGGTAATAAAAGTTAAGGGAAAACCTGTCGGGTTTAATCAGAAATTTGCAGAAGGTGATGACTGGTTAAAGGGAATAACGATTAACGTAGAGAATATCTCTAAGAAACCCATTTTGTATATTAGGGTTGAGATTTTATTCCGAAGACCACAAGGTGTAAAAAACTCTGAACAGACGCCTAATTACCTCCACCCGCTATTTTATGGGGAAATACCCCCGCCGGGAGAGCTGACCCACTCAGACGGACGAAAACAACTTATGCCGGGTGAAAGCGTAGACCTCGCATTACCCGAAAATGAGCATCTTAGTATCAAAACAACTCTGGAATACCTTGGTTATCCTGCCGAGCTTACGAAAGTGACGTTGGCTATTGGGGATGTCGTTTTTGATGACGGAACGAAGTGGAGTGGAGACTTCATACTGCACCGAGACCCTAATAACCCTAACAAGTGGAACGTAGTTGAGAACTTGAGCAAACCCGCGCCGGACTCTGATAAAAGACAGGAAGATGTTCCTGTTCCCGGCTTGAGTTTCGTTCCGGCCAACTTTCGCTTAAAAAAACTCTGAATATTAGCAAGACTTCTCTTATGAATCTTGCTTTATTACAAGGCTCGACAGAACCTTGTACTTCAGTCTATCTCGCAAAGAAACTGTCGATTGTTCTACCAGCGGATGTACCCGTCGTAAAGATAATTGGAATGACCACATGGATTTGTTTGGACTACGTAATGGGGCTAAGGAGTCAGTTTGGTCGTATTGTTTTACGAGCAGCGGGTCAAAATGTTATGGCGAGTTCGGGGCGCCGAACAGCAGGCGTGTTACATGTGAGATGCAAGATACAGGTGGAGGCGGCTGCTGCATGACGGCGGGCTTTGCTGAGGGTTGCCTGAACGGTCTCCCGCCTAACGAGTATGGCATGTGTTGTTTGGGCGGTGGTGGCGACCCCACCGACCCCTGTGGTGATACGCCCCCTGTTGTCCAGTGCGGCACCATCGTACCCGAGACCGCTTGCTCCTACACCATCTCCGGCTACGGCTCCTGCTACTCGCCCATCATTATTGACATCACGGGCAACGGCTTCAAATTGACGAGTGCGCGGCGCGGCGTCTCTTTCGACCTCGACGGCAACCCGGACGGAATGAAAGAGCAAGTCTCGTGGACACAGGCCGATTCGGATGACGCGTGGCTGGCTTTAGACCGCAACCACAACGGAGTCATAGACAGCGGACGCGAACTATTCGGCAATCTGACGATTCAACCGGCCTCAGCTACGGGCAACGGCTTTCTCGCCCTCGCCCAGTATGATACGGTCAGGCTCGGTGGCAACGCCGACGGCGTGATGAACGGACAAGACGCCGTTTTCCCCTTCCTGCGCTTGTGGCAGGACGCGAACCATAACGGTATCTCGGAGCAGCGCGAGTTACAACCGCTGGCCGTGCATGGCCTCCAAAGCATTGATTTGAAATACAAGGAATCGAGGCGCACGGACGCGCACGGCAACGAGTTCAAGTACCGGGCGAAAGTTACGGATGTGCGCGGCGCACAGGTCGGACGCTGTGCGTGGGACGTGTTTCTGGTGAAAGAGCGATGATCTGATAGCTCCAACTCGAAAATGAGACCGCCCGCCAGTCATACAGACCGGCGGGCGGTTTTGTTATGTTTCCTTCGCCTGCTCGCGGTCGCGAGCTATCTGATGCGCTCGTCCTTGTCGATGATGCCGTCGCGGATGGAGATGACACGGTGGGCGCGCGCGGCGATATCCGGCTCGTGCGTGACGACGATTATCGTGTTGCCCTCGGCGTGGAGTTTCTCGAAGAGGTTCATGATCTCGATGCTGGTTTTGGAATCGAGCGCTCCGGTAGGTTCGTCGGCCAGCAGGAGCGAGGGGTGATTGACGAGGGCGCGGGCGATGGCGACGCGCTGGCGCTGCCCGCCGGAGAGTTCGTTGGGGCGGTGCGTCATGCGGTCGCCGAGTTCGACGGCGCGTAACGAAGCCTGCGCCTTCTCGTTGCGGTCGCCCGCGCTGATGCCGGCGTAGATGAGCGGAAGCTCGACGTTATGCAGGGCGGTGGCGCGCGCGAGCAGGTTGAAGGTCTGGAAGACGAAGCCGATCTCCTGGTTGCGGATGCGCGCCAGTTCGTCGTCGTCCATGTCGGAGACGAGTTTGGAGTTGATCCAGTAGCGACCCTGCGAGGGCGTGTCGAGACAGCCGATCAGGTTCATCAGCGTCGATTTGCCGCTGCCCGACGGGCCTATGATGGCGACGTATTCGCCGCGCTGCACGTCGAAGGAGACGCCGCGCAGCGCGTGCAACTGCTCCGAACCCATCTGGTAAGTTTTCCAGATGTCGCGCATCGCGATGAGCGCGGCGGGCACGGCATCGTGCGCGAGCAGGTCGCCGTGTTCGAGACGTTGTTCGACGGGCGCGTCCGCCACAGTTCCAGCGTTGCTCATAAACTTACACCCGATCTACTTGCTGCTCTCGCCAGCCTTGCCCTCGCCCGCGCCCGGCGCGCGCGTCTGTCTCTTCACGCCCGCGTTCTCCTTCAAAGTGCGCAGCACGCGGCTCGGCCCGGTGATGACTTCCAATCCCTCTTTCAGCCCGCTCACGATCTCGATGTCGGACTCGCCCGTGATGCCCGTGACGACTTCGAGGAACCGCACCTTGTTGCCTTCGAGCACGTAGACGCCCTTGATCTCTTTCGGTTTCTCACCCGGCGCGGCGGGCACGGGCGTCGCCGCCGTGCCGCCGGGCGCGGGCGTCGGTGTGGGTTTAGGTATCACGGCTTGCATCGGCACGGCGAGCACGTTTTGTCTCGTCTTCGTCGTGATGCTGGCCGTGGCGGTCATGCCGGGACGCAAGGCGTTGCGCACGTCGTCGGGCATGTTGCGCAGTTCGACGATGACTTTGAACTCTTTCGCCTCCTGCACGTTGACGCGGTTCTGGAGGCCGCCGCCCTGCGTGTCGGACTTACCGACGGCGAGCGGGTTCTTCTGTGTGACGACGCCTTCGACCTCTTTTTCGGCGAGCGCGTCGATCTTCACCTTCGCCTGCTGCCCCACTTCGACGTTCCCGATCTCCGTCTCGTCGACGTTGACCTCGACGTTGATCGTGGACATGTCGGCGATGGTCATCAAAGGCGTGGAGGTCAGGTTGGCGAGCGCGAACTGTCCCTGCCGCGCGGGGATGTCTGCAACGATGCCGGTCAAGGTCGCAAATTGCGTGGCCTTCGCGCGTTGGCTCGACTGGCCGCGCAGGATGGCCTGCTGCTGATTGACGCGCGCCTCGCTCGAAGCGACGCCCGTGCGCGCGCGTTGCACGCCGAGCTGCGCGTCGCGCACGGTGACTTTCTGCTGGTTGACGCGCGCCTTCGATTCTTCCACCGCGATGCGCTGCTGTTGCAGTTGCGCCTGCGCGGTGCGCAGGGCGACCTGCGCCTGTTCCAGACGGTCGCGCGCCGCGTCGTACTCGGCGCGCGAGGCGACGCCCGCTTCGACGAGTTCGGTCTGCCGTCGCAGTTCGCGCTGCGCGGTGTTGAGATCGACCTGCGCGCGGTCGACGCTCGTCTGCGAGGTGACGACCCCCTGCCGCGCCTGCGACAAACCGGCCTCGGCTACCGTCAATCCCTGCTGCGCCTGCGAGACGTTGTTCTCGGCGGCGGTGACGGAGGAACGCGCGTTCTGCACGTCGCTGATGGCGACCTGCACGCCCGCCGTCTGCGCCTCCTGCGAAGACTGCAACTGCGTGGGGTCGAGGCGCACGAGCGGCTGACCTTGCGTCACGGCGTCGCCGGGGTTGACGAAAATCTCTTCGATGCGGCCGTTGACCTCGCTCGTCACGTTGATGAACTTGACGGGACGCACCTCGCCCGAAGCCGTCACGGTCGAGCGCAGTTCGGGGCGCACCTGCACTTTCACCACCGTCACTTCCGGCTCGTCCTTGCGCCCGGCGGCGATGCTGATGATCACGACGAGGGCGATGGCGGCCACGGCCGCCACCGTGATGATAATTTTCTTCTTCCGGCTCAGAGCCATACGTCTTCCACTTCCTTAAACTCAGGGGATTTAAGCATTCGGTCGGGGCTGCAAAACCAATCCGGGCGTCCAGGCGAATCGCTGCTATAAGTATAACGCCTGAACCGACAAACCTTTTACGTCGGGTTTGCGGAAACAGTTTCAAAATCTCGGATTTGGTCATCGTGAATCGGCACGAGCCGTAAATCGCGAGTCGCCAATTGTGAAAGGATGAAAGCAGGTTTTCTCTATTTACAATTCACGGTTCGTGATTTACGGCTTTGCGCCTCCTGACGATTTACTAGCTTTTCCGTTTCGCGTTACAATCCCCGTCGTGTATTAGCTGCGTATCAGTTGCGGCCGGGGCGGCGTTAAGACCATGAACACCTGCGAGCGATGCCAGACGAAAAATGTGGACGGCGCGCAATACTGCGACGAGTGCGGGCTGCCGTTCACGCGCAGGCCGGCGCGCGCCGAGGAGCGGACGCCGATCCTGCAAATGCTCAATAAACCCGCGACGCTCGCCGGCGACTCTTCCGGCGCGGCCGCCCCGGGCGAAATGATCTCGCCCGACGCACCGACCAGACACGACGGGCGCGGGGGCGATGCCACGCCCGTCGGCGTCTCCGAAGCAACTTCCGCCGCCAGGGCGTCGGCCGCCGCGCGCGCGACGCCCGCCGTGCCGCCGACGCCGCCGAACACGACCGCGGGCGCGCACGTCGCGCACGCCGCGTTCATCATCAATCGCGGGCGTTCGGCAGGCAAAGAGTTTCCCGTCCACGAGGACGAAGCCTACATCGGGCGTTGGGACGCCGACAGCGGCATCTTCCCGGACGTAGACCTCGACTCGGACGATCCGGAGGCGAAAGTTTCGCGCCGCCACGCGCGCATCACGCGCCGCGCAGGCCAGTATTACATCGAAGATTTGGGCTCGACCAACGGCACTTTTATCAACCGCGGCCGCCGCCTGCTCCCCGGCGACCGCCAACCGCTCAATGATGGCGACGAGATCATCATCGGCAAGACGTTTTTGCGCTTTCACGTGACGAAGTAAAAGCTGTTAGCTATTAGCTATTAGCTAAAACAAAAACCGGCTGTTGATTTGTCTGGCTAATAGCTAACAGCTCTTAAACGCATGTCCTCCTGTCCACATTGCGAGGCGGAAGTTACGCCTACGGATCGTTTTTGCGGCGACTGCGGAACACCGTTGGCGCAGGGCGCGGGTGCGCCCGCCGTTGCCGCCGCTCCGTCGTCTTCGGATGCGGCGGCGGCGTCGGATGCGGCGGTCGCCTTCTCGCTCGGCGCGGCCTCCGCGCCCGCATTTGAAAAGGAGGGCGTTGAAGAAACAGATCGCGCCGCGTCCGCGCCGGTAGAATCCGCTCCGTCCGGCGTCGAGCGCAACGCGCCGTCGGAAGACGCGCGTGCGGGAGAGCCGGCGATGATGTCGGCCGCGCAGGGAAAAACGGGCGAGCCTCCGTTGGCCGAAGCGAGCGAATCTGCGCCGGGTGAAGCGAGCGAATCTGCGCTGGCTGGAGCGAGCGAATCTGCGGCGGTCGCGGCGTCGGGCGAGGCGGGCGCGGGCGCGCGAGAGAAGGGCGCGGAGTCGGAAGGCGGCGCGGGAGGGGCGGCGGGCGGCGCGCGTTCTACGGGTGAAGTCGCGGGCGCGCCCTCGGCCGCGCAGCGAACGGGCGCACCGGCGGACGTGGTTGCGGCCGCGATGCCGGACGAGAACCGGCGCGTGACGGGCGGCGGGGAAGGCGACGCCGGCGGCAGCCGGACGAACGCCGTGGGCGCTACGTCGCGTTCCGGCTCCACAGGCCGGCTGCGCCATCAGGCCAAGCAACTCGACCCCGGCACGCTGCTCTACGGGCGTTACGAGATCGTGCGACGCATCGGCGGCGGCGGCATGGGCGCGGTCTATCTCGCCAAGGATCGCAACCTCGGCGACCAGCCGCGCGCCGTCAAGGAGATGATTCAGTCGAACATCGACGAGTCGCAGCACGAGAAGGCGATCAACGATTTCAAGCGCGAGTCGATGCTGCTCGCCTCGCTCGAACACGCTTCGATCCCGACCATCTACGACTACTTCTACGACGAGGATGCCGGGCGCTTCTACCTCGTTATGAAGTACATCTCCGGCGGCGACTTTCTGGCGCGTCTGCGGAACGCGCCCGGCGGCCGCATTGACGAGAAGACCGTCACCGACTGGGCGTGCCAGGTGGCGGACGTGCTCGAATACCTGCACCGCCGCAACCCGCCGATCATCTATCGCGATCTCAAACCCGCCAACCTGATGATCGACGGCAATTCGGGGCGCGTCATGCTCATCGACTTCGGCATCGCGCGCTGGGTGACGACGCATGAGAAGGGCGTGACGGCCGTCGGCACGATGGGCTATGCGCCGCCCGAACTGTTCAGCGGCAAGGTCGAACCGCGCTCCGACATCTATTCTCTGGGCGCGACGATGTTTCATCTCCTGACCGGCACAGACCCGCAGGACAACCCGCTCCTTATCTTCGACTTCAACAAGAACCCGCGCCCGCGCCAACTCGCCCCTTCGCTCTCGAACGAGATGGAGGCGATCCTCATGCGCGCCGTCGGCTATAAGCCCGAAGATCGTTTCCGTTCCTCGGCCGAACTGCGCGACATGCTCTCGGCGCATCTCGAAAAACTGCGCGCCGGTACAGTCACCTACGGCGCGGCGCAGAATGATCGCGGCGGCATGAAGACGATGCAGGTCGAGATGGTCTATTGCGGCTTCTGCGGCGGCCGCATCGCCTACGACGACGTGTTCTGCGCGCATTGCGGCCAGCGCCAGCCGCTCGCCGTGGCGAGCGCGGCCTTGAGGACGGCACGCGCCACGGCCAAACTCGTCGTCATGGGAACAACCGAGCTTGATTCTTCGTTCCAGTTGCACAAGGAGTCGAGCCACATCGGCAGGAGCGACCCGCATTCACAGATTTTCCCGGAGATCGATTTGTCGAAGTTCGATCCGCAGACCAAAATTTCGCGCCGCCACGCGCGCATCTTCCGCAAAGGCGACGTGTACCTGGTCGAAGACCTGGGCTCGGTCAACGGCACGGTCTTGAACGATTCCCTGCGGCTCGCGCCGCACCAGCCGCGCGCGCTGGAGAGCGGCGATAAGCTGCGCCTCGGCGAAACTACGCTCCACTTTTTGATCGGGTAGCTAATAGCCATTAGCTGTTAGCCATTAGCTGTTAGCTATTAGCTATTAGCTTCAAGCAATCAGCACTTAACTATCAGCCTTCGGCCGTACAGGCCGGCAGCGTATGAATTTTAGCTAACAGCTAACAGCTAACAGCTAACAGCTTTTTATGACACAGATGGAAGCGAGGCTTGAGGAGCGCAAGCGGCAGGGGCGCGTGCGAGAGCGCCAGCGGAGCGTGGTGGTGGAGGCGCGGCGGCGCAGGGTGCGCGCGCCCTTCTCGCTCAGGTGCGGCGCGCTCCTCGTGGACTACACGCTGGCGGTGGCGATCATCGCGTTCGCCACGCTCCTGGCGCGCACGCTCGGCGGCAGCGTCAGCCTGACGGGCGAGGCGACGCTCGGCATCGGCTACGCGCTCAGTCTCGGCGTGCTGCTGCTCAACTTTCTCGTGCTGCCCGTCTTCACGGGCACGACCATCGGCAAGTGGGCGACCGGCCTGCGCATCGAGCGGCTGAGCGGCGAGCCGCTCGGCTTCGGCCACGCCACGCTGCGCCACACGCTCGGCTACCTCGTTTCACTGCTCACCTTCGGCCTCGGATTTCTGCTCGCCGCCTTCGACGCGGAAGGGCGCGCGCTGCACGACCGCATCGCCGGCACGATAGTCGTCCGCGAACTCGGCGGCGACTCCCCGCGTCCCCGGATGCGTTAAAATTCAACTCCCTTGTTTTAAGAGGAGACGGATGACGAAGACCTGTCCCAGTTGCGATGTTCTGGCTCCGCCCGACGCACGCTACTGCCGCCATTGCGGCGCGCCGCTCCAACGCCTCGCCGCGCCGAATGATGCGGGCGGGCACGTCTCGCCCATCGCCACTACCGTCCCGCTCTCCGGCGGCCACCGGACGGACGAAATCGTCTCCGACCACGCGCCGCAATCCGCCGCCCCGCACACTTCCGAAGTGACGCACGAAGAGATGTACGACCTCTGGAGGCGTGGCACGCAGCGAGATTCAACCCCCATCAACAACTCCGCGCCCGCCAGAAGCTCCGCACACGCCGATTACGACCCCGAACAGACACAGATCACGATCCCCGTGCGGCCGCTCACCTCGCGTAACTTACCGGCGGACGCCGCAGTCGCAGCCGCTTCTCCCCGTACCGCCGCCACGGCGCACGCGGGCAACAAACCGCACTTCAACGGCGCGCCGCAACAGGTTACTCCTTCGCCCAGCGGCGCGCTGCAAACGTCGCCGCCGTCGTCGCCGCAGGTCGCCCCGCGTTTCCCCGCGCAGCCCAACGAGGCGCGCGCCCTTCGCGTGTGGCTGGGAATGGGGCTGGCGGTTTTGTCCGTCGTCGTCATCGGGTGCGTGGTCGCCGCACTGTGGTTTGGCGCGCGGCGCGATTCGGGAGCCGCGCCGCCGCCCACGGTCGCCGCCGGCGGCGAGGTCGCGCCCGTCTCGAACGATCCGAAGCAACTGTTGGACGCGAAGTTGAAGGAGGCCGACGCGCTCGTCGCCGCGGGCAACGCGGCCGAGGCCGTGTTGCGCCTGCGCGAGGCGGCCATGCTCGACCCGGCCAACGCCGAGCCGCATCGCAGGCTCGCGCGCCTGCTGCTCGCGGACAATTCGCGGCGCGAGGCCATCGAGGAGTTGCGCGCCGTCACGCGTCTTGCGCCCACGGACGCGGAGGCCTGGCGCAGTCTCGCCTCGGCGCAGTTCGCCGAGGGACTGTATCGCGACGCGCTGGAATCCTATCGCGGTCTCGGCGAAGCGTCGCCCGCCGCGCTCGCGCGCGACACGGTACAGTTGGCCTATGCGGACACGCTGCGCCTCGCCGGTCGCGCGAACGAGGCGCGCGCCATTTATCGACGCCTCGCCGAAACGTCCACGGACACGGTGGTCGCCGCCGCGAGCCGTCGTCAACTCGGTCAACCCACGCCCGCGCCCGCCGACGAAGACGCGGCCGAGAGGGACGCGGAGACCGCCGCCGCGCAGCGCGCGGAGGGAATCGCCGCTGCGACCACGCCGCGCGATGAAGCGGCGAGCCGTCTGCCGGAGGCGTCCGCCCCGACTCCCACGCCGCGAGCCACGGCCACGCCCTTGAGAGAGCCTTCCGGTTCGCCTTCGGATCAGTACGGGCGCGGCGTCGCATTGTGGACGACGAACCGCGCGGCGGCCATCGCGGAGTTTCGCGCCGCGGCCGGGCGCGGCAATTCGGACGCCAGCTATTATCTCGGCCTGAGCATCGCCGAGGGGCGCGACCCGCGCACGCTCAAACGCGCCGAACTCGTCGCCGCGCTCGTCCATTTCGGGCGCGCGCGCCGTGGCAAATTCCGCGACCAATCCGTCACCTACGAAGAACAACTCGGCCGGGAACTAGACCGGAGAAGAAACGATGAACGATGAGCGCGGAACGATGAACTAAAAGACAAACTCGTCCTGATCGTTTATCATTCCGCATTCATCGTTCATCGTTTCGCGTTCATCGTTAAAAATCATGCCCGACCTTATCGTTAATTATCCGGATCGCGCGCCCGATACGTTTCCGCTCGGCCGCCTGCGCATCACCATCGGCCGCTCGGCGCGCAACGACGTGTGCATCCCAGACCCGTTCGCCTCGCGCGTCCACGCCGAAGTGCGGCGCGAGGGCGACGCCTATGTCCTGCAAGACCTGGGATCGGCCAACGGCACGCTCTACAACGGCGACCGCGTGGAAGCCGCCCTCACGCTCACGCCGGGCGGGCGCATCCAGATCGGCGAGACCGAGATCGTCTTCCGCGACAAAGACGCGGGCGCGGGCGCGACCATGATCTCCGGCCCGGCCTCCGCCTCGCTCCCCGAAGCCACCATCGCGCTCAACTCCGGCCAGCGCTCGACCTCCGGCCTGCTCGAAGCCATCGAAGACGCGCGCACGCAAGGCTCGGCCGAGCAGCCGCGCCCGGCCGCCGTCGGCACGATCATCAATTCGACGCGAGCCACCGCCTCAAACTCCGTCCAGCAGAGCGACCTGCTCGCGCTCATCAGCAAGGTCTCGGTCACGCTGCTCGCGCCCGCCACGCTCGATGAGACGCTCAGGCAGGTGGTCGCGCTCGTCTTCGAGGCCGTGCCCGCCGAGCGTTGCCTGATCATGCTGCGCGACGCCGACAAGGAACTCAAAATCCGCGTCGCCCAATTGCGCAACAGCAAGGAGGAGACGGGCGAAGTGAGGGTCAGCCGCTCGATCATCGAAGAGGTCGTCGGGCAAGGCCGCTCCGTGCTCACCTCCGACGCGCAGCACGACCCGCGCTTCATGTCTTCGACGATGACGATTCAGGGCATCCGCTCAGTGCTCGCCGTGCCGCTCGGCGTCGGCGAGCGCATCTTCGGCATGATCTACGCGGACTCGCCCCTCGCCGAAGCCAAATTCTCACAGGATCACCTGACGGTGCTGACGACGCTTGCCTCGGTGGCGGCCATTCGCGTCGAGAATGCGCGCCTGATGGAAGAGGACCTGGAGCGCGAACGCTTCGAGCGCGAACTCAATCTCGCGCGCGAGATTCAACAACGCTTCCAGCCGAGCGGCGCGCCGAACGTCGCCGGTTACGAGATGCAGGGCATCAGTTTCCCCTGCTACGAGATCGGCGGCGACTATTACGATTTCATCGAACGACCCGACGGGCGCATGGTCATCGCGCTCGGCGACGTGTCGGGCAAGGGCAC